>NZ_FOCO01000027.1 GCF_900110135.1 Pseudorhodobacter antarcticus | reverse complement strand
ATCATTCCGCCGCGCAAGAACGCCAAGCCATGGAAACCCGACACTCCTGGCGCGATCGCGCGGAACGAGGCCCTCCGCGCGTCGAAACGCTTCGGCCGGACGATATGGCGACGATGGAGCGGCTATCACCGCCGAAGCCGCGTCGAAACAAAGATGCACTGTGTCAAACTGCTGGGTCAGCGCCTTATGGCGCGGGACTTCGACCGTCAGGTCGCGGAGTTCCAAGTTCGTGTTGCCGTCCTGAACGGCTTCACCACTCTCGGCACGCCCATTACAGAAGTCGTGGGATAAGTCTGTCCGGGGATAGGGGAACCCTCACCGTCAGACCATTTGTGCAACAGAGCCAGTATTAATCATAAAAAAGAAGAGCCGCAACAGCGACTCCCCTTTCAACATTTACCGTAGGGGCTGGGGGTTAGGACGCCTTTTTTAATTCAAGGGCGTGGGGGTTAGCCGCCCCAAGAGCGAACCGGGCCGCAATCCATATGCACGAAGTTGGAGCGGCTGTATTTGCCAACCCCGCCAGAGGCACAGGCCGCAGCCGCCTTGGCCATTTGCCCGGTGGAGCGGGATTTCAAACGCAGATCGGCCGCTTGGCCTTTCATATGCAAGGAATTGCGCGCAACGCCACCAGATTTGGATCGCAGCATCGCGTTGGTTTTGGGGCTGCGATAGCCTGACAGCATCATATAAGGTTCGGACGCGTCCATCAGACGGTGCGAGGCGGCCATGATATCAACCGTGCGCGGGTCCATATTTACGGTATCACCCGACCGCCAATCGCGCATGAAGTGGTTGATTTCTTTCAACGCTTCTTTGATGTACTCGCCTTCGACCCAATAAATGGTGTCGATGCTTTCACCTGTGCGGCCCGAATACATCTTGATGCGCCGAATATCGCCGGCGCCGCGCAAAAACCCGAAAGCATTGCTGTAGGTGGGGGTCGCGATCAACGCTGTCGCTGCGAAAGCCCCAAGCAGCCCACGTCGCGTGATCATCGTTCCAGTATCATTCGTCATAAAAGCGCCTGTCCCGTCGCTGGTATTCTACCACTTATCGCGGTCTTTGCTGCACTTTGTCCCGAGTGCCCTTGCCTTATGGCACAGGTCGAATCGCAACCCAAGCAAAGATTGACTTGGTTCCCCAACATGCCACCCGATAGGCAAATACTTGCTTAAATTGTTCCGAGGTCGTTAAAACTGTGGCAAAAAAAAGCCATGTGCCTGGAATGTGACACTTGGCGCCCTTTCTACGGGTTTGTGAGTGGACAGACACATCATCTTGATGCCTTTTTTCCCAAACGCGCTGATGCTTGAGGTTTTTTATGGTTCTGTCTGCTGTCTCTCGTCCTGCGATTGTTCGCGGTGCTTCTATATTTATGCTTTCTGCCTTGATGTGTGGGACGGCCATGGTGCCGGGATTTGCGCAAACCAAGGTGGTGTTTTCAGCGCCGCAAACGATTGGGGCGTTCAGTCAGTCTGTTGCGGCGGCGGCATCTGACGATGAAGCGGTGGCAAGGTTTTACCGCGACAGCGATTACGCACCAATCTGGACGGGTCCGGGACAAGAGGCGCGGCGGTCTGCGTTGCTGTCTGCCTTGGCCGGGGCGCGCGCGCATGGATTGCCGACCAATCGCTATGATCCGGCGCAGTTGATAGCGCTTGCGGCGGCGGCGCGGACCGAAGGCGACCGGGGGCGGTTAGATGTGACCTTGACCCGCGCACTGCTGGATTACGCTCATGACGTGCAAACGGGTGCGTTGGAGCCGGGCAAAGTTATTCCGCTGATCAAGCGTGAGGTGCCGCTGCGCGACCGCCGCGCCAACCTAGAGGCGTTTTTGGCCGCAGAACCTGTGGCGTTTTTGAAATCACTGCCGCCGCGCAGCCCGGCCTATGCGCAATTGATGCGCGCCAAGTTTGAGCTGGAGGCCCAGGTGGCCGCTGGCGGTTGGGGGCCAAAAATTGCGGCGGCCAGCCTGAAACCGGGGGCAACGGGGCCCGCGGTGATCCAGATGCGCGACCGTTTGGTGGCGCTGGGGTATCTGTCACGTTCGGTCACCGCAAGTTATGATGGGACAATTTCCAAAGCGGTGCAGGCGTTTCAGACCGACATGGGGCTGGAAGCGAATGGCGTTGCCGTGGCCAGCACGATTGATGAGTTGAACATTGGGCCAAAGGCGCGGCTGGAATCGGTCGTGGTGGCGATGGAGCGCGAGCGTTGGATGAACATTCCGCGCGGCGACCGCCATATCTGGGTGAACATGACCGATTTCACCGCAAAAATCGTTGATCATGGGCGTGTGACCTTTAGCACCCGGTCGGTGATTGGCGCGTTGGACAAAGATCGCCAAACGCCAGAGTTTTCCGACGAGATGGAGTATATGGCGATCAACCCATCGTGGAACGTGCCACGGTCGATCACCACCCGCGAATATTTGCCGATGATGAAGCGCAATGCGGGGGCTGCGGGGCACCTAAAGATTATCGACAGCCGGGGCCGGGTTGTGCCGCGCAGCGCCATCAATTTTGCCAAATATACCGAACGCAGCTTTCCTTATTCCATGCGCCAGCCGCCATCCGACAGCAACGCGCTGGGGTTAGTGAAGTTCATGTTCCCGAACCAGTACAACATCTATTTGCACGACACCCCGTCCAAGTCGCTGTTTGCGCGTGAAGTGCGGGCGTTCAGCCACGGCTGTATCCGCCTTGGGGACCCCTTTGATTTCGCCTATGCGCTGCTGGCGGCCCAAAGCGATGACCCGGTGGGGATGTTCAAATCGGTGTTGGCGACAGGTGTTGAAACCAATTTGCGCCTTGATGTGCCGTTGCCGGTGCATTTGGTGTATTTCACCGCCTATCCATCGGCCAAAGGGCGGATGGAGTATCGGCGCGATGTTTATGATCGTGACGCAGCGATTTTTCGCGCCTTGCAAGAGGCCGGGGTGGTGCTGGAGGCGCGGGCGGGCTAAATCCCTTGTGATTGGCCCGGTTGGCCGTTGGTAAGGGAGCCGCGTGATGGCCCATACGATTGCGGAAATTGCGGCGGCCCTTGGCGCGCAAGCGGTGGGGGATGTAACGCTGCGGGTAAGCGGCGCGGCCGAGCCTGCGGCGGCGCAGGTGCATGAATTGGCGCTGGCGATGGACCCCAAATATGCGGGCGGATTGGCGCAAGGGGCTGCGGTGGCAGCGCTGTTGTGGCAAGGGGCCGATTGGCATGCGCTGGGGTTGAAGGCCGCGATATTTGCGCCGCGCGGTCGTTTGGCGATGGCGGGATTGTCGCGGATGATGGACGCGGGGCCAGCGATTGCGCCGGGTGTGCATGCGATGGCGATTGTGGATGCGTCCGCACAGATTGGTGCTGGGGCCGCGATTGGGCCGTTTGTGGTGATTGGCGCAGGCGTGGTGATTGGCGCTGGCGCGCGGATTGCCAGCCATGTGAGCATTGCGGACGGTGCGCGGATTGGCGTTGATGCGTTGATATTGCAAGGTGCGCGGATTGGCGCGCGGGTTGTGATTGGCGACCGCTTTATTTGCCAGCCGGGTGCCGTGATTGGGGCGGATGGGTTTTCGTTTGTTACGCCCGAAAAATCGGGGGTGGAGGAGATCCGCGAAACGCTGGGGCAGCGCGATGTTGGCACCGCGCAATCTTGGACGCGGATACATTCACTTGGCGCTGTAACCATCGGGGATGATGTGGATATTGGCGCGAATGCCTGTGTGGACCGCGGCACCATTCGGGATACGATGATTGGCAGTGGCACCAAGTTGGATAACATGGTGCATATCGGGCATAATGTGCAAATTGGCCGCGATTGTTTGCTGTGTGGGCAGGTTGGGATTGCGGGCTCCAGCCGGATTGGTGACCGCGTGGTGTTGGCGGGGCAATGCGGGGTCAATGACAATATCTTTGTGGGCGACGATGTGATTGCGGGCGGTGGCACCAAGATTTTCACCAATGCGCCTGCCGGGCGGGTGTTGCTGGGTTATCCTGCGGTCAAGATGGAGACGCATCTGGAAATGCAAAAAGCGTTGCGCCGCTTGCCACGCTGGATGAAGAACGTGGCGCAAGCCACTGATAAAGGGGAATAAAGCGTGACTGTGGAAGAGCGCGTGCGCGCGATTATTGCCGAGCAAGCGATGCTGGATGTGGCGGACATAAGCCTTGATTGCACGTTGGAAAGCTTGGGCGTGGACAGTTTGGCGCTGGTTGAGGCGATATTTGCGATAGAAGAGGCGTTTGATATTTCCGTGCCTTTCAACGCCAATACGCCTGAGGACAGCGGGTTTGACCTGACATCGGTGCGCACGATTGTGGCGGCGGTGCAGGGGTTGATTGACGCGCAAACCGCATGAGGCGGGTTGTTATCACCGGGGCGGGCACGGTCAATGCGCTGGCGCAGGATGTGGTGGGCACGTTTGCCGCCTTTGCCAATGGGCGCTGCGCGATTGGGCCGCTGGATGTGCCGGATGTGGAACGGTTGACCATTCGCATTGGCGCGCAAGTGCAGGGCTGGCAGCCGGAGGTGCATTTTTCGCGCGGTGAGCTCGGGCTGTTTGACCGATTTACGCAATTTGCGGTTTATGCTGCGCGCCAAGCGGTGGCGCAATCGGGGTTGGTGTTTCAGGGCGATCTGGCGCTGGAGGCGGGGGTGGTTTTGGGCACCGCTGGCGGTGGATTGATCACCCAAGATGAGAGTTTTCGCGCGGTCTATGCCGAAGGGAAAAACCGGGTGCATCCGTTTGTGGTGCCGCGCTTGATGCACAATGCGGCAGCAAGCCATGTGTCGATGGCGTTTGGGCTGCAGGGCCCGAGTTTCACGGTGTCGACCGCTTGTGCCAGTTCCAACCACGCCATGGGGCAGGCGTTCCATCTGGTGCAGTCGGGGGCGGCGCGCGTGATGGTCACCGGCGGGTCCGAGGCGATGCTGAGTTTTGGCGGTATCAAAGCGTGGGAGGGCTTGCGCGTGATGTCCAAGGATGGATGCCGCCCGTTTTGCGCAACCCGCAATGGCATGGTGCAGGGCGAGGGGGCGGCGGTGTTTGTGTTTGAGGACCGCGACCATGCGGTGGCACGCGGGGCCGAGATTTTGGCGGAAGTTGTCGGGTTTGCAATGACTTCGGATGCCAGTGATATTGTGATGCCAAGCGAGGCGGGGGCGGCGCGGGCGATTGCGGGGGCGTTGCGGGATGCGAAACTCGCCCCCGGTGATGTGGGCTATATCAACGCGCATGGCACGGGGACGGCGGCGAATGACCGGACCGAATGTGCGGCAATTATGCGCGTGTTTGGGGCGGATACGGATGGTTTGATGGTGTCATCGACCAAAGCCGCGCATGGGCATATTATTGGCGGGACGGGGGCGGTGGAATTGCTGGCCTGCATCATGGCGTTGCGCGATGGGGTGATTGCGCCAACGGTTGGATATGTGGCGGCGGATCCGGATTGCCCGCTGGACGTGGTGCCGAATGAGGCGCGACAGGCGCGGGTGGCGGTGGCGCTGTCAAACGCCTTTGCCTTTGGCGGGATGAACGCAGTTTTGGCGTTGCGCCGGGGGTAACGCCGCGCGGATCAGGCGCGGCGTGTGTTGGCTTTAGTTGCCGTTTGCCGCGTTCACCGCGTCATAACCTGCGGTAAAGCCGGTCAATGGCACAGTCAATTCCACCTTTTGATCGGGGGCAACGGCGGGCACGATTGTTAGCTTTGCCTCATTCCCCTTTTTGAAACCATCCACTTCGGCTTGGGTAAACCCGATGCGCGCGATGCAGCCTGCGGGTGAACACCACGCAAAGGGATAATTGCGCGCCTTGCCAGTATCGACAGCCAAGACCAGATCGGCGGTGAGCAACGTTTCCAACGGCACGATCACAGTTGCACCTGCGGCCGCTTGTTGACCCTGTGGCAGACCAAACAACGAAATCTCGGCGACACTGGTGCCATCGCTGTCTTTCAGCAGGTGGTAAAGTTGGCAGGGGGCAGGGTTTTCTGTGTTGATGTCGCAGCGCTTTGTCCAAGTGCCAAACAATTCATCGGTGAATTGAGGCGCGGCGGCAGCACCCGTGCCCGCTTCGGTGCCCATCGACAGGCCATCGGCGGCGGCGGTGGTCCCAACCACTGGGGCGGCGGCTGCATCGGCGGCTGCATTGGCGGCGGGGGCATCTGCTGCGGGGGCAGCGGTGCCTTGGGCAAAGGTGGCTGTGCCCAGAAGTAAGCAAAGGGTTGTTGCAAAAAACGGTGTGGATTTGGTCATGCGTTTGGTCCTTTAACGACTGGCCTTTAACGACTGGCCTTAAATGGTCTGATGGTCGCATTAGCATGGCGGCCGGGTGAAGTCAG
The DNA here is from genome assembly GCF_900110135.1 of Pseudorhodobacter antarcticus. Taxonomy (GTDB): domain Bacteria; phylum Pseudomonadota; class Alphaproteobacteria; order Rhodobacterales; family Rhodobacteraceae; genus Pseudorhodobacter; species Pseudorhodobacter antarcticus. The sequence continues at coordinate 34,601 of NZ_FOCO01000027.1, read as the reverse complement.
GCCCGAAAACGTCGCGCGATGGGGGTGCGATGGCAATATACCGCGCATACAAGGTGGGGTGCAAAATGCGTGTTTGGGATGTGCGGGGACGCATTTTCTGGGGAGGCGGGGAAAAAGCGAAAGGGCCAGCGAACCGGCCCTTTTCTTGAATTTTTTTGCTCCCTGTCGGACTGGCCGACTTCATTGGTAGAGAACTTAGGGCCTAATTGTGCATGCGTCAACAGGGGAAATTCACGGCTTTGTGCGGTGGGGAATGAAAAAAACCGCGCCTTTTCAAAGGGCGCGGCCAGTTTAACAGGGAGGAAGTCACACCAACCGGGCCTTTCGACTGGGTTGGTGACAACAGTTCTGGCACAGAACGGTTAACAATGTATTTTGACAGCGATGGGCGGCGCGGCGAGGCGTTGCACCTAAAGGTTGAAAGGGGTTTTTGTGACGGTTGAGAGCAGCATTTTTGTGGGCGGTGGCGGGGCGACTTATGGTGAGGCGCAAAACCTGTTGTTGGGGTTTGGCAACCGGCATGGATTGATCGCGGGGGCGACGGGGACGGGTAAAACCGTGACGTTGCAAATTTTGGCCGAGGGGTTTTCAGCGGCGGGTGTGCCTGTTTTCATGTCGGACGTGAAGGGCGATTTGTCGGGCGTGGCGCTGCCGGGGTCGGCGGATCACAAGCTGCACGCGGCGTTTGTTAAGCGTGCGGAAACAATCGGCATGGATTTGAAGTATTGTAGCTTTCCGGTGACGTTTTGGGACCTGTTTGGCAAGCAAGGCCACCCGGTGCGCACCACCGTGGCCGAAATGGGGCCACTGTTGTTGTCGCGGTTGCTGGAGCTGACGGAGCCGCAAGAGGGCGTGATGAACGTGGCGTTCCGGCTGGCCGATGATGAGGCGTTGCCGATGTATGATCTGAAAGATCTGCGCGCAATGCTGACGTTTATTGGTGAAAATGCCAGCAGCATCAGCACAGCCTATGGGTTAGTTTCGACCAGTTCGATCGGGGCCATTCAGCGGCGGTTGTTGGTGTTGGAGAATCAGGGTGGGGCCAATTTGTTTGGCGAGCCGGCGCTGGCGCTGTCTGACATGATGCAAGTGGACCCGGATGGGCGGGGGCGCATTAACATCTTGGCGGCGGACCAGTTGATGGGCGCGCCGCGGCTTTATTCGACGTTTTTGCTGTGGCTGCTGTCGGAATTGTTTGAGGAATTGCCCGAGGTGGGCAACCCGGACAAACCCAAACTGGTGTTTTTCTTTGACGAGGCGCATTTGCTGTTTGATGGCGCGCCCAAAGCGTTGGTTGATAAGGTTGAACAGGTGGTGCGCCTGATCCGGTCCAAAGGTGTTGGGATTTATTTTATCACGCAAAAACCGGCAGATGTGCCCAATGATGTGCTGGCGCAATTGGGCAACCGGGTGCAGCACGCGCTGCGGGTGTTCACGCCGCGCGACCAACGCGATTTGGTGTTGGCGGCGCAAACCTACCGCGAAAACCCGCGTTTTTCGACGGAGGATGCGATTAAAGAGGTCGGTACGGGGGAGGCCGTGACATCGTTTTTGCAAGATAAAGGGATACCGGGCGTGGTGGAGCGCACACTGATCAGGCCGCCGAGCAGCCAGTTGGGGCCGATTGATGCGGGCGTGCGGGCGATGTTGATGGCCGCATCGCCCATTGCCGGGAAATATGAAGCGGTGATTGACCGCGATTCGGCGTTTGAACGCCTTCGTGCGCGGGCCGAGGCGGCGGCAAAAGAAGTGGCGGCTGGTGAGGCGGCGGAAGCGCGGGCGGTGTTGGAGGCCAAGGAAGAGCGCGAGTTTAAAGCGGCGCGGCGGTACGATGGCGGGGCCGCAAAACCTGCAGCGCGGCGGCGGACTGCGGGCACATCTGGGTCGGCGGATTCGGTGGGGGAAGCGTTTGCAAAATCATTCGCGCGGCAATTGGGCACGCGGGGTGGCCAAGCGATTGTGCGCGGGATTTTGGGGTCGTTGTTTAAGAAACGCTGATGGTTGGGGTGATGTGCGCGCGCACATCACTCCCATTCGATAGTGCCGGGCGGCTTTGATGTAATGTCGTAAGTTACCCGGTTAATCCCTTGAACTTCATTGATAATCCGCGTTGCGGTTTCACCCAGAAAATCATGGGTGAAGGGATAGTAATCGGCGGTCATGCCGTCAACGCTTGTCACCGCGCGCAACGCGCAAGCGAAATCATAGGTGCGCGCATCGCCCATCACGCCCACGGTGCGGACGGGCAGAATTGCAACGAATGCCTGCCAGATGTCATCGTAAAGCCCGTGTTTGCGGATTTGGTCGATGAACACCGCATCGGCCTTTTTCAAGATCTCCAGCTTTTCGATTGTAATCTCGCCGGGGCAGCGGATGGCGAGGCCGGGACCGGGGAACGGATGGCGACCGATGAAGGAGGCGGGCAGGCCGAGTTCGCGGCCAAGCGCGCGGACTTCGTCCTTGAAGAGTTCGCGCAAGGGTTCGACCAGTTTGAGGCCCATTTTTTCGGGCAAGCCGCCGACATTGTGGTGGGATTTGATGGTGACTGAAGGCCCGCCAGAGAAGGAAACGCTTTCGATCACATCGGGGTAAAGGGTGCCCTGGGCAAGAAATTCTGCGCCTTCGATGCCGTTTGCGTATTTTTGGAACACGTCGATGAACAGGCCGCCAATGATTTTACGCTTGGTTTCGGGGTCTGACACGCCGTTGAGTTTGCCCAAGAACAATTCGGATTCGTCGGCATGGATAAGTGGGATTTTGTAGTTTTCGGTGAACATTTTAACGACCTCAGCCGCCTCATTTTCACGCAGTAACCCGTGATCGACGAACACGCAGGTGAGTTGGTCGCCGATCGCCTCATGTATCAAAACGGCGGCCACGGAACTGTCCACGCCGCCAGATAGGCCGCAGATTACGCGTTTGTCGCCGACCTGCTGCTTGATTTTGGCAATCGCATCCTCGCGGTAGGCGCCCATGGTCCAATCGCCGGTAAAGCCTGCGATGCGGATGAAGTTTTCATAGAATTTCGCGCCGTTCGGGGTGTGATGCACCTCGGGGTGGAATTGAACGGCGTAAAAGCGGCGCGCAGGATCGGCGATGATGGCAAAAGGCGCGTTGGGGGAGGTGCCATACACCTCAAACCCCGGGGCGATTTTGGAGACGTGATCGCCGTGCGACATCCAGACCTGTTCGCGGTCGGTTTGAAACCAGCCATCCAACAGGTCGGTTTTGGCAGGCGTCGGCGTGACAAACGCACGGCCAAATTCGGCGGTGCCGTGGCCGCGTTCAACATGGCCGCCCAAGCAATGCATCATCACCTGTTGGCCATAGCAGATGCCAAGGATGGGCACGCCATAATCCCACAGGCTGGCGGGGGGCATGGGCGCACCATCGGCGAACACCGAAGCCGGGCCGCCAGACAAGATCACCGCTTTTGGCGCGAAATCGGCCAGAAACGCGTCTGTCACCTTATTGAACGGGTGAATTTCGCAATAAACACTCAACTCGCGCAAGCGCCGCGCGATGAGCTGCGTGACCTGAGAGCCGAAGTCGATGATGAGGAGGCGTGCATGATGTGTCATGCACGGGGGATAAGCAAGGATAGGGCGAATCGCAAGGGGCCAAACGCGGGGCGCGGGGTCATGGTGGGGGTTGGATCCGGGGAATGTCGGTTTTGGGGGATATATGACGGAAATGTGGGACGCTTGGATGCAGAATGGCGGCATAAGGGCTGCGAATGGGCCGCGTGTTTGCGGGCAAAGATGGAGTGATCGTGATGAATGAAGCGGCAGGACGGCGGGCGCGGGGCGGTGGTGGGTCTGTGCGGCGGGCGGAACGGACGGCCGTTAGCTTTGACGTGGCGAAGTTTATCACACGCAACATTCCGAATTTTGAGATTCTGAATGAAGAAGCGTTGCAGATTATTGAATACAACGCGGAAACAGTGCTGGAGGAGATTGGTGTTAACTTCATCGACAATCCCGCAGCGTTGGACCGTTGGCGCGCGGCTGGGGCCGATGTGAAGGGCGAGCGGGTGCATATTCCGCGCGGGTTGGCGCGGCAGTTATGCGCCACGGCCCCGTCGATGTTCACGCAACACGCGCGCAACAGCGACCGCAACGTGGACATTGGTGGGCGCAATTTGGTGCTGGCCCCGGTCTATGGCCCTCCCTTTGTGCGCGACCGTGAAGGCGGGCGGCGTTACGCCACGATGCAGGATTTTGAGAAGTTCGTAAAACTGGGCTATATGTCGAAATGGGTTCACCATTCGGGTGGCACGGTTTGTGAGCCGACCGATATTCCGGTGAACAAGCGGCATTTGGACATGTTGCGCGCGCATATGGTGTTGTCGGACAAGCCCTATATGGGGTCGGTCACGGAGCCAGAGCGCGCGGCGGATTCGGTGGAGATGTCGAAGCTGCTGTTTGGCGCGGATTTCGTCGATCAAAACGTGGTGATGACCAGCCTGATCAACATCAACAGCCCGCTGACATTCGATTCGACCATGATGGGCGCGTTGGAAGTCTATGCAAAAGCGGGCCAAGCGGCGATTATTTCGCCCTTTATCGTGGGGGGGGCGATGGCCCCGGTGACGGTGGCGGGCACGTTGACACAAGTGTTGGCAGAAGTGTTGGCGGGGGTTGCCTATAGCCAGTTGGTGCGTGCGGGCGCCCCGGTGATTTTCGGGGCGTTTGTGACGTCGATTGACATGAATTCGGGTGCGCCGACGTTTGGGACGCCGGAGGCTGCGCATATCACCTATGGTGCGGGGCAGCTCGCGCGCAGGTTGAATTTGCCGTATCGTTCGGGCGGGTCGTTTTGCGGGTCCAAACTGCCGGATGCGCAGGCGGCGTATGAAACGGCGAACAGTTTGAACATGGCGCTGCTGTCTGGGGTGAACTTTATGCTGCATGCCTGCGGCTGGTTGGAAGGCGGCCTTGTGTCGTCGTTTGAGAAGTTCGTGATGGATGCGGACCAGTTGGGCACGCTGCATCATTTGGCCCAAGGGGTGATGATGGACGACAACGGGCAGGCGATGGACGCGCTGCGCGAAGTGGGGCCGGGCGGGCATTTTCTGGGCTGTGAGCATACGCAAAAGAACTTTAAATCGGCGTTCTGGCGGTCGGAACTGTTTGATTATAAACCGTTTGAGACGTGGTATGAGGAAGGCGCGCGCGATACCGAAACGCTGGCGGCCAACCGTGTTGCCAAGATGATTGGCGATTACCAAGCGCCTGTGCTTGATGAAGCCGTGCGCGATGCAATTGATGATTATGTCGCGCGCAAAAAGGCGAGTATGCCTGACGCGTTTGTTTGATGCGTGTGCCTGCGTTCACCTAAAACGGGTTTTGCGTTTATGTGACGTTAAGGTTTGACGGTAAAACGGCCCCTCCGGCAGCGGGGGGGCCTTTTTTGCATGTGGCGTTAGGCTGCGGGGCGCAGCAGCCGCGCCTCGGACATTATGGCGATGAGAAGTTCGATGTGTCGGGCGATGGAATAGCCGGCATCGCCGTTGCGGCGGGTTTCCTCGGTCTGTTCTTCGGCATCGAACAGGCGTTTTAGGGCGGATTCGGGGCTGGGCGGGGTGGCTGCGTTGATAAGGCGGCGCAAATCGCGGTCACGGCGGTAGTCGCCCATGCCATGGCGGGCAGCGCGGACCAAGAGGCGAGGGCGGCGCAAATTGGCGAGAATGGTGCTGAGATCGGACATAAAGCCTCCTGTTGAAATGTGATTGCATGTTGCATCAAGACAACCGGGCGTTGCGCGACTGTCCCTTTCAGCGCACGCTGCTTTTCCATTTGTTTATGATTTGGAAACAATTATGGGCGAAAGCGAAGATATTAACGAACAGGTAACCAATGCTCCGCAAAGTTGAAAATGTCCAAGACGGGATCAAAAGCTTGGCAAGAGCGGCACAGGACGGTGTGATGGGATCAAATCTGAGTTCGGAGTTTTCGCTGCCTGCATGGCTGCCCGATGCGGCACGCCTGTACCTGGACCACACAGAACAAGGGGTTTCCCTACGACAATTGGCAAAGCGTGAAGGCTGCCATGCGTCGACTGTGCTGCGACAGGTGCGCCGCACGGAATGCCGCCGCGACGACCCTTTGGTGGATGAAGCGCTGTGCGCGCTTGGGCGGGTGCAGGACAACGACCCTTGCAACTCCAGCGATAAGGAAGCCAGCCCCATGACCGCCCCGATCAGACAAGAGACAATGACGATGGATGAAGCCACAATTTTGCGCGAAGGCCGCACGGTGTTGCGCCGGTTGGCGGAGGTGGACACAGTGCTGGCGATTGCGCACGATATGGAAAAGGCGGCAGTGCTGCGCAGTTTTGCCGATGGGCGCACGGTGCGGCTGGCGGTGATTGACCGGGCCTTGGCGCAGGCGTTTGCGTTGAAGGAGTGGATCGGGTGCGAAAAGCAAGGGCGGATTTCCAGCTATCATATCACAGCGGTGGGGCGGGCGGCGTTGAAGCGGATGCAGGCGGGGCCGGAGGGGATGGCCGAGGCGCAAACGGCGTTTGGCGACCAGCATCGCGACTGGGAGCCTTTGGGTTCGGGGCGCGATACGGGGCGCGATCTGGGCGAGGACAAGCGTGGGCGGTATAATTCGGCGGAAAGCCCGGTGCAGGTTTTGGCGCGCCGGCGGGACCGCGATGGCAAGTCGTTCTTATCAGCCGAATTGGTGACGGCGGCCGAGCAGTTGCGGATGGATTTCGAGTTGGCGCAGATGGGGCCGCGCGTGACCCAAAACTGGGAGCGGTTTTTGACCGGGGGTGATCGGGGTGGGTTTGCGCCGGGGGGCGGCACGGGCGGTGCAGCGGATGCGCGCGAACGGGTGTCGGGCGCGTTGCGCGATTTGGGGCCGGGGCTGGGGGATATGGTGCTGCGCTGTTGTTGTTTTTTGGAGGGGTTGGAGGTGGCGGAGCAGCGGATGGGCTGGTCGGCGCGGTCGGGCAAGATTGTGCTGCGGATCGCGTTGCAACGCCTGCGGCTGCATTACGAGACGTTGTATGGCAAACACGGCCCGATGATTGGGTAAGGGGATAGGGGGGGCCGGGTTGGACCCCCCTTTTTTTGGGTTTAGGCCGGGTTGCGGGTGATGTTGGCCTTGTTCAAAAGGCCTGCCAGCGCGCCGCCCACCAAAGGTGCCACGATAAACAGCCACAGATCGGCCATGGCCTTGCCGCCGACAAACACTGCCGGGCCAAAGGACCGCGCGGGGTTCACGGAAACGCCGGTCATGTTGATGCCAACCAAGTGGATCGCAGCCAAAGTAAGGCCAATCGCCGACCCGGCAAAGCCTGCAGGTGCGTCTTTTTGGGTTGCGCCCAAGACCTCGGTGACGAAGATGAAGGTTGTGACGCATTCAAACGTCAGCGCCGCCATTATGGAATATTCGCCCAAATAGCTCGCGCCATAGCTGTTTTGGCCAAGACCGTTGGTGGCCAGATCATAGCCCGCCTTGCCCGATGCGATGATATAGATCACGCCTGCGGCCAGCACGGCGCCGATCAATTGCGACACGACATAGGCGGCGAAATCGGATGTCGACATCTGGCCAGCCATCAGCGCGCCCAAGGAGACGGCGGGGTTAAGATGTGCCCCCGAAATTGCGCCAAGCCCGTAAGCGGCGGCGACGATTGCCAGACCAAAGGCCATTGCAATGGCGTGGAAACCGATAAATTCGCCCATCAGCACAGCCGCGCCGCAGCCGAAAAACACCAGAATGAAGGTTCCCAAAACCTCTGCGATCATTTTGTTAAACTGTAAAACCTGCCATTTTTTAAGTTTGCGCCGAGTGCATAGGGCCCCGGCATTTTTGAGGGTGCGGTTATAGGCCGCACTGGTTGTTTGATCCCTGAAAAAAGGGTAATTGGGAAAAAGAATTTTTGTCAGGGGGAAAAATAGATGCGTGATCTCAAACTGCCGGAACAGCGCCACCCCGAAAAAGCGCATCGCGTCGACAATGCGCAGCCAAAAAAACCCGATTGGATACGGGTGAAAGCGCCCACGTCCGAGGGGTACAAGCGGACGCGTGACATTTTGAAAGAGCAAAAGTTGGTCACCGTCTGTGAGGAGGCGGGTTGCCCGAATGTGGGCGAATGTTGGGGGCAGGGCCATGCCACTATGATGATCATGGGCGAGATTTGCACGCGCGGCTGTACGTTTTGCAACGTGGCCACGGGCAAGCCGCAAACGCTGGATGCGTTTGAGCCGGGGCGCGTGGCCCATGCCGTGCAGCAATTGGGGTTGAACCATGTGGTGATCACAAGCGTTGACCGGGATGATTTGGCAGATGGCGGGGCCGATCACTTTGCGCAAACCATTCGTGCGATTCGTCACCGCAGCCCGGATACGACGATTGAGATTCTGACCCCCGATTTCTTGAAATGCGCGCCCGAGGTTTTGGAAAAAGTGGTTGAGGCGCGGCCCGATGTGTTCAACCACAATTTGGAAACCGTGCCCGGCCTGTACCCCACGGTGCGGCCCGGTGCGCGGTATTTCCATTCGCTGCGTTTGTTGCAGCGGGTGAAGGAGTTGGACCCTGCAATGTTCACCAAATCCGGCATTATGGTGGGATTGGGTGAGGATGCCCAAGGCGTGCGGCAGGTGATGGACGACATGCGCGCGGCGGATGTGGATTTTTTGACCGTTGGGCAGTATTTGCAGCCAACGCCAAAGCATCACCGGGTGGACCGCTTTGTGACGCCGGATGAGTTTAAGGCCTATGAAACCGCCGCTTATGGCAAGGGGTTTTTGATGGTGTCGGCGACGCCGCTGACGCGGTCATCCTATCATGCGGGGGATGATTTCGCGCAGATGCGCGCTGCGCGCTTGGCGAATCTTTCGCAGTAAAGTGCGCTGCGGGGTTAAATGGCGCGCGCCGGGGGCCAGCCCCCGGACCCCCGGGATATTTTCAAACAGAAAAAGCGCTAGTCTGCGATTGCGGGGACGCGCTTTAGGTAGGAGGAGATTGCTTGCACGTCGTCGAGTGGCAGGCGGGCCATGTTTTGGACCACATGCACCATATGGCCGCCTGCACTGTCATATTCGGGGGTGAAGCCGGTGGTGAGGTAGGCTGTGATGTCGTCTGTTGACCAATCAAGTGCGCCGGGGGTGATGTTGGGCACGCGGCCTTTGCCGGACGGGTCGGGGGCGCCAGCCATCCATTTTGCGCGGTCGAGCCCGCCAAGCGCGTTGCGTGGGGTGTGACATTCCGCGCAATGGGCGAGGGATTCTGCAAGGTAGCGACCGCGTTCCTCTTGTGGGGTTAGGGGGGTGGGGATGGTCCATTCATCCGTTGCGAACAGGAACTTCCAGCCGCCAAGGTTGCGCCGGATGTTGAAGGGAAAGCCGATGTCATGCGGTTGGCTGGGTGTTGTGCTGGGGGGCAGCGTGTCCATGAAGGATTTGAGGTTGGCCACGTCTTGCAGTTTCATCTTGTTATACGAGGTGTAGGGGAAGGCGGGGTAGTAGTGTTGCCCCGTGGGCGAGACGCCGCGCGTTACCGCGTTGGCGAAGGTTTCCAAGGACCAACCGCCGATGCCGTGGATGGGATCTGGGGAGATGTTGGGGGCGATAAAGGTGCCGAAATTAGACGGGAATTTTTGCCCCCCCGCAAGGATGAGTTCGGCGTTGCTTGTTGCATTGGGGGCCATGTGGCAAGACGCGCAGCCCGCGGTCCAAAAGATGTCTTTGCCCGCCATTGCATCGCCCATGAGGCCCGCTGTGGCGACGGCGGGCAATGGGTTTGGTGTGGTGATCACCCAGAATGCAGCGCCACCAATAACGGTAAGCGTTGCGGCGGAGATAAGAAGGCGGCGCATGATGGGACTTTCCCCTAAGGAGTGGTCAGTTTGCTGTGTGCTGCGGCGTGGTGCAATGGGGCCAGCGGTATTGTGATTGGCGTGGGTTGTCAGGGCAATCTGTGGGCGCGGCCGCCGCCGTTGGGGGTGAGCCATTCGGGCCAGCCGAACATATATTCAAAGCCAAAGATCAACAAGCTGACGGCGATCACGCCGATGACCAGTTTGACCATTTGCGGTGAGGGCGGGTTGCGGACCCAGCGGGCCATGCGCAAAAACCAGATATAATTCATGTGAGGTGCCTGATGTGGGTGGCGAGGTCGTGCCACGGGGTCGCGGTAAAGGTGGCGCGGGCGGCGCCGGAGGGCGAGGGGAGGACCCAGATGGGGATGTTGGAAAGTGCCGGATGGGTGGTTTTGCCTGCGGGATGGCGGGCGCCTAGGGCTATTTTAGCGGCGGTAAGGCTGGTGAAAGCAAGGGTTTGCGGGCGCAGGGTGGTGATGAGTTGGTGGAGGCGGTTCGGTGTGTAGGCCGTGCGCGGGATATCGTGGTCCATGCCGGAGGCGGTTTTGGCGAGATCGGTGAGCCCGATGCCAAGGCTGGGCAGCAGGTGATCATCTGCGGGTTGGAACAGGCGGGGGGTGAGGCCGGTGTCAAACAAAAGGGGCCAAAAGCGGTTGCCGGGGCCTGCGTAATAATGGCCGCGTGTGGCGGACGCGTGGCTGGCGGCGGTGCCGCAGAAAATGAGTTTTAAGCCCTTGGTGACAAGGTCGGGAAGGATCATGGCGTGTCGGTAAAGCGCACTTTGCCGATATAGGGCAGGTTGCGGTTGCGTTGGGCAAAATCAATGCCGTAGCCCACGACAAATTCATCGGGGATGGTGAAGCCGGTCCATGTTGCCGATACTTCCACCTCGCGGCGGGTGGGTTTGTCGAGCAGCACGCACACCTCCATCCTTGCTGGGTTGCGCGATTGCAAAAGGTGCAGGACATGGGTGAGGGTGTGGCCCGTGTCCACAATATCTTCGACCACAAGCACATCGCGGCCTGCGATTTCACCGCGCAAATCTTTCAGGATGCGAACCTCGCGGCTGCTGTGGGTGGCGTCGCCATAGCTTGACGCCTCAAGAAAATCGACCTCGACGGGCAGGTCGAGTTCGCGCACGAGATCGGCGATGAACACGAAAGAGCCGCGCAGCAGGCCCACGACGACCAGTTTGTCAGTACCGTGAAAATGGTCGCGGATTTGGGTGGCGAGCGCTTCGATTCGCGCGGCGATGGATTTGGCGGAGATCATCTGATCTATGACATAAGGTCTCGGTTGCATGCTGGCCCCTTGATTTCTGGGGCTTGTTTATCCAAAACCAAAGGCCAAGTCACGAAAAAGCCTGAGCCACGGGAAAGCCTGATTATGCCACGCCACAGTGAGACAAAGCGCCTGCCCTATACCGCCGACCAGATGTATGGGTTGGTGGCCGATATTGAGAGTTACCCGCAATTCTTGCCGTGGAATTCGGCGGCCCGTGTTCGGTCGCGCAAGGCGGTGGGCGAGAGTGAGGTGCTGGAGGCGGATTTGGTGATCAGCTTTAAGGTGTTTCGGGAACGGTTTGGCAGCCGGGTCGTGTTGTGGCCGGGCGCGCGCAAGATTGACACGGAATATCTGGATGGGCCGTTTCGGTATATGCGGTCAAACTGGGCATTTCGCGATGCGGAGGGCGGTGGTTGCGAAGTTGATTTCATGGTGGATTTTGAATTCAAGAACGCGATTTTGCATGGAATCATTGGGGTGGTGTTCAATGAGGCGATGCTGCGGGTGGTGCGCGCGTTTGAGCGGCGCGCGGCGGCCCTTTACGGGTCAGCTTAGGGCGGCGGCGATCAGGGCAAGGGCGTGGCTGGTGGCGGCTTGGCGGATGTTTTCGCGGCCCAAGGGGCCAAATTCCACGGTTTCAGTGCGGGTGGCATGCCCGCGCATTGCGAGGCCAAAGCACACGCGCCCTTCGGGTTTGTGGTCTGACCCGCCGGGGCCTGCGATGCCTGTGATCGACAGGGCAATGCCCGCGCCCGAATGGTGCAGCGCGCCTGCCGCCATTTCCACGGCCACCCCTTCGGACACCGCGCCATAGGTGGCAAGGGTTTCGGGCGACACGCCGAGCATGTCGATTTTGGCGGCGTTGGAATAGGTGATATAGCCGCGATCATACACATCGGATGAACCGGGCAAGTCGGTAAGGGCGGCGCTGAGCATGCCACCTGTGCAGCTTTCGGCGGTGGCGATGCGCAAGCCGCGCGCGCGGGCGGCGGTAAGGATGCGCGCGGCGGTTGCGGTCACATCAGCACCAAATGGGCGAAAATGGCGAGGACGACCACGCCGAGGCCTGCAAACAGCCCCGCCCACAGATCATCCAGCATCACCCCATCGGCATCGCCACGCGCATCGGCGCGGCCCACCAGCCAAGGTTTCCAAATATCGAACAGACGGAACAAAAGGAAGGCGGCGACCCAGCCGGGATAGGGGAAGTTATCGCTTGGAGAGCCTACATACCAAAAGGCAAAGGAGGGAAAACACAGCGCAATCCATTGGCCTGCGACCTCATCAATCACGATTTCAGACGGGTCATCACCCGGTTTGTCCGCCAATTCGCGGCGGCAGGCCCAAAAGCCAACGGCGGTGACCAATAGGGTGGCGACCAGCAGCAAAGGAAAATGGCCGATGCGGTGCAAGATCAGGCCCACGCCGATGGCCGCCGCAGACCCCCATGTGCCTGGGGCAGGGCGCAACAGGCCAACGCCAAAAAAGGTTGAGATGAGGCGAGAGAGGGTCATGGTTTCACCAAGGTGGCTGTGGCGAGGGCGGCGATGCCTTCCTCTCGGCCCGTAAAGCCGAGTTGTTCGCTGGTGGTGGCTTTGACGGAAATGCGGGTGATGTCGACGCCCATGATGTCGGCCAAGGCCGCGCGCATTTGCGCTGCGTGGGGGCCGATTTTGGGGCGTTCACAGATCAGCGTCACATCGGCGTTGCCCAAACTGTATCCGCGCGCGCGGGCGGTTGCCATGGCGTGGCGTAGGAAGATGTGGCTGGCGGCGCCTTTCCATTGCGGGTCGCTGGGCGGAAAATGCTGGCCGATATCGCCATCGGCCAAAGCGCCGTAAATCGCATCGGTCAGCGCGTGCATGCCCACATCGGCGTCCGAATGGCCCAACAGACCGCGCGCGTGAGACAGGTTTACGCCACACAGCCAAACATGATCACCATCGCAAAAGGCGTGTACGTCAAAGCCATTGCCAAGCCTTACATCCATTTTTACGCCTGCTTTCTGTGCTGTAATATCTGTTCTGCGCGGGCCATATCGCCGGGCAGGGTGATTTTTATGTTGTCTTCATCGCCCGCGACGATGGCAACTGCAAGCCCTGCGGCACGCGCCACCTCTACATCATCGGCAGCATTTCCGGGATGGATGCGGTGCGCGGCGAGAATGGCAGCGAGGTGAAAGGCTTGCGGGGTTTGGGCGCGAAACAGGTTGGTGCGTTCAGCGACACCGGTGACAAGGCCATTTTCGCCGCGCCACAGGGCATCGGTGACGGGCAAAGCGGGGGCTGCGGCGGGCTGGGTTTGCAGGGCGGTTTGCAGGCGGGCGATGAGGGCTGCCGTGACGAAAGGGCGCGCACCGTCATGGATGAAAACTTGGGATATGTGATTTATATCAATCGACTCCAGCGCGTTCTTAACAGATTTGGCGCGGGTGTCGCCGCCGATAATCAGGCGCACATCGGGGCCAAGGTAGGCTGCGTGCGGCGTGTCATCGGGGTGGATTGTGACCAGAATTTGCGTAAATCCCAGCGTTTGAAACGCCGCAACCGTGTGAGCCAGCACAGGTTTGCCGCCCAAGTGCTGCCATTGCTTTGGGATTTTGCCCCCGGCGCGAAGGCCACGCCCGGCGGCAGTGATGATGACGGCGCTGGTCATTTTTGCGTCCTTTGGCTGGGGGATTGTTTAGGCGATGCGCTTTGCAAGGGCAATCGGGTGCTTTGACAATTGCGGTTGATTAAATTTTAGGCAGTTGCGGTTTTCGATTATTTTTTGGGCCGGGGCGTTTGTGTTTTGGTCGCGGCGCGGGTATTTGTTGACCTTGTTCAGCCAAAGGCAACCATCCGTCGTGCAAATAGGTCCTTTTACCATCGCGCCCCCTGTGCTGCTGGCCCCCTTGGCCGGGATTACAGATTTACCGTTTCGCCGTTTGGTAGCGCGGTTTGGCGCGGGGTTGGTCGTGTCCGAAATGGTAGCCAGCCAAGAGGTGGTGCAGGCCGGGCCACTTGCGCGTGCGCGCGCCGAGTTGGGGTTTGAGGAACAGGCGACATCGGTGCAATTGGCCGGGCGCGAAGCCTATTGGATGGCCGAGGCCGCGCGGTTTGTAGAGGCCAATGGTGCGCAAATCATTGATATCAATATGGGATGCCCGGCCAAAAAGGTTACAAACGGTTATTCCGGGTCGGCGTTGATGAAGGACCCGGACCATGCGCTGTCGCTGATTGCGGCGGTTGTGGGGGCGGTAAAAGTGCCTGTGACGCTGAAAACCCGGCTGGGCTGGGATGACGGGATGCTGAACGCGCCCGACATTGCGCGGCGCGCGCAGGATGCGGGCATTGCGATGATCACCATTCACGGGCGCACGCGCTGCCAATTTTACAAAGGGGCGGCGGATTGGCGGGCGATTGCGCGGGTCAAGGCTGCCGTGACGATTCCAGTGGTGGCGAATGGCGATATTGTGGACGCGGCATCTGCGCGCGCGGCCCTGGCACAATCTGGGGCGGATGGGGTGATGGTGGGGCGCGGGGCGCAAGGGCGGCCTTGGGTGTTGGCGTCGATTGCGGCGGACCTGTTTGGCGCTGCGGCCCCGGTGATCCCGCAAGGGGCGGCGCTGGCCGATATAGTTTTGGGCCATTATCACGATATTTTGCAGTTTTATGGGGTGGATTTGGGGGTGCGGGTCGCCCGCAAGCATCTGGGCTGGTATTTGGAGGTGGCGGGGCTGGCGGCGGCGCGCGCCGAAATTATGGTTTTGAATGACCCGGCGCAGGTGGCCGTGCGTGTGCGCGCAGCCTTTGCCGATGCGCGGCAGGTGGCGGCATGAGGGATGCGGGTGTGATTTGGGCGGCGCTGCCTGTTCCAGCGCTGGTGATCACTGCCCAAGGGCAGATATTGGATATAAACCCCGCTGCAGAGGTGTTTTTAAACATGTCAGCGCGCAGCCTGACGGGCCAAAGCCTGTTGGAGCGATTGCACATCAACGCCCCGATGGAGGATGCGATGGCGCGGGTGCGGACCAATCAATCCGCGCTTGTTATCAACGACATAGAGCTGACCACGGGAGAACGTGCGCCAGTGCATTGCAGCATCCAATTGGCCCCGATGCAAGATAAAACCGATCTGTTGCTGCTGCTTATTCCGTTGGAAATTGCGGATAAACTGGGGCGCGCGTCGGCTGCAAAAACCGCGACAAAATCGGCGATTGGTATGGCAGAAATGCTGGCGCATGAAATTAAGAACCCGCTGGCGGGGATTTCTGGGGCGGCGCAATTGCTGGCCATGAACCTGTCGGCGGAGGACCGCGAGTTGTCGGACCTGATTGTGGAGGAAACCCGGCGCATCGTGAAATTGTTGGAGCAGGTGGAGCAGTTTGGCAACTTGCGCCCCCCCGAACGCCGCGCGGTGAACATCCATGATGCGCTGGACCGGGCGCGGCGGTCGGCAGTGGTGGGCTTCGCGCGGGGGCGGGTCATTCACGAATCCTATGACCCGTCCTTGCCCAATACATTTGCCGATATGGATCAGTTGATGCAGGTGTTTTTGAACCTGATCAAAAACGCGGTAGAGGCGGGGGCGCAGACCATCAAACTGCGCACGTTTTATGATTTGTCGCTGCGGTTGCGGCGCAAGGATGGGTCGGGCAGCCCGCTTGCCTTGCAGATTGAGGTTATAGACGATGGGCCGGGGATTGCGCCCGAACTTGCGGGCCACATCTTTGACCCGTTTGTGTCAGGGCGCGAAAACGGCACGGGGCTGGGGTTGGCCTTGGTGTCCAAGATCATCGCGGATCATGACGGCTGGATCGCGGTGGACAGTGTGCCGGGGCGCACGGTGTTTCGCGTATCGCTGCCGCTGGCCCCAAAAAATAGTGTTAGTACAGGAGATTGACCAATGGATGGAACGGTTCTGGTTGCCGATGATGATCGCACAATCCGCACGGTTTTGACCCAAGCGCTGACGCGGGCGGGATGCAAGGTGCATGCCACGGCCAGCCTGACCACGCTGATGCGCTGGGTGGAGGAGGGCAAGGGCGATCTGGTGATTTCCGATGTCATCATGCCAGATGGCAACGGGCTGCAGGCGCTGCCGCAAATTGCCAAGCTGCGGCCGGGCTTGCCGGTGATCATCATATCGGCGCAAAACAATATTATGACGGCAATACAGGCGGCGGAGGCGGCGGCATTTGATTATTTGCCAAAGCCGTTTGATTTGCCGGACCTGATGAAACGGTCGGCGCGCGCGTTGGAGATGAAGCGGCGGGTGTCGCAATCCGCACCCATGCCCGCGCGCGAAGTGGGCGATGATTTGCCCTTGGTCGGGCGCACGGCTGGGATGCAAGCGCTGTACAGGCTGGTGGCGCGGGTAATGAACACCGATTTGGCGGTGTTGGTAACGGGCGAATCGGGGACCGGAAAATCGCTGATTGCGCGGGCGATCCATGATTTTTCAGATCGTCGCAGCCAGCCGTTTGTGGTGGTGCAGGCGGATGATTTGGCGGGGGTGGATGGGCCATCTGCGTTGTTGACGCGGGCCAAGGGCGGCAGTTTGGTGTTTGATGAAATTGCCGATTTTGACGATGACACCCAATCGCGGATCGTGCGGATGCTGGATATGTTTGGGGACAACGCGCCACGGGTTATGGCAACATCGCAATCGGATTTGACCGCCGGCATGGAAACCGGACGGTTTCGCCAAGATCTGTATTACCGGTTGGGCGGGGTCACGGTTCAGGTGCCCAGCCTGCGCGAACGGGTGGAGGATATTGACCTGCTGGCCGCGCATTTCCTGACACGCGGCGCGCGAGATACTGGGGTGATGCGCAAATTGTCGGGCCAAGCGCGTGATATGTTGCGCAATTACAGCTGGCCCGGCAATGTGCGGCAATTGGAAAATGCGATGCGCCGCGTGCTGGTTACCGCAACCGAGCCGGAGATTGCGCGCGCAGAGGTGGAGGCGATTCTGAGTAATCAACCCTTGATGGAGCCGTTGCGCGAGGGCGGTGAAGGGGAAAAGCTGTCGGCATCGGTGGCGCGGCATTTGCGGCGGTATTTCGATTTGCACGGGGCGGCCTTGCCTGCGCCGGGGGTGTACGGGCGTATTTTGCGCGAGTTTGAAGCACCGCTGATTGAAATAGCGCTGGATGCGACGGCGGGAAATCAGGCTAAATGTGCTGATCTTTTGGGAATCAACCGCAATACCTTGCGTAAAAAGATCACAGATCTGGAAATTAGCGTGACACGGCGGCGCAAACTGATGTAAAAGCGCCACAGAGGCGTGTCTTTCAGGTTTTGCTTGACTGATCTGCTCTGTGTTTTGATTTTGCAGCGGGGTTTTGGGTTTGTCGGCAGTCATGCGAAGCAACACTTGGCTGCGACTGTCCCGCTTGCGGCGGCAACGGCGTTTTCAGACGATTATGACTTTGGTCTTGGTGACGTTGGGGCCGGTTTTGGCGTTTGCGACGTTTATGGCGCTGGGGCCGTTTGACCAAGGGGCGGCGTCTGCCTATTTGCGGCTGATTTTGCTGGCAGATTTGGTATATGTGTTGGTCGTGGCGTCGCTGGTGTTGGCGCGGGTGTCGCGGATGATATCAGATCGACGCAGCCAATCGGCGGGGTCGCGGCTGCATTTGCGGATGTCGGGGATTTTCGCGCTGCTGGCGCTGACGCCGACCGTATTGGTCGCGGTGTTTGCGACGATTACCTTCAATGTGGGGCTGGAGGGGTGGTTTTCTGAGCGCGTGCGCGCGGTGGTGGGCAATTCGCTGGCTGCGGCCCAAGCCTATGACGGGGAGCATCGGCAGGATTTGACCGAGGATGCGCTGGCGTTGGCGGCCTATTTGAATGTGACCAAGCAAAGCACGTTTTTTCTGGATGATGACCAGTTGCGCCCGCTGTTGACCGAAGGGCAAGCGGCAATCCAGCGCGGGTTGAAAGAGGCATATTTGACGGATGGCACAGGCGTGCTGCAAACGCGGGGCGAACGGTCGTATCTGTTTGGGTTTGAGGCGCTGACGGCCGACGAAATCGCGCGGGCCAAAGCGGGTGAGACGGTTTTGATCGACGATTGGCAAAACAACGAGTTGCGCGCGCTGGTGTTTTTGACCGCTTATGTGGATCGGTTTTTATATGTGTCACGCGAGGTGGATGGTAATATCCTAAGCCTTTTGGACGAAACGCGTGAAACTGTGTCTCTTTATCAACAGCTTGAAGCAGAACGGGGGCGGTTGCTGTTTGAATTTGGGCTGCTGTACCTTGGGTTTGCGCTGATCTTGATCTTGGCCGCGATTTGGTTGGGGCTGTGGTTTGCGGAACGCCTGTCGCGGCCCATTGGGCGGCTGGCGGGGGCGGCGCAGCGCGTGGGGTCGGGTGATTTGAACGTACAAATCATTGAGGAGGAAGGCGACGACGAGATTGCGATGATGGGTCGTTTGTTCAACCAAATGACGCGGCAATTGAAAAGGCAGCGCGATGCGTTGGTCGACAGCAACGTGGAAACCGAAGGGCGGCGGCGGTTGTTTGATTCTGTGCTGTCGTCGGTGACAGCGGGGGTGATCGGGCTGGATGCGGATGGGCGCTTGGATTTTGTGAACCGCGCGGCAGAGCGTTTGTTGGACGTGAAAGGCGCGGGGCATGGGCTGGGGCTTACCTTGATCGTGCCCGAATTTGAAAGCCTTTTCATAAAGTTGCGAGACGGCCTTGGGGCATCTGTGCAAGAGGAATTGCGCCTGACGCGCAAAGGCCGCATGGAAAGCCTGTTGGTGCGGATGAGCGTGCGACGGTCTGATACGGGCGCGCTGGAAGGCTATGTGGTAGCGTTTGACGATGTGACCGACCTGGTATCGGCGCAGCGGATGGCGGCCTGGGGCGATGTGGCGCGGCGGATTGCGCATGAGATTAAGAACCCGCTGACGCCCATTCAACTGTCGGCGGAGCGCATTAAGCGCAAGTTTCGCGCCCAAGTGGCCGAGCCGGAGGATTTGGACCAGTATGCGGATGTTATTATTCGCCAAACCAATGACTTGCGCCGCATTGTTGATGAATTTTCCAAATTCGCGCGGATGCCTGAACCCGTGCGGCGCGAGGAGGATTTGGTGAAAATTCTGACCGATGCGGTTGTGTTGCAAGAGGCGGGACAGCCGAATGTGCGGTTTGTAGCGGACATTCCGCAAGGGCCGGTCTTGATGGATTTGGATGCGACAATGATTTCGCAGGCTTTGACAAACTTGTTGAAGAACGGCGGGGAAGCCATCGAAACCTATGTTGAAAAGCAAGGGGATGTCGCTGCGCAAATTCAGGTGGCATTGGTGTGGGCAGAGGATGAAGTGACCATTCGCATTGCGGATAATGGCATAGGCTTGCCACCCGACCGCGCGCGGTTGTTTGAACCCTATGTCACCACGCGCGAAAAGGGCACGGGGTTGGGCCTGCCGATTGTGAAAAAGATCATCGAAGAGCATGGCGGGACGCTGGCGCTGCTGGATGCTGAGGTTTTTGAAGGAAATACCCATGCTGGGGCGATGGCTGAAATCATCCTCCCCCGGCTTTGGGCCAAAAACGCGGGCCGTAAGGCCGAGGGGGAAAAATGAGCAGTATTTTGATCGTGGACGATGAACGCGATATCCGCGAATTGATCGGGGATATTTTGAAGGACGAAGGCTATGCCATTCGACTTGCAGGGAATTCTGATGATTGCATGGCGGAGATTGCGAGCGAAGCGCCATCGCTTATGATCTTGGATATTTGGTTGAAAGACAGCCAGATGGACGGGATCGACATTCTGAAAACCGTCAAGCGCGACAATCCGGATGTGCCTGTGGTGATTATTTCGGGCCATGGCAATATTGAAATTGCGGTCGCAGCGATAAAGCAGGGCGCGTATGATTTCATTGAAAAGCCGTTTAACATTGATCAGTTGATGGTCGTTGTCAGCCGCGCGATGGAAACCAGCCGGTTGCGCCGTGAAAACACCGATTTGCGCCGGCGTGATGTCACATCGTCTGAGATGATTGGATCAAGTACGGCCTATAAGACGTTGAAATCGCACTTGGATAAAGTCACCAAATCCAACGGGCGCGTGATGCTGTCTGGCCCTGCCGGATCGGGCAAGGAGCTGGCGGCGCGGTTCATTCACGGCAATTCCAACCGGTCGGCCGCGCCCTTTGTCACCGTTACTTCGGCCACGATTGAACCGGACCGGATGGAGGAAGTGCTGTTTGGCCGCGAAACGCCGGATCGGGGATTGGAAAAAGGGCTGTTGGAGCAGGCACATGGCGGCGTCGTTTACTTCGACGAGGTGGCGGAAATGCCACTGGGCACGCAATCCAAAATCCTGCGTGTGTTGGTGGACCAGCAGTTCACACGGGTGGGCGGCGTCGATAAAGTGCGGGTGGATTTGCGCGTTATATCTTCAACCACCCGCGATTTGCGCAGTGAAATCGCCGCAGGGCGGTTTCGCCAAGAGCTGTATGACCGCCTGAACGTGGTCCCGATCTCGGTGCCCAGCTTAGAGGATCGGCGCGAAGATATTCCCGAACTGACCGCTTATTTCATCGACATGTTCCACCGCACCCAAGGCCTGCCCGTGCGCAGCTTGACCACCGAAGCGGAGGCGATGCTGCAAACCATGCAATGGCCGGGCAACGTGCGCCAATTGCGCAATGTGATTGAACGGGTGTTGATTTTGGGCGATGCGGCGGGCCCGGTCGATGTCAAGGAACTGCCGGGGCATGAACCTGCCGGGCGCGAAGATGGGCGGCTGGTGCTGGGTGGCGCGCTGGCCACGTTGCCGCTGCGCGAGGCACGCGAGTTGTTTGAGAAGGAGTATTTGCTGACGCAAATCAACCGCTTTGGCGGCAATATCAGCCGGACCGCCAGTTTTGTGGGCATGGAACGCAGCGCGCTGCACCGCAAGCTGAAATCGTTGGGCGTGGTGACCACCAGCAAGTCGGGGTCGCGCATGGCCCGGTTGGAGGATTTGGACGACGAGGGCGACGAATAGAGCCCAGATTGACCATTCCGCCCGCATCTGCGACATAGGGCGATCAATGCCACGGAGTATAGGCCCATGAAAGTGATCATCTGCGGTGCGGGGCAGGTGGGGTGGCAAATCGCACGCCACTTGTCTGGAGAAAACAACGACGTAACGGTCGTTGATTTCAACGCCGATTTGGTGCGTCGGGCCACCGATACGCTGGATGTTCAGGGGATTGTGGGCTTTGCCAGTTACCCTGACGTTTTGGCGCGGGCGGGCGCGCGCGACGCCGACATGATTATCGCCGCCACCCATTCGGATGAGGTGAATATGGTGACCTGTCAGGTTGCCCATTCTGTGTTTTCGGTCCCGCGCAAAATTGCACGCCTGCGGTCGCAAAGCTATTTGGATGCGATTTATTCCGACCTGTACCGCCGCGATCACATGCCGATTGATGTGGTGATTAGCCCCGAAAAAGAAGTGGCGGAGGCGGCGTTGCAGCGGCTTGCGGCACCCGCGACCTTTGATACCGAAAGTTTCATGGGCGGGCGCGCGCAACTGTTGGGCATTGTGCTGGATGAAGATTGCCCCGTGCTGAACACACCATTGCGCCAATTGTCGGAGCTGTTTTCGACCCTGCGCGCAATCGTCGTGGCGGTGCGCCGGGACGAGCGGTTGTTTGCCCCAGAACCGGGGGACCAGTTGTTTGCAGGCGACCGGATTTATGTATTCGCCCATACCGAAGATCTAAACCGCACGCTGGAGATTTTTGGCAAAACCACCCGCAAGCAAGAACGCATTGTGATTGTGGGCGGTGGCAATGTGGGGTTGGCCGTGGCGCGGGCGCTGGAGGCGCGGACCGACCGTTTGCGCGCCAAGGTGATTGAGAAAAACCGCAGCCGCGCCGAAAAAGCCGCCGATGGTTTGGAACGTACCATCGTTTTGCATGGTGATGGCATGGATATGGACATTTTGCTGGAGGCGGGGATTGACCGGGCCGATGCGGTTTTGGCGGTAACCGATGATGACAAAACCAATCTTTTGGTCGCGGTGCGCGCAAAACAGGCGGGCTGTCCCATGGCGATTGCGCTGGTCAATGACCCGACATTGGTGCCACTTATGGGCGCGTTGGATATTGATGCGTTCATCAACCCGCGCGCGACCACAGTCTCGTCGATCTTGCGCCACATTCGCCACGGCCGGGTGCGCGCGATTTATTCGATTGGCGATGCGGAAGCCGAGATGATTGAGGCGCAAGTGCTGTCCACATCTCCGCTGGCGGGCAAGTTAATCCGCGACACGGAATTTCCCGAAGGCGTGTTGGTGGGGGCTGTGATGAAGGGCGACCGCGTGATGAAACCCACGGGCGATTTGCGGATGGAGGAGGGCGATGTGATCGCGCTGTTTTGCATGGCGAAGGACGTGCCCGAGGTAGAGCGTTTGCTGCAAGTTTCCGTTGATTTCTTTTGATCTGATATGATCCGCCGTATTTTGGAACTGCCGCTGCTGGTGATCCTTTCGGGGGTTGGTGCGCTTGCCATGCTGTTTCCGGCGGCGCATGCAGCGGTGTATTCCAACTTTGCGGTGGCGCGGCCGTTTTTTTACGGCGCGGTGATTTTTTTGCTGTTTTCAGTGTTGGTGGGGATTGCCACATCCAATCACAGACCGCGCCAAGCCGCGCGCAGCCAGCTTGCGGCGTTGTTGGGGGCCTATATCTGGCTGCCATTTTTGTTTGCGATCCCGTTCAATGAGGCGGTGCCGGACACGAGTTTTGGCAATGCTTGGTTTGAAATGGTGTCGTCTTTTACGACTACTGGCGTGACGCAATACGACACGCCGGGCCGCCTTGCGCCGTCGTTGCATTTGTGGCGCGCGCTGGTGGGCTGGATGGGTGGTTTTTTCGTTTTAATGTCGGCGGCGGCGATTTTGGCGCCGTTGAACCTTGGCGGGGTAGAGGTGCTGTCGGGGCGCGTGCCGGGGCGCGGCGCGCAAGGCGCCGACCAGATCACCCATGCGGCGGGCCCGGCGGAGCGGATGATCCGCCATTCGATGGTGCTGTTTCCGGCCTATTTCGGGCTGACAGTGATGTTGTGGGTGATGTTATTGATCGCGGGCGAACGCGGGATGACGGCGTTGTGTCTGGCCCTGTCAACGCTGTCAACCAGTGGGATTACCAATGGGCAAAGCCTTGCTGCAGCAGATGGGGGCCGGGTCGCAGAAATCTTGGTTTTTGCGTTTATGGCTCTGGCGTTGACGCGGCGCAGCCTGCCGGGGGCGGTGTTAACCGACCGCAATCGGCCCATTTTGGATGACCATGAGGTGCGGTTGGCGCTGTTTTTCTTGGCCGTCGTGCCGGGGCTGTTGTTCTTGCGCCATTGGGTTGGGGCCTTGGTGGTGGATGATGTTTGGAACGCATCGGCGGCGCTGCAAGCGTTGTGGGGCGGGCTGTTCACCACGATGTCATTCCTGACCACCACGGGGTTTGAAAGTGCCGATTGGCAAGATGCGCGGCTGTGGTCGGGGTTGAACAGTCCGGGTTTGGTGCTGCTGGGGTTGGCGATGATGGGCGGCGGAATTGCAACCACGGCTGGCGGGTTAAAGCTGCTGCGGGTCTATTCGCTGGCCCGGCATGGGGAGCGGGAGATGGACCGTTTGGTGCATCCAAGTTCCATTGGCGGGGGTGGCGACGGGGAACGCCAGTTGCGCCAAGGTGGGGCTTATGTGGCATGGATTTTCTTTATGCTGTATGCCGTGACATTTGCCATCGTGATTGCAGCCTTGTCGTTGCGCGGGATGGAGTTTGAGCAAAGCCTGATCTTGACCATCTCGGCTGTCACGACCACGGGGCCATTGACGGTGATGGCCGCCG
This sequence comes from Pseudorhodobacter antarcticus, assembly GCF_900110135.1. Classification (GTDB taxonomy): domain Bacteria; phylum Pseudomonadota; class Alphaproteobacteria; order Rhodobacterales; family Rhodobacteraceae; genus Pseudorhodobacter; species Pseudorhodobacter antarcticus. The sequence goes on along the minus strand of NZ_FOCO01000027.1, from coordinate 10,645 downwards.
AGGGGCCAATCCGCATGATCGAATTGTCGATGTCGGAAAAGGCCATTCTGGGGGCTGCGATGATCGTGGGGCGGGTGGAGATTTTGGCCATTCTAGCGCTTTTGTCGCCCGGGGTGTGGCGCAGGTAAGACGCTATCGGCGCGACATTGCGCATCGCCTTGCTTTTGGGCTGGAAACTCTGGGATTCCCATTACATACTTGGAGTGTGCTTGCGCGACCGGGCTGCAAGCACAAACGGTAACCAAAATAAAAAAAGGCAATGCAATAATGGCGTCCGATAAACAGAACCTTCAAGATGCATTTTTGAACCATGTCCGTAAGGCAAAGGTTCCGGTAACAATTTTTTTGATCAATGGCGTTAAGCTGCAAGGTGTAATCACTTGGTTTGACAATTTTTGTGTGTTGTTGCGCCGGGATGGGCAGTCGCAGTTGGTGTACAAGCACGCGATTTCAACCATCATGCCGGGTGCGCCAATCAGCCTGTACGAAGGCGAAGAATAAGCCTTGGGCGCGCAAGATCACGACGAGGACGATGGGTTTTCGGTAGAACTGCGGCTGGCAGGGCATGACACGCGCGCCGAGGCGACGCTGGCCTATGTTCTGCATCCTGACCTGAAATCGGTGCGTACGCGGCGTTTGCCCGAACATGGGCTGGCCGAAGCTGTGGCGCTGGCCGCCGCTTTGCCGGGGCTGGAGATGGTGGGCGCCGAGATTGTGCGCCTGCCCAAAATGCAGCCGGGCATGTTGTTTGGGTCTGGCAAAGTGGCTGAGTTGGGCGCGCGGATGAAAGCGTTGGATGTCGGGCTGGTGCTGATTGATGGCCCGGTGACGCCTGTGCAGCAGCGCAACTTGGAAAAGGAATGGGGCGTCAAGCTGCTGGACCGGACCGGGCTGATTTTGGAGATTTTCGCCGACCGCGCGCTAACCCGTGAAGGGGTGTTGCAGGTAGAACTGGCCGCACTTTCCTATCAGCGCACGCGGCTGGTGCGGGCGTGGACCCACCTTGAACGCCAGCGTGGCGGCCTTGGGTTTGTGGGTGGACCCGGTGAGACGCAGATCGAATCTGACCGCCGCGCGATTGATGACCAAGTGGTGCGCATCAAGCGCCAGTTGGATAAAGTGGCCAAAACCCGCGAATTGCACCGGGCCGCGCGGCGCAAAGTGCCGTTTCCGCTAGTCGCGCTGGTGGGTTACACCAACGCGGGCAAATCGACGCTGTTCAACCGGATAACGGGCGCGGATGTGTTGGCCAAGGATATGCTGTTTGCCACGCTGGACCCCACGATGCGCGGCATGGAATTGCCCGATGGGCGCAAGGTGATCTTGTCCGATACGGTTGGGTTTATTTCCGAATTGCCAACCCAACTGGTTGCGGCGTTTCGCGCCACGTTGGAAGAGGTTTTGGAGGCCGATCTGATTTTGCATGTGCGCGATATCAGCCATCCGGAATCGTCGGAACAAGCGGCGGATGTGCGCGATATTTTGACCAGTTTGGGCGTGCGCGCCGAAACCCCGCAGTTTGAAATTTGGAACAAGCTGGATTTGGTCGATGACACCGCGCGCGCAGCACTGGAGGCGCAGGCGGATAAATCAGCGCGGATATTTGCGCTGTCGTCGGTCACGGGGCATGGGGTGCAAACCTTGCTGGATGCAATTTCGCAAGCCTTTGAGGTGACGCGGAGTTCTGAGGAATTGCACTTGGATTTTGCGATGGGGCGCGCCCACGCTTGGTTACATGCCGAGGGCGTGATTGAGAATGAGGTGTTGACCGATACCGGCTGGACCTTGCATGTGCGCTGGACCGAACGGCAAGCCAAAGCCTTTGCAGCGGTTTAAGAACCGGCTGCAAAGGCATATTATTTAGGTGAAATTTTCGTGATGCCAACGGCTGCGGCGCGTGCAAGGCCGGGGTCCAGTGACATCGGGATATATTCGCCGCGCCGCCACAAGACACCCAAATCATCATAATGACGCGACAGCGGGTGGCCCGATTGCCCGGTGGCCGAGATGAACACCGAACTGTCAGGATCTGCGAAATCATAGACGCCGCGATAGCCCGCGCCATGCACGTTTTCATAGGGGTCGGGGCCAAAGCCGCGCGTCAATCCGCGCATCAAGGTGCTGTCGCCGCCTGATGTGGATTGGCGCAAGTTCACGAAATAACGCAGCACAGGCACGCTGCCCAGCACCGGATGGTCATGCGTGGCCTGATGCGCATCGCCCCAGCGCCATGTTTCCAAATTTCCGCCATAGCGTTCGGACAGGGTTAGCAACGCTTGATCAAGCGCCACGCGCGCAATGTCGGGGCAGGTTTCAATCGCGGCTGATTGGATCACATCACACCATTTTGCCGCGCCATCGGTATCGCGAAACACGCGTTCGATAAACACCGGATCGGCGTGGGTGAAACTGTCGGCCAGCGGCCCCAACTCATCGCGGATCAGGCGGTCCTGCACCGCGCGCACCCAGGCGGCATAGATCAGGGGTTCAGGCAGATGTTCGTTCATTTCCCCGGTCCATTCGGCCAGCAGGGTCAGCGCGCGTTCGCGCAGACGTTCTGGCGTGCCATCGGGGGATGGCGTTCCGGTGAACCACAGTTCCGCCCCGATCAGCGGCAGCACACTGCGCGCGATGGGGGATACAGTGTCCAGTTGTGCCTCGATAAAGCTTTCGCGGGTATGGACCTCGCGGGTTTTCATCAAGGTCAGCCAGCGTTGGATGCGGTGCGTGTCGCCCCAGGTAAAGCTGATGTTGTTGGGAAACGCGGCATCTGTGGTGTTGTTGTTGGTGTTGCCGATCAGACCCGATGTGGGGTCCAGCACGCGCAGGTTTTGGTCGTAAGGCTGGATGCCGTTCCAGCGGTTTTGCAGCTTGTCACCAAGGCTGGGCATACGCCCTTGGGTGGTGTGTGCGGGGTTGCGGTTGGGCACAGCGCCGATCAGTTGAAAACCGATGCCATCTTTATCGGCCAGCATCAGGTTTTGCGCCGGGGCGATGTACAAACGCCCCGCCTCAATCGCTTGCGCCACGGATTTTGATTTCATCAGGCGGATGGCGGCGGTCAGCGATGTGTCAGCGGGTGATAGCGCGGTCCATGACAGGGCCGCGACATGGCCCGCCGGGGTGACCGTGGCAAGATCATAATGCGAACCGGGCAGGATGGGCCCGGCATCGGACCAGCGCAGCGTGATGGTGACGGGATCTCGATCTTTGATCGTGATGATGGAGCGGCGTGTTTCAAAGGCTTTCCAGCCAGCCCCGCTGTCGTATTCTTCGGTATTGTCGGGATTAACGCGTTCCATCACCACGTCTTGATCATCAAGATAAGCGGAGGTGAGGCCCCAGCCCAAAGCGGCAGAGCGCCCGATTAGCACAGTAGGGATGCCGGGGATGGTGGCACCGATCACGCCGCCAGACAGAAAATCAAGCCGCGCTAGATACCACAGTGTCGGCGCGGTAAAGGCCAGATGCGGGTCGTTGGCCAGCAAAGCACCGCCTGCGGCAGAGCGTTCGGGGGCAGCGGCCCAAGCGTTGGACGCGCCTGCAAACACGCTGGCCACAAAGGGCGACAGCGGGTCTGCGGCCACGCGGGTGGGAAAGCCGCCCGGCGGCGGGCTGGGCATAAGGCTGGCGTAATCAGGCAGGGCGGTGAGGGCAGCACCCGGGGCATCGGGCAGAATGTCGCGCAAACGATCTTCGGACAACAGCATGGAGGTGCGGGCGCGCAGCACTTCGGCATCCAAATGCCCCGACAGTTGCAGCGCCATCAGTTTGATCAGGGCCAAGCTGTCGGCGGGTTGCCACGCGGCGATTTCATTGGTGAAAAAGAAAAATTCAGGGGCCCCGCGCCCGCGCGCCTTCAGGTTCACCTCCCCAATCCACGCGTTCACGCCGCGCGCATAGGCGTCGAGGGCAATGCGCGTGTCATCATCTTGGGCCGCGATCGATTGGCTGGCGAGGGTGTAAAGATCATAGCGGCGCAGCAATTCGTCTATTTTCAGCGTGCGTTCGCCGAACATTTCAGACAGCCGCCCTTGGGCGGTGCGCCGCAGCATGGTCATTTGCCACAAACGATCTTGGGCATGGGCAAAGCCAAGCGCGAAATACACATCCGCATCGGTACTGCCGAAAATATGCGGCACATTGGCGTTGTTGCGCACGATTTCAACATCGGCGCTGACCCCGTCCAGCGTGAAGTTTTCGGAATAATCGGGCAAGGAGCGCGACAAGAAAAAGTAAGTGATCAATAGCACAAGCGCCGCAAGGGCCAAAAGCGCGATAAGAATACGGGTGAGCCAGCGGAAGGCAGTGATCATGAATGGTCTTTTCTTGACGTCAGGGTTTGGGTGGTTACCTATGCCATCCAGAAGCGTGAGGCAATTGGAAGGGTTACGGCAATGGCGAAAGTGGCATTTTTGGGCTTGGGCGTGATGGGGTTTCCCATGGCGGGGCATTTGGCGGCGGCGGGGCATGAGGTGACGGTGTACAACCGCACGGCCGCCAAGGCCAACGCTTGGGTTGCAAAGCATGGCGGACGGGCAGCGGCCACCCCGCGTGAGGCGGCATTAGGCCAGGATTTTGTGATGGCCTGCGTGGGCAATGATGACGATTTGCGCGGGGTTTGTGTGGGCGCAGATGGCGCGTTTGCAGGCATGACCAAGGTCGCTGTGTTTGTCGATCACACCACCGTTTCAGCCCTTGTCACGCGTGAGATGTTTGCGGCCGCAGCGGCCGTTGGGGTTGGGTTTGTCGATGCGCCCGTATCTGGCGGGCAAGCAGGGGCCGAAAATGGTGCGCTGTCTGTGATGTGCGGCGGGGTGGCGGGTGATTATGCGGCCGCTGAGGCGGTGATCGCCGCCTATGCCAAAGTGTGCAAGCATTTGGGTGATAGCGGGTCTGGGCAGATTGCCAAGATGATGAACCAGATTTGTATTGCCGGATTGGTGCAGGGTTTGGCCGAGGCGCTGGCCTTTGGCGAAAAGGCCGGGATGGACGGCAAAGCGGTAGTGGAGGTGATTTCGGGCGGTGCCGCAGGATCGTGGCAGATGAACAACCGCCACAAGTCCATGCTGGACGAACATTTCACCCACGGGTTTGCGGTGGATTGGATGCGCAAGGATTTGGGGATTTGTCTGGCAACGGCGAATGAAATTGGCGCAAGCCTGCCCGTGACTGCATTGATCGATCAATTTTACAAAGATGTGCAAAACATGGGCGGTGGGCGTTGGGACACATCCAGCCTGATCAAACGGTTGAAATAAAGGTTTTTGCAAGAACGGGATGCCCGGCATTGGTTGGGCATCCCGTTTTTGTTTACCATAAAACAGCATTGGCGGGCCATGCTGTTAAAACCAATTTCAGACGCTTCAATAAATCTTTAATCTGTATTAGGCTGCTAACTGCGCGCTGGACAGGCTGTGGCGCAAAGGTTAGAAAACGGCTGACTGCCTATAGTTAGCGCTAACAACTCTATCCATCCCAGAGAGGTATCCCAATGGTTTCGCGCGTTATTCCGGTAGAGCCGTTTGATCTTGTGGTGTTTGGCGGCACGGGGGATTTGGCGCAGCGCAAGATTATTCCAGGCCTGTATCGGCGGTTTTGGGCGGGGCAAATTCCGGCCGACAGTGTGATCATTGGGGCTGCGCGATCGGGTATGGATGATGACGGGTATCGCGCCTTGGCCCGCGCCGCGATTGATGAATTTGTAACGGCCGACAAGCGTGACGTGGCGGTGATCGATGCGTTTTTGGCCACGCTGGGCTATGTTGCGATTGATGCCAAAGGGACGGGCGGCTGGGACGCGTTGAAGGGCCGGGTGCGCAAGAATGTGGTGCAGGCGTTCTATTTCTCGGTCGCACCGTCGTTGTTTGGCGATATTGCGGAACGGCTGCATGCGCATGACATCGCAGGCCCCAACAGCCGCATTGTGGTGGAAAAGCCGTTTGGGCGCGATTTGGCATCGGCGCAGGCGTTGAATGGTGTGCTGGCCAAACATTTCAATGAGGCGCAGATTTACCGGATTGACCATTATTTGGGCAAAGAAACTGTGCAAAACCTGATGGCTGTGCGCTTTGCCAATATGCTGTTTGAACCGCTGTGGAAGGCGGAATATATCGACCATGTGCAGATCACGGTGGCCGAAACCGTGTCGGTCGATGGGCGCGGGGCCTATTACGACAAATCGGGCGCGATGCGCGATATGGTGCAAAACCACATGATGCAGCTGTTGTGCCTTATCGCGATGGAACCGCCCTATCACTTTGACCCCGACGCGGTGCGCGACGAAAAGCTGAAGGTCATTCGCGCGCTGGACCCGGTGAAGCCCGAAGATATCGTGCGCGGCCAGTATTTGGCGGGGGACGGGCAGGGGGGATATTTGGCCCATGCCGAGAATAAGGACAGCAAGACCGAAAGCTATATCGCGCTGAAGGTGAATATTTCCAATTGGCGCTGGAAAGGCACCCCGTTTTATCTGCGCACGGGCAAGCATTTGCGGGCGCGCACATCGGAAATTGCGATCACATTCCGCGCGCCCCCCCATTCCATCTTTGACGATGCGGATGGGTGGCGTGAAAACGTGTTGGTTATCCGGTTGCAGCCGAATGAGGGCATGAACTTGATGGTGATGATCAAAGAACCGGGGCCGGGGGGTATGCGCCTGACCCAAGTGCCGCTGGACATGTCCTTTGCCGAGGCGTTGGGCGAAGAGGGTGCGGATATTCCCGATGCTTATGAACGCCTGATTATGGATGTCATTCGTGGCAACCAGACCTTGTTCATGCGCGGAGATGAGGTGGAGGCGGCGTGGCGTTGGACCGATCCGATCATCCAAGGCTGGGAAGCACGGGGTGATAAGCCAAAAGGGTATGATGCGGGATCTTCAGGGCCGGAGGATGCGTTGATGTTGATGCACCGCGATGGGCGGCGCTGGCGGGAGATACGCGAATGAACATCGTAGAATATGCTGATCGGGAAATGATGATGATGGCGCTGGCCAATATCATCGCGGGGGAATTGGGCGATGCGCTGCGCCAACACGGGCGCGCCACGCTGTGCGTGCCGGGTGGGACAACGCCGGGGCCGGTGTTTGATTTGCTGTCAGCGGTTGATTTGGACTGGGCGCATGTGGCCGTGGTTTTGAACGATGAACGCTGGGTGGGTGAAGATAGCCCGCGATCGAACACGCGGCTGTTGCGCCAACGTTTGTTGCAAGGCCACGCAGCGGCGGCGCAGCTGATTCCGCTTTATGCGCCGACCAACACGCCAGAGGAGGCGCTGGAGGCACTTGCCGACGGGTTGACCCCGCATTTGCCAATATCGGTTTTGCTGTTGGGCATGGGGGCGGATATGCACACCGCGTCCTTGTTTCCGCGGGCCGACAAATTGAATGAGGCGTTGGCCGATGATGCGCCGCCTTTAATGGCGCTGCGTGCGGATGAGGCGGGGGAGCCGCGGATCACCCTGACAGCGCCCGTGCTGCGCGATGCGCAAAACATCCATATTCTGATCACTGGGGCGGATAAGCGCGCCGCGATCACAGCAGCGGCAGGTTTGCCGGTCGCGGACGCCCCGGTGCGGGTGGTTTTAGGCGATGCAACAATCCATTGGGCGGAGTGACGGTATGAAAACCTTGTGGCAGGGATTGCGGGACCATCAAGCCAGCGTGGCAGGGCGCAGCATTGCGGGGCTGTTGGACAACCCTTTGCGGGCGGCGGAATTTTCGCAAACCCACGGGGATATGCTGTTTGATTTTTCAAAAACCAATATTGATGCGGTTGGGTTGTCGCAGTTGTTGGAACTCGTTGCCGCCTCTGGGTTGGACGCGAAGCGCGATGCGATGTTTTCGGGCCAATTGATCAATGAAACCGAAGGGCGGGCGGTTTTGCACACTGCCTTGCGCAATTTGAACGCTGGCGTTCAAGTGCAAGGGCAGGCGGTGATGCCTGCCGTGCGCGCGACCTATGCGCGGATGGTGGCATTTGCGCGCGACTTGCGCGAAGGGCGGATTGTGGGGCAAGGCGGCGCTTATACTGATGTGGTGAACATCGGGATTGGCGGGTCCGACCTTGGGCCAGCGATGGCGTGTTTGGCGCTGGCGCCTTACAGCGACGGGCCACGCTGCCATTTTGTTAGCAATGTCGATGGGGCGCATATCCATGATGTGTTGCGCGGGTTGGATCCCACAACCACTTTGATTATTGTGGCATCGAAAACCTTCACCACCATTGAAACGATGACCAATGCGCAGACCGCGCGTGATTGGATGGCGCGGGTTGTCACCGACCCTGCGGCGCAGTTTGCGGCGGTATCGACGGCGGCGGATAAAACGGCGGCGTTTGGCATTGATCCGGACCGCGTGTTTGGGTTTGAAGATTGGGTTGGCGGGCGCTATTCGCTGTGGGGGCCGATTGGATTGTCGTTGATGCTGGCGATTGGGCCTGCGGGGTTTGATGACTTTTTGGCCGGTGCTGCCGATATGGACGCGCATTTTCGCGATGCGGTCCCAGCGCATAACTTGCCGGTTTTGTTGGCGCTGGTGGGGATTTGGCACAACCAAATCTGCGGATATGCCACCCGCGCCGTGCTGCCTTATGAACAACGCCTAACGCGCCTGCCCGCATATTTGCAGCAATTGGAGATGGAGAGTAACGGCAAGCGCGTGTCGATGGATGGGGCGGATTTGGCTGAACATTCGGGCCCTGTGGTGTGGGGGGAACCCGGCACCAATGGGCAGCACGCGTTTTATCAACTGATCCACCAAGGCACGCGGGTGGTGCCTTGCGAGTTTATTCTGTCACGCACGGGGCATGAGCTGGATTTGGCGCATCAGCATTTGTTGTTGGTGGCAAACTGTTTGGCGCAGTCCGAGGCGTTGATGCTCGGACGGTCGTTGGCCGAGGCGACGGCGATCATGGCCGCCAAAGGGCTTGCGGGGGCCGAGCCGGACCGCCAAGCGCGCCACCGCGTGTTTCCCGGCAACCGGCCTAGCACCACATTGGCAATTCCCAAACTGACATCCTTTGCGCTGGGGCAAATCCTTGCGCTTTATGAACACCGCGTGTTTGTGGAAGGGGTGATTTTGGGCATCAACTCCTTTGATCAATGGGGGGTGGAGTTGGGCAAGGAATTGGCCGTGGCGTTGCAACCGATCCTTGAAGGCACACAATCGGCGGCGGGCAAGGATGCATCGACGCGGATGCTGCTGGATTATGTGATGGCAGCGCCAAAGGCGTAAGTTTGGGGGGCGATTGCCCCCCAAGTCGCAAGTTACGGCAGCGCCGCAACCACAATGATTTCAACGCTATAGGCCGGGGTGGCCAGCGCGGACTCGCCCGTGGCGCGGGCAGGCGCGTGGCCGGGGGCAACCCATGCATCCCAAACCGTGTTCATATCCGCGAACTGTGCCATATCGGCCATCCAGATTTGCGCGGTCAGAATGTTGGTTTTGTCGCTGCCCACCTCTGCCAGCAAGCTGTCGATTTTATCCAAACAATCTTGGGTTTGCTGCGCGACGGCCGCGCCTGCCGTGCCAACCTGACCTGCCAGATAGACGATGCCATTGTGGACAACTGATTGGCTCATCCGTGGGCCAGTGTGATTGCGGGTGATGTTTGCCATGAAAACGCTCCTTACATTTTGGGATGGCCTTGCCTAACGCGGCGGCGTTGCCATTGAAAGGGGCGTAGGGAGTTTTATAAGGATTGGAGCGGATCCCCCAGTGTCAGGGAAGTTATCCGCCGCTCTACTTTTCCTCTAATTCTCAGGTGGGCGGGATAGGACGATGACGTGGGATATTCACCGGAACGAAAAGCGTCTGTGCTGAAGTGGATGCTTCCGCCGAACACCATGGCCATTCGGCAGCTGTCGCAGGAGGAAGGTATTTCCGAAGCGACGCTACACAAGTGGCGTGCGGAGGCACGCGGCAAGGGTCAGCTTCTGCCCGATGCTGACGTGGGCCCCCAGGGCTGGTCGTCGCGCGACCAGTTCGCGGCGGTCTTGGAAACGGCGGCGCTGAACGAGGCCGATTTGGCCGAATACTGCCGCAAGCGCGGGCTCTACCTGACGCAGATCGCGGCGTGGCGACCGGCTTGCGAGCAGGCAAATGATTGGGACCGTGCGAGCACGGCGCGTCTGGGTCAGGCGACCAAGGAAGAGAAAAAACGGATCAAGGATCTGGAGCGGGAGTTGGCGCGCAAGGACCGCGCATTGGCCGAAACCGCAGCGCTTCTGGTTCTGCGAAAAAAGGCGTCAGTGATCTGGGGGGGCGGCGAGGACGCATGATCAGCACCCCACATCGCGAAACCGCCATTGCTTGTCTGTGGTGGTGGTTGGATCGTTTAGAGCTTGGTCTTTGAGGACCGTATCAGAGTAAGATCAACCACCACCTTCGCCACAGGCCTGAACGGATACAGAGCGGCACGAAGCCCTCTAGGACAAGCATAGGATATGACGAAGATGCCCGATGATACCATTGGTATAGATATTTCTAAAGCCACTTTAGACATTCACCGGCTGAGCGACGGGAAGATGATGTCGTTTAGCAATTGCCCTGCAGGATTTAAGGCGCTTTCCAAGCTCTGCGCACAGACGACGGTAACACGCGTTGTTTATGAAGCAACAGGCGCTTACCACGGTGGGCTGGAGC
>NZ_FOCO01000068.1 GCF_900110135.1 Pseudorhodobacter antarcticus | reverse complement strand
GGTATGACCAGCGTGCTCCACACTTGGGGATCAGCGCTGACCCACCACCCGCACATCCACATGATCGTCCCTGGCGGCGGCCTGTCGCCTGACGGCACAAGGTGGGTCGCCTGCAAACCCGGATTCTTCCTGCATGTACGCGTGCTGTCGCGGTTATTCCGACGCATGTTTTTGCAAGGGCTGATGGATCTGCATCGCGTGGGCAAACTCACCTTCTTCGGTAATCTCGAAGGGCTGGCTGAGGCCGATGCATTCGCCACTTGGCTCGCCCCGTTCCGCAAATCCGAATGGGTGGTCTATGCAAAACCGCCCTTTGGCGGTCCTGAGGCCGTGCTGGCCTACCTGAGCCGCTACACCCACCGGGTGGCGATCTCGAACGCCCGTCTGGTCAGCGCAGATGCCCAAACAGTCGCCTTCCGCTGGAAGGATTACCGCATCAAATCCGGCGACCGCCGATCCGTCATGCGGCTGGCCACGCCCGAGTTCATCCGCCGCTTCCTGATCCATGTTTTGCCTGACGGGTTCCACCGCATTCGGCACTATGGCCTGCAGGCCAGCTCGGCCCGCAAGGCCAACATCACAAAAATACGTGCCTTGCTATGTGTCCAGCGTCCGGACAAGGCCGCCGCGTCAGAGCGCAACACCGAGATCATACCACTCACCCTGCGCGAACCGTGCCCCTGCTGCTGCGGACCCATGCGCATCATAGAAATCTTTCGCCGCGGGCAAAAACCGATGTCGCGCGCACCTCCGTGGGAGCAGGCTGTATGACACACCGCCTGTCAGATGCCAGACAACGCGACCGGCTGCCCCCTGCAGGCCCGGTCCGAACAGGGTGTGCCTGCCCAACTTCGACATTACACACGGCAGCATGCACGTCAGAACGATCAGCTTTGTCGGAATCATCGAACGCTTTTGAACACGCCTCAGGTGCCGTGCGCACCTTTAGCCGCACCCTTGATACAGCCGTCGCCCCAACCGCCAGCACACTTTCCCCATAGCATGTTCCAAGACCCCCGCGGCTTCCTCCTTCCGAGGTTTGTCAACGTGGGCCGCCATCTCATGGCCGCCACCGTCACGCCGCGGCCCACATCGAAAAACCTTCAGGAAAGCGGGCATTCCCTGCGATATGCACGGTTGTCTCCACTGCTGACTTTGTTGCCTTTCATTCTTGGTGCGACAATGTCCGGTTCAGAGAACTCTTCAAACCCCGTAAGATGACAAATTTTGGAGACCGCTTTTAGGGCCCGTGGACAATCGGGATTCCCATCGGTTCTGATTTCTGATTCAAACTTCCCAAATGGAGGTTTGAATGAACGAGCAGCGCTTTGTGGTGACGGATCATATATGGCGGCGGCTTGAGCCGCATTTACGGGGAAAGGCGAGCGACGCGGGGGCGACGGCTAAGGATAATCGGCTGTTTCTGGAAGCCGTCTTCTGGCGCGTTCGGACGGGCACACCATGGCGCGACCCATTGCCCGGCAATGCATGTTTACATGCATGAGAGGGGGCCGCCCGCTTTCGGCAACTGGAACAGCCAGTTCCGACGGTTCCGTCGTTGGGCTCAATCGGGCGTATTCGAGAGTCTTTTCAACGCCATGAGCGGTGACCCCGACCTCGAGTACGCGCTCATCGATGGCACCATCGTTCAGGTTCACCAGAAGGCAACCGGCGCAAAAGGGGGACTCACGCTCAAGCCATCGGACGCTCGCGCGGCGGCCTGACAGCCAAAATCGTTGCCCTCGTGGCGTTTCGGTCCCGTGTTGCGGGGGGTTATTTGTCCATCCTGACCCAAGCGATGACATTGGCGCTGGCGCTGTATCTGTTTCAAAATGACAGTGGGTTGCGCGGCAATAACGGGCTTTCGGGGCTGCAAAACCTGCCGGGGCTGGGCCATGTCGGCCAAGATGTTATGTTAATATGGTTCTTCTGGGCCTCGGCCGCGGCCCTCGCCCTCGCCGATATCCTTGCAAGCTGGATCGTGTCAGGAAAATTTGGCAGCGTGATCCGCGCGATCCGTGATGATGAGGCGCGGGTATCTGTCCAAGACATGTCGCGCTGCACCGGCTTGTCGCGAAATACGATTACTAAGCATTTGAATGCAGGCGCGATTGACCGTTTGGCTTTTGGCGGGGAGCTATGACTGATTTTGGGTGACACGCTCTAATCATGCGGCGCGGTTCTAGATGTTGCTGTCTGCGGCGACAACCGCAACAGCCTCTTGTGCCGGGGTCAGGGTGGTCTGCAAGCGGTGCGCTGTATGGCTGCGGTCGTGAACGCTGTCTCGATGCCGCCACTTGTAGATCGTTTGCTCGGTCGTGCCGAACCGTTCCGCCAAAACCGACGCAGGCTCGCCGCTCGCCTGAATCGCAGCCCGCACCTTGGGCGTGGTTGTCGCTTGCTTATAAAGATGAATCAGCATGGCAGTGTCCCGTTCCGAATGTCCCTCAGAACTGATCTTGCCATGAAAAAGGCAGACCGCCGAGGGTCAATGTGATGGTCCGGGATGGAACATCTACCCTTCCCCACTCAAGCGTGGTTATTCTGAAAGTGCCAAGTCAGCCCTTTGTAAGAATATGCGCGATGGATTGCAGGATCACTGCGTTGGTGTTGAGGTCTGCGTAATTCGTGGTGGCGGTCTGGGCGGTGAAATAGAGCGCAGATTTGAATCCAGATTTCGTCCGGGCCTGATGCCGCAAGGAGTCAATCAGCCGAGTTGAATACGCGTTCGGACGAACGGCGTGCCACAGGTATGCCGCCTTTGAACTGATCGCACGCAGAGACGTCCCGGATATGTCGGTTACCGTAGTACCATCTTCGCCCGCGAACTGGACAATCCACGGGTCGGTAAACTTTGAAAGATCATAGCCCTGATAGGTAAACCAAGGAAAGCGATCAAGGGGAGTCTCCGAAGCCGCCGCCGGCACGCCGGACTCCTTGGCCAGCCTGGATTGTAGTGCATCCAGACAATCGGCCAGAAACGACGCAGAGGGCGAAGGCTCCATCTCTATCAGATACAACAAACTCGGCTCGGCGCCCAACGGACCAAAAGCGACCGTCGCCGCAAGCAGCCTGGCCTCGTCATCCGCCGTGGCAACACGGGCAAAATCATCGAAGGGAGAGGCCACATCAAATCCCCAAAGCCGCATCCCCGCTGCCACATAGTCTGTATAGTTCGAGGCAAAATCCTCGATCATCTGCTTTCCGCGGTAGGAATGAAGCCGCCGGTCAATAATGACCTGGGCAAAGTCCCAAGACGCGACCAAAGCGTCCAGTCCCGCAGGCGCCAGTCGATGCCGATTCAGGCGACCTAGCGAAATCATCAAGCGCCCGGTGTCAAAAGAGTTGAAGCGCGTTGTGCCCTTTCCGCTTTGGGCGTTGATCGTCTCGGGCGGCAGGACAAGACGCTTGCGCGAGGCCCGCTCGACCGTTCTGAGCAGGCGTTTGATCCTGTCTGCAAAATCCTCATCCGGGATCAGCCCCAGATCCACCGCCGCAATCAGCGCGTTCACATGGCTGCCGATTTCCCACATGCTGGCAGCAAGGAAGTCGGCAGACGGGCGGGTTCCTAGAGTCATCGTTGCCGGGCACAACCCTGTGGACCTGATGGTGTTATCAGAGAAATAGGCCCAGGCCGACTGCGCATCTTCCAGCAGTTCCGCGCGTTCTGCGGACAGAATTCCTGTGGCGGGTGGCACCGGTTTCAACCGCTTGGCACGGGTCAGCAACAAAGTCGGCAGCAACAGATCTTGCGGCAGTGTTTCCGCGCAATAGGTTGCAAGAGACATCATCCGCGTCTCGGTTCGGGCGACAATCGGCCGGATTGCGTGCAGGAACGCCGTTCTCAAGGCGGGCTCCGACAGCGCAGAAGCCGCAACAAGCAGCACCCCATCTTCAAGCGTTTCAAGATCGCGCTGGTCCGGAAACGGCTCCTCGCCCACAGCACCGAAATAGGCCAGAACCGGAATGTTCAGTTCAGCTTGCGCGGCAAGGCCTGTGATACGCCGCCCGCCAACAACCGGCTTCACAACAACCCCAAAGCGCATATCGTCTGCCGCAACCGATCCCGGCAGGGCAAGCGAAAGAGGCTCTTTCGCAAAGGTCCCAAGCATCAGACCTTGATCTGGCCGATCACTTTTGACAATCGCCAGTGGTACCCAATAGGACAGATCGCCCGTCCCCGCAGCGATGGAGCCTGTGATGTCTGGCCCAGTACTGAATAGTATCTTTTCGGCCCTGAGCATGTCCTGAAGCGCGGCAAGATGCGCCATCGCCAATGGATCAGCAGGGGTCGGCTCAAGCAGATGAAGCACCACGCGGCGCCGAAATCCGCCGTCGGTGCGCATTTGGACGGCGCTGGCCAGATCCGAGACCATGCTCAGATCAAGGGCCGCAGCTTTCAGGATCCGTCCGATGTCCCGGGCGGCGGCAAAAAGGACATCGGTCGCGGTGCGGGTGACATCACCTGCTGCAAAGATAAAGTGCCGTTGCAGGCCTGGAAGGTTGCGCGAAAGCGCAGTCGCGGCCTCTTCCACGCGCAGCACCTCGCCCCCGAGAAGGCTCAGGACGCCCTGCAGGTCCAGCCTTGCCTCCACCGGCAACCCGTTATCGGGAAGGGCGATGACGGTGCGAAACCCCGCAGACAATGTGGCCGATGCCGCCGGCGAATCAAGCGGGGACTTGCAGGCGATGGACAGGAGCGGTTGGCGCGAAAGACCGGGCCCGGACGGGCCATAAAGGATATCGACCAGGCTCTGACGCACCTTTTGTGCCGCGCGCGCGGCCTGATAAGGCGCTTCCTGCCCAAGATCAGGGCACCAAGCCACAACATCGATCAGTCCGGGAAAGGACTCGAAGTAGCGCGCAAGCAATCGGCCAATCTCGCTGCCTTGCCAAAGGGGCGTCGGGCTATCGCCGGAATCGACCACAAGATTGACCGGGACCGCATTGGCAACCAGTGCCGACAGCAGCGTGCCAAGACTTTCCGCATTCGTCCTCGCATTGATCCCGGTGATGGTGAACAGCACTCTCTGCGGCTGAGGCGGGACGATCTCTTGTGCCGACACCGATCGCCCGATGATGGAGCCGAAGGCTACAGCCGTAAGAAATGTCCTGCGCCTCATCGTGCGGCTGCGTCCTTCATCTGATCTGTCCCCAAGCGGTGCAGCTTGTTCCATCGTGCCAGCTTTCCACTCAGCGCAGACCACAGGGCACGGTAAATGGTGACATAAAGCAAGGGCCGATACAGCATGTTCATCAGCGGGATCATCGGAATCAGCAAGATCCGGCGCCAGAGTCCGATTCCTTCGCGGCGATGCGCCGTCCAGGCAACGGCGATGTCCATGACCTGCACCGCCGCCATCCCGATCAACGCAAGTTGCGAGACATCCAGCCCCTTCGAGGCCGTTCCGGAATGCCAATCGGACAGAAGATCAAAGACGAAATAGAGAAAGATCAAGTCAACGACCGGGGAAACCAGCGGCAGAAGATAGCCGAAAAACACCATGTCGAACATCGAGAACAACCGCTTGGGGCCGAACTCCAAGAAGGCGCCGCGATGTTTCCAAAGTGTTTGAAGGTTCCCTAGCGACCAGCGCAGCCGTTGCTTCAGCAAAGACCGCACATCGGCGGGCGCTTCGGTCTGCGAACGGGCATTTTCGGCGTAAGCGACCCGGTACCCCCCCCGCCGTAGCCAGATCGTCAGATCGGCATCTTCGGTCAAAGTCTCATTGGAATAAAGACCGACGTCTAGCACCGCGTCTACACGCCATGCGCCCAAGGCGCCCGGCACAACCATGATCCCGTTTAGATGGTCTTGCGCCCGCCGCCCGATCTGCTGGGCAGTGATATATTCGATCGCCTGGAACTTGGCAAGCAAGCGGGAGGTATTGGCGACCGTAACAGTCCCTGCTACGGCCGCCACCTTGCTGTCGGCAAAGGGCGCCACGATCTCACGAATCGCATCAGGCGCGATCCTTGTATCGGCATCGACGCAGACTGCAATCTCAGTGTCGACCTGCTGAAAGGCCGTGTTCAAAGCCCACCACTTGCCCTGATTGGTCTGCGACAGAACCTTGACGCGCGGATCCGA
The DNA here is from genome assembly GCF_900110135.1 of Pseudorhodobacter antarcticus. GTDB lineage: Bacteria > Pseudomonadota > Alphaproteobacteria > Rhodobacterales > Rhodobacteraceae > Pseudorhodobacter > Pseudorhodobacter antarcticus. Next base: position 3,326 of record NZ_FOCO01000068.1, on the reverse strand, counting down.
CCCAAAAGCTTCCGCGACTATCCGCAGTGTGCCGTCCTCTGATCCGTCATCGATCACGATGCACGTCAGGTTTGCATAATCGCTGGCAAGGATCGACCGCAGCGTGTCTACGATTACCTTCTCTTCATTATAGGCCGGCACCAGAACTGACACCGATGGATCTTGCGCAAAAGTGCGCAGAAAGATCGGATCGCGGCGGGCCGACAGAAACAAGAGCAGCGCCGAGCGGGCGAAGCTGGCAAAGACGCAAACCCAGAACATCGCTACCAAAAACGCGATACCATAGCCGATCGCCGACACCGAAACTCCCTTAAAGACCGAGAACGCCAGTCCGACAGGCGGCATCACGGCTTGCGTGGTCGCGCCCAAGAGTGTTGAAAGCGGAACAATTTCGTAGCCCCGCGCGCGCAGGGCGGGGATCAACAACGAAACCGCCTCGGCAGTGTGCATGCCGGTGCTTTTTCCATCGTGCAAAACAATGACGTTGCCACCTGATTTATCCATCTCGTCAAACACCTGCCGGACGATTTCGTCGGCGCTGATCCCGGCCCAATCTGCGGGGACGATATCGCTTCCCGCGACAAAATATCCCTCCTCTTCCAGGACAGAGAAGGCAATGGCCTCATGCTTGTTGATCGGCCCCGGCCCCCGGATATAAGGCGGGCGATAGAGCAGGGGCGACCGCCCGATCACCCCTTCGATCAGGCTGCGGTTCGCGTTGAGTTCGGCGCGGATCAAGAACGGGCTCAGGTCTTCCATATGCGGATGATTGAAGCTGTGCGATCCGATCGTATGGCCCTCATCCACTGCGCGCTGCAAAAGAGATGGTGATGCCAAAGCCGCGCGACCAACGACAAAGAACGTCGCCAACGCTTCTTGTTCCTTCAGCGCATCGAGGATCCGGGTAGTGGCCACGGCATCAGGGCCATCGTCAAAGGTCAATGCGATCTGATTTGGCGTGCGGGTGCCATATCGCTCCATCTCCAAAGGCAGTGGGATGGTGTCATATACCAGATCCACGATCATGCCGCTTTCAGGATCCAACCGCCACAGCCGATGGCCCGGCTGGCCAGGGTCAAGCAGCCGGTAGAACGGCCCTTCGCCCGTGAATATCACGTTGTCGGGAAACTCGGGCACGCCAAGAGACCGCAAATGCACATCCAGCAAGCGACCGACCACTGCGTCCCAATAGGCCGGCTCTTCTTCACCAAGACTGGCAACGGCGACTTCCGTGATCTCAAGATCCCGCAGCACCTGAAGGTTGTTGTGAACGCTGGCGGCATCCAGCATCCAGATCTGGTGACGGTTGCCGTCGCGGTCAAAAAACGACGCATAGCTGTTTTTGGCCGACGGTGAAAAATCGATTGACGCCTTGGCGCGCGAGATCCGAAACATGGCTTCGGCCATGCTGATGCGCTCGGGAACCGCTTGTCCAGACACCCAATCCACTGCATGACCGCCTACCGCGATCACCAGCTTTGCCATCGGCACATCTCGCTGGATTTGCGCGACCTGCGCACCGAACCAACCCAAGGGTGCCAGAGGCTGCGGCTGCGATCCCAGCCAGGGATCCTGAAACGCGGTCACGATCACCTTGTCGACGTGGTCCACAAGGCCCGGAATGGTCCATTGACCATCAGAAATCGAGGCCACAAGGCAAAGTTGCAGGCCTGCCGAGCGCGTCTTGGTCGCCAGTTCGGCAACAAATGGAACCAGCACATCGGCGTCTTTCGCCTTTAGTCCTTGCAGCCGCAGGCAGGCCCCATCAGCCTGAACATCTGAAGCCAGCCGCAGCATGCTGTTGGCAAGACCAGTCCGGCGCGTTTTAACCGACAGAGCCTCAACAAAGGCGGCTGCGGTGATGTCATCTCCTAGATTGAAGACCGGCCAGAATTCAACCTCTCCGCGCCGTTCCACGTCGAGCGAGGTTAGCACCTCCTTCGTCTCTGCGTCCACAACAAGGCTGGAGATCGCAAGGGATGGTCCGGTGATCTCGAACCATTCGGGCATGATGACATTGATGCGGCCGCAGTTTCGAAGCAGGGGCAGGAACGCATTGTCCCGGAACGAGGGAAGAATTGTGTAAACGCGCGTCGGGAAAACGCTGTTTTCTGCCGCCATCGCCGCGCCTTGCCCAGGCCGATCGACCGTGCAGCGCGGCGTTGCCTGCTCCGGCCTCGTCCAGGCTACAAAATCCTGCCCCGGACCGACTGATGCCTTGGCGTCGATCAATAGACCAGCATCAGTCAGGCGGATCTCAGGACGCGTCCGGGGCGCCTCTGCCGTCTCGGCCACCATCGGATTGGCATCGATCAACGGCATTTGTGTCGGCCGCAATATCAGCAGGGCAATCGCCACAACCCAGATCAGGCCGATAGCAACCGCAACGCTTCCCCACAATTTGACACGCCGAAAGCGAAGACCACTGAGGTCTTCGAACACCGGATCCCCTGCGACAGATCGAGGCATAATCTCACCTTTTGGAAGTCGCATTGTATCCAATTCTGTCAAAACAATGACATTAGCTTAGTGAAAAGTGCCGGCTTGATTAGTAAGAAATCGTAAAGACTTTGCTAATTTGTGTCAGCAGGCGCAGACTGTCAAAGAAAACTGCTTTTTTGTTCAATGGTTTGCGATAATTAATCCTGAAGCTAAGTTATGTCGTCGCCCCCGAAACAATGGCCCTTCGATTGAAAGAGCAAACGGCGCCCAATGGGTGGACTATTACCTTTGTTTGTGGCCGATTTATGGCGTGCGAAGGTCTTGGGAGCCCGCAGGTTGTGCAGTCGCTCCCGAGCAAACCAACGGGCGGGTCGACGTCCGAATTTTTCGAAGGACCATTTTCACACCGCCTGCTCATGCTGCAGAGGGCAAGCACAAGTTCACTTGGCAGGAGAGGGGAAGTTATTGCTATGAGGAGAGGCTTGGGAGGGCCCTTGCTGCAAAGCCCTCCCAAACACGGAGCTATATTGGGGGACTCCGCAGGACCGAATAGACTGGTGGCCACTCCGCCCAAAGACCAGAGTATCCGTCTTGATCAAGCCTCTTTAATCACCCAATTTCGGTTTGCTTTGATGAGGGCGTTGGCGAGTTCAATCAGCTTTCGCATGAGCGCAGTAAGGGCGACTTTTGGTGGCTTTCCAGCTTTAATCATGGCTTGATATTTTGCCTTGAGGTCAGGGTTGAATCTCATCGCGACCAAGGCTGGCATGTAGAGGGCGTCCCTCACTACTTTGCGCACCCTGAATGAATGATTTCCCTCGCCATTGTCCAGATTGCCGTGTCATCGGCGCTACTCCAGTTAAACAAGCCACCTGCTTTCGGTC
>NZ_FOCO01000067.1 GCF_900110135.1 Pseudorhodobacter antarcticus | reverse complement strand
ACCGCCCAATCCAAGTCGATCAGGTGCAGGAGGCTCTCGACAAACCCCGTCGTCTGCCGCAGCGCCATGCCGAACAGTACTTTCATCGTCAGACATGTCTGGATCGCAGCGTCACTGTAGTCGGGCTGTCGGCCACGTTTTCCGGTCGGCGCAGCCTCCCAGGTCATGGTGGGATCGAACCAAATCGTCAGCGAGCCACGACGCTTGAGCGCTTCGTTATAGGCGGACCAGTTCCTGGTCTTGTAGGCGAGGGGTGTCGGTTTACTCATACCACACAGCTACCATGCTGGATTCACAAGATGAATCCCTCATGGGATTTGTGCAACAGAGCCCCTTTTATGGGATAGCGATCGTTCTTGCGGCCACTGCTTATGAACTAAAAGTGGCCTGCGATAATATGACCGACTTATATGATTTGCAGGTGGCCCTGGATTCTGAATCTGCCCGAGCAGAAGATCGAGCTATGGTCTGCGCGCTGCCAATTCCAACAAAACAAGAGGTTTGGACGAAAATTAAGAAGTCGCCACAAGCAGCTTGGAATACGAGCATAAAAACGCTTGGCGGTGTCACAGACAGCGTTGCAGCATTGGAGACACCTGAGTTTGGCAGTATGTGGCAACGTTTCGCAAATTGGATCGGGGAGCGATTTTAGGCCGGGTAAGGAGATGCGATACTCAACTGCGTTGATCAATTTTGTCCCATAAGGAATAAAGTGATTGACCCAGTTACAGGTAGCAACAAGTATAAACGATTGTTATCGAAATGACGCTAGAACGTCTTTCGTTTTACCGCCCTCAAACCACCCGCCCCCACAAATCATACTCGCCCGCTTCCTCCACCACGACATCGACCAGATCGCCGGGCGCAAGCCCCTCAAACCTCTCGTCAATAAATAAATTGCCATCAATTTCGGGGGCGTCGGATTTGGTTCGGCAGGTGGCGCCGTCCTCGTCCACCTCATCCACGATCACTTGCAGGGTGCGGCCCACTTTGGCGGCCAGTTTGGCGGCGGAAATGGCTTGGGCCTTTTCCATAAAGCGGTTCCAGCGGTCTTGTTTTACGTCATTCGAAACGTGGTCGGGCAGGGCGTTAGAACGCGCGCCAGCCACGTTTTCATACTGAAAACAGCCCACGCGGTCCAGCTGCGCCTCGTCCAGCCAATCGAGCAGGGTTTGAAACTCGGCCTCCGTCTCGCCGGGATAACCGACGATGAAGGTGGACCGCAGGGTGATATCGGGGCAGACATTGCGCCACGCGGCGATTTCATCCAGCGTTTTGGCGGCGGCGGCAGGACGGGCCATGCGCTTAAGCACATCGGGGTGGGCGTGTTGGAACGGGATGTCCAAATACGGCAGGATAAGGCCATCCGCCATCAAAGGAATCAGGTCACGCACATGCGGGTAGGGGTAGACGTAATGCAGCCGCACCCAGAGATCGTTTTGGGCGCCCAGCGACCCCAAATCACGGGCCAAATCAGTGATATGCGCGCGGTGCCCTTTGTCCGTTGCGTGTTTGATATCAACGCCATACGCGCTGGTATCTTGGGAAATCACCAACAACTCGCGCACACCTGCCTGCACCAGTTTTTCCGCCTCACGGATAGCGGCATGGGCCGGGCGCGACTGCAACAGCCCGCGCATATCGGGGATGATGCAGAATTTGCACTTGTGGTTGCAGCCCTCAGAAATCTTCAGATAGCTGTAATGGCGCGGGGTCAGCGACACGCCGGACGCGGGCAAAAGATCGATAAACGGGTCGGGCGACGGCGGCACGGCCAGATGCACGGCATCCAGCACCTGTTCATATTGGTGCGGGCCGGTCACCGCCAAAATCTTGGGGTGATGTTCGCGGATATAATCGGGTTCCGCGCCCAAACAGCCCGTCACAATCACGCGCCCATTTTCGCGCAACGCCTCGCCAATCGCATCCAGACTTTCGGCCTTGGCACTGTCCAAAAACCCGCAAGTGTTTACGATCACGGCGTCTGCGCCAACATAATCAGGGGAAATCGCATACCCTTCGGCGCGCAGCCGGGTCAGGATGCGTTCACTGTCCACCAGCGCCTTGGGGCAGCCAAGGCTGACCATGCCGATCATCGGCTGGCCCTCGCGGCGGGGGGCGGTGATGCGGGCCTTGGGGGCCAAATCGGGGCGGATGTTGGGCGGATTTTGTGTCATGGCGGCGGTATATCCGCGAATCGGGCTTTGGGGAAGGGGCGCGGTACCCCGCCCGGTTTGACGCAGCGAAACGCGCAGAAAATACCGCGCATTTGAACCACCCTGTGCCGCCAAAGGGCGCTTTGGGCGGCGAGGATCATGAATTTACAACATGTTGTGGCCGCAGGCCGGGGCAGGGGCAAAAGCAGCAGCGCAACAGCCGCAGGGCGGAAAATTAAGGGTTCAACCGTAACCCTTGGCGGGACTGCAAAGGAACCGCAGGATGCATGGGCTGATCAATAGGGCGATACAATGCTATGTGCGCGACACGCATGGGGCGGACGCATGGGTGCAGGTCACCCGCATGGCGCGCCTTGGCTTTGACAGTTTTGAAACGATGCTGACCTATGACGACGCCGCAACGGAGGCGGTGATCGCGGCCGCAGTGCAGGTCCTGCGCCGCCCGCGTGAAACGATATTGGAGGATTTGGGCACATTTTTGGTGTCTGACCCCAACCTTGACGCGCTGCGCCGCCTGTTGCGGTTTGGCGGCGTCACCTTTACCGATTTTCTACTAACGCTGGAGGAAACGCGCGGGCGCGGGCAACTGGCCTTGGCCGATATCGACCTGCCGCAGCTTGATCTTTATGAAATCTCGCCTAGGCTCTACACATTGCAATGTCGTTTTCCGATTGAGGGAAGCGGGCATGTGATCGTAGGCTTATTGCGGGCGATGGCCGATGATTACGGCGCGCTGGTGCTGTTGGACCATGACGGGCGCAGTTTGGAAGGCGAAATGATCGTGATCCAACTGCTGGAGGTGGCCTATGCGCAAGGCCGCAGTTTTGATTTGTCGACTCGGGGCGGGTAAGGGGTGGATCTGGGGATGGGCCAATCGGATATGATGATTGCTGCTGCGGCGGTAAATGGGTTGATGCCGATGCATGTTTGGGCGATGCCTGACGGGCGCATCCGATCTGTCGGCACCACATTGCGCAAGGCTTTTGGGCCAAATCTGCTGGACGGCACCGCGTTTTTCGACGTGTTTGAGGTGCGCCGCCCGGGCGCGATTTTCACCGTTGATGATCTGCGCCGCCGGGCGGGCGAACGCCTGTCCATCGTGCCACACCGCGTCGCCAATGTGCAAAGCTTGCGTGGCATCGCCGTTGCCTTGGGCGGTGAAGGCGGGGTTTTGGTAAACCTGTCCTTTGGCATCGGCGTGATTGAGGCGGTGGTGGCCCATCACCTGACCGACGCCGATTTTGCCGCCACCGATTTGGCGATGGAACTGCTCTATCTGGTTGAGGCGAAAACCGCTGTAACAGAGGAGCTGCGCCAGCTGAACCTGCGCTTGCAAGGCGCGCGCGACGCCGCCCAAGAGCAGGCGCTGACCGACACGTTGACGGGTTTGCGCAACAGGCGGGCCTTGGATTTCGCGATGGCCAACTTGATCGAACACCACATTCCCTTTGGGCTGATGCACATCGACCTTGATTATTTCAAGGCGGTCAATGACACGCTTGGCCATGCGGCGGGCGACCATGTGCTGCGCCAAGTGGCGCAATCCTTGCTGCTGGAAACCCGCAGCGGCGACACGGTGGCCCGCGTGGGTGGCGACGAATTTGTGATTTTGTTCAATGGGTTGACAGAACCGGAATCGCTGTCACGCATCGCCAACCGCGTTGTGGAACGGCTCAGCGAACCCAGCGATTTTCAGGGTGAGGTGTGCCGCATTTCCGCCAGCATCGGCATCACAATTTCCACCGATTATCTCCCGCCCGAGGCGGAGCAGATGTTAAGCGATGCCGACACGGCCCTTTATGCGTCCAAAAACGCAGGGCGGGGGCAGGCGCAACTCTTTCGTGGTGACAGGCGCGCAGCGGGCGAATAGCGCAGGCTACACCACCAACCCTTGCACCCCCAAACCCGCCAACAGATTTGCGGCGGTTTGGCCCAAAATCTGTTGGCGCTGCACGGGCGTCAGGTTGGCGGCGGCGACCACCGCCACCGGGTTTTCTTTGAAAATCGGATAGTCGGACCCAAGCATGATGCGGTCCGCGCCCAACAGCGCCACCGCCGCCTCCAACGCGCGGGGCCCTAGTGATGCGCAATCATACCACAGCGCGCGCAACCTATGGCTGGGGAATGGCGCATCGGGGTTGCGGTGCCGCGCAATGCTTTCCAACCGTTCAAAGATAAACGGCAGCGTGCCGCCCAGATTAACGATTTGGAACCGAATCCCCGGATAGGTATCCAGCATGTCTGACAAAATGACGGTCAGCGCGGTCTGTGCGATCTGGTTTTGCAAATCCAACGCAGAGATGCGGTATTGCGGGTGGTCCTGCGGCAAAACCGGGGGCTGTTGCCCCACCAAAAGGCCAGGGTGAATCATCACCAAGGCACCAAGGCGCGACGCCTCTGCCAAAACAGGCCGCAGGGGGGCTGCTGCCGCCTCCGTTAGGAAATAATTGCCGGGCAGGATGATGCCGGGCAGGCCCATCGCGCGACTGTGCGCCACTTCGCGCACCGCCAAATCGCTATCGGCCAAGGGCAGGCCCGCCAGCCCAATCAACCGCCCGGCGCTGGACCGCCCCAAATCCGCCAAATGTGCGTTAAAGGCGGAAATGGCGGGCGCGGCCGCAACCGGCAGCAAATCCACCCCCAAAGCGCCCGGAAAAGTGATCATGCGGTGGGTGATCCCGCAGTCGTCCATCTGCGCCAGCCCCACGGCGGGGTCGTGATAGGCGGGCGAGAACGGAAATTCGCCGTTCATCGCGACCATCGCATCCTGCCCATCGGCGCGTCGGTGCAGCCGCGGAAAACCGGTGCGCGCGCGCAGCATATCAGGCAACGCGCCCCCGTAATAATGCGAATGCATATCAATTCGTAACGATGCCATGCCGCCCCCCGCCAATAATTGCGTAAATCAAACCACAGCCCGGCCCGCAGGGCAATTCCCGCTAAGGATTTGCCAACCTTTCCGCGCTATCCTAACCACCGGGGGCAACCCGTTGCGGCATCGCCATGCCCCCCTTTCGCCATAATGGCGTCCGTGTTGGGATAAAATCCCTTAATCTTTCCTTAAAATTGAACGATTCAGCAGGTTAGTTGGGGACAGCAAAAAAAGCCTTTGGAGTCTGAGTATGCAGTTTTTTCGTCAAGACGAGGCCGAAGTTTCCGCCATTGTTGGCTGGGGTGTGCGTGTGCTGCTGTTAAGCCCGTCTGATCGGGTCAGCGACAGCAAGGTTGCCGTGCGCGTGGCAGGCTTGGGCGGGGCCGTTGAAATTGTGAACGAACCCTTTGCCGCGCTGGACACGCTGATCTTGAAAAGCACCGGGTACGGGCTGTTCGTGATCGAATGTGACGCGTTTGGTGGGCTGGACGCGGGGCGCAAGCTGGTATCGCTGCTGCACAAAGGCGGCGTGTCCATGCCAATCTTGCTGGTGTCATCCGAATGTCAAACCCAAGAATTTCCCAAGGACAGCCATACCCCCGTTGTCCTGCGCGCCCCGGTGTCAGCCGTGTCGCTGCGCGTTGGGTTTGAACATGCGATGCGCGACCGCTTGGTGTTTCAAGCGCAATAAAAAAGGCAGGCCAAGCGGGCCCGCCTTTTCAGAATTCTGTATCCGGTGACGGATTAGGACAGCGACAAGTTTGTTGCCGATTCGCGACCGTCACGGCCGGATTCGATGTCAAACGTCACAGCGGCGCCATCGGCCAGCGTGCGCAGACCAGCGCGCTCCAAAGCAGAGATGTGCACGAACACGTCTTTGCTGCTGCCTTCGGGTGCAATAAAGCCAAAACCCTTTGTTTCGTTAAACCATTTCACGGTGCCTTTGGCCATCGTGATGTCTCCTATCTAGTGATCCACCCACACCATGTGGCGGCTCGGCACGTCAGCTGAGAATCGAGTGGCTGCGGCCGTAGAACGGAAGGGCAGTGGTCGATAGACATAACGTCGCCCAACTCTTATACGGCCAAACCGTATGAAATGCAAGCGGCTCTGTGGGCAGCGCCCGCGCGGGCGCGCAAGGCCCCATCCGCCGCACGTCTTACCGTCCGCGCCGCGGTTTGCCGCCCCGCATCCCCGCCCGCCCGGCGGTGGACCGGCCTGCCATTTTTTGCGCCTCGTCCACAGCATCCTCCACCACCGACTGGCGCGCCAATGGGTCATCGGCGATGGTCAATTCCACCGCTTCCAGCCGCTTTACCTCATCGCGCAGGCGCGCGGCCTCTTCAAATTCCAAATTCTCGGCGGCTTTGCGCATTTGCACCCGCAACCCGTCCAAATGGGCCGACAGATTGCTGCCCAGCATCGGTTTGTCGATTTTTGTCGTCACGCGCGACTGGTCAGTATCGCCAGCCCACAGGCCCGCCAGCACATCCTCCACGTTCTTTTTCACCGTGGTGGGGGTGATGCCATGTTCAAGGTTATACGCCTCTTGTTTGGCGCGGCGGCGGTCGGTTTCGCCAATCGCGCGCTCCATCGACCCCGTAATCTTGTCGGCATACATAATCACCCGGCCATCCGCGTTGCGCGCAGCGCGCCCGATGGTCTGGATAAGCGAGGTTTCAGACCGCAAAAACCCTTCCTTATCCGCGTCCAAAATCGCCACCAACCCACATTCGGGAATGTCCAATCCTTCGCGCAACAAGTTGATGCCAACCAGCACATCAAACGCGCCTAGCCGCAAATCGCGCAGAATTTCAATGCGTTCAATGGTATCGATGTCCGAATGCATATAGCGAATGCGAATACCTTGTTCGTGGAAATATTCGGTCAAATCCTCGGCCATGCGTTTGGTCAGCACGGTCACCAAAACCCGCAAACCTGCCAGCGCGACGCGGCGAATTTCGTCCAACAGGTCATCCACCTGCGCCTCTACTGGGCGAATTTCGACCATCGGATCGACCAAGCCCGTGGGGCGAATAACCTGTTCGGTGAACACGCCGCTCGCCTGTTCCAGCTCCCATTTAGATGGGGTGGCGGACACGAAAATCGACTGCGGGCGCATCGCATCCCATTCTTCAAACTTCAAGGGGCGGTTGTCCATGCAAGACGGCAGGCGAAACCCGTGTTCGGCCAGCGTCATCTTGCGCCGAAAGTCGCCTTTATACATGCCCCCGATCTGCGGCACCGACACATGCGATTCGTCGGCAAACACAATCGCATTGTCGGGGATAAATTCGAACAGGGTGGGCGGCGGCTCTCCGGGCGCGCGGCCCGTCAGATAGCGGGAATAGTTTTCAATCCCGTTGCAAACCCCCGTCGCCTCCAGCATTTCCACATCGAACGAACAGCGCTGCTCCAACCGCTGCGCCTCCAACAACTTCCCCTCTGCCGTCAGTTGGTCCAACCGCATCCGCAGTTCTTTTTTGATGCCAATAATCGCTTGGTGCATCGTCGGGCGTGGCGTCACATAATGCGAATTGGCATAGATTCGGATTTGATCAAAATTATCCGTTTTAGCCCCCGTCAGCGGGTCAAATTCGATAATCGCCTCCAACTCCTCACCGAAAAACGAAAAACGCCAGGCGCGGTCGTCAAGGTGGGCGGGCCATACCTCCAGGCTGTCGCCGCGCACCCGGAAATTGCCGCGCTGAAACGCTTGGTCGTTGCGGCGATACGCTTGCGCGACCAATTCACCAATAATCCCGCGCTGGTCGTAATTTTGCCCCACTACCAAATCTTGCGTCATCGCGGAATAGGTTTCGACCGACCCGATGCCGTAAATGCACGACACAGACGCGATAATGATCACATCATCGCGTTCCAACAGCGCGCGGGTGGCCGAATGGCGCATCCGGTCAATCTGTTCGTTGATCTGCGATTCCTTTTCAATAAAGGTATCGGACCGCGCGACATAAGCTTCGGGCTGGTAATAATCGTAATAGGACACGAAATATTCCACGGCATTGTCGGGGAAAAACCCCTTGAATTCGCCATACAGCTGCGCCGCCAACGTCTTGTTCGGGGCCAAAATAATTGCCGGGCGCTGCGTTTGTTCGATCACCTTGGCCATCGTAAACGTCTTGCCCGTGCCCGTGGCCCCCAGCAAAACCTGATCATGATCGCCCGCATCAATCCCACTCGACAGTTCCGCAATTGCGCGGGGCTGGTCACCAGCTGGCAAAAACGGCGTCGACAGCACAAACCGCTTGCCGCCTTCCAGTTTCGGGCGGGTCAGCACCTCGGGGCGGGTCGCGGGGGCATTCAGATTATTGTGGGGCATTGTGATTCCTTCCGACCCCCTAGATTTGGTCTGTTTTTGTTCCGGTGCAAGGGGCCACGTTAACGCATTGATAACTATGGTTTAAGTCGGGTTATCAAATAAAGTTCAATTTTAGGGAATATAAGATGAAAACTTACATCTTTTGGTTGAGTTGTTGGAAATGATGATGCAAAGTAATTAGGCAAGCAGCAAAGACTGTCGGCCGATCGCACCACACACCCCACCCACACTCCCAGCGATCGGTCGGCAGCACCCACCCCTTCAGGCAAAGCACTTGCAAATTCCCCCAATTTTCCCGCATATGGCGCAAGCCTAGCCTAAGGAGCCTACCCATGCGCGCGCGTATCTACCAACCTGCCCGAACTGCGATGCAATCGGGAACCGCCAAGACCAAAACATGGGTGCTGGATTTCGTGCCATCCTCGGCGCGCTCGGTCGATCCGTTGATGGGCTGGACCTCTAGCGACGATATGAATTCGCAAGTACGCTTGCGTTTTGACAGCCGCGACGCGGCAGAGGCGTATGCAAAAGCGCATGGCATCGACTATTCGGTGACTGAACCACAAGCACGCAAAGCCAACATTCGCGCTGGCGGCTATGGCGAAAATTTTGCCACGTTCCGGCGTGGTGTTTGGACCCACTAACGTGATTGTAAATCCGGGCAAAGTTGCCACGAAATCGGGGTAAAGATCCGGCGAGGCTTCCCGCCCTACTGCATGTGGTCACTTCGGGATTCTACGGCACATCATTTAGAGAGGCACATCAGGTATAGACTTGTGTCCCTGCGACCATAGTCCTTCAGGTTTCGGGTAAAGGTTTCCCGATCTGGGGGTAAAGGCTTTCTGGAAGGTTCAAAAGTTGGCGGTTTTTGACCATCAGAGTATCCGTCTTGATCAAGCCTCTTTAATCACCCAATTTCGGTTTGCTTTGATGAGGGCGTTGGCGAGTTCAATCAGCTTTCGCATGAGCGCAGTAAGGGCGACTTTTGGTGGCTTTCCAGCTTTAATCATGGCTTGATATTTTGCCTTGAGGTCAGGGTTGAATCTCATCGCGACCAAGGCTTGTTGATTTCCACTTAGAAGTGAGCCGGTTTATCGAATAATTTCCACTGAGAATTGAGCCATGTGACCCTTCCCCCAGCGCGCTGCGCCACGGGGAGCAATGGAGTGATACACATGGGACTTTTGAACATAATCCGACGCATGTCTTTGCGCGAGAAGCTATCGATCCGGGAGATTTCGCGCCGGACTGGTTTGTCGCGCAACACGATTACGAAGCATTTGAACGCGGGCACGATTGAGCCGCAGTTCACGACGCCAGATCGGCAGAGCAAGCTTGATCTTTTTGCTGATAAATTGGCCGGATGGCTAAAAACTG
>NZ_FOCO01000112.1 GCF_900110135.1 Pseudorhodobacter antarcticus | reverse complement strand
CTAAACGATCCAACCACCACCACAGACAAGCATTTCAAAATGCTTGTCTGTGGCTCTTGTTTCGCACAAAAGCTGGGACCTTCATAAGACAAGCGGAGGTCACGAAGTGTGGGGGGGCTGGGTGCCCCGCAGACCAAGCGGACGCTTTAAGTGGCCGGATGAGCTCAAGGTCAAGATCATCGAGCGTATCGAGGGTGGAGAAAAAATCGCCGTCATTGCCCGTCAGGTTGGCGCAAAGGAATCCCTTGTCTCGAAGTGGGTGAAGGATCACCGGGATGCACTGTCGCGCCCCGTCGACAGGCTCGGAATCGTTGAGGTGGTTGGTGTTGCGAGGTCGCATTCGCACAACTCACAGCCGAAACTCGGCATCGCATGTGACCTTCATCTGGGCGACATGGTTTTATCGATCCCGGTCGGCTACCCTGGCACCCACCTGGCCGAAATCCTGCGCGCCCTGAGGGCGGGACAATGATTACCCCGGCCGGCAACTTCCGGATCTTCCTTGTGACCCAGCCTGTCGATTTCCGGAAGGGCATGGACGGGCTTGCCGGTCATGTTGCCGAACATTTTGATCGCGATCCGTTCGACGGGGCGATCTATGTGTTCCGATCCCGCCGCGCGGACCGCCTCAAGATGATCGTCTGGGACGGGACCGGTCTGGTTCTGGTCATGAAGCGCCTGAACGGCACGCAGTTCATCTGGCCGAAGCCGGGTTCCGAACCCATTACCCTTTCGAGGGTCCAGTTCGACGCCCTGTTCGAGGGCATCGACTGGCGCAACGTCGCGACGTCGGTCGTGCGCAAGCCCTCAATCATCTGATCTTTGCGCCGGCATTGTCAGCCTGCAGGCCCTCCGGCCTGTTTCCTTCAATCTTTTCGATGGACCATCGCCATGACTTCCTTTCGTTTCATCTATGCCAATTTTCCAAATCCGACCCTGTCGAAGAGCAAGATCAGCGCAAGGCTTGCAAGCTTTCGGCGCGGCCTGCTGGCAACCCAAAAGGGGTGGGAGCGTCCTTTGAACGAAGATGGCACACCAGATCCGCAGAAATGGCTAGATCTGTCCGACGACATTCGGCTTTCCTTGGCAGAGCAACGCAAGATCGACAGCCGTGCCGAGCGGATCAGCGACCGTCATGCGGCGTCCACAGGCCTGCAACATTTGCGGATGGATGATATGAGGCTCTGTTGCACAAATCCCATGAGGGATTCATCTTGTGAATCCAGCATGGTAGCTGTGTGGTATGAGTAAACC
>NZ_FOCO01000066.1 GCF_900110135.1 Pseudorhodobacter antarcticus | reverse complement strand
GTGACATTGCTTCGCAATGCACTGACGGTAATAGATGGCAAAGGGCGGTGGATTGACAACCGAATGATCGAACGGCTGTGGAGGTCCCTCAAGTACGAATGTGTCTATTTGCACGGGTTTGAGACTGGGTCACAGGCCCGCAGCGGCATCGGAAAATGGCTAGCCTATTACAATGCCGAACGACCGCAATCGACCCATGGCATCTTGACCACCGACGAGGCCTATGCGAGCAAAACAGAACCTATGAGAATGGCAGCCTGAAATGAAACCATGATCCACCTTAAAAGGGCTGCAATGTGGTCGAAGAACTAGGACCACCTCTGATCAACGGGCTAACTTGTGGCCAGTTCCTTGCCGACCGAGCATTCGATGCAAATTGGCTGCGTGATGCGCTGATCCACCTTGGTACATCGATGCCGTCGGGGGGGGGCGTTACATCATCAATGCCTTGCTAAAGTGGGGATGGTGGACTAGGGCTTGACGCAATGGCGTGATGTAAACGCTACATTTGAACTTTGGAGGGGCAAATGAAGCGTATCGGGATTAGTCTGGTGATTTGCCTGCTCTGGCTCACAGGCGGGAAGGCACAAGCCAGCAATTGCTCGGTGGACGAGTACGATCATAATGGCTCCACCATGGAAGTTCAGATGTGTGACAATGAGTTGTACATCAGCTATTCCAGACCGAAGGCCTCTCTGAGCAAGATCGGCGTCCGCTCGGGTACGATGTTGTTTGAAGGCACTATTTCCAACATTGGCGCAGTGTCCGGTGTGGCATATCGCTTCAGCGCCGATTGCGGTGACATCGCGTATAATGTGGATGGCGCAATACGGCCAAACTCGATCCTGCTCAGCGGTCAGGCGCCGGTTCGCAACAAGAAATGTCAGATTACTAAAAAGGGCTATGACGAGTTGCTTTTTACTATGCAGAGCTACCGCGAGAAAGTTGCTGAAGGTGATTGGTATGCAATCGCGGGATCTTTCCGCGATCGTAACAGCGCCGATCAATTGGTGCGCAAATTTCCCCGTGATTGGACTGTTGTGAATACCAGCATATGCCCGAAATTCACGCGTGGGTACTGGTTGGTCGCTGTGGGGCCGCTGTCAGAACAAGATGCCAAAACATCAGCATCAAATGTTCGCGGGATGGAGGCTTACGCGAAAAGGTGCAACTAAGGATGGCGTTTTGCCGCCAGACGTATCCGTTGATTGGTATGACCAACCAACGGTAAATGAGAAGGTGCAACCATGCGCGTTATTCTGAGACTGATTGCAATTCTCATCGCTTTTGGGTTCATGCTTTCTGGCCCTTATGCTCTTGGTCAAGATACACAGAATGACATATTATTGCCGGACAGATGTCCGGAACCCTGTGACATCGGCGGCAAATATGTCTCTGAGGATTATCAACGCCTGACGGTCCCGTTTCGCATCCGCAATGGCAAAAGCGGAAACTACCTCAAGATCAACGGACGTGGCGTTTCGGTCCAACCGCTCGTCGAGGATGATGACAGTTTCCTGTGGGTCCTGCTGCCGGGGCCTGATCTGAGATACAGCAGCGGAGATGTGTCTGAAATCATTTCTAAAAATGGTTTCGAGCACAAGGCCTACAAGTTACTCAACCTGAAAGCCAGCATGGCATTGATGAGTGGTCATGCCAGCACGACATCGATGAGTCTTAATGGCAGTACATTTTCGTTTACCACTGAGCCGGGGTATTTGAATGTCTATTCAAACGCAACTCATTTGGGCGATAATCAGTTCTGGCTGTTTCAGCGCGATCTGAAAGACGCGGCAGGCACAAAGTACCTGATCTATAACCCCAAGGTCCAGATCGCACGACCGGACTTTATGTATGACGACGGAAGTCGTGCCGATATCACGCCCGCCAATGCAAATCGGGCTAAGATGGGTGCTTTGGCGCAGGTGCCGGGACGTACGTCTGTCGGACTGAAAGCTGGCGCCGATTTCAATGTAGCAGAAATGACGTGGGTCTTTGAAGAGGTCGCCAAGCCGAGGGATCTCGCAAGGCTTACGATTAAATCCGTCAAAGCGTTGCAGGTGTCCACTGGCCGAGATTCCAAAACGGAAATTCTGTCGACCGGCATTCTTAAAGCCATCGAATTAGCTCCCCTCATATATTCGATGGGCTCGACAGATGTGGCCAAAAAGTTGGGGCGAAGTATCATCAAAAGCGCCAAGGGCATCGGCAAAAGCACGAGCAAGGCTGCGGGTAAAGCTGCTGCCAAGAAGTCCATCGCGGACCAAGCGCGCACATTTACCGGCAATATTGCTAACACCTGGAAGAAAAAAGGTTTGAAGCAGCTTGCAGACGGTGCGGTCAAGTCCGACCTCAAGAGAAAGTTGGTCAAAGGTACAATTACCATCGGATCCGCGCCATTTCGGGGCGCGTGGTGGCTTACCAAGACCACGGGCAAGGCGGCGCTGAGTGGCAGCAAGAAGCTGGTCAAGCTGGGAGCAAATGCGGCCCGCACAGCACCGAGCGTGGCTAAGGCTGGCTTGAAAAAGGCCGGAACGACTTTTGCCAAAGGCAAGAAGGTCGTGGTCGGCTGGGTTAAAAAGAACCCGGATAAGATCAGAGGAGCCGCAGAAAAGGCGGCGTTCAAGCAGTACTACAGGCGGGTGATCAAACCGCTGCTGCAGGACGTTGTGGGAAATACTGCTGCCCGTCAGGTTGGCACGGCGCTGGCCGGGGGCATATCGGGCCCCACCTTGGGGCAGGACCCAGGAAGTCTGGGAGGTGATCTGGCTGATCTAAAGGCCGAACAGGCCAAACTAACCAAGGAGTGGGGGGGGGGCTGGGCATCATTCATGGCAGAACGGTTTGCCCTTCAACAAAAGTTGAAAGTGAGCCCGTCTGCCAAAGAGCGGTCCGAACTTGAAACCCAAATTGTTGAAGCAGGAAACAGGGAATTCGTTCTTGAAAACCTGCAAAGAAGAATCAAGGAAATAGAAGTGTTCGAGGGGCGGGTCAAAAGAAGCCGCAATAGGGAGCTTTTGGCCGCAGACGTCCGGCAAACGATCTACACTGAACCGTTCGAGGTTTCGGTCGATAATTACTCTGTCTGTGCGGATACCAAGACCTACGCCATTCCACAGCGAAATCCGCCATATTTCAGGATTGATTCCGGTCAAAACATCGAAGATTTGCCTGAACGCGCAAAGACACTCAGTGATGCGTTCGAAAGCATTGACGGAGATGCAGGCGCTGCCGCTGCGAAAGTCGGCGAGGTCCTTCTGGATATAGCC
The DNA here is from genome assembly GCF_900110135.1 of Pseudorhodobacter antarcticus. Classification (GTDB taxonomy): domain Bacteria; phylum Pseudomonadota; class Alphaproteobacteria; order Rhodobacterales; family Rhodobacteraceae; genus Pseudorhodobacter; species Pseudorhodobacter antarcticus. The sequence goes on along the minus strand of NZ_FOCO01000066.1, from coordinate 8,460 downwards.
ATGCTGGATTTCTCCTTTGCCGTCGACGAGATAACCAAGGCCACTGACAAGGTCGATGATCAGCTTGAAATCCAGATCGACGGAACGTCCGTCTGGCCGAATGGCGGCAATGACTGGCGCTACATCGGCTCTGGCCAGACGAAAGACGTGCGGGTCGAATATCTGTTCCAGCGCGGCGATGATGTCCGGATCGACCTTATCGAATACGACAGCGCCAGCAGCAACGACAGCCTTGGCAGCCTGACAATTCCGACCACGCAGCTTTATGATATCGAGGAGTATGAGGGCGCGTTTATCCAGCAGACGTCCGAGGGAAGCCTTTATGAGGTTACTTTCACAGTAGAGCCGCTTTATGTGCCGACGCCTTCCGAGGTTGAGCGTAAGGAGCAGCATGACGTAGACTGCGCCCCGGTGCTAGCGCAGGCAAAGGCCGAAGAATTTGCCTATGCGGTTGAACAGACGCGCATTGAGGGCCGTTTGGCCGTGCTGGAAACGCTCGGAGAGAACGCGCTCCGTGTGATTGACAACACGGTTGCCTGGGCGGATTTCAGCAGCTGCCGCAACTACGACTTCTACGGAAATCTGCCGGGCGAGTGGCGGGTCGGCAAATATGATGCCTTTGGTGTCAAGGACCGCAGTGTCACTTGGACAAATACGTTCAACACAAGTTACAGCTACGGCGTCGGTGGCGATATAGTGACACCATCCGATGATGGTCGATGGAGAAATCAGAGCCTTTCTCCTGGCAAGAACATTCGTAAAAACGTCGTGGACCGAATCATCGTCAATCAAGATTCCAGAGCTAGGCCTGAGGACCGGGAGCCCGATTTGGTTCTGAAGCGTTGGGAGTGGACAGGTTTCGAGTCCGCACCCGACGATGAGATCATGAAGACGGCGGAGACCTGCGAAATCTATGCCGCCATGTTTGACCGGGACGGATTGCTGGGAGGCGCCGGCGATAAGTTGTACCCGACAGACGGGCAGCGCCAAGATACGGTCTTTTTTGAAGTGGGAAAGGAATATGCTTATGCGATGCGGCCCGATCCAACGGGTGCCACTAAGGGCATGTCGCTGCACCGTATCGCGGATAAAACATCCAAGTCGGCCCAAGCGGTCAGCTTCCTGCAAGACTACTACATTACAGCAGACCTGCCCGAACAACCGGATGGCGTAGAGCCGAACCTGTTGTTGACAGCCTCTGGCCCGGCCGATGTGTGGTTGGAGAAGATCAGCGATGAGCCCGGCAGCGGGGGCTCGGCCATAAACACCGATGAAAACTTGCAGATCATCACCAAGGTCAAAGAGACGATCGTCGGGTCGTGGGAAATCGGGCCTTACAAGGCGAATGCAGAGTTTCCGCAAAAGGTGGACCCAGAGAAGAAACGGATTTGGTTCTTTGCCGCCAATGGCACTTTTTTCGAACAGCCTGAGAATGATTTCTGGTTCAATCCCCCGATTGTCGGCACCTGGAAATATATCGGGGATCAGCGGATCGAGGTGACGACTTTGCGGGCGATGACTGTTCCGCTTGACGTGGCAACGGTGCAAGCTGGCGTACAGAAACCCGAGGTTCTTGGCACCACGTTCATCGTCAAGATGGCCCAGAAACCGAACGACCCTACGGACTTCACTGGCTTTTATGTACAGGATTCCATGGGCCGCAAGGCAATCTGGAGCAAGGCCCTGCATCCGGGCAAGTCGCCCCACGAGGTGCCAGAGCTGTATTCCGAAGCGTTCTTCGCGTTGCTGGAGCAGCTTGCGCCGCCCACCAATATGGAAGCTGTCAAGCAAGTCGAGGCGAAGGCGGCTGCCAATAAAGTGGCGTCAGCTGCAATGCTCGAAAAGCTTGTCCTCGCCGATCGTGCGTCACCCTGTTCGATGGAAAAATTTGTCCATGCGGGCGATACTGAAAACAGCTCGGGCTATTCAGCGCTTCAGGGCAAGTGGCGGGTTGGCCAATTCGATACGAGTGGAAACCGGAAATACGACTGGAATTACCAGCAAATGTCGTCGCCTTTTGCGTCACGTGACCTCAATCGTCAGTCTGCTGCGGAGGTCAAGGCGCGCGAAGATTTGGCCAGATTCCGGTCCGACGACGTAAAGATCGCGGATGATCCGGCCTGGGCTTTCTTTTGGCGCAGCGAAAGTGTGCCGCCTGAACGGTACCAGCAAGAATGGGTGTTTCCGCAGACACGTGGCGATAAGATTACCGTCAGATTGAGGCTCGATAACCCGAACGATCTGCGAAAAGATTACAATTCGGGTGACCTCGCGCGTCCGGATGCTTTTTTCCACCAAGTGGAATATGACGAGGTAAAGAAGGCTTTCGTCATGAAACAGAGCGGCGAATATGACGAGGTAACCAAGAAATTCGTCAATACCGTGAACCACAATTCCCCGCTGAAGTATGTGACTAGCACATTGCAGCTGCCTTGGTCGGATGGTGGGTGCCAATCCTCATCGGTCAAGCTGCCCGATGCCCACGGCAAAACCGAGAGCTTTCCGATAAAATTCTTCTATCACAAGAACGGTCACAAAGAATTCTACATCACCCGGCGCGATGGCAGCTTGTACCTTTGGGGCAAGCAGGATGCGGACCTGACCAAATACTACTACATTTACGGCGAGAAGTTCATGACGCCCGAAGTGGCTGCAAGTGAATGCAAGCCGATGCTCGTTGGGAATCCTTACCCATTCACATTTTATGACGAGAACCTCCGTGGTCGATCCGGCCAAGTCATGATGATGAACGAGGGCGCAAAGATACTCAGCGTCTTTCGAGACAGCGAGAATTACCGCAAGGCCTTTAAGTCGCACACGCTGCGCCCGGGGGATTATGCGGAATTCACCGGCTGGGAAGGCGAGAAGTTTGCTGTAATCGATGCACGGGAGCCGATTTTTTACAAGGACAGGTTTGATGTCTGTGCGGCTGCGCAGACAATTGGAGGCGGTCTGTATTGGCACAAGCTTGGAGAAGGCTTCAAGCACCCGACAAAGGTTACGGATACCTTTGCGGCACGAGAGGCTTGCGGTGGATTCATGGATGGCGGCTGGACCTCCGGCCAGTTCGCAGGCCGGTCCACGGCCCGGCTTGCCATCGTTGACCTCAAGAACGAGGGTACGGAACCGATGGAGATTTTCCGGCTGGGCCACCAGGGCAACATGGTCTCGCCAGATGGCAAGGACCGAACGATCCCGGAGAATTTTGATTCATTCAGGTCTGCGGATCAGTACGTGGACCTCAAGCCGATCACAGTCTTGGAGCCCGGCAGCACCTTCACGTTGCGCACCAGGGTCGGCTATGCGTTCAAAGCCATCAAGCGCGGGACCGAGCGATTGGAAAACGAAATACGCGAGACCGGCCGCGGGACCGAGCGATTTAGAGGCGAACTGCGGGGAACCGGCGACGACTACGAACAGGTGAACGTACTACGGGGCAATCCGGAAATCTGCTTTGGCAGGATCAAAATTACGGATGCATCCGAGACGATCTCTTTTGGCGATGCGATAAGTGATCGGGATTTCGACAAGCTGAAAGAGGACCGCGACCTAAAAAGCCGGGAGGACAAGCGGATTGCCAATAATCTGGGGCTGGTCTCAGATGCCGACCCAGTACGTAACGTCGTGTCTGAGAGCGTCGAACCCGGCACACCCGTGGGCCTTACGGCCCTTGCCATCGACGGGGATGCAAAAGACACGGTCAGCTATGCAATCACGGCCCCGTTCAAGATTGATCCTCAGACAGGCGTGGTTATGGTGGATCAGCCGTTGGACCGGGAAGCGACTGCGAGCCATACGGTGACTGTGACGGCGACAAGTTCTGACAGTTCGGTTAGCGTCAAAAACTTCGAGATCGCGCTGGGCGACGCCAATGAGTTCGCCCTTGGCCCGGTTGCCGTGTCGTCTATGGTGAATATCTCTGGTCCGATTGAACTGTCATGGCTTGGGAATCAGTTTCGTACCAGCGAACAGAAAATGTTGTTTGACAACCACAGCGTTAACGAAACCGCTCCGGTGGGCGCGCATGTTGCGACTGCCAGTTCGGTGGACAAGGACGTGACCGACACTGTGCGCTACAGCCTGTCTGACGACGCCGGAGGCGTGTTCGTGATTGACCCCGAAAGCGGCGTTGTGAGAACCGCCCAGTTGCTGGATTATGAAACGCAGACAAGCTACGTGATCGATGTGGTTGCCACCAGTTCAGATGGCTCCATCTCTCGTGCAACTTCAAAAATCCAGGTTAGCGATGTCAGCGACAACCCGGTTGGCACGCCGGAAGATGTTGACCCGACTCCGAATGCGGTTGCTGAATCTGCGCCAGATGGAACGATTGTCGGGATCACCGCGCTGGCCGTGGACAAAGATACTGCGGATAAGGTCACCTATAGCCTCGGATATGATCGATTTGCCCGTGCGGATCGCCGAAATGTCTATGAAATCGATCCCGTCACCGGCGTGATCACGACAGGCGGATATTTCCGGCAAATCGATTTGGAAGCGGTGAATGATCCCTATGTCAACGGCAGAATTGCTGATGCAGGCTGGGTGTCTGTCAAGGCGGAGAGCTCTGATGGAACAAGCAGCTTCGAGCGTTTCAAGATCGAAATTCTCGATGAGAATGAGTCTCCGATCACAAACACCTACGATTCCAATCATGCGAACAACCAGGTCGCCGAGAATGCCGCCGTGGGAACGCCGGTCGGGATTACGGCCATGGCCAAAGATTATGATGCCTTGGCCAAGGTCAGCTATAAGCTTATCGACACTGCAGGCGGGCGCTTCGCGATCAATGCGGCGAGCGGGGTTATCACAGTTGCCGGGGCACTCGATTTCGAGACGGCGAAGAAGCACAGCGTCACGGTACTTTCCACAAGCAGCGATGGTTCGACCAGCCAGTTGGACTTTGTGATCGATGTAGCCGATTTCAACGATTTTAGTATCGGCGCGGTCATCGATATCGATCAGGCGCCCAACACTGTATCTGAAGGCGAATGGAGCGTCGATTACAAGAGGTCGGTCGGCATTACCGCCTTCGCCACAGACGCGGACGTCAGCGCGAGCGTTAGCTACAGCCTCAAAGGCGGGCAGTTGATGGTCAGAGCGAGAGGCTTTCGTCTGGCCAATGATCATTTCTATACCGACCGTGTTTTCATTGACACGAAAACCGGTGTGGTGGGTGCGCTCAACGTTCCGGCCTTTGAGACGTCTCCAACCTTCAGCTTCACAGTCATCGCCACCAGTAACGATGGGTCTACAAGCGAGGCAGAATTCACGATGGTCGTCCTGAATGTCGATGAGTGGGATGTACAGGACCTGAAAGACGCTGACCCAACGGACAACAAGGTTGTCGAGAACGCGCCAATTGGCACGCCTGTAGGCATCACCGCGGCTGCCACGGATAGGGATAAAGGCGAAAGGATCACCTACAGTCTAAAGAGCAGTTCAGAAGGCAAGTTCGCAATTGATCATAACACGGGCATCGTGACTGTGGCTGGCAAGCTGGATGCAGAGGAAGCGGCGCGGCGTGACTTCACCATTGTGGCGAAAAGTTCCGATGGATCCTCCACGGAGAAAGACTTTGTGGTCATTGTCATCGATGTGAATGAGGTCGATGTTGGTGTCGTTTTCGACGTGGACCCAACCGACAACAAAGTTGATGAAAATGCCAGAATCGGCGCCCCGGTCGGATTGGTCGCCATCGCGCACGATGGCGACCAATCCGACCGGGTCACCTTCGCCCTGATCTCTGACGCAGGTCGCCGCTTTGCCATTAATAGCAACTCGGGCGGGGTGAGCGTTGCAGGCCCGATTGGCAAAGGAAGTGACAGCTATACGATTGACGTGGTCGCCAGCAGCACCGATGGTTCGCTAAGCCGTGGCACCTTCACGATTTTTGTCAATGCGATCAATAAGGCTGCCGTTGGTGATATGTTGGACGCTGATCCGCAGCCCAATGGTGTTGACGAGACCGCGCCCTTCGGCACACTGGTTGGCGTGACGGCTTTCGCGCAGGATAGGGACAAGGCAGATACTGTCAGCTACCGCATTGACGCCAATTTCAGCCCCTTTGCGATTGATCCCACTACAGGGGCGATTACGGTCGGACGCGCTGGAATTCTGGACGCTGAAACCCGGCTTGCTGAAATGATCCCCGTAATAGCCACGAGCACGGATGGTTCTATCAGTTATCTTGATTTCGAGGTCGCGATCTACGACGTGAATGAAGTTGACCTCAGCTCCATGTCCGATATCGACAATGTCCCTGATACCGTCTCGGAAAATGCTCCGGATGGAACCCTGGTGGGTTTAACCCTCCTTGCCGAAGATTTTGACCGGACCGATACCGTGACATACCGTATGGGCGCGTATGATGACGGGCTGTTCACTATCGATCCCCAGACGGGCGTGGTGACGGTGGCTGGATTGATCGACTATGAGGCGATCTACCGTGCCGCGCCGTCCTTTGAGGCGGTCAGCACCGACGGTTCCGCCATAGAGCGCAGCTTTGAGATCAAGATCCTGCCGGAGAACGAGTTCGACATCACGCCCTTTGACGATATCGACCCCTCGGCGAATGAAGTGTCCATTTTGGCGGAGAGAGACTCACCTGTCGGTATTCGCCTCGCCGCGTCAGATCCTGACGAAGACAGCGGTCAGGTCATTTTTGCACCTGTCGACTCTGCCGGCAATGAAGCGTGGGACCTTCCGTTCGGTGTCCAAAACGATGGCGTCATCTATGTAAACTCGCCGAATTTGTTCAAAGATGTCGGTGAAACGGATTATACCCTCTATATTCGCGCCAAAAGTTCTGATGGGTCGGAGCGTACCGAGCCGGTGGTCATTGCCGTCTATGGTCCGGAAAAATGGTACAACAATCCGCAAGGGCCACGTGTAGAAGATGATTACGGCACGGTTCCCGAGTATGATCGGAAGACTTGCGTTGCCGCAGATGAGGATGTGCGGGCGCCTGCCACCTTTAACAATGAAATCGCCTATTTTGACTGCTTGGACCTCGCCAAGCCGAACAATTGGTATGATGATCCCAGGGATCCTCGGGGACAGGGCCAAACAGTTTACGGGGGCGTTACCGAAGGCGATTGGGATAGTTGCGTCGCGGCAAACGAGGATAAAACCTCTGCCGTGTTCAACAATGAAGCGGCGTTTTACGACTGCCTTGACAGCTTCAAGCCAAGTTTCGTGAATTGGTACGATGATCCGAAGGATTGGCGCAGCGAAGATCCGGCACGCTACGCCGATGTCGCTGTTCAGGATTGGGGCCTGTGCGTGAAGCAAAATGAAGACGCATCCTCGCGGTTCTTCAATGATGAAGTGGCTTTCTACAATTGCGCCGATCTCTATCTTGCGGCAGTTCCACCTGTAGACACCGCACCACCGCCGCAAGACGATGTGCCCGTGGCCGAGCAACCAGACGTGCCACCGATGGACTATCAGGCCGTGGTGAATTCCTGCGCCGCGCAATTCGGTATCGGCTACGAACCCCCGGAAGACCGCGCAGCGCTGATAACGCTGACCAACAATACGGCCGATCAGATTGGTTTGATCGAGGTCAGCCCGCCCGGCACCGCGCCGCAAGGGACTGATCCTGCTGCGCTCGCTATTGTCGATCCCGGAACGATGCTTGATGTTGAGAACGCAAAGCGAAGTGGGGCTTATGCCGTGCTGTCAATCTACGGCGATTGCCTCGGCGGTCTGGTAACCCGTGAGTCGCGCAACAGTTTGACCTGTAGCGCGGAGGGCTGCAGGTAGGTCGGCAAGATTGTCGTCACGGCAGCCCTGAAACTGAATGCACAAGATAAATCGCATCGATGAACTCATGCCGTTGAACTGGCTGACCGAAAAAGCCTGAAATCGCGCATTTACCGGACGGATACCAATCAGGATAACGATCTGGCCCGGAATATGCGAAGGCTGGCGCAAGATCGCTATGACGTGTGCTTCTGTGTATCTGCTTGTCTGTTAATTGCCACTGAGAATTGACCCGGCAACTACCAAAATTGTCACTGAGAACTGACCCATGTGCAACCTTACCCCAGCTTAAACCAGTTGGGGGCATATGGAGTGATCGAGATGGGATTTTTGAAGGTTATCACGGTAATCCCCCTATTTTTAGTGGGGTGCGATCGTAGAATTCACGCGGCCATTTTCAGTTTCATTGCGGGTGTTATGCCGCCGATGCCCATGTTGGGGCGGTCGTTGTTGTAAGTCCACAGCCATTGCGTGGCGTAATCTTGGGCCTCCTCGATGCTTTCGATGATGTATTGGTCCAGCCATTCATGCCTTACGGTGCGGTTGTAGCGTTCGATATAGGCGTTCTGCTGCGGCTGGCCGGGTTGGATGTGCTGGATGGTAACCCCACGTTTCACAGCCCATTTCATCCGTTGCCCGACAGACGATGCGTGCATCGCCGAGAGGGAGCTTTTCACTGATGTATTCGGGGCC
>NZ_FOCO01000059.1 GCF_900110135.1 Pseudorhodobacter antarcticus | reverse complement strand
ATTCGATCTGGTCGTCGGAAAGGTTGTAGAGCGCGCTCAGAACCAGCGTCTTGAACATCAAAACCGCGTCCATCGGCTTGCGTCCCGCGCGGGACTTGCGATCCGCATCCGGCTTGCGCCAGGCTCGCTCAAGGGTGGGACGGAACTCCTCCCACGGCACGACGGTGTCAATCTCGACCAGCGGGTCCTTCTTGGCATCCAGACTCGCGTAACGGTCCGAAAGATCGAAAAAACCCATCTGCGCCATCGCCGCATCCCCACCGCCAGTTCACTGTCCCACCATACCGCAGTGTGGGCGGTGGGGCAATTTATAGAGGTGCCCATAAGTGCCTTCCAAGTCTTTGATGAAATTCCAGTTCAACAAAAATCGCATGTATGTTTCAAGTTTCCAATCTTTCAATTGATCGTGATTTGCCTGAACCGACTTGAACAACTCGTCTGCTTCTTCATGCCCAATTTTACGACTATTCAATATTTCGAGTAATATTATCTGACTTGTAAAAATGTTTGCATAGGCCAGCGCAAAATATCGGTAGAGTTCTTGCATCGTTAGTGCTCTAAGCAAGATTTTTAAATGGTGCTCCTCGGGAAACGCTTGTAGCTCTCGTTCATTGCGTTCTTCTATTCTTTTAGCCTCCGCGTCAGTCAACTCTCCCAAAGGCGACTCCGAAACAGCCGTAGACCGCACTTCGGATAGACCTTCACTATTTTGATGGACAGTTTCGAGCTCAAGCCCAGCAGGACCGACCTTTTTTATTCTCGGCAAAAGTGACTTCAGGTCTTTCGAGAAGAGAAGAGCAGCAATTATAACCGCTGTGGGCCATGCGATTGCGCGAATTAGTTCCAGAAGCACTTCAAAGTAGGGTATCCAAGTAGACGCGTCATAGGGGGGATTAAACATCAACCACTCCCATAAACTCCCGCCATTCCCCCTTCGACATCCCCGAATTCTCCTGCGTCACTTCCTCGCCTTTCAGCATCCGGCGCACACACTCAATAGCCTTCCCCGAAAGGGTCGCCCCGCCCATCCGGTAATCCTCAAACGCGGCAAACGCGATTGGCACCCAATCGGCGACCACTTTACAAATTGCATCGGCATAGACGCGAATCTCATATTGGGCGTGGGCGTCGGCGCGCAGGCGCAGGAAGTGGAAGAGGTTGTGCAAATCCACCTTCCAATACCATTGGGTGTAGATGTTGGCGGGCAGGTTCATGCGCGCCAGTTCGCGGGCCAGCCCTTGTTGGGGGCTGCCGTCCGCTTGGGTGGGCGACAGCATCGCCTCGTAGTGATCATATGCCGTGTTGGCGTCGCGTTTGAGCATGTCGAGCACGCGCGCGGCCTCCTCGCCTTCCAGCACGGCGCCGCGGCCTTGGTTGTTGACCACAGATTGCGCGGCGAGTTGGTCGGGGTGGGGGATGTAGAATTCGCGGTCCAAAATGGAGTACCGCGCGGAGTATTCGTTGACGTTGGCGGTGCGGTGGCGGATCCACTGGCGGGCCACAAAGACGGGCAGTTTGACGTGGAGTTTGATTTCGCACATCTCAAACGGGGTGGAGTGCCAATGGCGCATCAGGTAGCGGATCAGCCCTTCGTCATTCGACACATGTTTGGTGCCAGCGCCGTAGGAGACGCGGGCGGCCTGTACGATGGCGGTATCATCGCCCATATAGTCGATCACGCGGATGAAGCCGTGGTCCAGCACCTCATGCGCGCGGTACATGTGCGCCTCCATCCCTTCGGATACGGCGCGCAGGGTGGGTTTGGGGGTGGCGCGGGTCGCCTCAATCTCGGCGCGTTGGTCGTCGGTCAGGGGCATGGGGGACCTCGTTTGATGGGTTTGGGATTGGCATATCGTGGCGAACACCTTTCGGCAAGGCGAAGGGGTGGTCAATGGGCGTGCGGGGGCTATAGTTGGGGCAGCAATGAAGGAGACTATGATGGCGATTAGATATTTGCACACGATGGTGCGCGTGTTGGACCTTGAGAAATCCTTGGCGTTTTACAAGTTGTTGGGATTGGAGGAAACGCGGCGGATGGACAGCGAAAAGGGGCGGTTCAGTTTGATTTTCCTGTCGCCCCCCGGACAGCCCGAATGCCCGGTGGAGTTGACGTATAACTGGGATGGCGATGACGGTTTGCCATCGGATGCGCGGCATTTCGGGCATTTGGCGTATGAGGTGGATGATATTTATGCCGTTTGCGCGCATTTGGCGGCTAATGGTGTGGTGATCAACCGCCCACCCCGTGACGGGCATATGGCCTTTGTGCGCAGTCCCGACAATGTGTCGATCGAGCTGTTGCAAAAGGGCGATGCGCTGGCCGCGGCCGAGCCATGGGCATCGGCCCCCAACATCGGCCATTGGTAAGTTAGTCGTTAAGCAGGGCCATGGCGGCGGCGTGGATATCTGCGTTCGCCGCCGCAATGACTTGGCCGCCCTGATGCGCGGGGCCGCCTTGCCAATTGGTCACAATGCCGCCTGCCGCGGTGATGACCGCGATGGGGGCTTGGACGTCGTACGCTTGCAGGCCCGCCTCGATCACCAAATCCACATGGCCACCTGCCAGCAGGGCGTAGCCGTAGCAATCCATGCCGTAACGGGTTAGGCGGGCATGGGCGGCCACGCGGCGGAACGCGTCGCCTTCGACCTGCGTGCCAACCTCGGGGAAGGTGGACAGCAGGATGGATTGATTTAGCGCGCGGGGGGCGCGGGTTTTCAGCGCGGCATGGCCCATCGGCCCGGTGACATGGGCCGCACCAAAACCGCCCGCAAACCGTTCACCGATATAGGGTTGGTCGATAATGCCATACAACGGCCCGGTATCGTCCGCGATGGAAATCAGCACCCCCCAAGTGGGCGTGCCGGAGATGTAGCCCCGCGTGCCGTCGATCGGGTCCAAAACCCAAGTCAGGCCGGATGTACCGGGGGTGGCGCCAAACTCCTCACCCAAAATCGCGTCATTTGGGCGGGCTTTCGCCAGAATTGCACGCATCGCTGCCTCGGATTCGCGGTCGGCGATGGTAACGGGGTCAAAGCGCGCCGCCTCTTTGGTGTCGGCGTGCAAATCGGGTTTGCGGAAATGGGCAAGGGTTTGCACGCGGGCGACATCGGCAAGGGATGCGGCGGTGGCGCGAATGTCTGCGATTTCGGAGGACGACAGCATATAAACCCCAAATGGCCCAAAGCGGGGCTAACGCCTGCGCGCGCCCCGGTCAAGACCATGCTGAAGGCGGGTTAGGCCGCCTCGCTGAGGACGCGGGCCAAATCGAACAGGCGGCGGCGCTGCGCCTCGGGGATGGCATAGTAAGACCGCACCAGTTCCAGCGCCTCTTTATCCGCCATCATATCGCCTGCAACGCCGCGCGGCACCTCGCGCGCATCATCCAACCCTTCAAAGAAAAAGCTGATCGCCACGCCCAACGCATCGGCCACATCCCAAAGCCGCGATGCGGACACCCGGTTCATCCCGGTTTCATATTTTTGGATTTGCTGAAATTTAATGCCCACTTGGTCCGCAAGCTGTTGCTGCGTCATCCCCACCATCCAACGGCGATGGCGAATACGCTTGCCCACATGGGCGTCTACGGGGTGTTTCATCGGGTACTCCTGCAAAATTTACACTGTCTTACCACTGTACAAGCAAGAACCGTGCCAATAATGGGAAATTCCAACAAAACCCGTCATTTTCACAAATTTCCAACCAGGACCTGACCATTTAGACAGGTCGCCCTATCCTGATGAATAGGGGTTTGCAGGGCTGCGGCACGACACCCAAAGGATGCCCAATGCGGCGGCCACTCGCGACAAAAGTGTTTTGCATATTGCAATGCAATTTGCAACGATTCAACCCTTATCTTTGCAATATGCAACAGTTCAGGGCTGGGGCTGGGGCTGGCCACATCCCCCAAAAACCATTAACACAGAACGATTGAGAACATCAAAAGGGCAAACCATGCGCGCGTTTCAACTGGGGGCTGACGGTACAGCACGGATGCACAGTATCGCGCAGCCTGTCCCCAGGCCGGGGCAAGTGCTGGTTAAAATCATGGCCTGCGGGTTGAATTTCGCAGATTTGCTTATGATTTCCAGAACCTATCAGGATCGCCCCGCGCCGCCCTTTACGCTGGGGATGGAACTTGCAGGCGTTGTCGCCGCCTTGGGGCAGGGCGTGGACACGCTGCAGATCGGCGCGCGCGTGGCGGTATTTTCGGGGCAAGGCGGGCTGGCGGAATGGGGCTGCTTTGATGCGAACCGCTGCACGCCCCTTCCAGATGCGATGCCGTTCGACCATGCCGCCGCTTTGCAAATCGCCTATGGCACCAGCCACTTGGCGTTGGACCACCGCGCTCGGTTGCAACCGGGGGAAACACTGTTGGTGATGGGCGCTGCGGGGGGTGTGGGCCTCACGGCGGTCCAAATTGGCAAGCGGATGGGCGCGCGGGTGATCGCCACGGCGCGGGGGGCGGACAAGCTGCGCGTGGCGCGCGATGCCGGCGCGGACCATGTAATCGACAGCACAGCGCCTGATTTGCGCGATGCGCTGATCGCGCTTGGCGGCGTCGATGTCGTTTATGACGCGGTCGGCGGCCCGGCGTTCACGCAGGCGATGCGCGCCACCAATCCAGAAGGGCGGCTGATCCCCATCGGCTTTGCGGGCGGCGAGGTGCCCCAAATCCCTGCCAACCACCTGTTGGTGAAAAACCTGACCGTGATCGGGCTTTACTGGGGGGGCTATCTGAAGTTCGCCCCCCAAACCCTGTCGCGCGGCCTTGCCACGATATTTGATTGGTATGAAAGCGGCGGCCTGCGCCCCCATATCAGCCACCGCTTGCCGCTGTCCGACAGCCAAACGGCGCTCGACCTGCTCAAATCTCGCCAATCCACCGGCAAAATCATCATTGCCCCGCACGGGGTTTGAACCGCACCCAAATTCATCTTGGTAAAAATACCTGCGCCGCAGGCTGCCCGCAGGGCACGCGCGCTTGACACCCATTAGGCACTGGTTCAGCGTGGCTAATATGAAAGCCAATTTGCCCTTTGGTCCCTTGCGCACGTTTGAATCCGTGGCCCGCCTGCGCGGATTTGGCCGCGCCGCCGAAGAGTTGGGCGTGACCCAAAGTGCGGTCAGCCAACAGGTCAAAGCGCTGGAGGAATGGCTGGGGTGCCAATTGATCACCCGCGCGGGACGCGCCACGCCCACGGATGCGGGCGCGGACCTTGCGGCGGCGGTGGCCGCAGGGTTTGGCCGTGTCGCCAGCCTGTGCCATGATCTGCGCAACGCCCACAGCACGGCCCCCGCGATTGGCCTGTCTTGCCTGCCGGGGTTTGCGGTAAATTGGCTGTTTCCGCGCCTTATCCATTTTGACCAGCGCCACCCCGATATCCCCGTGTCCATCCTGACCACCGATGCGATGGCCAACTTCACCGATGATGATGTGGATTTGGCCATCCGCTATGGTGTTGGCAGCTATGCGGGCCTGCATGTGGAAAAGCTGATGGCGGAACGCTTGTTTCCGGTTTGCGCGCCGGGGTTGTTGGACCGATTGCCGCTGAACGTCGTGGCCGATCTGGCCCGCCACACGCTGCTTTATGATGATCTGGCCGATATCGGGGGCACGCCGCCAACCTGGGAATATTGGGCGCGCGAATTGGGCGTCACCCTGCCCCGCCCTGCCCGCACCCGGCGTTTTGGGCAGTCCAACATGGTGGTGCAAGCGGCAATCAGCGGGTTTGGCGTGGCCTTGGGGCGTGAGCCGTTGGTGGTGGATGCGCTGGCCGACGGGCGGTTGGTGCGGCCCTTTGCCGATCTGGTGCCATCACAATTTGCCTATTGGCTGGTGTGTCCAACTGAGGCGGCGCGCAGCCCCCGCCTTGCCGCCATTTGCGCGTGGCTGCATGATGAGGTGGCGCGCCAGCCCCCGATCACGCCCGCGTCACGGGTGGGTTAGAAACGGCGGTTTGGTCATGCTGAGGGGCGTGGGCACGCCCATGCGGTGCAAAATCGTGGGGGCCAGCGCAAGTTGGTCCAGCACCGTGTCGGCGCGGGGGCCGGAAGCCGCCCCGAAATAATACAGCGCGAAATCTTGCTGATCCTCGCCCGCGCCGCCGTGGTGGCCGCGCATCGACTGGCCGTGGTCGGCGGTTACGATCACCTCATACCCCGCGCGGCGCCAGCGGTCGATCCACGGGGCAAGCTGGTGGTCCATGCGGTAACAGGCATCGTCCATTTCCAAGCAATCATGGCCGAAGCGGTGGCCCATACTGTCCAACGTGCAAGTGTGCAGCATGCCGTAATGCAGGGCGTGGCGTTCGGTCAACATGGTCAGGGTGGCAAACAGATCGGGGTCGGCAGGCGTGGTTTGGTTGATCAGATTATAACCCTGCATCGTGTGAAAACGGCCATGGTTGATGGCTGTGCTGGCGGGGTCATCATATTCCAGATCGCGGACCGGATCGAACGGCGCGCGGTTGAAAAATTCGGACCAAAAGCTGTGCGCGACCGCCCCTGTGATGCCGCCCGCGCGCCGCACCTCGCTGAAAATATCGGGTTGGGACAGGCGTTTGACCGCATCATTGCCCCATGTGCCATGGACCTGCGGAGGGGTGCCTGTGTGCAGGCTGGCGTAGCAAGACGCAGAGGTGGAAGGCAGCACCGACCGCATGCGCCAGACCTGCGCATCGCCCGACGCCACCCAGCCTTCCAGATTGCCAAACAGACGCCGCCAATTGCGGTAAGGCACACCGTCGAGCAGGATGAGGAGCAGTTTTTGCATGGCTTGGGTCCGCGTTGTGGGGAGGGGACGGAAAGGAGGTATTTAAGCCAAGGCGAATTGGGGGTCAGTTCCCTGCCGCCTCCATCTTGCGGTTCGCGATTGTGCGTTCCAGCCAGCCCAGTTTCATTTCCGGCACGGAGGAGAGGAGAAGATCGGTGTAATCATCAAAGGGTGGCGAGAGCACGTCGGTTTTCGGGCCATAGCGGACCACGCGGCCTTGATACATCACCGCGATGCTGTCGGCGATAGCGCGCACGGTGGCAAGGTCGTGAGTGATGAACAGATAGGCGACGTTTTCGGTCTTTTGCAGGTTGAGGAGGAGTTTGAGGATGCCGTCGGCCACCAAGGGGTCCAGCGCCGATGTCACCTCGTCACAAATGATCAGTTTGGGTTTGGCGGCCAATGCGCGAGCGATGCAGACGCGTTGTTTTTGGCCGCCCGACAGTTCGGCGGGATAGCGGTCGAGGAACCCTTCACCCATTTCAATTTCGTCCAACAGCTCTTGGATGCGCTGTTTTTTTTCATCCCCGCGCAGGCCGAAATAAAACTCCAGCGGGCGGCCGATGATGGTGCCAACGGTTTGGCGCGGGTTCATCGCGACATCGGCCATTTGATAGATCATCTGCACCTCGCGCAGATCGTCGCGGGGGCGTTTTTCGAAATCGGGGGCAAGGGTGCGGCCGTTGAAGGTGATCGACCCTGCGGAGGGGGGCAACAGCCCCGTGATCACGCGCGCAAGGGTGGATTTGCCGGACCCGGATTCGCCCACAATAGCAAGGGTTTGCGCCGCGGGCAGGTCCAGTGTGATATCTTTCAGCACGTCGAAATTCGTGCCGCGATAGCGTGCGGTGATGCCTTTGATCGACAGCACCGGGTCGCCGCCCGATTTTTCCACATGTTCAATCGACCGCACGGACACCAGCGCCTTGGTATAATCCATCGTGGGCCGGTTGATGATGTGGTCGGTGGTGCCGTATTCCACCATTTCCCCCGATTGCAGCACCATGATGTGATCGGCGACTTGGGCGACCACGGCCAGATCATGGGTGATATAAAGGGCGGCGACGCCAGTTTCCGCAATCGCCTCTTTGATCGCGGCCAGCACTTCGATTTGGGTGGTGACGTCCAGCGCGGTTGTGGGTTCGTCAAACACCACCAGATCGGGTTTGGGGCACAGCGCCATCGCGGTCATCACGCGCTGCAATTGGCCGCCCGACACTTGGTGCGGATAGCGGTTGCCGATGGTTTCGGGCTTTGGCAGGCCAAGGCGGGCAAACAGGGTTATGGCGCGGGCCTCTGCCTCCTCTCGGCTCATCAACTTGTGGTGCAGGGTTGCTTCAATCACTTGTTCCATCAGCTTTTTCGCGGGGTTGAACGCAGCGGCAGCAGATTGGGCGACGTAAGTCACCTCTCGGCCCCGCAGGCTGCGCAGGCCCGCGGACCCCGCTTGCAGCACATCGACGCCATTGACCAAAACGCTGCCGCCCGTGATGCGCACGCCGCCACGACCATACGCCATCGACGACAGACCGATGGTGGATTTGCCCGCCCCGGATTCGCCGATAAGACCCAGCACTTTGCCCTTTTCCACCGCAAAGGAAATGCCTTGGACGATGGTGATATTGCGCGGCGACTCACCTGGGGGATAGGCGGTCGCTTCGATCTTTAGGTCTTTGACCTCTAGCAATGCAGTCATCCCCGGCCCCCTTTCAGGCTGCTGGTGCGGTTTAGCACCCAATCGGCAACCAAGTTTACGGAAATGGCCAGCGTGGCGATGGCAAAGGCGGGGACGAGGGCGGCGGGGACGCCGTAAACAATCGCCTCCTTGTTCTCCTTCACAATGCCGCCCCAATCGGCCATGGGGGGCTGCACGCCAAGCCCAAGGAACGAGAGGGTGGAGATGAACAGCACCATGAAAATAAACCGCAGGCCCATTTCGGCGATCAGGGGCGACAGCGCGTTGGGCAGGATTTCGCGGAAAATGATCCACAGTTGTTTTTCGCCGCGCAACCGCGCCGCCTCCACATAATCCATCACGGTGATGTCCACGGCGACCGCGCGGGATAGGCGGAACACGCGGGTCGCGTCCAATATGCCCATCACCAAGATCAGCACGGGCAGCGTGACGGGCATCACCGACAGCACAACCAGCGCGGAAATCAGCGACGGG
Source organism: Pseudorhodobacter antarcticus (assembly GCF_900110135.1). Taxonomy (GTDB): domain Bacteria; phylum Pseudomonadota; class Alphaproteobacteria; order Rhodobacterales; family Rhodobacteraceae; genus Pseudorhodobacter; species Pseudorhodobacter antarcticus. The sequence goes on along the minus strand of NZ_FOCO01000059.1, from coordinate 5,927 downwards.
ATGGACATCATCAAATCCACCATCCGGCTAAGAAGTTGATCGACCCAACCGCCTTTGACCGCCGCCAAAAACCCCAAGGTGGAGCCGAGCGAAAAGGAAATCAGCGTGCCCAGCGTGGCGATCAAAATGGTGGTTTGGCCGCCCCAAATCATGCGTGACAGCAAATCGCGCCCGATGCTGTCGGTGCCAAGGGGGTGCGCCCAAGACCAGCTTTCCCAACTGTCGCCGATGATTTCGGCAGCGCCATAAGGCGCAATCCAAGCGGCGAAAATGGCCGCGCCAAAATAAAGCGCAGTGAAAAACAACCCAAGGGCGGCGGCGAGTGGAATACGCATCAAACGCCCCCCTTCATTTCGGATGCCGCAAGCGCGGATTTGACAGGATGGAGACGATATCAGCCACCAAATTCAGGCCGATATAGACGGCGGCAAACACCAGCCCACAGGCCTGCACCACCGGCACATCGCGTTTGGACACATGGTCCACCAAATATTGGCCCATGCCGGGATAGACGAAAACCACCTCCACCACGACCACGCCCACCACCAGATAAGCCAGGTTCAGCATGACCACATTGACCACAGGCGCGATCGCATTGGGCAGGGCATGGCGGGCGATGATGGTGAATTTGCGCAGGCCCTTGAGTTCCGCGGTTTCGACATAGGCGGACTGCATCACGTTCAAAATTGCGGCGCGGGTCATGCGCATCATATGGCCAAGGACCACCAGAACCAGCACGATCACGGGCAGCGCAATCGCGTTCAACCGTTCCAGCAAGGTCATGCCATCATACACGGTGGCCAGCGAGGGAAAGATACGAAACTGCACCGACAGAAAGAACATCGCGATGTAGCCCAGCAGGAATTCCGGCACCGAAACGGTCGCCAGCGTCACCGTGGAAATCACCCGGTCCGGCCAGCGCCCTTGATAGCGCACGGCAATCAGCCCCAGAATAATGGCCAGCGGCACGGCAACAATGGCGGCGCATATTGCCAAAAACAGCGTGTTCGACAGGCGCTTGCCCATCGAGGATGCAATGTCTTGGCCATTGCTAAGGGCGACCCCAAGGTCACCCTGCACCGCATTGAAAAGCCACGAAAAATACCGCGACAGGGCCGGTTCATTCAGCCCCATTTCAGCGCGCAAGTTGGCCAGCGATTGCGGTGTGGCCGATTGGCCCAAAATAGATTGCGCCACGTCACCCGGCAGAATTTGCGTTCCCACAAAGATCAGCGCGGATGCGGCGAGAAGGAGGAGCATGCCCAGCGCAAGACGCTGGGCAATCAGTTTTACGACGGGATGCACCCTTAGGCCATCCAGCACTTCAACGCGGCTTGGTCGTTCATCATATCGCCGTTGGGGTTGTTGACCCAGCCCGCGACCTTTTCGGAATAGGCGTCCAAGAAGTCGTTGAACATTGGCAAGATCAAGCCGCCTTCATCGCGCACCAAATCCGCCATTTCGCGGTACTGCGCCTTGCGCTTGTCTTGGTCCAACTCGGCGCGCGCCTCCATCAACAGCGCATCAAGACGGTCGTTTTTCATCTTGGTGTCGTTCCATTCGGCCGATGAAATATAGGCCGTGGCATACATCTGATCTTGGGTCGGGCGGCCGCCCCAATAGCTGGCGCAGAACGGCTGCTTGTTCCACACTTCGGACCAATAGCCATCATTCGGCTCGCGCTTGAGCTCCAACGGGATGCCCGCCTTGAGCGCGGATTGCTGGAACAACGCCGCCGCATCGACAGCCCCCGGGAAGGCGGTATCAGCCACGCGCAGAATGATCGGGCTGCCATCATGGCCGGATTTCTTGTAATGTTCCGCCGCTTTTTCCAGATCAAATTCGCGCTGCGGGATCGTTTCATCGAACAAAGGGTAGGCCGCGTTGATCGGAATATCGTTCCCGATGGACCCGAAGCCGCGCAGCACCTTGTCCAGCATTTCCTGCCGGTCAATCGCGTATTTCAACGCAAGGCGCAGATCGACATTGTCAAAGGGTGCGGTGTCGACATGCATCACGAACACGTTTTGCCCGCGCCCTTGGGTCTGCGCCAGCGTCACGCCGGGCGCACGCGCCAAGAATTCCGCGATTTTGGGGTCAATCAAGTTGGCCATATCGACTTGGCCCGACTGCAACGCCGATGTGCGCGCGGTGACATCGTTGATGATCAAAATCTCGGTGGTGTCGAAATGGCCGATGCTGTCGTCCCAATAATCGGCAAAACGCTCAAACGTGTGGCGCACGCCGGGTTCGTTCACCACGATCTTGTAAGGGCCGGACATAATGCCATCGGCCGGGTTTTCCATGCCGCCGCCGGGCTGGATCAGCAAGTGACGGTCGGCCATCAGGTATGGCAAATCGGCGTTGGCATCGGTCAGGGTGATTTCAAAGATATCCCCTTCGGCCCGCATAGATGCGATGCCTTTCATAATGCCCAGCGCGCCCGAGGTCGCTTTTTCATCCGAATGGCGCTGCATGGTTTTCAGCACGTCATCGGCGGTCAGCGTGGCGCCGTTGTGGAACTTGATGCCCTGACGGATTTTGAACGTCCAAACCTTGGCATCCGGGCTCGCGCTCAGCTCCTCGGCCACGCGCATGTCCAGGCTGTTATCGGGATGCACGCGCACCAGCGGCTCACCAATATGGGCCATGACGTTATAGGGCGCTTGGCTTAGCGTCAGGGCCGGGTCAAGGCTGTTGGAGCTTTCACCACCGCCAAGGCCCAGCTTCAAATGCCCGCCCTTTTTCGGCGTGCCGGTCTGCGCAAATGCCATGCGTGGCATGCCCGCCATCCCCGCCACCGCAGCGGCCCCTGCCATAAACCCGCGGCGGTTCAAACGCGCGGCATCAATCTGATCAATCAGCTTTGCAAGATCGTCTTTCATCACTTTGTCCTTGGTCATCGTTTTCTCCCTATGGTCAGCGCTTGGGCTGTTATTTTTGTTGTTTGCTCAGTCAATAAACCCTCATAAATTCATTCAAGCAACATTTTCTTTTGCCTGAAACGTGTTATTTATAGGTGCCCGCGCCAAAAAAATTGCCGCTAATCAACAAGTGTGCGTCGCAAATAGACCATCAATCCCCAAACCACAACCGCCGCCCCGCCTTTTGGGTGGCCCCATATCCCCCTTGCACCAAAAAACTTGGGCGCAAAAACAATGCGGTCGCCCAAAAATCTTGCGCGCGCGGCTCAAAAATGCGCCCCAAAACGCGCGCGACCTGCCCCAATTCATCTTGGTAAAAATACCTTTCCGTCCCTGCCCCCAAAAATCAGGTCGCAAAAGGAACAGAGCGCCCTTGCGTCCCGCGCCATCACAGGCGCACACACAGGACGACACTGCATGAAAAGGCGCGCGCAATGACCAAACCGAACATCTTGATCTTGATGGTGGACCAGCTGAACGGCACTTTGTTCCCCGATGGGCCCGCCGATTGGCTGCATGCGCCGAACTTGCGCAAACTGGCCGCGCGCTCGGTGCGGTTTGCCAATGCCTATACCGGCTCGCCCCTTTGCGCGCCGGGCCGGGCGTCTTTCATGTCGGGCCAATTGCCGTCGCGCACCCGTGTATATGACAATGCGGCGGAATTTCAGTCCGATATCCCTTGTTTCACCCACCATCTGCGCCGTGCGGGCTATGAATGTACGCTGTCGGGCAAAATGCATTTTGTTGGCCCCGACCAGATGCACGGGTTTGAAAACCGCCTGACCACCGACATCTACCCCGCCGATTTCGGCTGGACACCGGATTACCGCAGACCCGGCGAGCGGATTGATTGGTGGTATCACAACCTCGGGTCCGTCACGGGCGCAGGCGTGGCGGAAATTTCCAACCAGTTGGAATATGATGATGATGTGGCGCATCAGGCGCGGCAAAAACTGTTTGATTTGTCGCGCACATCGGATGATGCGGCGGCGCGCCCATGGTGCCTGACCGTCAGCTTCACCCACCCGCACGACCCCTATGTGGCGCGACGCAAATACTGGGACCTGTATGATGATTGCAAACATCTCGACGCGCCCGCAGCGATTCCCTATGCCGATCAAGACCCACATTCAAAACGCTTGATCGACGCGTGTGACACCGATAAATTCGACATCACGCCCCAACACATCCGCCGCGCCCGCCAAGGGTATTTTGCCAATATTTCCTATATCGACGATAAAATCGGCGAAATCCTGCAAACGCTGAACGATACGCGCCAAGAGGCGATCATCATCTTTGCCTCCGATCACGGCGATATGCTGGGCGACCGGGGGCTGTGGTTCAAAATGAACTTCTTTGAAGGGTCCGCGCGGGTGCCTTTGATGGTCTGCGCCCCCGGCCTGCACCCACATCTGGAAACCACGCCGGTGTCGACCATCGACGTCACCCCCACCCTGTGCGATCTGGCCGGGATTGATATGTCTGCGGTGATGCCGTGGACCGATGGCACCAGCTTGCTGCCGCTGGCAAAAGGCGCAGAACGCACCGCCCCCGTGGCGATTGAATATGCCGCCGAAGGGTCGATCACGCCCCTCGTGATGCTGCGCTATGGCAAGTGGAAATACACCCGCTGTTTGGCCGACCCCGATCAATTGTTCGATATGGACGCCGACCCGGATGAGCGGACCAACCTTGCAGGCGACCCCGCCCATGCAGGCACCCTGCAATCCCTGCGCGCCAAATCCGAGGCGCGGTGGGATTTGCAGGCGTTCGATGCGGCCGTGCGCGAAAGCCAAGCGCGCCGCTGGGTGGTCTATGAGGCGCTGCGCATCGGCGGCTATTACCCGTGGGATTTTCAGCCCCTGAAAAAAGCGTCTGAACGCTACATGCGCAACCACATGGACCTGAACGTGCTAGAGGAAAACAAGCGTTTTCCGCGCGGGGAATAGAGGGGCATCATCACAACTAGCACCCACTCACAGGCCTTGAACATGCTATCGCCCCATCAGTTCGACACAGACACGCCCCTGCCGCAGTTCACCATTGCGGTGGAAAATCTAAACTTATGCGGCACCGACTTGGGGCCCGTCACCATCCCAGTGTCATACGATGAAAGGTGGAGCCCAAGGTTTCATTTGGGCGGCTTCATGGATGATGAAACCGCGCTTATTGGCAAACTGTTTTCCGGCGCTGACGCGTTTTTCCGCATCCCCGGTACTGCGCAGAACACTGCACTTATCGTAACAAAATTTCAGTATGGGTCCAATTCTGATACGATAATTGAGGCCTGCCTAACCCGAGAACCGTTGGAATTAGGGCATACCAAGACAATCAACAACTTCAGTGCCGTAATACTGTCACCGCCGTTTTTCTTGGATAAGCCAATCCAACTTACCGAAACTGAAACTCTAAGCTTTGAAATCCTGCGATTCACGGCAAAAGGTGCCAACGCTTGTCTGCTAAAAGCGCAGGGACGGTTTGAATCCGCAAAGCTGTTTTCGACGCTTTCCAACCTGATCACCTTCATGACCTTCTTAAAAGGCTCGCACGCGGGCATTGGCAACGTGCTTGCCCTGAATGATGACGGCGAACAGGCGTTCGGCCTGCTGGGGTTTTCCCCAAACGATGCGTTCGCGTTTGGGGATGTGAAAAAACGTCGTACAAACTGGTTTGACATCGAGATTCAAAACCAACTGGCCGACATATACTCGGGGTTTGTTGCAGCTATGGCCGACACTGCCAAACGTCGGGCGCTGCGCCAAACCATCGGTTTTTATCGCGCCTCGACCATGGCGCGCGACTCCTCCGTCGAAATGGCCATCATCGCGGCACATACAGCGCTAGAGGCGATTGTCCATTATATCCTTGAATATCTCAAGCGGGGTGGTCGGCCACACTCCGGTCAGAACGCTTGTCTTATGAAGGTCCCAGCTTTTGTGCGAAACAAGAGCCACAGACAAGCATTTTGAAATGCTTGTCTGTGGTGGTGGTTGGATCGTTTAG
>NZ_FOCO01000094.1 GCF_900110135.1 Pseudorhodobacter antarcticus | reverse complement strand
GCTCGCCCCCCGCCGATGCTCCGCCAAAATCACGCCACGTTCCTCGCCGTTGAGGTGCTTGTATCGTTTGTCCATCGCAACATCCTATGCCCTATAAGCGCTGGGTGTTGCACTTGAAACTTGAGCCTAAGCCGTCTCGACGCGCAAAATCAACAATGTTAGTCGTGTCCATGGTGGTGTATCTCCTGCGGTTGGCATGCTGTCTCGCAACAAAAATTCAACCAGATACGCCGCCAACCTTCAAACCACTCAAACACCAGATTCAGTCATAACTCCAAAACAGCCCTGTGCCATGGTTTCGCCGCCATTTCGTCGACAGATCACCAAAGTTAAAAGCAATCTTTACTCAGGCGCCGATTGATGGGCGTTATCGCTGTGGTCCGAACTGAATGGCTTGGCCGAAAGGCTATCGTAAATATTGAGATGTAAAATGTGGAATAACTCTGATAAATATAACTTTCACACTGCAATTTTCTGGAGTTGCAGCGTTCTGGCAATGATTGCGTTAATGGCTGTTGGGCCAATTTTATCCATCACACCACAAACTAATTTTGCCATGGGCGGATTAGCCGCATATTTTACGGTGCTAATTTTGTTTTCGATACAACGGTTGCGCAGGGTGCATCGCACTTTATGGGAGAACCAGCTTCAACTCACCCACGAGGCCAAAGCACTCAATGATCATGCCATTCTTTCGATAACAGACCGTGAGATGCGTCTCTGTTACGTAAATCAAAAGTTTCTTGATGCGACCGGCTATGCGCGGGAAGATGTGATCGGTAGATCACCCATAGAACTCTATGATGATGGCACTCAAGATATCTTTTTATCCATCACTGAGCATTTACAGCAGGGCGAGGTTTGGACTGGCGAAACCCGGCTGCGCTGTAAAGATGGCCAGATCATGTTTAGCCAGACAACGGTTCTTCCGCGCACCGACGAAAAGGGGAGGTCTTCAGGCACCATTGCTGTGCGAACCAATGTTACCGAACTACGCCGCGCTACTGCTGCAATCGATACTGTTGCAGCTTTGCGCCGGCTATCCGAACCAGTGGTGCTGTTCATGCCACATACCCTTGAACTGGTCTATATGAACAAGGCCGCAACAGATTCCGTTGCATGGACAGGCGAAAGCTACGTTGGTAAATCTGTAGGCGATATTCCGTTGAGTCTGGATATCCCATTGCTCAGGCGGAAGCTGGACGATCTTTTAGAATCACGGTCCGAACAGGTGACGATACGCTTAAAACATAGGGGTGCAACGTTTGATGCCTCAATTCAATTGATCACGTTGCAATCTGGCGACCAACGCTATTTCGCGATCTTTCGAGATGTGTCTAGCGAATTGCAAATGGTTGCGGCGCGGCAGGAGTTCATTGCGACTGTCAGCCATGAACTTCGCACGCCCCTGACCGCGATCAAGGGCGCAATGGGGCTGCTGCTTTCAGGTGCGACGGGTGAGTTAGCGGCGAAGTCACGCAACTTTGTCGCGATAGCGCATCGCAACGCGGACCGATTGGTGCTGATCGTCAATGATATTCTCGATCTAGAAAAGATCGTTGCAGGAAAGATGGAGTTTTCCCGCAAAATATGTAATCTCAGCGACGTTCTTGTGGAAGCACGAATGGCAAATCAGGGCTATGCTGAACAATATGGTGTCACTGTCAGATTAGAGGGAACAGATGCGCCTGCCTTGGCAGAGCTTGATGCCGAAAGGATTCTTCAAGTGCTGGCAAACCTGCTGTCCAATGCATGTAAGTTTTCGAAGCTGGGCGGCGAAGTCGTTGTGGCGGTTGCCGTTCTGCCCGACTCGATAAAGGTAAGTATTTCTGACAGTGGCATCGGTATCCCCGCAGCTGATCTTTCACAGATGTTCGAAAGGTTTCAGCAAGCGAGCAACGCAGATCGTCCTAATAGGGGTGGGTCTGGCTTGGGGTTGAGCATCGTCAAAGCAATTATTGAGAAACACGATGGGTCAGTGTCGCTGACAAGCACCGAAGGCATCTGCACGACAGTCACATTTTCACTTCCTCGCGCCGTTGACTCAACCTGGCCTCAAAGCCTACAAATCGTGGCTGGATAATCCTGCCCAATTCTTTGGATTTCAATATGATAAGATTGCTCCACGTTGAAGACGATTTAGATATCCTTGAAATAACACTGATGGCTCTGGGCATTTCGGGTGAGTTCGAAATAAAACAATGCAGCAGCCCAGAAGATGCTCTTCGAGAAGTAGAGCAATTCGGGCCCGATGTGTTGCTGCTGGACCTGATGATGCCAGGAATGAGCGGTGACATTCTTCTGGGTAAATTGCGAACAATTCCCAGCCTAGCGACGACGACGGCGATATTCATGACGGCACGTGCGCAACCGCACGAGATTGAGGCGCTGATCTCGAAAGGTGCCAAGGACGTAATTGTGAAACCGTTCGATGCACTTACTTTGGGTGATCAAGTTAAGGCGATTTTTGAGCGTGCATAGAGAGCGATTTGGCAGGCTTAAGGGAATTTGGGAGTACCCGAAACTCTGTGTATGCGGCTCAGCCCATGCAGTTTAGACGGGTCACGTCCTGCGGTGTAAGGGTGTAAAGCGCGTCCAGAAACGCCACCTGAAAACTGCCGGGACCATGGGCCACTTGTGCCGCACGCTCGCCAGCCAGCCCAAAATAGGCCAGTGCGGCGACAGTCGCTGGCAGCACGGGTTGTCTGAGCGGGCGTCATGTCGTACTTGCTGCAACCATCCGCCCGCAAACGACACCTCTTAGGCTCAAGTTTCAAGTGCAACACCCAGCGCCCATAGGGCATAGGATGTTGCGATGGACAAACGATACAAGCACCTCAACGGCGAGGAACGT
>NZ_FOCO01000016.1 GCF_900110135.1 Pseudorhodobacter antarcticus | reverse complement strand
TAAACGATCCAACCACCACCACAGACAAGCATTTCAAAATGCTTGTCTGTGGCTCTTGTTTCGCACAAAAGCTGGGACCTTCATAAGACAAGCCTCTATGACGCGGCACTCCATCTTGATCTCCGAGAAAATGGTGCGGCGCCTGATGAAACGGTGCGCTTTGATCGTCCCAAAGCCCAAGCGACGGCGTTACAGTTCATATCTGGGCAAGGTTAGCCCCGCGCCCGAGAACATCATCAACCGTGACTTCCAGGCTTCCGCGCCCAATGAAAAATGGCTGACAGACATCACCGAGTTCCACATCCGCGCTGGAAAGGTCTATCTTTCCCCGATCATCGATTGCTTCGATGGCGTCGTCATCAGTTGGGCCATAGGGACCAAGCCGGACGCCGATCTAGCAAACACCATGCTTGATGCAGCAGTTGAGACCACCTCTGACAGCGAAGCGCGGCCCATAATCCACAGCGATCGGGGAGGCCATTATCACTGGCCTGGCTGGCTGGAGCGTATAAATACCGCAAGGCTTGTTCGCTCAATGTCACGAAAGGCGAGCTCGCAAGACAATGCCGCATGTGAAGGCTTCTTCGGTCGCCTGAAGACTGAGTTCTTCTATCCCCGTGATTGGCGCGCTTTTACCGCGGCCCAGTTTATTAACGAGGTTGAAGCCTATATCCGCTGGGATAACGAAACGCGCATCAAGATGTCCCTTGGTGGCAGAAGCCCAATCGAATACCGTGAACACCTCGGCCTTTTGCCATGAAAACAGTCCAAGTTTTTGTCCGCACCCCCACCGGCTCAGTTTTGGGTGAAAATCAACAGTCTATGACAAAACCAGCGCGAGCAGTCTGAACAGCCTTGCCCAAGCCATGGTTGATATTCAAAATCACACATCACGCGCGTCCACACGCTGCGTATCCTGTCGTAGATATCGCGTGCGGGTTGCCCCAATGAAGCAGCCGCGGAGAATGTGCGAAATCTGCCAATTGCAGCGCCTCGCAACGCAGTCTACGGCGGGGGGCCGCACACGCACCTAACCTTGGCCATTTGGGCATTGTTAAAACGCTTTTCGAGTGGCGCGCAGGGGATAACTACAATAGCTTCGACTGACTGCCTCTCAGATACAGCCGACGCATTAACTGGATGCTGTGGATATGATCTGTGCCGGTTTCAGCGCAAAAAGCCATCTATGCGGCAAGGGGATAAGCGAGACGTTGCAGCTACACTCACGAAGACACGACTATCTGTTTCGACAAACACCGGCAAAATGACGCGCGACAGGATGATTCCATAACCTTCCGAGTATTTCCGGCCCCATCCAGCACAATCCTGCCACCACAGCGCCACCAGAATGAGGCGGGGCCAGCAATATTTACAGCAAAGCATCTTTAACTACTTGAAAGCATTGGTGAGCCGGACGGGATTCGAACCCATGACCCGCTGATTAAAAGTCAGCTGCTCTACCAGCTGAGCTACCGGCCCACACTGGGGCTTCCTAGAAACTTAGCGCGGGGGGGTCAAGCGGTAATCGCCATTATTTCGATGCATCTGGCAAATTCATCCGGGGCAGCGTAAAAGCGCGGGATGAAAAAGGATTTACACACCGCAGGGCTGGCGTTTCGCAAAATGCACGGGCTGGGCAATGATTTCGTTGTGATCGACTCGCGCGGGCGGGATGCTGTGGTCACGCCTGCGCTGGCGCGTGCGCTGGGGGACCGCAACCGCGGCGTGGGGTTTGACCAGTTGGCGGAAATTCGCGATGCGGATGGGGCGGATTTCACGCTGGATTTTTGGAATGCGGATGGCAGCCGGGCGGGGGCGTGCGGCAATGCCACGCGCTGTGTGTCGGATTTGGTGATGCGCCAAACCGGGGCGGATGGGGTTAGTTTACTGACCACGCGGGGCACGCTGTTGGCGCAGCGCGTGGACGGCATGGTGTCGGTGAACATGGGGCATCCGCAGTTGGAATGGGCGGAAATCCCTTTGTCCCACGCCGTTGACCCCCTGCATTTACCGCTGCCGGGTGCCCCGGTGGGCGTTGGCATGGGCAACCCGCATTGCGTGTTTTTTGTAAAGGATGCCGAGGCTGTGGCGCTGGAAACTGACGGCGCGCGGTTGGAACATGACCCCCTGTTTCCGCAGCGCACGAATGTGGAATATGTGTCCGTGATTGCGCCAGATCATCTGCGGATGCGGGTGTGGGAACGGGGTGCGGGCGTCACGCTTGCCTGCGGGTCGGGCGCCTGTGCGGTGGCGGTGGCGGCGCATTTGCGCGGGCTGACAGGGCGCAAGATACAGTTGGACGTGGACGGCGGCACACTGCATATTGATTGGCGCAGTGATGGCGTGTGGATGACCGGCCCCGTGGCGCATGTGTTTGACGGGGTGCTGACACCGGAATTTCTGGCGAACCACGCATGACCGCGCCTGTGTTTTCCACCCTCGGCTGCCGCCTGAACGCCTATGAAACCGAGGCGATGAAGGAACTTGCCGCAAGTGCAGGCCTAACCGGGGCCGTGGTGGTAAACACCTGCGCGGTCACGGCCGAGGCGGTGCGCAAAGCCAAGCAGGAAATTCGCAAACTGGCCCGCGAAAACCCCGGTGCGGCCGTGATTGTGACAGGATGTGCGGCACAAACCGAGCCCGAAACCTTTGCAGCAATGCCCGAAGTGACCCGGGTGATCGGAAACACGGAAAAGATGGAGGCGGAAACTTGGGCACGCCTGCGCGTGCCCGATCTGATTGGCATAACCGAAAAAATCATGGTCGATGACATCATGTCAGTGCGCGAAACGGCAGGCCATTTGATCGACGGGTTTGGCCGCCACCGCGCCTATGTGCAGGTGCAAAACGGCTGCGATCATCGCTGTACCTTTTGCATCATCCCCTACGGTCGCGGCAATTCGCGGTCGGTTCCCGCGGGCGTGGTGGTCGATCAAATCAAACGCTTGGTCGACAAAGGTTTTGCCGAGGTGGTGCTGACGGGCGTGGACCTCACCTCTTGGGGCGCGGATTTGCCCGCCACGCCGCGCTTAGGCGATCTGGTGATGCGCATCCTGCGGCTGGTGCCCGACCTCGCGCGCCTGCGCATCAGTTCAATCGATTCGATTGAGGCGGATGATAACCTGATGCAAGCCATCGCCACCGAACCGCGCCTGATGCCGCACCTGCACCTAAGCCTGCAAGCGGGCGATGATATGGTCTTAAAACGCATGAAACGCCGCCATTTGCGCGACGACGCAATTGCGTTTTGCCAAACCGCCCGCCAATTGCGCCCCGATATGACCTTTGGTGCCGATATTATCGCAGGCTTTCCGACGGAAACCGACGAAATGTTCGCAAATTCAATCAAATTGATCACAGATTGTGATCTGACCTTCATGCATGTGTTCCCCTACAGCGCACGCAAAGGCACCCCCGCCGCCCGCATGCCCCCGGTCAAAGGCCCCATTATTAAACAGCGCGCAGCGGCCTTGCGTACGGCGGGCGATGCCGCCCTAAAACGCCATCTCACCGCGCAAATCGGCCAAACCCACCGCATTTTAATGGAAAGCCCCCGCATGGGCCGCACCGAACAATTTACCGAAGTGCGCATGAACAGCGACCACCCCGAAGGCCAGATCATACCTGCCAAAATCATCGGCGCAGACGGGAAAACCCTGCTCGCCTAACCCACTTCATCTTGGCAAAAATACCTTCGGGGGGAACGGCGCATGCAATGCGACGTCGGGGGGCAGACAGCCCCCCGCTTCCGCCGGCAGCATGCCCTTTGGCGACAGCCAAAATCCCCTTTTCGCCACATCAACGCCGAATCGTGTCGCCCAATTCCAGCGTTGGTGACAGTTCAATCCGTTCGCCACCAATCAACCCGCTGGGATGCACGCCTGCAATAATCTGCGCGGCGGTGCGGCCAATTTCCAATCGGCAGGCATCCATCGTGGCCAAACGGCGCGGCAACCCGTCCAGCAGTTCCACCCCGTTGAACCCGGCAAGGCCGACCCGGCCCGGCACGTCGATACCGGCCTCCAAACAGTATAGCAGCCCGCCTGCCCCAATCATGTCGTTGGAATAATACAGAAAATCCAAATCCGGGCTGCGGGCCAAAATCGCTTGCGTCATCTCACGGCCTTTCAGCAGCGCCGACCCGCCTGAATAAAATTCGCGGTCGGCAAGGGTGATGCCGCCTTGCGCAAGGCCTTCTTCCAACCCCTCCAGCCGTTTGCGGGCGCGGTGGTCATAGGGCATCATCGTGCCCAAAAATCCGATTCGGCTGTACCCGGCGGCCAAAATCGCCTCGGCCATTTTCAACCCGGCGCGGCGGTGTGAAATGCCCACAACCGAATCGACCGCAACACCGTCGACATCCATCGCCTCCACAATCGGGATGCCCGCGTTTGACAGCATTTGGCGCGCGGCGTCGGTGTGTTCCAACCCAGCCAAAATCACCCCCGACGGCCGCCACGACAGCATTTCATACAGCACCGATTCTTCGCGTTCGGGCAAATAATGCGTGACGCCAAACACCGGTTGCAGGCCCGTATCCTCCAACACTTGGCTGATGCCGGTCATCACCTCGGGGTACACCATGTTCGACAGGGACGGGATGATCACGGCGACCAGATTAACTCGTTGGCTGGCCAGCGCCCCTGCGATTTTATTGGGCACATAGCCCAGTGTGCGGGCGGCCAGCAGCACACGTTCGCGCGTTGTTTCAGACACATCGCCCCGGCTGCGCAACACGCGGCTGACCGTCATCTCGGACACGCCCGACGCCTCGGACACATCACGCAGGGTCAGGGGGCGACGAATTTCGGGGCGCGGGGCTAGGGTCACTGCGGACGGCCTTTTTTGGGATATGCGCTTTAGTGTTACCGCTAAAAACCGCGGTTGTCCAAGCCTCCCTCAAGGGTTTTCGGGGCCAATATGGGGCTGCGGCGCGGAGAAAACGGGGGAAAGCCACATAAGGCGCGCCGTTTTGGCAAAAATGCCCAAGCCGCCTTGCGTAAATCCGCGTTTGACCCCAAAAAGACGCGCGGCGGCCCCGTGGCTCAACTGGATAGAGCGGCCCCCTCCTAAGGGGCAGGTTACTGGTTCAAGTCCAGTCGGGGTCACCAAACATCAACTGCGATCGGGTTTCGCGCGCAGCAGCATGGGGCCATAAACCAGCACAAATCCTGCGAAACACACAATCCAGCCGAATGCGGCGACGTTCAACAGCGCATCGCGTAAATCGGGCAGCACATCGGCGGCAACACGGGCCGCCACGGACCCCACCAGCGCCAGATAAATCAAGGTGGTGCCCCACCCCGCCAGCAGCGCGCGCCCGGAATGACCAAGCGAGGCGCGGGTCATCACCGCCATCGTCATCAACCCCAGCGCGCCCGCCGTCCACACATGCAAGGCTGCGGCGTTTGACAAAACATGCGGTGCAAAAATTGCCGTGGCCATCGCGGCGGCCCCCAAAGGGATGAACGCATAGGCGGCGTGCAGCACCCAGACGAGGGGTTCGGACCAGGCCGCAAACCCTTGCCAGCGGGCCAGCCGGGCGATGTGCAACAGCGCAATAACCGCCAGCGCCACCCCGGTCAGCGCATGTGTGGGCGCAAACACCCATCCCAAAAGGGCGGTAATGGTGGCCAATATCGTCGCCTTATCAAACTGTTGCATGGGCAGGGTCGGCATTTGGGTGGCATTATGTTTGGCCAGCCAATTGCGGGTAAAGGACGGGATGATCTTGCCCCCGATCACTGCGACCAACACCAAGGCTGCCGCCAGCCCCAGCCGCAGCCCCACGCCCTGTGCCGCAGCTTCACCCCGCGCAAAGTCCAGATAGAACAGCAGGTTGGCGATGATCAGCACATCGACGATGCCCAGAACCGGTAGGTTTTTCCAGTTTTTGCCCACAACAATTTCGCGCAGCACCACCAGCCCCAGCACGCCCAAAAACGCCACATCGGCCACAACCACCAGCCAAAAAGGCAAATGGCTGGACCATGCCACCGCCACGCGCCCTGCGACCCACAGCAAGGCCAATCCGGCCAACCGCCAGCCCACAACGGGCAAGCGCCCGGTCCAATTTGGCACAGCCGTTAGCAAAAACCCTGCGATCACCGCACTGAGGTAGCCAAACAGAAATTCATGCGCGTGCCATGTCACGGGGTCAAAGCGGCTGGGCAGGGTCAGCGTGCCCGCAAGCATCGCCACCCACAGGCCCATCGCCCCGGTAGCCCAGAGGGCGGCCAGCAAAAACATGGGCCGAAACCCAAAGCTTAGGATAGCGGGCCCACGCCATTGGCGGATTTGATCGGCGGTGGTTGTCATGGTTTTTGTCCTGTGGGGGCGGGCGCGCGGGAGGCCTGCCTGTTTGGTATGCTGACTGTCATGTGCCCCCCCCTTTTTGGTCCGCGCGATACCTGTTGCGCTGGTTTTGATTTGCCAGCGGTTCCGGCAGTCTTGTCATCAAACCCTTTTTAACGGGTTAAAGCTGCCTGCCCCGCCGCACAGATTTCGCCTGTGCGGCGGGGGCTGTTGGGGCCAAGCGTAGCGCCAAAACCAAACCCAAAGTTTGCGCCAGCGCAATGTTGTGGCCAGACAGCCCGCTATATTAGGTGCAGGAAAGAGAGGCCGCCATGCCCCTGATACGTCTGGACGATCCCGACCTGCCGCTGGCCGATTTGATGACCCGCTGGCCGCAAACCATCACCGTTTTTCTGCGCCACAAAATGCTATGCGTCGGCTGTATGGTGAACCCGTTTCATTCCGTGCTGGATGCCTGCGCAGAATACAGCCTGAACGTGGACGCGTTTTATGAGGAGCTGCGGGCCGCCATAAGTATTGCTTAACCCGCCTGCGGACGCAGGCATCCATTAACCCGCCTGCGGACGCAGGCATCCATTAACCCGCCTGCGGACGCAGGCATCCATTAACCCGCCTGCGACAGTTCCACCAAACGGTGCGGCGCCAGCACGACAATGCGTTTGCGCGTGCTTTCGACCATGCCCATCTTTTCCCACGCGCTGAGGGTGCGGCTGACGGTGTGCAGCGTACTGCCCGTCATTTCCGACAAATCCTGCCGTGTGATCGGGAAATCAATTTCAATCCCATTTGCCACTTTGCGCCCGGTTTGGTTGATCAACCGCAACAGCGCGCAGGCGATGCGCTGTTCCACCGCTTGGGTCGCCATTTCCAAAATACGGCTTTGCATTTCGCCCACACGTTCGCCAACAACCTTGTAGGTTTCGGTCGCAAACCCGTCGTATTGGGTTAAAAAACTGTCCCACAACCGGGTGGGCCACGACAGCACCACAGATTGCGCCGCCGTAATCGCAGTGGCGGGATAGGTGGTGCGGCCCAGCGCGCGCGCAATGCCAAACAACTGCCCGGCGGGGATGTGCAGCGCGATCACCTGGTCGCCGCCCGGCGTGATGCGCACCACGCGGATATAGCCGTCCAGCAGCATGAAAAACCGATCGGCGTCATGCCCCTCTTCAAACACCGCCACGCCTTCGTCATATCGGCGCGTGCTGGCAAAATCCAACACCTCCCGGATCTGGCGCGCATCCAATTTGGAAAACGGCGGGATGTCGGACAGCAGGCTGGCGTCAAGCCGGGATTGGGGGCGGGTGGCATTTTTCATACCAATGTTTTGGCACAGACGCCGCGCGGTGACCATGCAATTGATCCAGATCAACAAAATAAGGCGTTTTGATTGTTCTGGCACAACGTTGGCCCCCACAAGTCGGGTTAGTATGACTGCAACAGACATTGAAAGGATATGAAAATGCTTCGTACAACCGCCCTGACACTCGCCTTTGGGATTGCCCTTGGCAGCGCCGCTTATGCTGAAACGCATGAGGTGATGATGCTGAACAAAGGGGCCGAAGGCGCGATGGTGTTTGAACCGTCTTTCCTGAAAATTGCGGCTGGCGATACGGTGCTGTTTGTTGCCACCGATAAAAGCCACAATGCCGAAAGCATTAAGGGTATGATGCCGGAAGGTGCCGAAGGATTTGTCGGCAAAATCAGCAAAGATGTGGAAGCGACGTTTGGCATCGATGGCGTTTACGGCGTCATGTGCAAACCACATTATGCGATGGGTATGGTGATGACCATTGCCGTGGGCGACGCTGCCGCCGCCCCCGAAGGCTTTCTTGAAGGCCGCGTGCCGAAAAAAGCCAAAGAACGGTTCGAAGCGCAGCTTGGCAACCTTTGACCCCCTAATTCCCCTTGGCGCTGCCCACACGCGCAGCCCGCATTTTTGATGGAGATGACAATGACCAAACTTATCAACCCAGGCCTGATGCAAACCAGCCGCCGCAACGTTTTGCGCGGGTCCGTTTTGGCAGGGGCTGCCGCCTTTGCGGGCAGTGCCACAATGGCGGGCCCCCGCGCGCCCAAACTGCATGTGGCCACGGCGGGCACGTCCAAAATCTATAAGGCCGCCGATCCGCAAAAGGCCGATGCCACGGCCGCCCCCGCCGATCTGTCCGGGTTCACCCGCGTAAAAATGGAACTGGTGGCCCCGCCTTTCGCCCCGACGCATGATCAAGTCGCGGTTGGTGGCCCAAAGATCATCGAGATCACAATGGAAACCACCGAACGCCTGATGGTGGTGGACGAAGATACCGGCGCATCCATTTGGGCGCTGACATATAACGGGTCTGTCCCCGGCCCGCTGATCATTTGCCATGTTGGCGATATGATCGAGTTGACCCTGCGCAACCCCGCTGACAGCCAGATGGAGCATAACATCGACTTTCACGCATCGACAGGGGCGTTGGGCGGTGGCGGTTTGACCCATGTGTTCCCGGGCGAAGAGGTCGTGTTGCGCTGGAAAGCGACCAAGCCGGGCTGTTTCACCTATCACTGTGCCCCCGGCGGCGCGATGATTCCGTATCACGTCACCCACGGCATGAACGGCGCGGTGATGGTGTTGCCACGCGAGGGGCTGAAGGACAAAGACGGCAACGCCCTGACCTACGATTCCATCGCTTATATCGGCGAGCAGGATTACTATCTGCCAAAGGATGAAAACGGCGAATACCGCACCTATGAATTGGCGGGTGAAGATTACAGCGACAGCCTGGAGGCGATGGTCACCTTGACCCCCACCCATTCCGTCTTCAATGACGCGGTGGGTGCCCTGACAGGCGAACATGCGCTGAAGGCCAAAGTTGGGGAAACTGTGCTTATGATCCACAATCAGGCCAACCGTGACAGCCGCCCCCATTTGATCGGCGGGCATGGTGATTTTGTCTGGGAATCCTCGTTCGGGGACCAGCCGATGACCGGGATGGAAACATGGTTTGTGCGTGGCGGCAGCGCCGTGGCAGCGATGTACACGTTCGAGCAGCCCGGCGTTTATGCCTACGTCAACCATAACTTGATCGAGGCAGCACTGCTTGGCGCCACAGCCCACTTTGTGGTCGAAGGGGACTGGAACAACGCATTGATGGAACAGGTCGTGGCACCCCGCGCCTTTACGATATGACCGGCCTTTACCATCTGACCTGACGATGTGATCTGAAAGGATAAAGAACATGACCGCCGCAAACCTGCTGACCCCACATTTCAACGCGTCCCTGCGTCTGTGGGGTGGGCTTGGTGTCGCGGCGGTCATTATCGGGGCCGCGCTGACACTGTCACGCGGCCCCGATCTGTTGCCACCACCGCGTATGGCCGAAAGTGCGGTGATATTGCCGGGGTCTGCGCCGCTTTATGTGCAAAAATATGAAGTAACATTGGCCGAATGGGCCGTGTGTTATGATGCGGGCGGGTGCAACCTGTCGCTGCGCACCCCAGCGGGCAAAGACCCTGCCACCACCCCCGCCACGGGTCTGTCATTCGTCGATGTGGGGGAATATGTGGCGTGGATCAACCGCGCCACGGGCCATGATTTCCGCCTGCCATCGGTTGCCGAATGGGAATTTATGGCGGCTGGGGTGTTGCCAGAACACCCCGACCCCATCTTCACCTCGCCAGATCTAACATGGGCATCCTCCTATCTTACCGCGCCGCAAACCAAACGTACGTTGCGGGCGCAAGGCACGTTTTCCAGCACATCCCATGGGATTGCGGATTTGGATGGCAGCGTTTGGGAATGGACATCCGATTGCTATGCCGGTGTGGCCGAAGGCATCCTAACCCCCGACCGGTGCCCCGCGTTTTTCGTCGCGGGCGAACATATCGCCGCGATGTCGTTCCTTGAACGTGACCCTGCGCGCGGTGGCTGTGCCGTGGGCGCGCCCCCTGCCCATTTGGGCATGCGTTTGGTGTCGGATACGCCTGTGTAAACGCCCCAACCCTTGACGCCACGCCCGTTTTGCCCTTTGCATCGACGCCTTGACCCACCAAAAGGCGCGCCATGCAGATCGACCTTATCATCTTTGACTGCGACGGCGTGCTGATCGACAGCGAAATCATATCGGCCAAAATGCTGATCGCGGAATTGGCAGGCATGGGTGTGCAGATTGATCTGCCCTTTGTCGCGCAGCATTTTCTGGGCCGCAGTTACCCCACCGTGATGAAAGTGATCAAACAGGATTTCGGCGTGCACTTGCCGCCCGAGTTTGAGGAAAACTATCGCAACCGCTTGTTGGCGGCGTTTGCGCAAGGGCTGCTGCCCATTCCGCATATCCACGCGCTGCTGTCATCGCTGCAAACGCCGTGGTGTGTGGCCACGTCATCATCACCGCGCCGTGCCGATCAATCGCTGACCATCACGGGCCTGCGCGCGCTGGTGGGCGACCGTTTGTTCACCGCCAGCGAGGTGCCAAACGGCAAACCCGCGCCCGATTTGTTCCTGCACGCCGCCGCCAAAATGGGCGCACCCCCCGCGCGCTGTTTGGTGATCGAGGACAGTTTGAACGGCATCAAGGCCGCCCTTGCCGCCCAAATGCCCGTTTGGCGGTTCACGGGTGGCAGCCATTTGCAGGGCGCCCTTGACGATGAACCCGACGGGGCCAAACCCGCCCTGCGCTTTGCCCGTTTCCACGATTTTCCGGCGCTGTTCCAATCCGCCCTAACCCCGAAAGCGCCGCAGCCATGAACACCCCCGACGAAAGCCTGCAAGATGAAGCGGCCCGCGCGGGTTGGCTGTATTACGTTGGCGGCAAAACCCAAGATCAGATCGCAGTGGAACTGGGCGTGTCGCGCCAACGCGCCCAGCGCCTTGTCAGCCGCGCCATGGCCGAAGGGTTGGTGCATGTGCGCCTTGAACATAAAATCACCGCTTGCCTTGAATTGGAGGCGGCATTGGCCCGCCGTTTTGATCTGTGCGAGGTGCGCGTGGCCCCCGGTTTGGGCGCAGGCGGCGACCCCAACCGCGCCATTGCCGCGACTGCCGCCAGCGTTATGGAAAAATACCTGCGCCGCACGGATCCGTTGGTGATTGCGGTGGGTACAGGCCGCGCCTTGCGCGCGTCGATCGATGAAATCGCCCCTTTGATTGCCGACCAACACCGCCTTGTGTCCTTGATTGGGAACATAGCGCCCGATGGGTCTGCGACCCATTTCGATGTGATCGTGCGCCTGTCAGACCGCGTGCGCGCCTTGCATTTTCCCATGTCGGTGCCCGTACTGTCCGACACGGCCGCCGAACGCGCGCTGTTTCAACGGCTGCGCACCACCAAAATTGTGTTTGAACTGGCGCAATCGGCCGATGTGACCTTTGTTGGTGTGGGCCAGATGACCGATGATGCGCCGCTGCGCGTGGACGGGTTCAAAACCACCGATGAAATGACCGATCTGCGCAGCGCAGGGGCCACGGGCGAAATCGCGGGCTGGGTGTTTGACGCGCACGGCACCTATCTGGATTACGAATCAAATGCCCGTGTCGGTTCGGTGCGCGTCGAGGCGGGGCGCACCGCCCCCACCATTGGAATCGCTGCCGGGGCAACCAAGGTCCGCGCCATCCGCGCCGCCCTGACAGGGCGCATTTTGAACGGCCTGATCACCGACGAACCCACCGCGCAGGCGCTTTTATCTGAATAATGCTGGGCCTTTGGGCGATTTATGAAATATCAGTTGACGCAATCGTGGCAAATGGTGAATAATTACTCATGTAGTGGGCAAATGCCCGCACACTAGGGAGGATACCATGACATTCACAACTCGCACCCTGATGGGCGCGTGCGCCATCAGCGCATTTTCCGCCGCAGCCTTTGCAGAAACCATCACCATCGCCACCGTGAACAACGGCGATATGATTCGTATGCAAAGCTATACCGATGCCTTCACCGCCAAAACCGGCCACACCGTTGAATGGGTGACACTGGAGGAAAACGTGCTGCGCCAGCGCGTGACCACCGACATCACCGCCAAAGGTGGCCAGTTCGACATCATGACCATCGGCATGTACGAAACCCCGATCTGGGGCAAAAACGGCTGGCTGGTCCCGCTGAACGATCTGTCCGCGGACTATGACGCGGCCGATATTCTGCCCGCAATGGCTGGCGGTCTGTCCTATGACGGCACGCTGTTTGCTGCGCCGTTTTATGGCGAAAGCTCCATGGTTATGTACCGCACAGACCTGATGGAAAAAGCTGGGCTGACCATGCCCGAAGCGCCAACATGGGATTTTATCCGCGAAGCAGCGGCCAAAATGACCGACCGCGCGACCGAAACCAACGGCATCTGCTTGCGTGGCAAGGCGGGCTGGGGTGAAGGTGGCGCTGTGATCACCGCCATGTCCAATTCGTTTGGCGCGCGCTGGTTTGATATGGACTGGAAGCCACAGTTTGACAGCGCCGAATGGGCAAACACCATCACCTTTTTCAAGGGAATGATGGACGAATCCGGCCCAACCGGTTACGCGACCAACGGTTTCAACGAAAACCTGTCACTGTTCCAGCAAGGCAAATGCGGCATGTGGATTGATGCGACCGTGGCCGCATCGTTCGTGACCAACGCCAAGGACAGCACTGTGGCTGACAAGGTCGGTTTCGCATTGGCACCCGACAATGGTTTGGGCAAACGCTCCAACTGGTTGTGGGCTTGGGCATTGGCCATTCCGGCTGGCACCCAAAAGGTGGACGCTGCCAAATCCTTTATCGAATGGGCAACGTCCAAAGAATACATCGACTTGGTCGCCGCCAAAGAAGGTTGGGCAAACGTCCCTCCGGGCGCACGCCAGTCGCTGTATGACAACCCAGAGTACCAAAAGGTACCGTTCGCCAAGATGACACTGGATTCGATCCTGTCGGCAAACCCGAACGAACCCACAGTGCAGCCTGTGCCATATGTTGGCGTGCAATTCGCCGCGATCCCGGAATTTGCGGGCATCGCAACAGACGTTAGCCAGGAATTTGCAGCCGCCTATGCCGGTCAGCAAACGGTCGAAGAAGCGCTGGCAAAAGCACAGGCCATTGCCACAGACGCAATGGAAGCTGCGGGTTACTGATAGCCTTACGGCTTTTACACCGGGGGGCGGTTCGCTGCCCCCCGGTTTCGTTTCAAAACGCCCCACCCTCACCTATACCTGCTGTCGGGCGCGTTTCGCGCCGCAAGGGAAGGATTATCCAAATGGCAACCAAAGCGTCACGCACCGCCGCCCGCATGATGATGGCCCCCGCCGTTATTGTGCTGTTGGGTTGGATGCTTGTGCCCCTGATCATGACCTTGTGGTTTTCGTTCCGCAATTACCTGCCCTTGCGCGGTGGCGATCTGGGGTTTGCAGGCTTTGACAACTATGTGCGCTTCATCACCTCCTCAGCGTTTTGGCCTGCGGTGCTGGCCACGCTGACCATCGTTTTGGGCACGCTGATTATCACCGTGGTGCTGGGTGTTTTGCTGGCCTTGCTGCTGGACCAACCCATGTGGGGCCAAGGCATTGTGCGCATTTTGGTGATCGCACCGTTTTTCGTGATGCCCACCGTGTCGGGTCTGGTTTGGAAAAACATGTTTTTGGACTCGGTCAACGGGCTGTTTGCGCACGCCGCCCGCGCCATTGGCGTCACCCCGGTGGAATGGATCATCGAGGCGCCGTTTTTCTCCATCATCCTCATCACCAGCTGGACATGGCTGCCTTTTGCCACCTTGATCTTGCTAACCGCCATTCAATCGCTGGACAGTGAACAACTTGACGCTGCCGAAATGGACGGCGCGCCGAAAATCAAACGGTTTTGGTACATCATCGTCCCGCATATGAGCCGGGCAATCACCGTGGTGATCTTGATTCAAACCATTTTCCTGTTGTCAGTTTTTGCCGAAATTTTTGTGACCACCGCCGGGGCGTTCGGCTCCAAAACCCTGACCTATCTGATTTACCAGCGCGTGTTGGAAAGCCAGAACATCGGCTTGGGTTCGGCTGGCGGTGTCTATGCAATCATTCTTGCCAATATCGTTGCCGTCTTTTTGATGCGCATCGTTGGCAAGAACCTTGACGCGTAAGGGGGATATATGGCCCGTTCAATCACCGCCCGCCGCAAAACGATCAACACCGCAATCGCGTGGTCCATTGGCCTGTTGATCTTTTTTCCCATCCTTTGGACCATCCTGACCAGCTTCAAGAGTGAGGCGGACGCCATCGCCTTTCCGCCGAAATTCCTGTTTTTCGACTGGACGCTGGAAAACTATGCGGTGGTGCAGGAACGTTCTGATTACACGCGCTATTTGTGGAATTCGATCATCATCGCGGGCCTGTCCACGTTGATCGGCGTGATCATCGCCATTCCCGCCGCGTGGTCCATGGCCTTTGTGCCGTCGCGCCACACGAAGGACATTCTGCTGTGGATGCTGTCCACCAAAATGCTGCCCGCTGTGGGCGTCTTGTACCCGATGTATTTGATTTTTATCAAACTGGGGCTGTTGGACACGCGCACAGGGTTGGTGATGGTTTTGATGCTGATCAACCTGCCGATCATCGTCTGGATGCTGTATACCTATTTCAAGGAAATCCCCGGTGAGATTTTGGAGGCAGCGCGCATGGACGGCGCATCGCTGCCCAAGGAAATCATCTATGTGCTAACGCCAATGGCGGTTCCGGGCATCGCGTCCACGCTCCTTCTCAACTTCATCCTTGCGTGGAATGAGGCGTTTTGGACCTTGAACCTGACTGCCGCCAAAGCAGCCCCTTTGACCGCTTTTATCGCCAGCTACTCCAGCCCCGAAGGGCTTTTTTACGCCAAACTTTCCGCCGCATCGACAATGGCCATTGCCCCGATCTTGATCATGGGGTGGTTCAGCCAGAAACAACTGGTGCGTGGTTTGACCTTTGGCGCAGTGAAATAGGAACATCCCATGGGACAGATTGAACTTAAAAAAGTCACAAAGCGTTTTGGCGAAACCGAAGTTATTCCACCACTGGATCTGGTGATCGGCGAAGGCGAATTTGTGGTTTTCGTCGGCCCATCGGGTTGCGGCAAATCCACCCTGCTGCGCCTTATCGCGGGGCTAGAGGATATCACCTCCGGCACGATCGAAATTGATGGGCAAGACGCGACTGCGGTCGGTCCCGCCAAACGCGGGCTGGCGATGGTGTTCCAATCCTACGCGCTTTATCCGCATATGACCGTGCGCAAAAACATCGCCTTTCCGTTGAAAATGGCGGGCATGGACGCCGCTGCGATTAATGCCAAAGTGACGGCTGCCGCATCGGTTTTGAACCTGACAGACTACCTTGATCGTCGCCCCGGCCAATTGTCCGGCGGCCAGCGCCAGCGCGTCGCCATTGGCCGCGCGATTGTGCGCGAACCTTCGGCGTTTTTGTTTGATGAACCCTTGTCCAACCTTGATGCCGCCTTGCGCGTCAACATGCGTTTGGAAATCACTGAACTGCACCAAACCCTGAAAACCACCATGATCTATGTGACCCATGATCAGGTCGAAGCGATGACCATGGCCGATAAAATCGTCGTCCTGCGCGCGGGCAACATTGAACAAGTGGGCAGCCCTTTGGAGTTGTACCGCACGCCGCGCAACACCTTTGTTGCAGGCTTTATCGGCAGCCCCAAAATGAACCTGATCGACGGGGCCGAAGCCGCAAAGCACGGCGTCGCCACCATCGGCATCCGCCCCGAACATGTCACCGTGTCCAAGGATGGCGGCGATTGGCAAGGCCGCGTGACCGTGGCCGAACATCTGGGCTCCGACACGTTTTTGCACGTCGCATCCGACCTTGGTCAGATGACCGTGCGGGTGGGCGGCGAAATGAACGTGCGCCACGGCGACACCATCTGGATGACGCCTGATATGACGCATTTGCACCGCTTTGGCGCAGACGGGTTGCGCACCCCATGACCCGCCTCGCTGGAAAATCCGCGTTAATCACCGGGGCCGCGCGCGGCATCGGCGCTGCATTCGCCGCCGCCTATGTGCGCGAAGGGGCGACCGTCGCCATTGCCGATATCGACCTTGCAGCAGCAACCGTCACCGCCGCCGACATCGGCGCAGGCGCTTACGCAGTCCACCTTGATGTGACCAGCCAAACCAGCATCGACGCCGCAATGGCCGCGGTACAAGCCCAGGCAGGCGGACTTGATATCCTGATAAACAACGCCGCCCTGTTCGATCTTGCGGGCATCACCGACATCACGCGCAAAAGCTATGACACGCTCTTTGCCATCAACGTGGCTGGCAGCCTGTTCACGCTGCAAGCCGCCGCCAAACTGATGATCGCCCAAGGTCGTGGTGGCAAAATAATCAACATGGCGTCACAGGCAGGCAGGCGGGGTGAGGCGCTGGTGGGCGTTTACTGCGCCACCAAGGCCGCGATCATCAGCCTGACCCAATCGGCGGGGCTGGACCTGATCAAACACAAAATCAACGTCAACGCCATCGCCCCCGGCGTGGTGGACGGGGCGCATTGGGACGGGGTGGACGCCAAATTTGCCGCCGCCGAAAACCTGCCCCTTGGCACCAAAAAGGCCCAAGTGGGTGCGGCCGTGCCCATCGGGCGCATGGCAACCCCCGCAGACCTGACCGGAATGGCGGTTTTTCTGGCGTCCCATGATGCCGATTACATCGTCGCCCAAACCTATAACGTCGACGGCGGGAATTGGATGAGCTGATGAAAATATTGAACACAGCCGAACTTGGCGCATTACCAAAAACCGTGGCCACCCCCGCTTATGACCGCAGCAACGTCACCCCCGGCATCGTGCATATCGGCTGCGGCAACTTTCACCGCGCGCATCAGGCGGTGTATTTGGATGATCTGTTTGCCCTTGGCGAAAGCCTCGATTTCGGGCTGATCGGCGCGGGCGTGCGCCCCACGGATGCCCATATGCGGGACACGCTGGCGGCCCAGGACTGGCTTTATTCCGTGATTGAACTGGACCAAGGCCACAGCGCCGCGCGGGTTATAGGCTCCATGGTCGGCTTTGCCGAAATCGCGCCCGGCAACATTGATCTGATCGCGCATATGGCCAGCCCCGCGACCAAAATCGTGTCGCTGACCGTGACCGAAGGCGGTTATTTCATCGACCCCGCCACCGGCACCTTTAGCCCCGATCACGCGGATATTCAGGCCGATGCCGCCAACCCCACGGCCCCCAACACCGCGTTTGGTGCAATCATCCGCGCGCTGCACATTCGCCGCGATGCAGGTCTGCAACCCTTCACCGTGATGTGCTGCGACAACGTCCCGCACAATGGCCAGGTCACTCGTGACGCTGTGGTGGGCCTTGCGCATCTGTCCAACCCCGAACTGGCCGCATGGATTGCCGCCACTGTCGCCTTTCCCAATTCCATGGTCGACCGTATCACCCCCGCCACAGGCGACCGGGAACGCGGCCTTGCCCGCGATTTCGGCGTCCAAGATGCGGCCCCTGTCACATGCGAACCCTTTCGCCAATGGGTGATGGAGGATTATTTCCCCGCAGGCCGCCCCGCGCTGGAAAAGGTGGGCGTCACCTTTACCCCGCATGTCGACCGGTTTGAAACGATGAAAATCCGCATCTTGAACGGCGGCCACGCGATCATCGCCTATCCCGCAGGGCTGCTGGGAATTGATTTGGTGCATGACGCGATGGGCGACGCCGACATTCGCGCCTTCCTGACCAAAATCTTGGAAACTGAGGTGCTGCCAATCGTGCCGCCCGTGCCCCACACCGATCTGAACGGTTACAAAACCCTGATTATCAACCGCTTTTCCAACCCCGAGGTGGCCGACACCACGCGCCGCCTGTGCCTTGACGGCTCCAACCGCCAGCCGAAATTCATCGTCGCTTCTATCCGCGACATTCGCGCCAATGGCAACGCGGCCCCCGGTCTGGCGCTGTTGTCCGCGCTATGGTGCCGCTATTGCTGCGGCACCGATGAAAACGGGGCCGCTATTCCCGCCAATGACCCCAATTGGGATATGCTGCAAGCCCGCGCGGTGCAGGCCAAACTGCGCCCAAGCGCTTGGTTGGAAATGATCACGGTTTACGGCGATTTGGCGGGTGATGCAGGCTTTGCCGCCGCTTTCACGCAGGCACTGAATGACGTTTGGGCCAACGGCACCCGCGCCACGATAAAGGCCTATCTCGCGCTTTAAGGCGCTGCCCGCACGTTGCAACAATTGGGGCGGGCAATGCCTTTAAGGCGTCATGGCGCGCAGCTCCTCCGCCCCAATCGCCCGCCCGGTTGATGCGGACAGCTGCGCGGCCATGCCCATCGCTACGGCCCACCATCCATCGTCCAGCCCCACATCGGGCCGCACGCCATGCGCCACCACATCGGCAAAGCCGCGATGTTGGTAAAACGTCGACCCATTATGGTCGCCCGCCGCCAGCAAATTGGGGTCCACGGGCACATCCAACACCATCGGCCCCGCCGGATTGCGCGGGGAAACGATCACTTGTGGCACGGGGGCTGGCCCCAAATGCGCAGGCCAAAACCGCCCCGGCCCCGGCACCAAACATTCAATCTTGCCCTTCGGCCCCACGGCCGAAATCTCCTCTTGGTACCGCGCCCCTTCGGCGAACATGCACAGTTCCAGCATCGCGCGCATCCCGTTTTCAAAATCCACGATCACATAGGCATGGTCCCAAATATCAGGGCGCTGCCCACTATATTCCTCGTCCAAATGGTTCACCGCTTGGCCACCCGACGCCATAATCTGCACCGGGTTGCACCCCGCAACCAGCCGCATCAGATCAAAGAAATGGCAGCATTTTTCCACCAACGTGCCGCCCGAATTGCGGTTAAACCGGTTCCAATCGCCGACCTTTTCCAGAAACGGAAAACGGTGTTCGCGGATGGACAGCATCTTGATGCCCCCGGTCGCCACCCCCGCCTGCGTGATCAAATGTGCCACGGGCGGCATGTAGCGGTATTCCATCGCCACCCAAATCGGGGCCGGATACGCAGCGCGCAACGCGGCCAACCGCGGCGCATCGGCGGGGTCAGTGAACAACGGTTTTTCGCAGAGCACGGGCAGCGGGCGAATGGCTGCAATCTCCTCCAACTGCGGCAAGTGCAGGTGGTTGGGGCTGGCGATTAGCAGGCAATTCACCGCCTCCACCGCCAGCACCTCGGCCAGCGACCCCACCATCACCGCGCCCGGAACCAAGGCTTGCGCCTGCGCCCGCATCCCGGCGTCCGGCTCGTATATCGCCACCACCTCGGCTTGCGGCAACAGCGCGATGTTGCGCAAATGCTCTTGCCCCATCATGCCACAGCCAATGATGCCGTACCGAACCGTTTTCATCCCAAAACCCTCATTTTCAACGCGAAAATTGCGCCAGTGTTCATTTCAACCGTGCCACATAGCGCGCAATTTCCGGGTCATACCACGTCCAAGATGCCTCGGCCCGCCGCCCGTCTTGGCCCCAACTGACCCGCGTGATCTGTGGCAAGGGCGCACCCGCCACATGCGGAAACTCAGGCGGTGCCCAATCCGGGCACGGCCCCTGCCCCACCCGGTCCTCGGCCCGCGCAATCCATAACCCCAGCCGTTCGCGGTAATACAAATACAGCGATTCCGACAAATCCCCCGCCAAAATTACGGGGGCATAGGATGCGTCCAGCCAAATCTCCTCCACCGCCGCGACTTTGCCCGACAGATAGCGCACGCGCCTAATCCGGTGCCCATCAGCGCTGTCACCAAACGCAGGCAGCCGCGCATCCTTGGGCAGCAAATCCACCGACAACACCCGCGCCGTGGGCAACCCGCCCCCCGCCGCCAATTCCAACCGCAGCAGCGCATAAACCGATGCCGGGTCACTGACCGCACGAATGTAATTGCCCGATCCTTGCACGCGCACCAACATCCCCTTGGCCACTAATTCCTTCAACGCTTGGCGCAGCGTGCCCACCGCAATCCCCAACCCCGCTGCCATATCTCGTTCCGGCGGCAGTTTTTCGCCATCCAACAACCGCCCAGCCGCAATATCACGGATCAACAATTCGCTGATCTGCAAAAAAAGGGGAAGGGAACCGGGGGCGGGCATCGCAAGGTCCAAGATAATTGATACAGTATTGATCTACATCAATTACAACGCTACACAAGTTAAATCCAACACCC
Organism: Pseudorhodobacter antarcticus; assembly: GCF_900110135.1. Lineage (GTDB taxonomy): Bacteria > Pseudomonadota > Alphaproteobacteria > Rhodobacterales > Rhodobacteraceae > Pseudorhodobacter > Pseudorhodobacter antarcticus. Next base: position 51,653 of record NZ_FOCO01000016.1, on the reverse strand, counting down.
GCGAAAGATCGAATCAATGACTGTTGTGCCCATCACCTCCCCCGATCTTGATGCGGCAGAGGTAAGCTGGTTCGCCGCCCTGTGCTCGGATGATTACCAATTCCTCGGCCAACCCGATGGCAGCTTGCGCTCAAGCTGGGACCATTGTTCAGCCATCGCCAAACGCGCCGAAAGCCACGGCTTTCGCAACATCCTGTGCCCATCGTCGTATCAAGTCGGCCAAGACACCATGTCTTTCGTCGCCGGCTGCGCGCCCATCACCGATAAAATAAACTTCCTCGCCGCCATCCGCTGCGGCGAAATGCAGCCTGTGATGCTGGCCCGCACGGTCGCCACCTTGGACCATATGCTGCGCGGCCGCCTCACCCTCAACGTTATCTCCTCTGACTTTCCGGGTGAGGTGGCCGATAGCAAATTCCGCTACAAACGCAGCCACGAAGTCGTCGAAATTCTGCGCCAAGCCTGGACCCAAGACCACATCGAATATGCGGGCGACATTTACCAAATCAGCAAAATCTCTGCCGACCCCGCCCGCCCGTACCAGCAAAACGGCGGCCCCCTCCTCTATTTCGGCGGCTATTCCCCCGATGCGCTGGACCTGTGCGGCGCGCAATGCGATGTCTACCTGATGTGGCCCGAAATCCGCGACACGTTGGCCGAACGGATGAAGGCGGTCCACGCCCGCGCGGCCGCCCACAACCGCACGCTGGATTACGGCCTGCGCGTCCACATGATCGTGCGCGATACGGAAGCCGAAGCAAAGGAATACGCCGAATACATCGCCAGCAAACTGGATGATGAATACGGCAAACTCATCCGCGACCGCGCCCATGACAGCATTTCCCTTGGCGTCGCCCATCAATCGCGCGCCCGCGAACTCGCCGATCAATTCGGCTATATTGAACCGCATATGTGGACCGGGATTGGCCGCGCACGGTCTGGCTGCGGTGCCGCCCTTGTCGGCTCTACCGATCAGGTTATGTCCGAGATCGAAGCTTATCAAAAAATGGGCATTCGCGCTTTCATCTTTTCGGGCTATCCGCATCTGGATGAATGTGACCATTTCGGCACCAAGGTGCTGCCGCAGCTTAAAACCTGCTCATTGCCACACGCTTATGGCCGGGTGCCCAACAGCACCCCCGCCACACCACTTGGAATTGGGGAACGCCGCTGATGGACCGCATCACACTTGACACCATTGACCTGTCGCGCCTTGTTTACGGCATGTGGCGGCTGGGCGATGACACGGATACCAGCCCCAAACATGTGCAGGCCAAAATCGAATCCTGTTTGGCCCAAGGCATCACCAGCTTTGACCAAGCCGATATCTATGGCGGCTATAGTGCCGAGGCGCTGTTGGGCCACGCCCTGCGCGCCGCCCCCGGTCTGCGCAACCAGATGGAAATTATCACCAAATGCGACATCGTGGCCCCGGTGGGCCGCCACGCAGCCGCCCGCGTCAAACATTATGACACCTCCGCCGCCCATATCAATGCATCCGTCGATGCCAGCCTGTCCGATATGGCAATCGACCACATCGACCTGCTGCTCATCCACCGCCCCGACCCGCTGATGGACCATATGGAAACGGGCGCGGCGCTGGATGCGCTGGTCGCATCGGGCAAGGTGCGCGCCGTGGGTGTGTCGAACTTCCGCCCGTGGGATGTCACCTTGCTGCAATCGGGCATGACAAACCGCCTGTGCACCAACCAGATTGAACTTAGCCTTGTGGCCCATCAAGGTTTCACCAACAGCGATGTGGCGTTTCACCAAGAACGCAGTATCCCCTTGATGGCATGGTCCCCACTGGCCGGGGGCCGCCTGCTAGCCGAATCTGGCACCCAATTGCGCGCGCGTCTGGCCCAAATTGGCGCCGACCATGGCACCGATTGGTCTGCTGCCGCCGTGGCTTGGCTTTTGCGCCACCCTGCGCGTATTATCCCCGTTCTCGGCACCAACAGCCTTGCGCGCATTGGCACCATCGCCACCGCGCTGGAGATCGAAATGGACCGCCAGACATGGTTTGAACTTTATACCCTGATCATGGGGCATGAGGTGGCCTAATGCCCGACGGAGCGTATATGAACGAGCCTACTTTTATCCCCGACGCCGACAATGCCCGCGCCTTTCGCGATGCGCTTGGCAGCTTTACGACGGGTGTTACCATCGTGACCATCCAATCGGATCACGGACCCATGGGGTTTTGCGCCAACAGCTTTTCCAGCCTGTCCATGGACCCGCCTTTGGTGCTGTGGTCGCCTGCCAAATCATCCTCGCGATTCCTGCCCTATTCAACCGCGCGCCACTACACCATCCATGTGCTGGCCCACACCCAAGGCGATGTTATAAAACGCTTTATCCGCGGCGGTTTGGGGTTTGAAGGCATGTCCTATCACCGCAACGACCAAGGTGTGCCGCTGATCCCCGGCACTGTTGCCCGGTTTGATTGCAAACAACACGCCACCCATGACGGCGGCGATCATTTGATCGTCGTGGGCCGCGTAATCCGCTGCGCCAACACGGGCGGCGCACCACTTTTGTTTACACAAGGAAAATACGGCAGCTTTACCGCTGATTAAGACCAAAAAAGGCGGGCCAACCGCCAACTGCGCCTATCGCTGCGGCCATAAAGGCCGCGCGCATATCTCGGGGAGGGGAACGCACCATGGGTGCAATGTTGGGTCTGACAAACGGGCTGGGGGTCGTCAATGCCGCCGTCCTTGCCGCCTGCCGCAACATCGGTGCGGCCATGGTCGCCGCCATGGTCGTTATAATCCTGCTCCAAGTGTTCTTCCGCTACGTCCTCGGCACCGCCCTGGCATGGCCCGAGGAGGCTGCACGGTTCCTGATGCTGTGGACCACTGGCCTCATGGCCCCCACCGCCTTTCGGCGCGGCGGTTTTGTTAGCATCGAAATGCTCACGCGCTTGTTGCCCACCCGCCCCGCCGCCCTGCTCACCCTCGCCCTTCTCGGCCTGTCCCTCACCCTCATGGTCGTCGGCATCCAAATCGGCTGGTCCGAGGTGACAGGTCTTGGCGGCCGCTTCACCACCGACAGCCTACACTACCCCACCGCCCTTGATTTCAGCACATGGAACAAAGTGCCAAAAGCATGGATGATGCTGTCGCTGGTCGTCGGTCTTGCCCTGCTGATTTCAACCTGCATCGAGTTGATGCTGCGCAATCTGGCAACCTTGGCGGGCGCTGGCCCCCGGTTGATTGTCATTCCGGAAAGCGTGATAGGGGGGGCCGAATAATGCTGTCATTCTTCCTTCCCCTGTTCCTCGTTTTCCTCCTCCTCGGCTTGCCCGTATTCTTCGGCCTTATCGCAGCACCTGCCATTTTGCTGTGGCTAAACGGCCAAGAACGCGACATCGTGCTGCTGTACCGCAACGTCTATAACGGTATGGACAGCTTTCCCCTTATGGCGATCCCGTTCTTCATGCTGGCGGGCGAGGTGATGAACCGCTCCAACATCACCTTGCGGCTGGTCGAATTTTCCCAAGCCATGATGGGCCACCTGCGCGGTGGTCTGGCCCATGTGAATATCCTCTCAAGCATGCTGTTCGCGGGCCTGTCGGGTTCCGCCGTGGCTGATGTGTCCGCGCTCGGTTCCATGCTGATCCCCGCGATGGAAAAACAAGGCTACACCCGCAGCTTTGCCGCCGCGATCACCGCCTCATCATCCATCATCGGCCCCATCATCCCACCATCGGGCATCATGATCATCTATGCTTATGTGATGGGCGAAAGCGTCGCGGCGCTGTTTTTGGCAGGCATCGTGCCGGGCATTATGATGGGCGGCGGCCTCATGCTGATGGTCCATTTTCTGGCCGATAAATACAACCTGCCCGCCCGCACCAAACGCGCCACATGGGGCCAGCGCGGCGATGCCAGCCTGCGCGCGATCTGGCCACTCCTCACCCCCGTCATCATCTTGGGCGGCATCCTTGGCGGCGTTTTCACCCCGACCGAGGCGGCAGCCGTCGCTGTAGGCTACTCCACCCTAATCGGCCTGTTCGTCATGCGCACTCTTAAATTCAGCGACCTGCCCGATGTGCTGACCCGCGCGGGTATGACATCGGCGGTGGTGCTGCTGCTGGTGGGTGCTGCCATGGCGTTCAAAACCGTCGCCAGCCTCAGCCACACACCCGAACTCTTGGCCTCCATCATCCTTGGGCTGTCCGACAACCCGTTGATCTTGCTGTTCCTTATCAACCTGCTGCTCTTCATCGTCGGCATGTTCTTGGACGCGGGCCCCGCGATCATCATCCTTGGCCCCATCCTTGGCCCCATCTTCACATCCCTCGGCGTCGACAGCGTCCATTTTGCCATCATCATGGCGGTCAACTTGACCGTCGGCCTGCTCACGCCCCCCATGGGCCTTGTGCTGTTCGTCACATCCTCAGTTTCCGGCCTGCGCGTTGAAACCATCGCCAAGGCCACACTGCCGTTCCTCGCGGTTCAGATTTTTGTGATTTTCCTCATCACCTACATCCCCGCGATCAGCCTAACCGTCCCGCGTTTCTTCGGGTTCGTTCAATAACACCAAAGGGAGAGAGACCACATGAAAACCACCATCAAAACCCTACTGCTCGCCACACTTCTGGCAGGCACCACCAGCATGGCCATGGCGCAATCCATCACGCTGCGCGCCACCGCCAACAGCAACGAAGCGGATGAAGATTACGACGGTTTGGTCGTCTTCAAAAACTATGTCGAAAACGCATCCAACGGCGATATCGCGGTGGAATTGTTCATCGGCACCCAGCTGTGCGGCAAGGGCGATGAATGTCTGGCGGGTGTGGCCGATGGCTCCATCGACATCTATATCTCTACCTCGGGCGGGGCTGCGGGCCTGTTCCCTTATATCCAAGTCCTCGACCTGCCCTACCTGATGTCGGATGACCGCGTGGCCGAAACCGTGCTGACCGCGACCGATTTCACCGCGCAACTGCGCAAAATGATCATGGCCGACAGCGACGATAAAATCCGCCTGATGACCATCGGCAACACAGGCGGCTGGCGCAACTATGCCAACACCAAACGCCGCGTGATGGGCCCAACCGACCTTGCGGGCCTGAAAATGCGCACCGTCCCTGCGGACCTTCCACAAGAGGCGGCAAAGGCAGTGGGTGCCGCGCCAACCCCCATCGCATGGCCCGAACTTTTCACCTCGTTGCAAACGGGCGTGGTGGAAGGCACGGCCAACGGCATCACCGACATCATGAACATGAAGTTCCCCGATGCTGGGCTGAAATACCTCACGCTGGATGGCCACAGCTACATGGGCGCGTTCTGGTGGATGGGCCAAGACCGCTTTGCGTCGATGACCGATGCGCAAAAACAAGTGGTGGTCGATGGCTTTGCCGCCTTGCAACAAGCCACCTTCGCCAGCCCAAAGCGCAAAGAAATCCAAGCCTACGCGGATTTCAAAGCAGCAGGCGGCGATATCTATGTGCCCACGGCTGATGAAAAAGCAGCGTTTAAGGACGCGGCAACCCCTGTGTTTGACTGGTTCAAAGGCAACGTCAAAGGCGGCCCCGAGGTGCTGGACGCCTTCACCGCCGCCGTGGCACAGGCCCAAACTGTGGTCGACGCCGAACGCGCAGCCGAATTGAACTGAGCGCCAGTTTGAAACAAAAGGCGGCGCGGGGGAAACCCTGCGCCGTTTTTATTGCGATGGGCCGCCGCACAACATGCGCATCTGCAAACAACCCGGACACCTCCGGCGATTTGGACGCAAAACACCCCTCACTCCCTTTTTCTGCAGCAATTCAAATCCTGTCCCTTGATGTTGCTGGCGCAGCATTTAAGGTGCAAATCCCGTGTAGGTTGATCTGTTTATAAAAGGGTGTGTGGTAGGTATGAAACCGTTGATAATGGTTTTGATCTGAAAACCCAAGACGGCGGCGCGCGGCTGAAAATGACATACCAAGGCAAGCCGCTGGGTACAAAATATTGGCTTAGTGCCATTGGCCTTGCGCTTTTCATCGGAATTCTTGGCCTCATCGCCCATGTTCTCCTCGGGCCAATTATCTTTTGCGCCATGATTGGTTTTGCGTATTATTTGCAATCCAAGTTCACGTAACTCCATTCTTTTGATGTGACGCACGACGCCATAATCCTGCCTGACGGCAAGGCCTCTGCCAAAAATGATATGCAAGAATTGTTTGTGCAAAACAATCAAAGGGAAAAGCAATCAAACGTTGGCCCCGACACCCAGTTGATCATCACGAATGATATGGCAGCGACCACGCTGCTGGCTGGGATGAACACATCAAAACGCGCGGTAATGGGGACAAACAAGGCGTTGCAAGCATCTCTTTTCAACGAATTGGGCAAGCGCAGCCACGAACTCGTCTTTCGTCACGGGTAAAAACTTATCCCTGTGGCAAAGCACATGGATTTGGACACCGCCTTGGCCATGCAATATAAAATTGGCGAACATTGGGGCTGGGAAGTCGCGGCAAAATAATCGCATTTGCCCCCGCACACCCACCTTTCCGTTTTAAAGGGTGGGTGCGGCAGCCTAGGGCAACGGCCTTCCAGCGGTGCCACAAACAAACATTTTTAGCAGACAAAATTTTCTGACACCCTTCAAGGGGTTATTCAAAACACGGACGTCCCAAATTGATAAAGCCGCCCTCTTTCTGGCCGCAATGACGGTTGCAGCGGCCCCGTCCTTGGCCCAAGACACCCCGTCTTTTGGGGATGACGAAAGCAAGTTTGCCAAAGACGATGAATGTGACGACCCTCGGTTTGTCGGCTGGGGCGTTGCCACCAGCACCAGCCCAAAAGCGATAGGCCATGACGCCACCGATTGTTCAAGATTGTTCGGTCTGGGGCAAATCAGGTCAAACAGGTCGCAAGACCTGTCAAACATCGCGGAATGTCAGGCCATCAATTTTGGCGACAACAGTTCCGAATGGGCGAATGGCAACAGCTGTGACGACCCACGGTTTTGGGGGGAGTGCAGCCGATAATATATTGAATTTCAAAGATTTGGGCCGTGATGCAAAAGACTGCAAATCCCTGTGCGAACTCGGCGCTATTTGACTTAGATAAGCATCCAAGCGCAGGCGGCAGGGGTGCCGCGACCCTGCACAGAAAAAGGGTTTTTGGTGCAATGCCCTTGGCCTGTTCTGCGCATTGCCCTTTGCGTTGTGTCACTGTGGCCCGCAAATTTCAAGAATGGGGCCATCAGGGCCGACATACCGGGCGCGCAGCCCCTATCAACAAACACTGTTCTTGACCAACTCTGCACCGACCTGCCGCCCTCTCAAACCGCGATCCAAACCTTAATATTCCCTAAACAAAAATCACACAGCTCAATAATAACAGCTACTTACCCGCCGCATCGCGCGCGATGCTACAGGAAAAATCGCACGATAATTGGCGCGATAATCGCGGTCAAAACCGCGTTCAATCCCATCCCAATGCCCGCAAACGCCCCCGCCGTTTCATTTACCTGAAACGCCCGCGCCGTGCCAATTCCGTGCGATGCGACCCCCACCGCAAACCCCCGCGCCTGCCAGTTTTTGATGCGCAAAAGGTTCAACAAAGGCGTCGCCATCACCGCCCCCATGATGCCCGTCAAAATCACCAAAACCGCCGTCAAGGTGGGCGACCCGCCAATCGCCTCGGACACGCCCAGCGCCACCGGGGCCGTCACCGATTTCGGGGCCAGCGACAGCAAAACCTCGCCCCGCACCCCCAACGCCCAGGCAATGCCCAGCGCCGAAATTATCGCCGTGACAGACCCCGCCACCAGCGCCCCGATCATCGGAATGGCCGATGATTTTATCTTGCCCAAATTCGCATATAAAGGGGCGGCCAGCGCCACCGTGGCCGGCCCCAGCATAAAATGTACAAACTGCGCCCCTTCAAAATAGGTCGCGTAAGTCACCCCCGTGGCCCACAACAGCCCCGCCAGCAAAACCACCGCAATCAAAACCGGGTTCACATAGGGCCTCTTGCCCGACCATCCAAACAGCGCGTCGCCGATCGCATAGGCAACCAGCGTCGCAGTCAACCACAGCAGCGGTTCGCGTGCCAAAAAGGTCCAAATCTCGGGCAAGCTATTCATTCGGGGTGCCCACCAACCGGGCCAGCCCGACAAACACCAGCGCCCCCACCGCAATGGCCAGCGCGGTGCTGCCCGCTAAAGCCAGCAAAATCGCCACGCCATCCTCGCCCAGCCGGTCGAGATGCCCGACAATCCCCACGCCCGCAGGCACAAACAGCAGCGACAAATGCGACAGCAACCCCAACGCAGTCGGCTGCACCATCGCCGCCACGCGCGGGAATGCGATGAAAAACCCCAGCAGCAGCACCATTCCAATCACAGGGCCGGGCACAATCAACCCCAAGCCCCGCGACAGGGTTTCCCCGATCAGTTGAAACCCCAACAAAACCGCCAGATGAACAATCATTCCCGCCCCCATGCGCGACCAAACCCCGCGCGCCAAAACCTAAGGGCTGGCTTAATCCATCGCCACCGCAAAGGGCAGGTTTTTCGACGCGGCGCGGTACCATTTCCGAATGGCCGCCCGCTCAGAATCTTCCATATAGGATACATTCGCCGGCGGCATCGCCACGGACACCCCAGATTGAATGTAAATCAGCTTGGCATTTTTCGCGATATCAGACGGGGTTTCCAACAAAATCCCCTTGGGCGCGCGGTGTATCCCTTCATACCCCGGCTCGCGGGCGTGACACATCGCGCAGCGGCCCGGAACGATCTGCGCCACCTCCTCAAACCCCTCCGCGCTGGCAAAAATCTGCTCCAACTTGGTCAAAGGCCGCGCCTCCGCCTCCTCATAGGTGTCTTGCATTAAGGGGGCCGTCGACAGCCACATGATCAGGATGAACAGCACAGTCGTGGCCAGCCATGTCCAATGCGGCCCTTTTCCCGTCGCGTGCATCGTGTTGAAATAATGCCGGATGGTGACGCCCGTCAAGAACACCAAGGTCGCGATCAGCCAGTTATATTCGGTCGCGAACGCCAGTGGATAATGGTTCGACAGCATCAGGAAAATCACAGGCAGCGTTAGGTAGTTGTTGTGGGTCGACCGCAGCTTGGCGATTTTGCCGTATTTCGAATCCGGGATGCGGCCTTCTTGCAGGTCCTTCACCACAATGCGCTGGTTCGGCATGATGATGAAAAACACGTTGGCCGTCATAATGGTCGCGGTGAACGCACCCAGATGCAGCAGCGCCGCGCGGCCCGTGAAAATCTGGTTGTAGCCGTAGGCCATCACCACCAGCAAAATGAACAAAAGGACCATCAGCAAGGTCGGGCTTTCACCCAATTTCGATTTGCACAGCGCGTCATAAATCAACCAGCCGATGGTCAGCGATGCGGCAGAAATCGCAATCCCCTGCATCTGCGACAGGGCCATTTTTTGCGCATCGATCAGGTACAATTCCGCCCCGGCCCAATAGACAATCATCAACAGCGCCGCACCCGACACCCAAGTGATATAGCTTTGCCATTTGTGCCAGATTAGGTGGTCGGGCATGTTTGCAGGGGCCACCAGATATTTCTGGATGTGGTAAAACCCGCCGCCGTGGACTTGCCATTCCTCGCCATAAGCCCCTTCGGGCATGTTCGGCACTTTGCGCAAACCAAGGTCCAGCGCGATGAAATAAAAGGATGCGCCAATCCACGCCATGGCCGTGATGACATGCAGCCACCGCACCGCAAAGCCCAGCCAATCCCAGATGATTGCCACCTCGTACATGTCGATCCTCCCTATTTCGCTTATCTTGCAACCCTAATCTTTTGCCTCATTTGATTGTATTGCAAAAAGGCTTCTAGCTGTTTCAAATTTATACTATCAATGGCGCATGGCATATCTAGACAACATCAGAACCTTTATCCGCGTGTATGAGCTGGGCAATATGTCATCGGCCGCGCGCGATATGCGTATTTCTGCGGCGGTCGCATCGGCCCGCATTTCGCAGCTGGAGGAGCATTTGGGCGTGCGACTGTTCCAGCGTACCACGCGGATGCTGAACCCGACAGAACAGGGTAATATATTTTATCCCGGTGCGCGCAAAATTTTGGATGCCGTGGATGAGGCGGAGGCAGAGGTGAATGAGGTCACGCTGGTTCCGCGCGGCATCCTCCACGTTTCGGCCCCGCTGGGTGTGGGGCGGCGGTTGATCGCGCCCGAGGCGGCGGCGTTTCGGGCCGAATACCCGCTGATTAAAATTCGTTTGCGCCTGTCTGACCGCAAGATTGATTTGGCGATGGAGGGGTTGGACGTGGCATTCTTCCTTGGCATCCCCGAGGATTCGAGCCTGCGCATCCGGAAAATCGCGGATTGCCAAAGGGTGCTGTGCGCGGCCCCCGCCTATATTGCGGCACGCGGGACACCTGACAGCATCGACGCGCTGCGCACCAAGCATGATTGTTTAAACCTGCGCTTTCCGGGGGCCACCGAATTTCAATGGTCGCTGCAAACGCGCGATGGGGTGAAGCGGATTGATGTTTCGGGCCCGTTCGAATGTGACGACGGTGATATTTTGACCGACTGGGCGCTTCAGGGCCAAGGCATCATTATGAAACCGCTGTTTGAGGTATCGGACCACCTGAAATCCGGGCGGTTGGTGCAGGTTTTGCCTGCCCATCCCCCCGTGCCGATCCAAATGGCCTGCCTGTATTCGCACCGCCGCAAGCAAGACCCAAAGGCGCGGCTGTTTATCGATTTTATGGTCGCGCGTATGACCAAAAGCATGGGCGAAATCGTGCTTTAGGTCGGGAATGGGTGGCGTTGCGACGCATTCAACACCACATGCAATTTTAAGGAACCAAAGCCCCAAACCGATTTGCGAGACTGGGGCTTTCCCTGTCGAAATCCCTGCAAAACATGATGAATTTGGCTGGTTGCAGCGTTTGTTTTACGCTACAGGGGGAATGGCCTGCGGCCCTTGACCTTTCAAATTCTGCGCCTATGTGCGCTTGCCAAGGATGTGATATGACCAAATATTGCCTGACCGTGACCTGTCCATCCAAGCGCGGCATCGTCGCTGCGATTTCCACGTTTTTGGCCGAACAGGGCTGCAATATCATCGACAGTTCGCAGTTTGATGATATGGAAATGGACCTGTTTTTCATGCGTGTCGGTTTCATCTCTCAAGAAGGGGTGAATCAGGCGGAGTTGACGGAACGGCTGGCCGCGACCGCGCAAGACTTCGGGATGGATTATGCGTTCCACGATGAAAACGTGAAAATGAAGGTTGTGATTATGGTGTCGCGGTTCGGGCATTGCCTGAACGATCTGTTGTACCGCGTGAAAATTGGTGCGTTGCCGGTGGATATTGTCGGCGTGATTTCCAACCACATGGATTATCAAAAAGTTGTGGTGAACCAGGATATCCCGTTCCATTGCATCAAAGTAACCAAAGAGAACAAGCCTGTTGCCGAAGCCATGATTATGAAAGTGGTGGAGGAAGCGGGGGCCGAGTTGATTGTGCTGGCGCGATATATGCAGGTTTTGTCGGATGATATGTGCCGGAAAATGTCGGGCAAAATCATCAACATTCACCATTCGTTTTTGCCCAGCTTCAAAGGGGCCAACCCCTATAAACAAGCGTATGAGCGTGGGGTGAAGTTGATCGGGGCGACGTCGCATTATGTGACGACGGATTTGGATGAAGGCCCGATCATTGAACAAGACACCGTGCGCGTGACCCATGCACAGTCTGCCAGTGATTATGTGTCCTTGGGGCGCGATGTAGAGGCGCAGGTGCTGGCGCGCGCCATCCATGCCCATGCACACCGCCGCGTGCTGTTGAATGGCAACAAAACCATCGTTTTCCCGGCGTCGCCCGGCAGCTATTCCTCTGAACGGATGGGGTGATTTTTGGCGCTGCTGCGGTGCATCTGTGCCCACAGCAGCGCTTTTGTACCCTAGATTTAGAAATCCACCTCTATCGCGATACCTTTGGCAATCGCCAACTCTACTACCGCCGCCGCAACGGCCAAATCCTGCAAGCCAACGCCGGTGCCATCAAACAGCGTCACCTCCTCCGCGCTGGTGCGGCCTTTGTGGCTGCCATTGATCACGGCCCCCAACTCGGCGATCTCCGCCTCAGCCATCAAACCACTGGCAATTGCGTGCTGACATTCCCCGATGCTGATCGCCTGCGCCACTTCATCGGTGAACACGGTTGCGCGCGCCACCAATAGGTCATCCACCTCCTGCTTGCCTTTGGTATCGGTGCCCATGCAGGCGATATGCGTGCCCGCCTTCACCTGCGCAGATCGCAAAATAGGCTTATGGCTGGAGGTGATGGTGATAATCACGTCCGATTGCGCGCCCAATTCGTCCAAACTCACCGCTTCAAACGGCAGGCCCAATTCCGCCGCAACACCCGCCAAACGGTCCAACATCTCAGGGTGGAAATTCCATCCCACCACCTTTTCAAAGGCGCGCTGCTCCACTGCCGCCCGCATCTGAAATGCCGATTGATGCCCGGCCCCAACCATCCCCAACACTTTGGCATCCGGCCGCGCCAAATGCTTGATCGACACCGCCGATGCCGCCGCCGTGCGCAACGCCGTCAACAAATTGCCGCCCACCAATGCCTTCACGCGCCCTGTGTCAGGGTCAAACAACACAACGGTGGATTGGTGATTGGTCAGCCCCTTTGCCTCATTACCCGGCCAATAACCGCCAGACTTTAACCCCAGTGCCAAACCGGCGCGGTCAAACCCAGACTTGAACCCATACAGCGCATCCGCATGCCCAATCGCCTCACGGATCACCGGAAAATTATAGGCATCCCCGCGCGCCATCGCGCCAAACACCCCTTCAATCGCCGCAAAACAGGTCGCCCGGTCCATCAAACCCGCGATCTTCGCCTCTGGTACAATCCACATAGAAATCCTTCCTGAAAAGCAAACGCCCTGCTTTCATCTTGGTAAAAATACCTTCGGGGGTCCGGGGGCAGACAGCCCCCGGCGTTGCAGCAAACTCAATACGCTTTGCCGCGCGCGGATACCGGCCAAACCACCTCAACCTTGCCGCCACGCACACCCACATACCAATCATGCACGTTGCAGGTCGGGTCGCAGTGGCCGGGCACAAGGCGCAGCTTGTCATTCACCTTTAACACACCATCCGGGTCTGAAACCACGCCATGCTCGTCCGAACATTTGACATATTTCACATCATCACGGCCAAACACCGTTGGCAAACCGCTGTCCACCGATTGTGCCTTCAGGCCCGCATCCACAATCGCCTTATCCGCCTTCGAATGGCTCATCACCGTGGTCAAGATAAACAGCGCGTTCTCCCATTCGCCTTGGTCAATACGCTTGCCGTCTTTGCCCAGAATACGGCCATAATCGGCGTCCATGAACGCATAGGACCCGCACTGCAATTCATTGAAAACATTCGAATTGCTTTCAAAGTAATACGACCCGGTGCCACCGCCACCAACAATATCACACTCCAGCCCCTGCGCCTTCAGGCCCGTGATCGCCTCTTGCACCTGCGCAATCGCAATCGCGGTTTTCCCCTCACGATCGGCATAGCTGTCCATATGCTGCATAGCACCCTGATAGGCTTGGATGCCCGCAAACTTCAAACCCGGTGCCGCATCAATCAGCTTGGCGATGTTCACCACGTCTTGGGTCGTGGTCACGCCACAACGCCCCGCCCCGCAGTCAATTTCCACCAAACACTCAATCTGGGTGCCATGTTTTACCGCCGCTGCCGATAGGTTTGGCACGTTCGCCGGGTCATCCACACAGCACAAAACGCGTGCGCCAAATTTTGGCATCCGGGCCAGACGGTCAATTTTGGCAAGGTCGGTCACTTGGTTGGACACCATCACATCCTTGATGCCGCCGCGCGCAAACACCTCCGCCTCCGACACTTTCTGGCAGCACACGCCCACCGACCCGCCAAGCCGCTCCTGCAACTTGGCCACATCAACCGATTTGTGCATCTTGCCATGGACCCGGTGGCGCATCCCATGGACTTTTGCGTAATCGCCCATTTTCTTAATGTTACGCTCCAGCGCGTCCAAATCCAAGATCAAGCAGGGCGTTTGCACATCGGCCACATCCATCCCCGGCTTGGCGGGAATGTCATAGCCCACTTCGTATTCGTCAAAATTTGTGACTTTGTTCATGGTAAAACCCCTATTTTGTCTGCCAAGGAAGCTGGTCCAAATCGACATTGCCCCCAGTGATAATCACCCCCACGCGCTTGCCCGCAAAGAGGTGTTTGTTCTTGATGATCGTCGCCAATGGCACCGCACAAGACGGCTCAATCACAATTTTCATGCGCTTCCATGTCATCAGCATCGCGTCGATAATCTCCGCCTCGGATGCGGTCAGAATATCCGTCACATGATTTTTCACAAAATGCCATGTCAGGTCTTTCAACGGCACTTTCAGCCCATCGGCAATCGTGACAGGCGCATCATCGGCGATGATATGCCCGGCCTTGAAACTGCGATAGGCGTCATCGGCCTGCTCCGGCTCGGCCGCATAAATCTTGATATGCGGCGCAAGGTTTGACAGGGTCAAACAGGTACCCGAAATCATGCCGCCGCCACCGATTGGGGCGACCATCGCCTCCAACCCATCGACCTGTTCGATAAATTCGCGCGAACAGGTTGCTTGGCCCGCAATCACACGCGGGTCGTTATAGGGATGCACAAATTCCGCGCCGGTTTCCGCGATCAGTTGCGCAAACACCGCCTCGCGGCTGGTGGTCGATGGTTCACATTCCACAATCCGGCCGCCATAGCCGCGCACGGCGTCTTTTTTCGCCTGCGGGGCGGTGCGCGGCATCACAACCGTACAAGGGATGCCACGACGCCCGGCGGCATAGGACAGACAGGTCCCATGGTTGCCGCTGGAATGGGTGGCAACCCCGCGCGCGGCCTGTTCGTCCGTCAGGCCAAACACGGCGTTTGATGCCCCCCGCGCCTTGAATGCCCCGGCTTTTTGCAGGTTTTCACATTTAAAAAACAACTCTGCCCCGGTGAGGTCGTTCAAGTATTGCGAGGTCAGAACCGGGGTGCGGTGGATATGCGGCGCAATCCGATCATGCGCCGCCAGCATATCGTCAAGGGTTGGAATATACATCGCTTACTCCGCCGCCATGCGCTTGGATTTGTTCGACCCATGACGGTAATGCGCTTGCGCGGCTGCAACGCCTGATCCCAGTTTGATGTCCAAACCAAGGTCAACCATGACCATTTCAACGGTCGCCAGCCCCGACAGCATCATCGCGTCCGTCAAGCTGCCAAGGTGGCCGATGCGGAACACTTTGCCTGCAACTTCACCCAAGCCCACGCCAAAGGCCATGTCGTAATCGCGGGCGGCGACGGTCACGATGTCGGTCGCGTTGAACCCTTCGGGTGTGCAAATCGCGGACACGGTGTCGGAATACACATCAGGGCCTGCTGCGCACAGCTTTAGCCCCCAGGCATCAACCGCGTGGCGCACGCCTGTGGCGATGCGGGTGTGGCGGGCAAATACGTTTTCCAGCCCCTCGCCCTCAATCATCTCAATCGCGGCTTTCAACCCGTTCATCAGGCCGACCGGGGGGGTGTAGGGGAACGCGTTGTTGGCATAGCCTTTGGCCATATCGCGCACATCAAAGAAGGTGCGGGGCAAGGTTGCAGCGTCAATCGCTGCCATCGCCTTGGTCGAAAAGCCGATAATCGCCAAACCTGCGGGCAGCATAAAGCCTTTTTGGCTGCCGGTAACAGCGACATCGACGCCCCATTCATCCATGCGAAAATCCATCGACCCGATGGAGGACACACCATCCACAAACAGCATCGCCGGGTGGTTTGCGGCATCCAACGCGCGGCGCACCGCTGCGATATCAGATTTCACGCCTGTGGCGGTTTCGTTATGCGTGGCCAGAACCACTTTGATGCTGTGGGATTTGTCGGCGCGCAAAATCTCTTCGTATTTGTCGGCGGGCAGGCCGTGACCCCATGGGGTTTCGACGATCTGCACATCCAGCCCGTGGCGCTGGCACATATCAATCCAGCGATGCGAAAACATACCGTTGCGCGCGGCCAGAACCTTGCCGTCTTTGGACAGGGTGTTGGACAGCGCCACCTCCCAGCCACCCGTTCCGGTCGACGGGAAAATGAACACTTTGGCGCTGGTGGATTTCAAAATGCGCTGCACACCTTCAAGGCAGGGATGCAAGATTTTGCCGAACACAGGCGAGCGGTGGTCAATTGTGGGCATATGGCACGCGAGGCGAATATGCTCGGGCATGTTGGTCGGGCCGGGAATAAAAACGGGGTTTTGAAAGGTCATTGCGGGTCCTCCTCAGGTTGTTATGACCATAAGTCTTTCCCAGCTCCCGCTCAATTTTTTTGAAAACATTTTTCATTTGTGCGGATTGGGGAATAGGGTATGGTTTTCAAGGGATTGCGTTTTTCATTTATGCGCTTGGTATTTCGTGGAAAAAAGAATCCCACAGGGCGTGATGTGAAAAGGGGGCAAGATATGGCCGATGAACAGCGCAGCCGGGGCCGTCCGAAACGGTTTGACGGCGATGAAAGCCAGAACATTATCCAATCGCTGGACCGTGCGATTGATGTGCTGGAAACGCTGGCGCAAGGGGGCGCGATGACCTTGTCGCAGGTGGCAAGCACGATGGATCAATCGCCCGCCACAATTTACCGCGTACTGTCCACGTTTCGCGTGCGCGGCATGGCCGAGGTGAACCCCGCATCGCAAGAATGGTCGGTGGGTGCCGAAGCGTTTCGCATCGGCAGCGCGTTTTTGCGGCGCAGCAACGTGATTGCCCGCGCCATGCCCATTATGCAGCAATTGCGCGATGAAACAGGCGAGACGTCAAACTTGGGGATAGAGCGTGACGACAACGTGGTGTTCATCGCCCAAGTCGAAACCCACGAATCCATCCGCGCGTTTTTCCCGCCCGGCACGCAAGCGCCCATGCACGCATCGGGCATTGGCAAGGCGTTGCTGGCGATGTTTCCCGAAAAGCATCTGGCGCGGTATTTGGCGCAAGCGCATCTGCCGCCCTTTACGGCCAACACTATTTGCACGCCTGATGGATTGCGGGCCCATTTGGTGCAAATTCGCACGCAAGGCTATTCGTTTGATGACGAGGAAAAGGCGATTGGGATGCGCTGTATCGCTGCCCCCATCGTGAATTTTCATGGCGATGCGGTGGCGGGGGTTTCCATTTCCGGGCCAAGCCACCGTTTGCCGTGTGACGGGGTGGCGCGCATCGGCGCGTTGGTAAAGGCGGCGGGCGACAAAATCTCGGCCAGCCTTGGTGCGCTTTGACCGCGCCCGCCTAAAACGAAGCCCGTTTAAAACGACATGGTCGCGGCAACGGCCCGTTTCCATGCCGCGTATTTGGTCGTGCGCAAGCTTTCGTCCATCTGCGGCGCAAATGTGCGGTCGAGCGCCCAATTGGCGGCAAACCCAGCTTGGTCCGGGTAAATCCCCGCGCGCTGGCCTGCCAACCACGCGGCCCCGAGCGCTGTGGTTTCGGCCATCACGGGGCGGTCCACGGGTGCGCCAATAATATCGGCCAAAAACTGCATCGACCAATCGCTGGCCGTCATGCCGCCATCCACACGCAAGGTGGGTTCTGCCCCAGTCGCCGCCCAATCAGCCTGCATCGCCTCTAGCAAATCGCGGGTTTGATAGCCGACGGATTCCAACGCCGCGCGGGCCATTTCGGCTGGCCCCGACCCGCGGGTCAGTCCAAACACCGCGCCGCGACATTCCGCGTTCCAATAAGGCGCGCCAAGGCCCACAAAGGCGGGCACAAGAACTACGTTTTGCGTGGGGTCCGCGCGTTCGGCCAGCGCTTGCGTCTCGCGCGCGTGGCGAATGATCTGCAACCCGTCGCGCAGCCATTGCACCACCGCGCCTGCCACAAAAATCGACCCTTCCAGCGCGTAGGTGGGTTTGCCATCCAGTTGATAGGCGATTGTGGTCAACAAACGGTTTTTGGAGACGACCGCCGTATTCCCGGTGTTCAGCAGGGCAAAGCACCCGGTGCCATAGGTTGATTTCATCATGCCAGGTGCAAAGCACGCTTGGCCCACTGTCGCTGCTTGCTGATCGCCCGCCACGCCCAAAATAGGGATGGGGCGGCCAAACAAATCGGGGCGCGTCATGCCAAAATCGGCGGCACAATCGCGCACTTCGGGCAACATATCCATCGGGATGTCGAATAGGTCGCAAATCGTGCGGCTCCACCGCCCTTTGTGAATGTCATACAGCATGGTGCGCGCGGCGTTGGTGGCATCGGTCACATGGGCTGCCCCGCCTGTCAGTTTCCAAATCAGAAAACTATCCACCGTGCCAAAGGCCAATTCGCCCCGCCGTGCGGCATCGCGCGCGCCATCCACATTATCCAAAATCCATTTCAGCTTGGTGCCCGAAAAATACGGATCGGCCAGCAAGCCCGTGCGCGCTGTGATCAGGGCATCATGGCCCGCATCGCGCAACTGGCGGCAATAATCGGCGGTGCGGCGGTCTTGCCACACAATCGCGCGGTAAATCGGCTCGCCGGTTTTGCGATCCCAGACAATGGTCGTTTCACGCTGGTTCGTGATGCCAATTGCCGCAATATCGCCCGGTGCCAAACCTGCCTTTTCAATCGCGGCGCGGCAGGTGCCCGCCGTGGTGGCCCACAAATCGCTGGCGTCATGTTCCACCCAGCCCGAGTTTGGGAAATGCTGCGCGAATTCTTCCTGCGCGGTGGCTTTGATTTGCATGGCCGCATCAAACACAATTGCCCGGCTGGACGTGGTGCCTTGATCAATCGCCAAAATATGGCCCATCCAACCCTCCGTTTGCGCACCGTTTGGTTCTAAATATCCCAGCGCGGGGCGTGTGCAACAAAGACTGCGGCACGCTGTTTGGGATTACAGAAAAAAAGGGGGCGAGGCAAAACCCCGCCCCCCCCATAGGATCAAAGGCTTACTGCCAAGATTTGATCAACTCATCATAGCTGATGGTTTCGCCTTGCGGCTTTTCATTGGCCAACATGGCCACGGGCGCGCCGGGGGCATCCAGCCATTCTTGCGGGTCTTTCGGCTCATTCATCTTTGGGCCGATATCGCCTTGAACGCCTGCGCGCTCCAACCGCTCCAGCACTTTTTCCTGTTCAGCACATAGACTGTCCAGTGCCTCTTGCGGGGTTTTGGCCCCTGACATCGCGTCACCGATATTTTGCCACCACAGTTGTGCCAGCTTTGGATAATCGGGGATGTTGGTGCCGGTTGGCGACCATGCCACCCGCGCGGGCGAGCGGTAGAATTCGATCAACCCGCCCAGTTCAGGCGCACGCTTGGTAAAGCTTTCGTCCTGAATGGTCGACTCGCGAATAAAGGTTAGGCCAACATGGGCTTTCTTCACATCCACAGTTTTGGAGGTGACGAATTGTGCGTAAAGCCAAGCGGCCTTTGCACGGTCGACGGGCGTTGATTTCATCAACGTCCACGACCCCACGTCTTGATAACCGACCTTAGTGCCTTCTTGCCAATAGGCGCCGTGCGGGGATGGGGCCATACGCCATTTTGGCGTGCCATCCTCGTTCATCACGGGCAGTCCGGGCTTTACCATATCGGCGGTAAAGGCGGTGTACCAAAATAGCTGCTGCGCAATTTCACCTTGCGCCGGAACCGGGCCTGCCTCGCCAAAGGTCATGCCAGCTGCGGCGGGGGGGGTGTACTTGTTCAACCAGTCGATCGCTTTGGTCACAGCGTAAACGGCGGCTGCATCATTTGTGGCACCGCCACGGTTGACACAAGACCCCACAGGCTGCGACGCCTCATTCACCCGGATGCCCCATTCATCAACAGGCAATCCGTTTGGCGTGCCAACGTCGCCCATACCCGCCATGGACATCCACGCATCGGTATAACGCCAGCCCAGCGAGGGGTCTTTCTTGCCGTAATCCATATTACCCCAGGCCGAAGTCGGCCCGCCAATGGCAGACATATCGCGGCCGGTAAAGAATTCGGCAATATCTTCATACGCCGACCAGTTGACCGGAACACCAAGGTCATAGCCATAGCGCTCTTTGAACGCGGCTTTTGTCGGTTCGTCGTTGAACCAATCATAGCGGAACCAGTACAGGTTCGCGAACTGCTGCGTGGGCAGCTGGTACAGTTTGCCATCGGGTGCGGTAGTGAATTGCAAACCGATGAAATCATCAAGGTCCAGCGTGGGCGAGGTGACATCCGCCCCTTCGCCTGCCATCCAATCCGTCAGGTTGCGTGCCTGCTGATAGCGCCAGTGGGTGCCGATCAGATCGCTGTCGTTGACATAAGCGTCATAGATGTTTTCGCCAGATTGCATTTGCGTTTGCAGCTTTTCCACCACATCGCCTTCGCCAATCAAATCATGGGTGATCTTGATCCCCGTGATTTTGGTGAACGCATCGGCCAACACTTTGGATTCGTATTCATGTGTGGTGATCGTTTCGGACACCACCTTGATTTCCATCCCGGCCATCGGTGCGGCCGCGTCGATGAACCATTGCATTTCGGCCTCTTGCTCGGCGCGGGTCAGCGATGATAGATCACCAATTTCCGCATCCAAGAACGCGTTGGCGGCATCCATATCGGCAAAGGCGGGCGCGGACATCAGCATCAAAGCCGCCCCCATTGCCGTGGTCGACAAATGTTTCATTCGCATCTTGTTCCTCCCATTAGAACAGGTTTCAGTATCTGACGGCCTTTGGGGGTTTGCCCCGCGGCCACCGCCGTTTCACGCGCTACACCCAGCGAAACACCGCCACCGCATACAACGCGCAGACAACCAACGCCCCCCATTGGGACGCATCGGCCAACCCAAGCCAAGCCAGATTGATAAAGGCCGAGCCGAGAAGCGTGATGAACAACCGATCACCCCGCGTCGTTTCAATCCGCAAAACGCCAATGCGCGGCGTTTCGGGATATTTGATTGCCAGCACCGTGAAGGTGATCAACAGACAGGCAATGATGCCAAAAAAAATCGCTGTGGGGCCGGTCCATGCCATCCATTCCATGTCAAACCCTTCCCAGGGCAAAGCCCTTTGCGATGTAATTGCGGACAAAATAAATCACCAAGGCACCCGGCACGATGGTCAACACCCCCGCCGCGGCCAGCACGCCCCAATCCATGCCCGATGCCGAAACTGTACGGGTCATCGTGGCTGCAATCGGTTTTGCATCCACTGCCGTCAAAGTGCGCGACAATAAGAGTTCGACCCATGAAAACATGAAGCAGAAAAAGGCGGCAACCCCGATACCGCTTGCGATCAGCGGGGTGAAAATTTGGATAAAAAAGCGCGGGAAACTGTAGCCGTCGATATAGGCCGTTTCATCAATTTCCTTGGGGACGCCGCGCATGAAACCTTCTAAAATCCACACGGCAAGGGGTACGTTAAACAGGCAATGTGCCAGTGCCACCGCGATATGCGTGTCAAACAAACCAACGCTGGAATAGAGCTGAAAGAACGGAAGCGCAAACACGGCAGGCGGGGCCATGCGATTTGTCAGCAGCCAGAAAAACAGATGCTTGTCGCCCATAAACGAATAGCGGCTGAAAGCGTAGGCAGCAGGCAGGGCCACGGCCAGACTGATTGCGGTGTTCATCACCACATAAATGAGGCTGTTGATATAGCCCATATACCAGCTGGGATCGGTCAAGATCAGGACGTAATTCTGAAAGGTCACATCTTGCGGCCACAGCGAAAAACTGCCTAAAATCTCTTGGTTGGTTTTCAGGCTCATGTTCACCAGCCAATAGATCGGGACCAGCAAGAACAGCAGGTACAGCCCCATGACAACTGCGGACCCATTAATGCGAAAACGGTTGGGCATCACACACCATCCTTTTTGTCCATGGTCGTCATGACCGTGTAAAACACCCAAGAAATCGCCATGATCACCAAGAAATACATCAGGCTGAACGCCGCCGCTGGCCCAAGGTCAAACTGGCCGATTGCCATTTTGACAAGGTCGATAGACAAGAACGTGGTCGCATTGCCTGGCCCGCCCCCCGTGACCACAAAGGGTTCGGTATAGATCATGAAACTGTCCATGAAGCGCAGCAAAATCGCGATCATCAAAACCCCCGCCATTTTTGGTAGCTCGATATAGCGGAACACGGACCAGCGGCTGGCTTGGTCAATTTTCGCGGCTTGATAATAGGCATCGGGGATGGATTGCAGCCCGGCATAGGCCAACAGTGCCACCAGTGATGTCCAATGCCACACGTCCATCACGATGACCGTGACCCAAGCATCAAAAATGTCCTGCGTGTAATTGTAGTTGATGCCAATTTTATCCAGCGTATAGCCCAGCAGGCCAATATCGACCCGGCCAAAAATCTGCCAAATTGTGCCAACCACGTTCCACGGAATAAGCAAAGGCAGCGACATCAGCACAAGGCAAAATGACGCCCAAAACCCACTTTTTGGCATGTTCAGCGCCACAAAAATGCCCAGCGGCACCTCAATCGCAAGGATGATCGCGGAAAACATCAACTGCCGCCCCAGCGCATCCCACATCCGTTCGGAATGCAGCATTTCATCAAACCATTCGAGGCCCGCCCAGAAAAATTCGTTGCGCCCAAACGTATCTTGGACCGAATAATTCACCACTGTCATCAAGGGGATAACGGCAGAAAATGCGACCAGCAACAACACGGGCAGCACCAAAAACCATGCTTTTTGATTGACTGTCTTGTTCATGCTGCGGCCTTTCCGTTTGGCGTCACGCGCCAGTCGTTGGCATAAATATTGATGCCTTCGGGGGCAAATTGGACCGCGCAAATATCAGCGGGAATATCTTCCGCTTCACCCGCGATTGCCGAAATCTCTTGGCCTGCCACTTCCAGCCGCACGATTTTATGGCGGCCCACATCCTCCACCCGGCGGATGCGCGCGGGGATGCCGGCGTTTTGCGACAGCGTGACAAATTCCGGGCGTACACCCAGTTCAACCTTGCCTGTGGCGGTGTAATCGGCGCCCAGATCGACGGTTTGACCCGCAACCTGCGCCACGCGTCCGGACACGGTCGCAGGCAAAACATTCATGCCCGGCGACCCGATGAAATAGCCGACAAACGTATGCGCCGGGCGTTCGAACAATTCCTGCGGCGTGCCAATTTGCACCACGCGCCCGTCATACATCACCACCACTTTATCAGCAAATGTCAGCGCCTCGGTTTGGTCATGGGTGACGTAAATCATGGTATGGCCGAATTCGTGGTGCAGGGATTTTAGCTGCGTGCGCAATTCCCATTTCATATGCGGGTCAATCACGGTCAACGGTTCATCAAACAACAAGGCGTTCACATCCTTGCGCACCATTCCGCGCCCCAAGCTTATCTTTTGTTTGGCATCCGCTGTCAGCCCGCGCGCCTTGCGGTTCAGCATATCCTCCATCCCGATCATGCGGGCAATTTCTTGCACACGTTCCACGATATACGCCTCATCGCGGCCCCGGTTGCGCAAGGGAAAGGCGAGGTTATCGCGCACTGTCATCGTGTCGTAAACAACCGGAAACTGGAACACTTGCGCGATGTTACGTTCTGCGGTGGGGGCGTGTGTCACGTCCTTGCCATCAAACAAAATGCGGCCTTGGCTGGGGTGCAAAAGGCCCGAAATGATGTTCAACAAAGTGGATTTGCCGCAGCCGGACGCACCCAGCAGCGCATACGCCTCCCCATCCGCCCAATCATGGTTCAGCTCTTTTAATGCGAAATCATTTTCGGACTTTGGCTTGGCCAAATAGGAGTGTGCCAGATTATCAAGCGTGATCTTTGCCATATTCTACGCCGCCTTTGCATAGGACGCAGGACTGACCAGCGCGCCGTTTTCTGCGAAAATATAAACATGTGCAGGGTCCAGATAGATGCGCAAAGGCTGGCCCAAGGGCAGGTTATGCACCCCATGCACCAAGCCCACCCAGCGCGCGCCCTGATGGTCCAGATGGACAAAAGTTTCCGACCCCGTAATCTCGGTCACGGTCAGTTTGGCATCAAATGCCATCGCGCCCGCAATATGGGCGGTGATTTCCAAATGATTGGGGCGAAAGCCTGCAGTGTAGCGTCCATCGGGCAGGTCCAACATTTGGCCGCCCAAAACCATGCTTTGTCCATCGCCAAAACCAATTTTGTCGCCTGTTTTGGTCACGTCGATAAAGTTCATCGGCGGGTCCGAAAACACGCGCGCGGTGGTCGCATCCACGGGGTGGCGGTATACCTGCGGTGTGAGGCCAAACTGCGTCACGCGACCCTGCCACAGCGTCGCGGTATTGCCGCCCAGCAGCAGCGCCTCCTCCGGTTCGGTGGTGGCATAGACGAAAATTGACCCGGCTTCCTCAAATATTTTGGGAATTTCGGCGCGCAATTCTTCGCGCAGTTTATAGTCCAGATTGGCCAGTGGTTCATCCAACAGCACCAGCCCCGCATCCTTGACCAAGGCCCGCGCCAAAGCGCAACGCTGTTGTTGCCCGCCCGAAAGAGCCAAGGGTTTGCGGTCCAAAAACGGCGTCAACTTCATTAAATCAGCGGCTTTTTTTACATGCGCGTCAATTTCTGCGGCGGTTTTGCCCAACAGGCGCATCGGGCTGGCGATGTTGTCATACACGGTCATCGAGGGGTAGTTGATGAACTGCTGGTACACCATCGCAACGCGGCGGTCCTGCACGCGCATGCCCGTCACATCCGCGCCATTCCAAAAAATGCGCCCGGTGTTAGGTACGTCGAGCCCAGCCATAAGCCGCATCAGCGATGTTTTGCCCGCACTGGTGGGCCCCAACAAAACGTTCATCGTGCCGCTTTGCAATTCCAGATCGGTGGGGTGGATATGGGTTTGGCCCTCCACCACTTTTGACACGCCTTGCAGTTTCAGTGACATTTTATTCCCCCGCTTTCATCAGCGCGGCATCCCCGCTTTGCATCCAATCATCAAGCGCTGCGATTTGCCCCTTGTCCAACCGCAAGCCCAGTTTGTTGCGCCGCCAAACCACATCGTCAGCGCGCTGTGCATATTCATGCGCCATCAGCCAACCCACTTCACGCGCTGTCAGGGTTGCGCCAAAATCAAGCCCCAAGTCAGCGGGGCTGGTGGCATCGCCCAGCACATCGGCCGCCTCGGTGCCATAAGCGTGGACCAAACGGCGTGCCCAGAACGCGGTCAAGAACGGATATTCGGCGCGCAGTTTGGCGATAAGCGCAGGCACGCCGTCATGCGGAAAATTCCCGCCCGGCAAGGCCACGCCTGCTGTCCATTCTGGGCGCAGATCGGGAAAATAGGGCGCGATTTTGTCCAGCGCACTTTCGGCCAAGCGGCGGTAGGTGGTTATCTTGCCGCCAAAAATGTTCAAAATTGGCGCGCCGCCCACGGCATCCACCTTTAGAGTGTAATCGCGGGTCGCGGCGGTGGCACTGCTTGCCCCATCATCATACAAAGGCCGCACCCCGGAATAGGTCCAGACCACATCGGCCACGCTGATATCTTGCTTGAAATAGTCATTCGCAAACGCGATTAGGTAATCGCGCTCTGCCGGGGTGCAAACCGGGGTTTTATCGGGGCTGTCATGTTCGGCGTCGGTGGTGCCGATCAGAGTAAAATCCTGTTCATACGGAATGGCGAAAATGATACGCCCATCGGTGCCTTGAAAGAAATAGCATTTGTCGTGGTCGTACAGGCGGTGGGTCACAATATGGCTGCCACGCACCAAACGCACACCTTCGGTGGAATTGACCCGCACCTTTTGCTGGATCACGTCGCCCACCCACGGGCCTGCTGCGTTCACCAACATCCGCGCGCGCCGCACCTCGCGCGCACCGCCCCGCTCCAGCGTGATTTCCCAAAGGTCATCCACCCGCTGGGCCGAAATCACTTTCGTTCGAACCATAATTTCTGCGCCGCGCGCCTGCGCATCGCGGGCGTTCAAAATCACCAGACGGGAATCTTCGATCCAGCAATCGGAATATTCATAGGCATGGAGAAAGCGATCCTCCAGCGGGGTGCCTTCGGGCGTGCCGGGCAAGGACAGCGTTTTGGTGCCCGGCAAAATCTTGCGCCCGCCCAGATTATCGTACAAAAACAACCCAACCCGGATCAGCCACGCGGGCCTGCGCCCCTTCATCCACGGCATCACAATATTCAACAGCTTGGATGTGGGGGTGTCCCCTTCGAACCGCATATCCTTATGATATGGCAGCACAAAACGTAGGGGCCAGCTGATATGCGGCATGGCGCGCAGCAAGGTTTCGCGTTCAATCAGCGCCTCGCGCACAAGGCGCACTTCCCAATATTCCAAATAGCGCAACCCACCGTGAAACAGCTTGGTAGAGGCGGAGGAGGTGGCCGATGCAAGATCGTTCATTTCGGCCAGTGCCACGCTTAACCCGCGCCCTGCCGCGTCACGCGCAATGCCGCAGCCGTTGATGCCGCCCCCGATAATAAACAGGTCCGTCACAGCACTGTTTTTGGGTTGATGTGTCATTAGGCCTCCCCGCCAAATGAACGTGATTACCTTTAGCGAACCATGCAAAGCGCGCTTTCGCAACATTTTTATTCGTTTATGTGCCTTTTACACTTTAAGGCTGCCTAACACCCTGACATTTCGGTGTTTTCTTCATGCCGTTCCCCCTGTCTGATGAACAAAGCGCCACTTATAAGCCGTTTTATATTCGTATTTTTCGCAACTTCGTGTAAAACGAACATTTAAGAACCATAGGAATCGTGCCCAATGTCCCAAAGTTTTCGCCAGCCCGACATTCTGGAAGTGGCCCGCAAAGAAGGGCGCGTGATGGTCGATGATCTGGCCACCCGATTTGGCGTGACGGTGCAAACCATTCGCCGTGATCTGTCCGAACTGGCAGACAGCGGGAAATTGCAGCGGGTGCATGGTGGCGCGATTTTGGTATCCGGGACCAGTAACATCGGATACGAGGATCGGCGCATCCTGAATGGAGACGCGAAAACCGCCATCGCGCGCGCCTGTGCTGACCAAATCCCCGATGGAGCGTCGCTGTTTTTGAACATCGGCACCAGCACCGAAGCGGTGGCGCGCGCCTTGCTGCGACATCAGAACCTGTTGGTTGTGACCAATAACATGAACGTGGCAACCATCCTTGCCGCCAACCCGGATTGTGAGGTGATTGTGACGGGCGGGTCGCTGCGCCGGTCAGATGGGGGGTTGGTGGGGCATTTGGCGTCAAACACCATCCGACAGTTCAAGTTTGATTTCGCAGTGATTGGCTGTTCCGCGCTGGACCAAGACGGTGATTTGCTGGATTTCGATTTCCAAGAGGTGCAGGTCAGCCAAACCATCATCGCGCAGGCCCGGCGTACTTTTTTAACCGCCGATCGTTCCAAGTTCACCCGCACAGCGCCCGCCCGCATCGTTTCGCTGGCACAGATTGACACGTTTTTCACCGATGCGCCGGTCAGTGCTGCCGTTTTGGCGAAATGCGCGGAGTCGCAAACGGCGGTTGTGATTGCCTAGGGGCCAAGGTGGCCGTTGGGCAATTCCCCTAAACTTAGCTTATTCTTTTCGGAAAAGTTGGAGCAAATCGACCGGGCCGCCTGATTTGGCAGTCAGGTCAAGGTGGGACTGAATATGCTCCAAATGCTCTTGCATCAGCAGGGCAGCTTTGGCGCCATCACCTGCGGCAAAAGCGTCAGCGATCAAAGAATGTTCATCGTCGCGGCAGTTTGTGACCCCGGCAGACCCGTAAATTCCAATCAGCAATGATGTGCGCGTGACCAGTTCCTTGACCATACGCAGCATCACCCCATTTCCGGCCATCTGCGCCAGCATGATGTGGAATTGCCCCGAAAGGCGAATGGCATCGCGGCGATTGCCACTGATTTGTGCAGCAGATTCAGCCTCAAGATGCGATTTCAGCGCGGCCACCTCTGCGGGCGTGGCGCGGCCAGCGGCGATTGTTGCGATCGTTGGTTCCAAAACCATGCGGGCTTCAAAGATTTCGCGCGCTTGTTCTGCGGTTGGAGATGCGATGTAGGCCCCTTTGTTGGGATGCAGGTCCACCACCTCGCGGCTTGCCAAAAGCAACAGCGCGCGCCTGATTCGCATGCGGCCCACGCCAAAAGCTTCGCACAACGCCTGTTCGGACAGCTTGGTTCCCGCGGGCAAACGCTGTTCCACCACCGCCTCAAATATGCGGTCAACGATGGTTTCTTCATCAATTTCTTCTGCAATATCAATTATATGCATATTTTTTGGCGCAGGGGGCATAGGTGGCGATCCGACCATGAGAATAAACCTTGGTTACAGATAGTTAGCATAATGAAGGACAGCAAGTAACGAAAATTGTCGACAGATTAGAATATACATGTTTACATGATTGTTAACAATAATGCCGGATCGGTTGGATTTTGCCAATCGTAACCCGGAACGGACCTTGAACATCTTTGGCCATAAGGGAGTTTGCCATGAACCGTCGCAGTCTGCTCAAATCAACCACATTTGCTGCCATTGCCAGTTTCGCACTTGTCAGCGCCGCCTTTGCGGAAAATCCGGTCCTAAAAATCGGGTTTGTCGGCGTTACCTCGGGGCCAGCTGCGGCTTGGGGCACGTCAAACCAACGCTCGATGGAGGCGCGGGCCGCCTGGATCAATGAAATCGGCGGTTATGATATCGGCGGCACGATGTACGATGTTGAAATCGTCGCCTTTGATGACCAAAAAGACCCCAAGCGTGCCATCGCCGGGATGGAACAGATGGCGCAGGCCGGAATTCACTATGTCGTTGGCCCGAACGTTGATGACGGTGCTGCGGCCGTGCGCCCAGTGGCCGAACAAAACAACATCATATACTTCCCTTATGCATTCCCCAAATCGCTGTATGAAGCCCCAGCATCAAACGCCATTCTGGGCATGGTCGCGAATTATCAATCCGGGCCTGCCATCTATAAATATCTTATGGAAAACAATGGCATCAAAACCGTCGCCTTTATCGCCGGAAACGAATCCGACCCGCTGTCGCAGCGCGATTCCGGTGCCGCTGCTGCCAAGGCCTTGGGGTTGGAGGTGGTGTCAGACACCGTCACCTATCAGATGGACACCACCGATTTCACCCCTGTGATGCTGCCCGTCATCAAAACATCACCCGATCTGCTGGTGCTGTCGGGCGTGTCGCCTGCCAACGCGCCACAACTGATCCGGTCTGCGCGCGAACTGGGCTTTACCGGTTTGATTTCGACAGAAACCGCGCAGGATGCGGCCGTGTTGCAAGAGGGTGCGGGCGATTTGGCCAACGGGTTCATCTCGGTCGGGGGGGCATCCACGCCCGAACTGGCGTCTGATGCGATGCGCGAATTCGTTGACCGTTATACCAAGATGTTTGGCGAATATAACGATGAATCCAACACCAAGGTTTATGCGCTGGAATACATCCTTGCGACCATTGCGGCCAATCCGGCGGCGATGACCGATATCGAGGCGTTCAAGACCACGATGGATACGTTTGAAGCGCCGAACCCTTATATGGTTGGCGATGCCAAGCTGAGCTATGTGGGCACGACATCCTTTGGGCAAAAGCGCCAAGTGTCGGTGCCGTTGGTGGTCAATGCGTACAAAGATGGCGTGTTTGAAACGCTGTTCGTGGCGCAAGTCGACTAAGCCCCCCTTTCTATCTGGGGTCATCCTGTGGGGTGGCCCCTGTTTCCCCCAAATCTGAAAGGGCGAGCATGGAACAGATCCTTGCAAACGGATTTTATCTTGGGGCCCAATATGCGCTGATCGCGCTGGGGCTGACCCTGATTTTTTCCCTGATGAACGTGCTGAATTTCGCCCATGGGCAAATGTATGTTTTCGGTGGCTTTGTCACTTATACGGTTGTCGCCCAGTTAGGGCTGCCGTTTATCGTCGGGCTTTTCGCTTCGGCCATAATCTTGGCCATAATGGGTGCGCTGATTGAGGTGTATTTGTTCCGCCCCGTCATTCGCAAATCCAAACGCGAGGAAAGCACGATGCTGCTGGCCGCGGGGATTGCGTTTTTCTTGGATGCCGCGATTTTGCTGTTGTTTGGTGAAAAACAGCGCGGCGTGCCGAAAATTGTCGATGGCGTGTTCAACTGGGACATGCGGATTATCATGCCCTATGACCGCATTTTGATCGGTGTGCTGGCGATTGCGCTGATCGCGGGTTTTATCGCCTTTATGCAATATTCAAAGGCGGGCCGCGCCATGCGCGCATTGGCCCAAGACCGGGTGGCGGCACAATTGATGGGCGTCGATGTGGACAGATATTCCATGATCGGATTTGCCTTGGGTGCGATGCTGGCCGGGTTGGTTGGCGGGTTGCTGGTCACCATCACAGGCATCAATTTGGGCATGGGTGGGCCAACCTCGATCAAAGCGTTCATGATGATCATGATCGGCGGTGCGGGCGTTATTTCGGGGGCCATCGCGGGCGGTTTCATTCTGGGCATGATGGAAAGCGTTGGCCTAACCATGTTGGCCGCTTATGGCGACATCACCTATCTTGCCATCTTCGCCTCGCTGATGGTGTTCCTCGCCTTCCGTCCGCAAGGGCTGATGGGCAAGCCTTGGGGTTGAAATTATGACAAAAACGAACCTTGCTGGCATTGGTGTCTTTCTGCTGGTGGTCTTTGTGGCGGTGCCCATGATGATCGCCGTGTCAGGGCGCTGGGATTTTTATTACACGCTGACCTCGGTTGCGCTGCTGTCCATCGGGTCTGCCGGGGTCTGGCTGACGTTTTACATCGGGCGGATCAACATTGGCCAAGGGGCTTATGCGCTTATGGGCGGCTATGTTTCGGCCGTTTTGATGACCAAAGTGGGGGTGTCGTTTTGGCTGACATTGCCATTGGCGGGGCTATTTTGCGCGGTGATTTCGGTTGCTATCGGGCTTCCCATTTTGCGGCTGCGCGGGGTTTATTTTGCGATGATCACGCTGGTGCTGACTGAGGTGACGCGCTTAACTGCCTTGGCGCTGCCTGTCACCAACGGGGCCAAGGGTATCACCTCTATTCCGCTGCCGGGCGCGTTGACGGTTTTCGGCGTCCCGCTGATTCCCGATTTTGCAACGATCGAAAACCCGAAACTGGCGTTTTACCTGCTGGCCGTAACCCTGATGGTGCTGACCTATGCGGCGCTGTGGCGCATCGTGAATTCCCGGCTGGGCCATCTGTGCCGCAGCTTGCAACAAAATGAGGAGCTGGCCTCCTCTATCGGGGTGAACACGGCCCATCTGCGCCTGTTGGCCTATGCGATTTCGTCCTTTTTCGGTGGCATTGCGGGTGCGGTTTTTGTGGCCATTTCGCAGTCAATCTATCCATCCAGCTTTGTTGTCACCGATTCCGTCAACTTCATGCTGTATTGCTTTGTCGGTGGCCTTGGCTTTGTCATGGGGCCAATGCTGGGCACGTTCTTGTTGTATTTCGGGTGGGACCTGTTGTCGGTCGCGCGGGAATACCAACTGCTGATTTATTCTGCGGCCATGATCGCCCTGATGTTGGTGTTGCCCAATGGCGTTCTTAGTCTGTTTGACCGCAGGGAGGGCCCCAAATGATGCCAATTTTGCAGATCAAAAACCTGACCAAACGCTATGGCGGGTTAACGGCGAATAACGACATCAGCTTTGACGTTGCAGAGGGTGAAATTCTGTCGGTGATTGGGCCGAACGGGGCGGGCAAGTCCACCTTGTTCAAACAAATCGCGTCCTTTGTGTCGGTCACCAGCGGCGAGGTGTTGTTTCGCGGCAAGACGATATCGAACTTGGCCCCGCATGTGGTGGCGCGGATGGGGGTGGTGCGGACGTTTCAGGAAACCACCATTTTCAAATCCATGACCGTGCGCGAAAACATCATCGTCGCCCACCACTTGCGATCAAAAGCGTCGCTGTTGGGGTTCTTCCTCGGGTCCAAGCTGGCCAGGGCGGATGAGGCAGCGTTTGGCAAATCCGCCGATGATATCGTCGATTTTCTGGGGCTGGAGGCCATCCGGAATGAGCTGGCTTCAAACCTGCCGCAAGGGCATTTGCGCGCTTTGGGCATGGCGATTGGTTTGGCGACCGGGCCAACCGTGCTTTTGCTGGATGAACCTTTTGCGGGCATGAACCATGATGAGACGATGAAAATGGTCGCCAGCGTGCGCCGCTTGCGTGATGAACGTGGTGTTACGGTGATGCTGGTCGAACATGATATGCCAGCCGTGATGAAAATCTCGGACCGGATTGTCGTGATCAATTTTGGCGAGAAAATCGCCGAAGGGACGCCCGCCGAAATTCAAGCCAACCCCCGAGTGATCGAGGCTTACCTCGGCTCTGAAGATGCAGCGATTGGGATGTAAGCCATGACAGAAATGCTGAACTTCAAGGATGTGGAACTGTATTACGACCACGTTTATGCCCTGAAAGGGGTGTCGATCAACCTGATGCAAGGCGAAATCGTGGCGCTGATTGGGGCCAACGGGGCGGGAAAATCATCCATCTTGCGGGCGATCACGGGGCTACGAAAGATTAAGTCGGGGTCCATCAGCTTTATGGGCGAACGGCTGGATGGCACGCCCGCCGCCGATGTGGTGCGGCGGGGCATCGCGATGGTGCCCGAGGGGCGCAGGGTGTTTCCCTTTATGTCGGTCAAGGACAACTTGCTGATGGGGGCATTTACCCGCAGCGACAAGGCTGGAATTGCCGACACGTTGGACAGCATCCTGACCCGCTTTCCGCGTCTGAAAGAACGCTATAATCAGCAATCCAGCACCTTGTCGGGGGGCGAACAGCAGATGATGGTGATTGGTCGCGCGTTGATGGCCAAACCAAAATTGCTGTTGCTGGATGAACCCTCGTTGGGGATTGCGCCAAAACTGGTGCAAGACATCGCGCGCGCCATTGTTGCCATTTCGCGCGATGAAGGGGTGTCAGTTTTGCTGGTTGAACAAAACAGCCGGATGGCGCTGTCCATTTCCAGCCGGGCTTATGCCATGTCGACTGGGTCGGTGGTTTTGTCCGGAAATTCCAAAGAGTTGATGGGTGATGACCGCATCAAGGCAGCATATCTGGGCGGTGATCTGTAAATGCGTATTCTTGTTTTGAACCCCAATACCACCGCGTCGATGACCACCAAGATCGCTGCCGCCGCCCGGCGTGCGGCCAGTCCGGGCACCGATATTATCGCCACAAACCCGGCGCATGGCCCTGCCAGCATCGAAGGGTATTACGATGAGGCGATAAGCCTTGCAGGGATGTTGGGGGTCATCCGCGACACGCCCGATGTTGATGCCATTGTGATCGCTTGTTTTGATGACACTGGGTTGGACGCCGCGCGGTGTTTGACCGACAAACCCGTGATCGGCATTGGCGAGGCGGCGTATCATTTCGCATCCCTCATTTCCAACAAGTTTAGCGTGGTCACCACGTTGGCGCGTTCGGTCCCCGCGCTGGAACACAATCTGCACCGCTACGGTCTTTGGACCCGCTGCGCCCGTGTGCGGTCGTCCGAAGTGGCGGTATTGGAGTTGGAACACAGCGGATCGGACGCTTGCAACCGCATCAGCGCTGAAATTGGCCGCGCCGTGGCCGAAGATCGCAGCGAAGCGATTGTGCTGGGCTGTGCGGGCATGACCGACCTTGCGCAATCGCTTGCCACTGAGCATGGATTGCCTGTCTTGGACGGCGTTTCTTGCGCCGTGGCGCTTGCGGAATCTATGGTGCGGTTGGGGCTGAAAACCTCTCGGCTGGGGGGGTATGCCCCGCCACAATTGCAAAAAATGGCGGTTGAGGCGTAGGCGGGTGTTGTAAACCGCACCCTTTTTTAAGAACAAAATGTGGTTCCATTGCATAGGGCGACCCGTTCTGGGCTGGGCTTTCCCACCAAAAACAGCCAATGGTTTGGTGGGCATACCCCTGCCCATTTCCCGAACCAAAGGATGCCCTGTTTTGGAAGCAACGCTCGCCCTGATCGCGGAATATGGGACACTGGTTTACCTGCTTTTGTTTGCGTATTGCGCGCTAAAAAGCGGGTCTTTGCCGCTGTTTGGCGGGTATGCGGCGCAAGCGGGGGCGCTGGATGTCGGGCTGGTGGCAGCGGCTGTTTTCGCGGGTGGCTATCTGGGGGATGAGGTGCGCTTTGCCGTGGCGCGGCGCTATGGCGCTGGCTTTTTGGCGTCCAAGCCCCGGCTTACGGCCTTGATGGACAAAGCCACGGCCATGCTGAACGCTTATGGCCCTGCCTATATGTTCCTTTATCGCTATCCCAAAGGGATGCGCACGATCGGCGCGTTGCCTGTTGGCCTGACCACGATGAAATGGCGCATGTTCACCGAGCTGAATGCAGCATCGGCCCTGCTTTGGGCAGGACTTTTGGTCGGCGCGGGATATTACTTTGGCGCTTTGATTGAGACGGCTGTGGTCGCGGGTTGGGGGGCTGTTAGTTTGGTGTTGTTGCTGGTTTTCATTGGCGTGACTGTGGTGGCGTGGAACAAATTGGCGCGTCCTGCGCCCTAATCCCTTAATGTTCCGACGATGCGCCCTGTTCCTTTGTCAGATGAGAACGGACAATTCGTGCCTAATCAAAGATTGAGGCGATCTCTGCCGCACTCAGAAGCGCCCACTGACCGGGTGCCATATCTTGCGGCAAGGACAAACCGCCCAGACGTTCGCGGTGCAAATCCTCGACGTGGTTGCCAGCGGCCGCGAACATGCGGCGGACCTGATGATATCGGCCTTCGGTCACACTCAGCAGCGCTTCGCTGTCTGAAAGGACTTGCAGCTCCGCAGGGGTCAGCGGTTTATCGTCGCCTTCCAGCATCAACTGACCGCTAGCAAACAGGTCCGCTTCGCGCCCATGCATCGGACGGGCCAACTTAGCGCGATAGGTTTTTTTGACGTGGCGTTTGGGGCTGATGACGCGGTGCAACAAGTCGCCGTCATCGGTCAGTAACAACAGGCCAGACGTTTGTTTGTCCAAACGACCGATGGTCGAAATTGCAGGATCCCGCTGCCGCCAACGATGGGGCAGAATGTCATAGACCAATGCACCATCCTCCTTGTGGGAACAGGTCATGCCCAAGGGTTTGTTCAACAAAATGACAAGGCCCGCGACGGGGTCAAGCGCCTCGCCGTCGATCTGCATGCGGGTTGGCAAATCTGGCGAAACCGCGATGCGTTGCGTGACATCCAACAGATCAGCGCCATCCAAATTGATGCCGCCAGCCTTGCCCATCCGCGCCATTTCCTTGCGCGAGCCATAGCCCATAGAGGACAGCAGTTTGTCGACGCGGGAGGTTGCGATTTTGGCCATGGCATTTGTTCCCCTAACGCCGGACGCCTACCAAAGAAAAGGGTAAGAAACCACCAGGTTTTCGGCAATCGCTTTTGCCGTTTGCGCGGCTGCACGGCTTTGACACGGTTGGGCACAGCGACCACAATCTGAACAGCATCTTGCAACGTCAACATCCTGTGCCTGTCGGGAAAGAATTGACTTACTGATCAAAGGTCGGCCTATTGTCGTCATCAGCATGTCACATCGCCAGACGATAGAGTGTCGAGCAGATAGCAATGCTGTATATTTAACAAATCCTGGGAGGATGCTGAACAATGAAAGCCGTGAACCTTTGGGTCGCCGGGTTGATGTCGCTGCCGATGGCAGCGCAGGCCCAGACTGAAATTTCCTGGTGGCACGCCATGTCGGGCGCCAACTCTGAAGTGGTGGAAAAAGTCACTGGCATGTTCAACGAAAGCCAGTCCGAATTCAAAGTAATGCCTGTGTTCAAAGGCACATATCCCGAAACGCTGAACGCTGGCATCGCTGCGTTTCGTGCAGGCCAAGCGCCTGATATTATTCAGGTGTTCGACGTTGGCACAGGCGTGATGATGGGTGCGCAAGGGGCGATCAAACCCGTGGCGGAAGTGTTGACAGAAAACGGTTTTGCGTTTGATAAATCAGCCTATCTGCCGGGCATCGTCGGCTATTATTCCAGCCCCGAGGGCGAGATGTTGTCCTTCCCCTACAACTCCTCCTCGCCCGTCCTTTATTACAACAAGGACATCTTTGAAAAAGCGGGCCTTGACGTAGACAACCCACCCAAAACGTGGGCCGAAGTCTGGGCCGCCGCGCGCACCATCAAATCCAGCGGTGCGGCCACTTGCGGCTATACCTCCACATGGTTGACATGGATCCACACAGAAAACTTTGCGGCATGGAACAACGTGTCGTGGGCATCGAACCAAAACGGTCTGGCCGGTGTGCCGGAACTCGCCATCGACGGCCCGCTGTTCGTCAAGCATTTCCAGGAACTTGCTGACTTGGCCAAAGAAGGCGTGTTCGTTTACGGCGGCCGCACATCGGAAGCGAAACAAAACTTCACCTCCGGCGAATGTGGCATCCTGACCGAAAGCTCGGGCGGGCTTGGTGACGTAATCAAATCCGGCATGAACTATGGCATCGGCCAGCTGCCCTATGATGACACATCGGCAGGCGCACCCCAAAACACCACCCCCGGCGGCGCGTCTCTTTGGGTGATGGGCGGCAAGTCGGATGAGACGTATAAAGGCGTCGCAGCCTTCTTTAACTTCCTGTCGCAGACCGAAGTGCAGCAATTCCTGCATGAACAGTCCGGCTACCTGCCCGCCACCATGGCCGCGTATGAGGCAACAAAAGCCTCTGGTTTCTATGAAAAGAACCCCGCGCGCGAAGTGCCAATTTCGCAAATGATGGGCAAACCGCCGACCGAAAACTCCAAAGGGGTGCGCGCACCAAACCTGCCACAACTGCGCGACATCCAGAACGAAGAGTATGAAAAAATGCTCGCTGGGGAACAAACCGCCGAAGAGGCGATGAAAGCCGCCGCCACCCGTGGCAACGCGGCGATCAAAGAGGCGTCGGGCGGCTAATTCCACCCAACACAATCGGGCGCGCATCCCCAGCGGTTGCGCGCCCCCCTTATTTCAAAAGGATGCTACATGCGTCGGACCGTTTTTCCGAACAAGGTTCTGCCTTGGGTCTTGCTGGCCCCCCAATTGGCAATCACCCTGATCTTTTTCTACTGGCCCGCCGCCCAAGCGTTCCGCCAATCCGTGCTGCGCGAAGACCCTTTTGGCCTGTCCAGCAAATACGTCGGCCTTGAAAATTTCCGCAAAGTGTTTGCCGACCCCGCCTACCTCAACGCCATGCAGGTCACCGTTGTCTTTTCCCTGCTCGTCGCGTTTTTCGCCCTTGGC
The DNA here is from genome assembly GCF_900110135.1 of Pseudorhodobacter antarcticus. GTDB lineage: Bacteria > Pseudomonadota > Alphaproteobacteria > Rhodobacterales > Rhodobacteraceae > Pseudorhodobacter > Pseudorhodobacter antarcticus. Next base: position 14,450 of record NZ_FOCO01000016.1, on the reverse strand, counting down.
ATTGCGCTGTTCCTCGCCGTGCAGGTCGAAAAACTCGTGCGCGGCAAGGGGTTTTACCGCACCATGATGATCTGGCCCTATGCGGTCGCCCCCGCCATCGCAGGCATGTTGTGGCTGTTCATGTTCAACCCGTCCTTTGGCACGCTGGCCTATCCGCTGCGCCTTATGGGCATTGACTGGAACCCGCTGCTGAATGGCGATCAGGCCATGGCCCTTGTCGTCGCCGCCGCCACTTGGAAACAAATCAGCTATAACTTCCTGTTTTTCGTGGCAGGGCTGCAAGCCATCCCAAGATCGTTACTAGAGGCGGCAGCGATTGACGGCGCCAACCGCCGCCACGCGTTTTGGACCATCGTTTTCCCGCTGCTTGCCCCCACGACGTTTTTCCTGCTGGTCGTCAACACCGTCTATGCGCTGTTTGATACCTTCGGCATCATCCACGCCGTGACCAGTGGCGGGCCGGGTAAATCCACCGAAACGCTGGTCTACAAGGTCTATAATGATGGGTTCGTGAACCTAATCATGGGCTCGTCTGCCGCGCAATCGGTTATCCTAATGGTGATCGTGATCGCCCTTACCGCCTTCCAATTCCGGTTCATCGAAAAGCGGGTCCATTATGGCTGATACATCTCAAACCCCGCTTACCGTACGCGGCCCGGCCCGCACCATCGCGCATTTGTGGATGATTTTGGGCATCATTATCGTGGCCTTTCCAGTCTATTACGTCTTTATCGCCTCCACCCATTCGGTGCAAACCATCCTGCGCCCGCCTTTGCCTTTGCTGCCGGGGTCCGAAGCCATCGCCAACTACAGCGATGCGTTTGGCGGCGGCATCGACCGTATCGGCGGCGTCAGCCTGTGGCGCTTGCTCGGCAACACCACCCTGATTGCGCTTGGCATCGCCTTGGGCAAAATCGCCATCTCCATGGCCTCCGCCTATGCCATCGTGTTCTTCCGCTTTCCCTTCCGCATGGCATGCTTTTGGCTCATCTTCATCACGCTGATGCTGCCGGTGGAGGTGCGGATCCAACCCACCTACAAGGTGATGGTCGACCTTGGCCTCATCGACACCTATGCGGGCCTCATCCTGCCGCTTATCGCCTCGGCCACCGCCACGCTGCTGTTTCGCCAATTCTTTATGACCATCCCGGATGAGCTGTTAGAGGCGGCGCGCGTCGATGGCGCAGGCCCGTGGCGGTTTTTCAAGGACATCCTGTGGCCTTTGTCCCGCACCAATGTGGCCGCGATTTTTGTTATCCAGTTCATCTATGGCTGGACGCAATACCTGTGGCCGCTCTTGGTCACCAACTCAAATGAAATGAACACCATCGTTATCGCGTTGAAAAAGATGATCTCTTTCGCCGATGCCGATACCCCCTGGAACCTAGTCATGGTGACGTCCATTCTGGCCATTCTGCCCCCGGTCCTTGTGGTCGTGTTGATGCAGCGCTGGTTCGTTAAGGGCCTAGTCGAGACGGAGAAATAATATGGCCCACATCCTGCTCAAAGACCTGCGCAAATCCTATGCAGGGCAAGAGGTGATCCACGGCATCACCATGGACATCCCGAACGGGGAATTTGTGGTCATCGTCGGCCCGTCCGGTTGCGGAAAGTCCACGTTGTTGCGCATGGTCGCGGGGCTGGAAGGCATCAGCGCTGGCACCATTGAGATTGATGGTCGCGTGGTCAATGATCTTGAACCGCGCCAGCGTGACATCGCCATGGTGTTCCAAAACTACGCGCTCTATCCGCATATGTCGGTGCGCGAAAACATGGCGTATGGTTTGAAAATTGCCAAGATGCCCAAGGCCGAAATTGACGCCGCCGTCACCCGCGCCGCCAAAATGCTGGAACTCGAACCCTATCTCGACCGCAAACCCCGCGCCTTGTCCGGTGGTCAGCGCCAACGTGTCGCAATGGGCCGCGCTTTGGTGCGCACGCCGTCGGCGTTTTTGCTGGATGAACCTTTGTCCAACCTTGATGCCAAGTTGCGCGTGCAAATGCGAATGCAAATCAAGGACATGCACCTGAACACTGGCCAAACCACCCTTTACGTCACCCATGATCAGGTGGAGGCGATGACCCTTGCCGACCGCCTGATTGTGATGAACAAAGGCATCGCTGATCAAATCGCCACCCCGCATGAGGTGTATGAAACCCCCGCCACTGAATTTGTGGCTGGCTTCATCGGCTCGCCCGCCATGAACATCTTTACTGTGACGGCTGAGGCGGGCATGGCCGTTTTGCCCGGCGGCCACCGCTTGCCGCTGCCGGGATTGGCCGCGCATGGCAAGGTCCGGCTGGGGCTGCGGCCTGAAGATTTGGAGATTGTCGACGCAAGCACCGCCGCCATTCCCGTCGTTTTACGCTCCATCGAATGGCTGGGCGCGGATGCGTTTGGCTATGGCATGATTGACGGCTCGGACGCATTGGTGACGCTGCGCCTTGCGGGCAGTACGGGTGCCAAGCGTGGCGACCGCGTGCATGTCGCGCCCAAGGAGGGCAGGCTGCACCTGTTTTCAGCTGAGAGTGGTAAGCGGATGTAGTGTCCCAACTGCAGCACCTTAGAGTGTCGTTTTCCACCCAATTGCACCCTTTGCGCGTTTCGGCATCATCGCCACATTCAAAGATATCGCCACACTGCCCCAAGGTAGGCGGCCATGACTTTGGTGGCGATCGCGGTAGTTTGAGGCTGGCTGCATGGCATGACACCCAGCGGCGCTTTGGAAACAAGGGCAAGGTGTTGCGCACAAGCGCCGACACTTGTGGGTCAGCGCAGATCGGGTTACAACCTCACAAGCCGATCAAGAACGGTGCCCACAAGGGCCGCGGCGTCATCCCAGCTTGGCAAGGCCGCACCAAACCTTGATGACGCCTGCGCCATAGCCCCGCGCAGGTCCACATCAGTCAGCATCCGGTCAAGGGCGTTGGCAAAGGCATCCGCATTCTCGGCTGGAACCAAAAGGCCCGCGGTGGACGGTACAGTGTCGGGCACAGCCCCTGTGTTACATGACACAATCGGCAGGCCATAAGACAGCGCCTCATCAAACACGATACCATACCCTTCATACCGGGTGGCCAGCGCAAAAATCTGCGCGTCGGCGTAATTCTGGGCCAATTCATCGGCTGAAACGCGGCCTGCCAGCTTTACCCGCCCCGCCAGCCCAAGGTATGCGTGCAGCGCGTCCAATGCGCGGGCATGCCCTTCATCATAGCGCGAGCCGATGATCACCGCCTGCCAATCGCGGTGCAAAAGCATCGACAGGGCGCGCAGCAAGATATCGTGCCCTTTGCGCGGATGGGCGATGCCGACGGACAGGATAAGGGGTGAGGTGGCCTTTGCCCTTTGGCCGCAAGACAAGTCTACTCCGGGACGGTCAGTGCCGGGGCGCACAATGGTGATGCGCGACGCCTCCACACCATAATCTGATTGCAACAGTGCCGCCGTATGCGGGCTGGGCACCAGCACATGCGCGGTATGGGTCAGGTTGGCGCGTTCGGTTTCCAGAAAATGCGCACGCAATCCGGCGTCCAATCCGCTTTCATGCGCCAGCGGGTGGTGGATCATCGCCACAATCGGTGCTGCCATACGCGCCAGAATGTTGGGATCAATAGACCCGAACACCAGCCCATCCATAATCAGCGGGCGGTCGGGCGCAAGGGCTGTCAACTGTGCTGCGGCATCGGCCATATCAGCGGCAGTTGGGGTTGGAAAGCTGCCGCCCAGCACGATATGCGCAACATCGCGGCCCTGCGCCTGCAACCCTTCCAGCAAGCGCCGTTCATAGATATAGCCGCCTGTCAGGGTGGTATAATCGCCGGGAATGGCGAAAGCAGCTTTTTGCAAGATCATGTCAATTGTTCCGGTGCGTAGATGCGCAAAATACGGGATTCGATCAGGCCAACGCCGGCATAGCCCAGCGCAGAAAGCGATGCCGCAAGCACCACCGCCGCCCACAGCATGTCATAATCGGATACCGAGGCGGAGAGCGCCATCAGCGTGCCCACCCCGATGCCCGTGGCCAGCCATTCCACCACCGTTACGGCCAGCACCGCCGCAGGCACTGCCATCCTTGCTGCTGCAAAAAACGCGGGCAGCATCGCCGGGATTTGCACGCGGACCAACCGTTGCAAAGGCGATGCGGCATAGGAGTTGAACACATCCATGACCTGCCCCGGCGCTTGGCGCAGCCCATGCAGGCAGGCGACCAAGGTGGGGAAAAACACCATCACCGCGACCAAAACAATGGTGCCAGTGGCCCCGCGCCCCAACAGCAGCACAACCAGCGGTGCCGTGGTCACAATGGGTACAGACCGCAGCGCAATCGCCAACGGCATCATTGTGCCCGCCAGTTTGGGCAGCAGCGTGAACACCACGGCCAGCCCCGCCCCCGCCGCCAGACCCGCCAAATACCCCGGCACCAGCAACAACACCGTGCCCATCAACGCCACCCCAAGGCTGGCACGAGTTTGCGCAGCATCACTGGCCCAGAACACGGCATGGGCCACATCCCATGGCCCTTTGGCAAAGAACGGGTTCAGGCCGAACAGCGCAATGCTGCCGCCCCAAAGCACAAGAATGGCCGCAATCACGCCACCAAGGCCCGTGATTGCACGTAGCAACGGCGCACCCCGGCGCGTATCATCGCGCGGTGGGGCAAGGATTAAAGGCGGCGCATCGCGCAGAACGGCGCGGGTCAGCGCGCCAATCCCCCAATACGCCGCCACCGCCGCAAATGTGGCGACTGAGGCGAGCGCCCAAGTCATTTCCACATCCAAGCTGCGCATCGCGCGCACGGTCAGCACGCCAAGGCCACGCTCGGCCCCCGTAAACTCGCCCACCATCGCACCCAAAATGGCGGCGGGGGCGGCGATTTGAAGCCCTGCAAACAGATAGGGCAAGGACGCCATCAGCCGGATATAGCCCAGCGCCGCCAGCGGCCCGCGCCCATAGCTGCGCACCAAATCAAACCAACTGGCTGGGGCGGCGCGCATACCCACCAGCAAAGGGATCAGCGTGGTATAATAAACCGCCAATGCCGCCAGCACGATCTGCGGCCCATTCCCCGGCCCAAACATCACCCGCAAAATCGGCCCGGTGGCGACCAGCGGCAGGCAAAACACCACCAGCGCCACGCCCGTCACAATGCGCTGGCTGGCAGGCCACACCAGCGCCATGGCCGCCAGCAGCAGTGCCGCCAAATTGCCCAGCACAAAGCCTACAGCGGCGTTGGACAGCGTGGCCGAAAGGGCCCGCCCCACCAGCCCCGCGTTATCCCCCAACCACAGCAGCACCAACGACGGGGGGGCCAGAAGATAAGTGCCGCCCATACTGCGGCCCACCCCCTCCCACACAAGCAAAACAATTAGCAGACCCGGCAAGGTCGTGCGCCACGGGTTGTGCTGCGATGCCGCAAGGCCGCTTGCGGCTGTCATTGCGCGGCAATCGTGCGGTCAGCCATCGCCGCACCGTGCGAAAGGGCTGCAAAGACATCATCCACCAAAGTGACAAATTCTGGCGTGCGGGCCAGCCCGGGGAACCGTGGCCGGGGCAGCGGAATATCAATGTCGGCCACCACTTTTGCGGGGCGTGGCGACAGCACGATCACCCGGTCCGAAAGCATAACAGCCTCGGTCACGGAATGGGTGACCAGCAGGGTCGTGGTGCCCCGCGCCTCCCATATCCGGGGCAGGTCTTGCACCAATTGCTGGCGCGTCAACTCATCCACCGCGCCGAACGGTTCGTCCAGCAGCAAAAGGCGCGGCTCGGTCGCCAGCGCGCGGGCGATGGCGGCACGTTGGCGCATCCCACCCGACAGTTCGGCGGGGCGCGTGTCGCCAAAACCATCAAGGCCAACCAGCATGATCAACTGATCCACCGCTGCACGGTCCACGGGGTGGCGCGCAAGGGTCAGCGCAAGTTCAATATTACCGCGCACCGTGCGCCACGGCAGCAAGGACGGGTCTTGGAACGCGACCGATAGCCCCGCACGGCGCAGAATTTCGGCAGGGGGCGCGCCGTCAATGGTCACGCAGCCCGTGCTGGGGGTTTCCAACCCCGCCACCATACGCAGAATGGTCGATTTCCCACAGCCGGACGGGCCAACCAGCGCCGTTGTTTGCCCCGCGTGTAACACCAAATCTGTGGGGCTGACCGCAGCCAGCCCCCCTTTCCACGTTTTGCCCAAACTGTCACAGGTGACGGTGGGCGGATGGGTTACATCAGGCCGCATGAACTTCTTCTAAGATTGAGCGATCCCACAAATCCGGGGGCACGTTGCGCCCCAAAAGGGCAAGGGTTTCGATATTGGCCGCCACGGTTTCATCGGTCCACCAGCCAAAGCCGTTGGCATCCGTAAGGTCCGAAAACATCAAAGGCACTTGCCGCTGCGCTTGCAGCGTTTGGGTGGCAAGATCAAGCCCCGCATCGGGAAACATCGCCAGCGTCAGGGCCGTTGCCGCATCGGTATCTGTCCGGTAGGCGTTCCAGCCCGCCACTTCGCCACGCATCAAGGCCACCAATTCGGCCCGGCGGTTGGCAAGGCTGTCGGTCGTGGCGATATAGGTTTGCGAATGCAGCGCATAGCCGTGATCGGCCATCAGCATGGTCACCGCCTCAATCCCTTCAATCGCCATGGCGACGGGCAAATCGGTGGCCCAGCACAGCAAGCAATCCACTTCATTCGTCAGCAAAGGCTGGGGCGAATACTGGGTGGGGATGATTTCAATGGTGCTGATATCCACCCCGTTAAGCGTGCAAAGCGCTTGCAACACGGGCGTATTGGCCAGCGCCATGCCAATCCGCTTGCCCACCAAATCGGCGGGGGTATTGACCGGATTGGCGGGCAAAGACGCGATCACAAAGGGGTTTTTCTGCATCGCCACGCCCAAAATCTTGAACGGTGCGCCCTGTTCCACCGCCGCCGCCGTATAATCGGCTGCCGAGATGCCAACCAACGCTGTGCCCGCCACCACAGGCGGCTCTACCGGGGCATTTGGCCCGCCTTGCAGCAAGGACACATCAAGCCCGCCGTCGCGCCAAAAGCCGCGATCCTGCGCGATGTAGCTGCCTGCGAACTGGACGGAATGGGTCCAAGACAGCTGCAATGCGGCAGCTGTGGTTTGGGCCGTCGCGCGGCCTGCGCCCAGACCCAGCGCCGCTGTGGCAAACCCTGCGGCCCCGGTGCGCAGCAGGCCCCGGCGTGTCATCATCAATCGGTTGGTCATCAGTCTCTCCATGTATACGACGTAAGGCTAAGTCGGTAGGTGGGCTTTGCAAGGGGTGCCGGGCCCGGTTGTGATGTGGTTAATGCGTTATCGGCAGCGGTTTGAGTCCAAAAGCCAGCAGGGCAAGGCCAGGCAGAACGGTGGCTAAAAACACCAGCCCAAAGGCGATGCTGGCGGCCAGTCCATCGCTGGCACTGACACCGGCCAGCGGGAACAAGGCGGCGGCAGCCCCTTCACGCAGGCCCCAGCCGCTGATGGTAAGCGGGATCACCATGGCGAGCAAAATCAGCGGCGCCAAGGCCATGATAGCGGGAATGGGCAGGGCAACCCCAACCGCCCAGATGCAAAAGCCAAAGCCCGCGATGTTGCACAAAACCGTGGCAAGGCTAAGGGCCGCTTGCCGGGCGCGCACCTGCGGCGCAAACAGCGCCAGCCACAGCGCGGTCCCTTGCCGCCCAAGGCGCGCCGCCTTGCCCTGCCGCACCAAGGCCCATAAAAGCAGCGGAACAATCACACCCGCCGCAACCAAAAGGGCCACAGCCCAAGCCAGCGCAGGCGGCCAATCCAACCCGCCGGGCACAACCCGCGTAGCCGCGAACCCCGTCGCCATAACCACAAACAGCGCGATCTGGCCTGCAAGCCGTTCAAACATCACGGCCTGCGCGGCGGGCATCAACCCCGCCGCCTGACGGCTGCGCAGCGCGCGGCCTGCATCGCCCACAACGCCCCCCGGCAAGGCCTGATTGACGACCTGCGACAGGTAATATTCCCGCAATGCCGCCGCGCGCCCCAAGGCAATCCCCAGCTGCGCCGCCGTCAGCCGCCAACGCAACGCCGACAGCACAGTCTGCAACGTCAACGCCGCCGCCCCGGCCAGCAGCCACCAAGGGTTTGCCCCCGAAAGCAAACGCAGCGCCGCCGCCCCATCTGCGACATGCCAAAGCAGCGCCAACAGCCCCAAGGCCACCGCGATTTGCACCGCACGCAAAACCATGGGCGGAATACGGGTCATGGTGCGGTCACGCCCTTCGGCAACGGGGTCGACGTAAACGCCTGCAAGACCAGATCGCGCATCTGGTCCATCGGAACCGAACCCGCACTCACAGGCGGTATAAGCCCCTCAAAAGGCGCGAAACCTTTGACCCGTGCGACCAAATTCGCCGGCCCAATCACATGGATAGGCACATCGCGCCCTTCGTCCAGCGCCACAAACCCGGCTGCCTGATGGTCGCCCAGAATGATCATCAAAGGTGGGTTTTCGGCGTGAAGCGCTGCATAGGACAGCACATTTTGCAGCGCATAATCAATCGCCAACCTGTATTGGGCCCGCACCCTTTCTGGGTCGCGCCAAACCTCCTTGGGCGTGTCGCCTGCGCTGGCCATTTCGTTGAACTCGGTGCCATCGCCGATGTCCCCCCAGTCGATCATCTGGGGCACAGGGACCCATGGCGCGTGGGATGATCCGGTCGCCAGTTGCACAAAGCGGGGCCGGGTTGCGGGCTGGTCCAACAGCAAACGGTCAAGAGCGGCAAAGGTAAACTGGTCCGGCATTTCAATCCAATTGAATGGCAGGCCCTTATACCCCAAATCCTTGGCCGCAAAAACGCGGTCAAACCCCATAAAATCCGCCTCGGGCCAGTCCATGGTGATTTGCGGCATCACCGCAGCCGTTTCAAACCCCGCCTCTTGGGCAAGGTGAAACAAAGTGTGACGCCCAGATACCAGCGCCGCGCGATAGCGGATTTGGGCGTTGATCCACAGCCCATTGGCAAAGGTCGAATGCGCCAGCCAGCTTTGCCCGCCACTGGTGGGCGAACCGAGATAACCCGACGCCATAGCCAAACCGCTTGCGCGCAGCCGCGCCTCCCCCACAGCCAGCGTGGCACGATGCAGGTCGTTGTAAAATGGAGTGTCGATACTGGTTCGACCATAACTTTCGACAAAAACCACGATCACATCCCGGTCGATCAGGTCCAAGAGGCCGGTTTGCCCGGCATAGGGATCAAGGGCGGCGGTGGTACGAAACACCGCAAGCTCTGCCAATGTGGTGCGGATCAGTTGCGCCCGATCCACCCCGATGCGCGCGGTGAAGGCGCTGCCGGGCGGGTCAAAGGGCACGCCCCAACCTTTGACCGCACCAATATCGGCAACACTCGCGCTTGCAAACAACAACGCCACCATGGCGGCCAGATTGCGCGCCAATGGGGGCATTGTAATGCGCGTCCAGACTCCAAGCGCCCACCAAACCAGCGCCGCAATAACCCCGACCAACGCCACCGCAGCACAAGCCACAAGGATGGCCGCAAAAATGCCAATGGCGCCCGCAAGCAGATGCACCCCGGCGGCAATCAGCGGCAGATCAGCCACAGGGTTAAATCCGCGCGACAGGGCCGTGAACATCGCGAAATCCGCAGTTTTCAGGACAGTGACGGCAGTCAGCGCCAGCGTTATTGCCACCCGCAACATCAGGCCCCCCCGCCCGCGCCCAAACGCTGCCATCGCCAGTAAAATGGCAGGCAGTTCCAACGGGAACAGCAAAAGCGCCCGCCATGTCAGCGCATCGGGATAGTTCGGTTGCACCAGCAACAAAAACACGATGGCCACGGCGACCAAGGGCATCAGCGCCGGGTGACGCAACACACCCTTCATCTGCGGTGCCGCCAAAGCAAGACAACATCGCGCCCAAACGACCACATCAATGCTGCCGCAATCAGCCCTACCAGTGCCGCTGGCACTAAGGGTGGCAAGATCGGCATTTGTAACGCGATCAACCCGCCAATTTGCAAAACACAAACCGCCTTGCGGCTGAACCGTTGGGGCAAAGCGCCGTTTAGCCACGGCCAAAGATATGCTGCAGCCACAAAGACATAGCGCGGCAGGGCGATGATCAGCACCTCTGGGCCCACCGTACCCGCAGCCCAGGCGTTTAGCGCAAGGATTAGGCCAAGAGCTGCGTCCACCTCCATATCAAAGCGCGCGCCAAAGTCAGACACACGCCCCGCGCGCCGCGCAAGCCAGCCATCCGCGCCATCAAGTATAAGGGCGATTGCTGCGACCGCAAACACCGCCCAAGGTGCAGGCCCAAGCGATACAATAGGTGCCAACAGTGCCGCCGTTAGGGCAAGCCGCGCAAGCGTCACCACATTGCACAAACCCAAGGCTGGATGCGGAAAACCTTTCCGGATCAACGCTATGGCAAGCGCCACACCCAATGCATACCCTGCCATTGCCAACAGCACAGCGGGTGTCGATACCCCGACCAGCCCAACGACAACTGCGCCCACTAGCACTGCATTTACAGCGGCGAAACCGGCAAAACCAAACACAGGGCCGCGCAAGGTGCGCGCCGCGACAAGGGGGGCAAACAAAGCGGGGCCTACGTTTATTTTTGGCATGTCGCGTATTCTCGCATCGCGCATCAGCTGTCAAGCTGCCGGAGTGTAGCAGCGGGTCGCGCAAAATGCGGCCGCCACCACGCCTTGCGCTTTGCGATGGTGAGCCTAAGTATAACAGGCAAAGTATGAAGTGCATTTTGCAACAAGCGGGCCAACCTATGAAAAACACAGGCTATTCCACAACCGCGCGACTGTTTCACTGGGGCATGGCGGCGCTTATTCTTGTGACCATTCCTGTGGGGCTTTTGATGGTTCAATCCGGGATCGGGCGGAGCCTTCAGAATGCGCTGTTCTTGTATCACAAGAACGTGGGGGTTTTGCTGTTGGGACTGATCATGGCGCGGCTGGTTTGGCGGGTGCTGAACCCTGCCCCCCCGTTGCCTGCGGGCCTGCCTGCGTGGCAGGCAAAGCTGTCGCGCGTAACGCATGGGCTGCTTTATGCTTTATTGTTGGTCGTGCCGCTTTCGGGCTATATCAGGGTGCGGGCCGGCGGCTTTCCGATTGAATCGCTGGATGCGTTTGGGGTGCCGTCACTGGTGCAAAAATCCGAACAATTGGCCGCCCTTGCAAAGTCTGTCCATTACTATTCCGGGATGATGATCGCAGCCCTTTTGGTCTTGCATATTGGCGCGGCGCTGTATCACCGTTTTGCCAAACAAGATGGCGTATTTGCGCGGATGTGGCCGCCTTTTGGTGGCAAAAAAGGCGCCTAAGGCTGCCGTGCCACCGACACCACGGCCCGGATAGGGCGATGGTCGGATGCCATGCGGGTGCCTTTGCTGTCCAACGCCCGCGCGCTGACCACTTGCGCGGGGGTGGTGACAAATAAAGCCACGCGGCGATGTGGGCGGGTCTGACCTATGCACGGCTGGGCAACGGCGACCGCGCGCATGCCCTATTCGCGCTGCTGAACCCAATCAACCATGCGCTGACCAGCAAGCACGCCGACCGTTAAATGGCCACAGCCTATGTCATCGCCGCCGACGCCTTTTCCAACGCGCCCCGTGAGGGGCGCAGCAGTTGGACGTGGTATACTGGATTAGTTGGTTGGATATACAGTGCGGGGATTGAGGATATCCTTGGCCTGACCCGCAACGGTAGCGATTTGCAACTCAACCCCTGTCTGCTGAAAGGCTGGCCAGAGGTAACCCTGACGTTATGCCGAGCGACTTCGCTTTGCATATTAGCTTAGCGAACAATGGTAAGCATTCGCTGAGGGCCGTCTTGCGGTTTGTTGCTATGATTGTTTATCGAGTGTCCTTATGGACGCACACGAGAACACCCCCCGCATGCAAGTTTTGTCGGTCTCTGATACCGTTCGCCGTCGCCGTTGGACGGATGATGAGAAGGTCCGGATCGTTGAAGAAAGCCATGGCGATGGCGTAACATTGGCGGAGGTCGCACGGCGCCATGACATTTCGCGATCACAGCTTTACGATTGGCGATATAGGCACAAGAATGGGTTGTTTGGGGCTGGCCCGCAATTTTTGCGGGTTCTTCAGATTGAAGACGGTTCCGTCCCTGATGATGTTTCAGCGCCGCCAGCGCCAGTATTGACGATCGACCTTGGCCCTCGGTGTCGCCTGACGATCCCCTCCGGATTTGACATGGAGGCTGCGGCGCGTCTGCTCAATGGCCTGATGGTGCGTTCATGATCGCGTTTCCGGCGGGCACGAAGGTTTGGATTGCGGGTGGTGTGACGGACATGCGGCGCGGGATGAATACCTTGGCGTTGTCGGTGCAACAGGGCCTCGGGCGCGACCCGCATGCCGGTGAGATATTCTGCTTTCGGGGCCGCAAGGGTGATCTGGTGAAATTGCTTTGGCATGATGGGGTCGGAATGTCGCTGTATTTGAAACGCCTCGAGGCGGGGAAGTTCATCTGGCCTGTGAGCCAAGACGGGACGGCGGTGGCGATATCAGCAGCGCAGTTGGGTTATCTTCTCGAAGGCATCGACTGGAGAAATCCACGCTGGACACAAAGGCCGAAATCGGCGGGATAATATATGGTGAAAGGCCTGTTTTTATTGGCCTTTCATCGTGTTTATGGTAGACATCTGCCATGTCAGATGCCGCCTTGCAAATCGCTGAATTGAGCGCCGCGCTTGCCGCGCAGACCGCCCGCGCACAGGCGGCGGAAGCCGAATTGGCACAGGCCCGCGCTTTGGCATCCTGCACGGAAGCGATGATCCAGGGGTTGAAGCTTGAGATCGCCAAGCTGCGGCGTGACAAATACGGCATCTCTTCCGAACGTCGCGCGCGACTGATCGATCAGCTGGAATTGCAGCTTGAGGAATTGGAAGCTGCCGCCACCGAGGATGCGCTGGCGGCAGAACAAGCAGCAGCGCAGGACAAGACCAGCACCGTGCGCGCCTTCACGCGGCGTAAGCCTGTTCGCAAACCCTTTCCAGACCATCTGCCGCGCGAACGTGTTGTGGTCGAGGCACCAACCAACTGCACCTGCTGTGGCTCGGAGCGGATTGTAAAGATGGGCGAGGATATCACTGAGACGCTGGAAGTGATCCCCCGCCAGTGGAAGGTGATCCAGACGGTCCGCGAGAAGTTCACCTGTCGGGCCTGCGAGAAGATCAGCCAGCCACCAGCACCCTTTCATGCGATCCCGCGTGGATGGGCCGGGCCCAGCTTGATCGCCATGATCGCCTTTGACAAATATGGCCAGCACCAACCCCTCAATCGTCAAGCTGAACGGATCGCGCGAGAAGGGATCGATCTGAGCCTGTCTACCCTGGCCGATCTGATCGGTCATGCCTGTGTGGCACTGGCCCCGATCCATGCGCTGATCGAGCGCCATGTGCTGAACGGCGGCCGTCTGCATGGTGATGACACGACCGTGCCGCTTTTAGCGCGTGGGGGCACAAAGACCGCGCGGCTCTGGACCTATGTGCGCGATGACCGGCCATGGGATGGGGGCGCGCCGCCCGCCGCCTTCTTCAAGTTCTCGCCTGGTCGTCAGATGATCCATCCCAATAAGCATCTGACCGGATGGCATGGTGTGCTGCAGTCGGACGTCTATGGCGGCTACAATGACCTTTATAAGGCAGACCGCAGCCCGGGGCCGGTGCAATCAGCACTGTGTTGGAGCCATGCCAGGCGCAAGTTCTTTGAACTGGCCGATATCAAAGGCACTGCACGCAAGGGAAAAAAAGGTGGCAGAGGAAATCTCGCCTATTGCGTTCGACGCTGTGACGCGGATCGATGCCATCTTTGCCGTCGAGCGTGAAATCACCGGCCTGTCAGCCGCAGCGCGTCTGGGGGTTCGCCAGCAGCGGGTCGCGCCGCTGGTCAACGATCTGCATGACTGGATGCGGGCCGAGCGGGCCCGGATATCAAAGCACAACCCTGTCGCCAAGGCGATTAATTACATGCTTGATGGGACAGGTCGCTGGGATGCCTTCACCGCCTTCCTTGGTGACGGGCGCCTCTGCCTGACCAACAATGCCGCCGAGCGGGCCCTCAGAGGGAGAGTTGGTCGCGGAATTTCGGACCAGTTGTTAAGGTGGATCGCATGATGAGAGAAGTGATCTAGAATGAAGAAACGAAAGAACCATTCGCCTGATTTCAAGGCGAAGGTTGCGCTTGAAGCGATCCGTGAGGAGCTGACGCTGGCGGAGCTGTCGAAGAAGTACGATGTTCATCCGACACAACTCGGCACTTGGAAGCGCGCGGCGATAGAGAACATGGCGACAGCTTTTGCGCGCCGAGGTGCCGCCCCGGAGCAGGTAAGTGCGGCTGAACTCGACAAGCTGCATTCCAAGATTGGCCAACTTGTGGTGGAACGGGATTTTTTGGCCAATGCCTCGCACCAGTT
>NZ_FOCO01000064.1 GCF_900110135.1 Pseudorhodobacter antarcticus | reverse complement strand
GAGGCTATCCGCTATGCGCTCGGTCGCATGCCCAAGGCCCGGGCCTATCTTGAAAACGGCCAGCTCGAGCTGGACAACAACATCTGTGAGCGATCAATTCGGCCGGTGACTCTCGGCCGCAAAAACTATCTCTTCATGGGATCAAAGGGCGGCGGTGAAGCTGCGGCCATAGCCTACACGCTCATCGAAACCGCCCGCATGAACAAGGTAGATCCCGAAGCCTGGCTTCGCTGGGTTCTCGAGCGCGTTGCAGACCACAAGATGACCCGCCTCGAAGAACTCATGCCATGGAACTGGGCTGCCGAATAAGTCAACACCAGTCAGACCGGACGGATACGTTTCACCAGTAGCAGGGTCAGCGCCACATCTGGGGATCGGCCAAGCGCCTCGCGCAGGGCCAAGGTGCGGTGAGACGTGAGTTCCGTCACCAACCGCTCCGGCAGTGGCTTCAAAACGCCATCATCATCTTCCTCAGCAAGGGCATCGAGAGACGGACTGCCCGAGGTGATGATGGTTCCGACAGTCGCACCATCCTCTTGGTGGTAGGACGAAGACCCAGCATCAGCCCCCTGCCCTGTCGCATCTGCGCCAGCTTGTTCTCCGTCACCAGCCATCGAAGCCTCATCCTCTGGCCGCACGAAGCCACGATGCAGCGCGAGAACACCGTAACGGTCAAGCGTGACAAAGACACCAGCTCGCGCAACGTCTTCCGCCTCATATATCAGCGGCCGTTGCTCAAGGGTTTCCATTGCCACTTCAAGCGCATCCATCCGGGCAGCAGTCTCTTCAGAAGCTTCGTCTTGCCCAGCAGTCCGCTCTTCCAACCCGCGATACTCGGCCAGCAGACCCGCATGTCGCTACCTCGTCTTCGCTCATCAGTACGGGATCGCCAACCAATCGCCGCATGCCATGGCTGTAGCCATACGGTAAATCGACCGAGACCTCGATCCACTTCCAGCCCTCGGGCACAAGTGTTTCGGCCTCAATCTGCAAACGCTCAGTGACGAAGCGATCGAGTAGGGCAGGGTCCTCCAACCAACCACCATCATCACCTTGAAAGAGATCGTGCAGCATCGTCCCACCGGCGGCTTCATAAGCTTCGACACCGACAAAGACAGCACGACGATCCGAGGCCCGTACCGAGGTTTCTGTCAGCATGCGTCGAATTTGAAAGGGCTTTTTGGACCAAGAGGATTTGATTGCATCCCAAACTTGCTCCTGACGCGCATGATCTGCGCGAGCGACATATCATCCTCGGCATAGACGTCGAGCAGGGCAGGGGCCACAGACGTCAAACGCAAGCGTTGTTTGACGATAGCCACTGCAATGAAGAAGGCAGCAGCGATTTCCTCATCGCTTTGACCTTTTTCCCGCAAAGCCAGGAAGGCCCGGAACTGGTCGAGGGGATGCAGAGCAACCCGCTGCACGTTCTCTGCCAGAGAGTCGTCCTCGGCCAAGATCGCAGAATTTGCATCTCGCACAATGCAAGGAATGGGGGCTGTCTTTGCTAGGCGCCTTTGCTTCACTAGCAATGTCAGCGCTTGAAAGCTACGACCACCGGCTGGGATCTCAAACTTACCGGTTTCCGCCCCATCGGCATCAAGCATGGGCCGAACGTTCAGACTTTGCAGCGAGCTACGTCGTGTGATGTCTTCAGCGAGTTCCTCGACAGACACACCTGCTTTGATGCGGCGGTCGTTGGATTGGCTCAACACCAGCTTGTCAAAGGCGACATCGCGCGATGGCGATAGAGTGATTTTCTGAGCAACTTTGGCCATCAGATGTTCTCCTCGAGGGGCGCTGGGAGCCACTCTCCCAATCTCACTTGCCGTCACGCTCAAACCAACAAACCTTTAACTCTGACATACGGGTGGTTGGGCCGTAGGTGGGCATCGAGCTCAATATGTATACTGGGGTAAACAATCGGGCAGGGGAGGCCTTACTGGTGTTGTTTACCGGGGTATACATATTGAGTTTGCGCGCGGGACATCTATGTAAGCACTGTGCGGTAAACTTTAGGCTTGGTAAGTGACCAGAACATTTTAACGCAATCCAATCCGCGTTCCTGCGCCTTCTTAGTAAGGGCATTGAGATAGGCTTGGGGGCACTTGATACGTTCATATGCTTCAACCAGACCAAGAATTGCTAACGCGCAACCATATTCGCCTAAGCGATTTTTTGCAGCTTCAACAGCCTTCGGGTGAAGGCCAATCGCGGGTGCCAGGTTGTTTGCAAGCTGTTGAACGTCTGACCATGTTTGTGGTCTGTCGACGCTCATAGATCGAGCAGTTGTTGCTGCCTCCATGCATTCGAACACAGTTATGTCAGAATTGGTGATTACGCGCCCTTTTTTCTTAGCTGCAGCTGTTCGATTGAAGGCAGCTTCGTCGTCGTCTTTGCTACCTTTGCTTTCAGTTTCTAAATCTTCTTTATAAGAACTCTGAATATGCCGGACAATTTGGCTGTCAGTGGCGGTCAAATCATTTGCATCAAAGTCATTTCTGGTGGCCGGTGGTGTTTGGGAACCCTTTATTGTGGCATCCAATCCTTGTAGGATTTCTTGCAATGTAGCGACAGTCATTTTCCGACGGAGTGCTCGTTTGGCAAAATCACTAGTTGCTTCGTCAAAGAGTTTTTCGTGATGATATAGCCGGTCGCGTATAATTGACTTAAGTGATTTGACTTTCATTTCGGTACGAACGGTGTCTGCTGCAATGATCTCCAATTCCTTCGTGATCTGATAAAGCGGTGTAAGATCCAAGCCGTAGGCAAGGACGCGTAAATCGTCATGATCCTTGACCTGGTAGCGCTTTCCGCTTGGGCTCGACTTTCGAAGGATGAGACCACTTTCTGCAAGTCGGTTCAACCGACGCCGTAGGGTCCGCTCTTCGACGCCATCGCATCGTGTAGATAGAATGCGGTTAGATGCAAAGACAATCATTTGGTTCCCCCATTGACTAGCGGGAAGGAGTGACAGAAGGCCGCGTAAGATCGCAATGTCGCGGTCCTTCAGGTTTAATCGAGCTTTTGAAATTCTAACAAGATCCAAGACTTGCCAGCGGGGATCACTGGCAGGTCGACCGACGGAAGCAGTCCTGTTGTGGGATGTTGCCAGCTTCTCGTGTTCGAATTGGGACTGTTTGATTGAAATATTGATGTGTTTCATGGGACGTTCTCGCTGAACGATCTGGCCAACCCCAACTTCTTATCGTCAATATCGTTGCCTGGCGGTCAGAATAGCTAAAAAACTGATATCCGAGGCAAAGACATACTGTTCACCGCCTTTGCGATGTTGCTAACGAATCAGGCCTGCGCTACATTGCTCTTGTTGAAGTTGAGCTTTCTCAGGGTTGGCGCCCTGTGTATTGCGCGGGCCTTCCGAGTTGGTTTCATTCGGGAGGCCTATCTTTTTCCAGCACTGCTCCTTTGTTGTTTCTGTTATTTTGGTCAGTCTTGATTGTCAGTTTGGTCAAGATACTCTTGATGTAGGCGCTGGAAGATGGAGCTTGCGTTTCCAGCAATCCAATCAGCAAACGCAGTGGTCGTTGCATCTGCTTGGAACGTCACTTTATTCTTTCCTGAGGCGAGAGAACCAATTTTTGCACCTGTTTTCGATTGAATCTCAACCGAAGCTGCTTTCTTGGGTTGCTTGAGGGTTGCAGCTGAGCTGCTTTCGAAAGCTTGAAGCCAATGATCAAAACGTTGATCAGAGGTCAGATTGGCAGGGAAGGGAGCCGGACTGACGGAGTTTGGATCAACACCTCGCTCTAAGACTTTGGTTGCCAATTCATACCAGCGCTTCCAGCCAATGGATGGTGAGGCTCCAATCTTTTCGATTAGAACCCTCGGGAAGGCTTCACGGACTTTTCGCATATGTGAGGTGTGGCTGCGACTAATGTTTAGTGCATCTTGAATGATGCGCGCTTCATAGCCTGCATCTTCCAACTCACCAGCAAACAGCGTTTTCTCGATAAATGAGGGGTCTTTTCGAAGATTGTTTTCTTGCCCCTGCGCCAGAACAGCTTCCTCGTCAGAAAGCGTCCTTATGAGTGCTTTGACGGTCGTGCCGAGACCTTTTATGGCGGTCAGCCGCCGACGCCCATATACGACCTGATATCTGCCGCTGAGCGTGGGGTGCGGACGCAATAGGATAGGCACCTGCTGGCCATGTCGAGAGATGCTGTCTCTCAGCTCAGCGATATCATCGTCAAGATCACCGATACGGTCCGTAAGGCCAGTATCTTCTATCAGAGACGGTTCAATTTCTTGCACCGAGCGCGCGCCAACACTTCTTAGGTCGTTTCTGATAGCTGCGATTGGGCCCGATTGCTGAAAAACCTCAGGTGCAGGGCGAGGGGATTGCTGTGCGGCGCTATCCTCTGGCGTTGGGGTTGGCGGCGTGAGCCCCTCGAACATATTTTTGCGGGCCATGATTTAGAACCTCCCCCATGCTTTGTGAATGTCTTGCTCAAGCTCTCGTGCAACCGCATTTATTGATTCCATCGCGCGGTCATAGGTGTTGCGATTCATGCTACCTCTCCCGACCTCAAAAAGCGTCTGGTGTGTTAGGCCAGCATCCGAAACGGCTGTTGATTTCAGAAATGTTTCTGTCATGACTCGCTTGCCAAAATTTGCGCGCAATAGTCCTGCGACCTGCGCCTGAGGGCCATCGGACGGCTCAAAACGAGAGACAAGATATCGTAAGAAATCATAGTCCAATGAAAGGCCCGCATCGCGGATAGTGTCCAAAAGCGAAGAAGTCATTGTAAGGAACTGCGCTAAAGATGCGACATCGATGAAGTTTGGCACGACAGGTATGATGATCGATGACGATGCAACCAGAGATGAAAGGGTCAGAAACCCGAGTTGTGGCGGGCAATCGATGAAAACGAGGTCGTAATTTGCTTCAACCGACAGCAATGCTTCGCGAAGCCGAAGGTAGAAAGGGGGTTCTGCGCCGCGGCGCAAGGCATAGGGCGTCTCAGTTTCATATTCGGAAAGGATCAAGCCGCCTGCTGCAATGTCTAGACCATGAAAATAGGTTTTTCGAATGACCTCGCTCATCGGCAGCGGATTATCATAGCGGATCGCATCGTATATTGTGCCCTTGTGAGAAAAATCGATCTCTGGGCGCAAGCCAGTCATCGATGACAAAGAGGCCTGTGGATCCATGTCGACTACAAGCACACGATATCCGTGAAGTGCGAACCATTGGCTCAGATAGGCGGCCGAGGTCGTTTTGGCAGAGCCACCCTTAAAAGACACACATGAAATTATCTGGAGCGGATCCTGTCCCACACGACCGCGAAGATAAAGTGAGGGGTCACGTGTCGCTCGGGCGAGCGCAAGGCGAATCTCGCCGAGGTCATCGGCTGAATATACTTTACGACCCTTTTCATCGGTGGGGGCCTCAGGAATTTTTTCTTCAGCATGGAGCTTCCGAAGATGGCCTGGGGCCAAACCAAGAAACTCGGCGGCCTCGGCGGAAGAAAATGTGCGCAGAAATTTACGGGCATCGGGTGCAAAGTTGCGTTCTAGATGTTGACGAATAGACTGGTGCAGCGTTGCTGCATCAGTTTGGAGCTCGGCGAAAACGCGCTCTATTGCCATTTGACCCTCATATGCCTCACGCTAGGGTGGTTTATGTCCACCCGTAGCTCCCGTTTTCTGGGAATATTATTTCGTAGCGCTAAAACCTGAAATTATCGCGTTTATGCGCTACGAATAGTCATGCGGCAGGATTTGATTTCGCGCAAGTTTTTTTTCGTACAGTCATAGATAGGATTGGTAGTTCGTCGATCACTTTCCCTAGTTAATGTGTTGTTTATAAAAGAAAAGTAGGTTGCCATGTGCTAATAGTACATTTTGTATGTTTTGAACGGCTCAACACAATCTCTAGCAATAGCTGAGGAGAAGCGAATCGAAAGTAAGAAAGATTTCGTTTTCCCTAGCTTTGTTGTTGGGAATGTTCTTTGGGATAGCTTGTCTTATGAAGGTCCAAGCTCTAAACGATCCAACTACCACCACAGACAAGCATTTCAAAATGCTTGTCTGTGGCTCTTGTTTCGCACAAAAGCTGGGACCTTCATAAGACAAGCGTCAGACGACGAAAGCACGTAGTGTTGATTGTCACTGAGAACTGATGGGGTGGATACCCCCTGCTGATGGCATCGCAATGTGCCAATGTGCCAAGGTGATGTAGAATGCGCAGATAGGTGAAAAACCAAAACCGGGCGAGGGGGTCTGGCTGGCCAGCCGCTGCATATTTGGGTTCCATTGAAACGAGTGAATAACAAAGCTTTGGTTGACGGCCTGCAATGACGCCCGACACTTGACCTCGTCGCCTAATCAGGCGCAAATCAAGCCGCTCGGAGAACGCCTCCAAAGAATTTTCACCCCTTTCGAGACGCAACCATAAGTAGAAATTAGGATGACTTCAGATATATTAATTCGTGTGATCAACCTCGACCGTAGTGTCGAGCGTCTCGCATCAATGGCAGGTCAGTTGAACAGGCTAGGGCTGGTGTGGGAACGCCTTCCCGCCGTAGCGCCAACGCAAGATCAGGCGCTGCAGCACCCACTTTATAATCGCAACCGTGCAAATGAGTTGTTTAATCGTGATCTTGCACCCGCAGAGATTGGCTGCTTTTTGAGCCACATTGCCGCCTTAAGTAGCTTTGTTAAGAGCAACGTGCCAATAGGTCTGGTACTTGAGGATGATACCGTTGTACTTGGTAGATCGATCAAGGGGATCGAGACGGTGTTAGGTTTCCTCGGTCAATCTTTCGAGGACGAATGGCACTGCGTCAACCTGGCGTCAAGTTACCGAAAACGTCGCCGTCGCTTGGCCTGCTTCAATGGATACGATCTTTATCGCGCCTATTATTTTCCAATATTGACGGCGGCTCTGCTTTGGAGCCAATCGGGTGCTAAAGCGTTTCTTGCATCAGTTGAGGCTGATGGGATATTTGCTCCTGTAGATGAGCAACTACGTCATTTTCTGATAAGACGCGGCGTTGGGCTCTTCGTAGACCCATGCTTAGTTAGCCTAGCCCCCGTTGAGAGTACTATCCGAGTGAGTAGTTCAGCACCCACCAAAAAGCGACGCTGGGCACTGAGCTATATGCGCCACAAGGGGCCACTTTACCTTGCTGCAATGATCAGGCGGGCTTTGGGTAAATAGGGCTATTCACCGCCGCCCTGAAACCCTCCAGACTGTGTGAAAACCCATCGCGCCTGAAAATAGCCCTGATCACTGTCTTTTCCACCTCATCAGGGATTCCTTGCGGGGTGCAGAAATGGGGTTCTGTCGCAAACTTGGATTCCCCTTCCGCTCCTTCGAGTTTCGCGCTACCTCGGGCCAAAAGGATGAACAGGCGGGTTGGCGCAGATGGCAATAGATTTCAAGGGCGTACACTACCCGAAGCCGGTGATCCTGTACGCGGTGTTCTTCTACGCCCGCTATGCCGTCTCCTACCGCGACCTGGAAGAGATCATGGCCGAGCGCGGGGTCCAGGTTGACCATGCGACGCTCAACCGATGGGTTGTTAAGTTCTCACCGCAGGTCGCAGCGCAGGCTCAAAGAAGGAAGCAGCCGACGGCCAACTCCTGGCGCGTAGACGAGACCTACATCCGGGTCAAAGGCCGCTGGACTTATCTCTACCGCGCCGTGGATCGCGACGGTCAAACCCTTGATTTTATGCTTTCTGAGCGCCGTGATCTCGCCGCCGCTCGACGTTTCTTCAAGCAAGCGATAGCGGCGAACGGCGTGCCTGACCGCGTCGTCATCGACAAAAGCGGCAAATCTCGCCGGGCTTCAGGCGGTGAATGTGATCCTGAAATTCACGGACAACGGGCGTACAGTCGAAATCCGGCAGGTCAAGTATCTCAACAACATTCTTGAGCAAGATCACCGCTTCATAAAACGGGTCACCAACACCATGATGGGCTTCAAGGCGTTCCATTCGGCCGCCGCGACCATCGCCGGCATCGAGACGGCTCACATGATCCGAAAGGGCCAGATCCCGGCAAACGGTGCAACGGCCTTTCAGATCTTCGCGGAGCTCGCGGCATAATCATGTCCAGAATTAGGGCCCTCATTCGAAATTGGAAAGTTTGCGACGGAACCAGACGATCTGGCCCGTCTGTGTGATCAATACGTGGAAAATCTTGCTCCGAGCGGGGACACTTTGGGTCGCGAAACACTGCCACCCAAAAGCGGTTTGCGGGCCAGTAGAGCGTTTATCGCTTTGTGGGGACCACACTGCTAACGCTTTGCGCCAATTCCGCCACGATGGCAGATGATGCGGGCTGGATCAGGCCATCCTCACACCCTCGCAGATAGGCAACGCGCGCCGCAGCAAAAATTTCCTCATGGCTTTTTTTCAGAAAAGAGACTCCGAATATGCGGCCACTGGCCAGCGGGAACGCAGTGTTAAACCGGCGCCGGTTCACCCAGCGGCGAATATGGTCCAGAACCTTGTTGCGCCATGCATCTCCTTCGGCTGGAAGCAACAACAAGGCCGCCGCTTCCGATCTAAAAACCGGATCGTCATAGGCAGCATAGCGCAGGACCTGTTGCAGTTCATCGTTGGCTACATTCGACAGTGCTGTCAAGAAAGAGCCACGATTTGTCAATGCAATAAGGGAAAATCCGGCGGCTTTCATCTTCCGCGAAAAACCGATTTCTCCATTTTTGATTGTTCTAGGCTTGAAATTGGTCATCAGATAACCGTCCCAGAAGGTTCTAAAAGCCTCAGCTTTCCAGAGCCTTGCTGAGATGAAGAGACAATAACTTTCTATATGCAAATTTTGTGTCGGCTTGCCGCCTTTTGTATCGTGCTGCACTTTTTCGTCCTGAAGCAGGCCTGAAAGGTCCGCGTCCAGATCCTCAATCTTGCCAAGAAGCTCGGGCGTGATGGCGCACCAGAAGCTGTCATTCATTAAGATAAGCCTGTCCGGGGTGATGCCTTGCTCCCGGATCATGCGGATACCGTCGCGGTAGGCCCCAAAATCATAACCAAAATTTGGGCGCTCGACCGTACGCCAACAGGTTTGAGCAAGCAAAGCTCGGTCGGAGTCAGATAGTATCGCATTCGAGATAACGAGAGGTGCATATCCTCCGGCGACCAGCCCTTTACACGATTCAAGTGTAGATAATGCGATACCGTGCGGCTGAAATAGCACAACAACGGCCAGCCGCGGGCTCGGCACGATCTTGCCTTCGGTTACTCGCAGATTCTGCGGAAAGGCCGCATCGTGCGCACGCCTGCGCTGCGGCTCGGAGAGACGCGCATGCAGCGATGCTATTGCCTGCGGCAAACTCGCAATCTGATCACGAAGCCGCACAAGCTCTCGTTTGAGTTTCCAACGCGGTATCATTTCAACCTCACCAAGTCTTCAGATAGGTCCCCATCAACTTCCATTGACGGATCCTGATGCTATCCTCTATCAGTGAGCCAAGCGCGGGTAAAGCATGCCATATAGGCCTGCCAGAACAAGCACGGGGGCAAGGTGGATCGTACCGTCATCTGCATGAAGTGGGGCAAGTTATACGGGCCCGATTATGTTAACGTCTTGTTTAACGCGACACGCGCAAATTTGCCCGGCGAATTTCGTTTTGTTTGTCTGACCGATGATGCAGAGG
This sequence comes from Pseudorhodobacter antarcticus, assembly GCF_900110135.1. Classification (GTDB taxonomy): domain Bacteria; phylum Pseudomonadota; class Alphaproteobacteria; order Rhodobacterales; family Rhodobacteraceae; genus Pseudorhodobacter; species Pseudorhodobacter antarcticus. The sequence goes on along the minus strand of NZ_FOCO01000064.1, from coordinate 2,642 downwards.
GAATAGATGGTGGGGTCGAGTGCCTGCCTATTCCCGATATGGGGCTGCGCGAAGATTTATGGCGTATCGGTGCATGGCCGAAGATATCGCTCTTTTCTAAGGATCTTCATGGCTTACGCGGACGGGCTCTGTTCATTGATCTCGATATGGTTATTTGGGGAAATTTGGCCGAGTTTTTCACCCGCGGCACTGGACTGATAGCTGTCGATGAGGGGCGTTGGAGTGGTAATGCACCATCCACTATGAGCTCCATTATGGCCTTTGATCTGGGGCGGCTCGACTATCTGGTTGATAGGCTTCGCGAAGATTGTGGGGGAGTTGCGCAACGCCACGGACTTGAGCAACGCTATATCCACGAAATGGTAGACGACATAGGATATTGGCCCGAAAGTTGGCTTGTCAGCTTCAAGCGCCATCTGCGTCGACCCGTACTCATTGACCGGTTTCTCCAGCCAAAACAGCCTGCGCCGGGGACGAAGATTGTTATATTTCATGGACGGCCTCGCCCCTTTGACTTGATCCGTCCGGGCGGTGATAATCGGGGGGTGTGGCCGCATCATATTCCGGGCAGCGTTGATTGGATGCGAGATTATTGGACCCGAAACGGGGGAACACTTTCCGTCTGATCTAAGCGGCCCTGAGGGCGGGTTGAGCAATGCCCATAAGCGTCAGCAATTGATGCCTTTGGCAAGGTGGCCGTTAACCATGCAGATTAAGGGATCACACAAGTAGGAAAAGCGGGCCGACGTTTGGTAAGGATTGGATAAAACAGATACTATTCAGCCAACCTGGATATGCCGAGAAGGAGGGGCGGCTCGAAAGAGGCAATAAACCGATAGGTTTTCACCCCATCGCTGCTGACGTCAGGCACTCTTCTCAATCCTTGCGCTGTTTAAGCTGGGCTTTGCTACCTGGCAGAGTGCGCTTGCGCGCAAGGTAGAAAAACCGGCGGAAGTAGTTTGCTGCTTTCAGCCTATAATACGGCAGGCGCCGATACCATTTAAACTTCCGCACCCTTCCGAAATCGACGCCATTGATGGTGCTGACATTGCCGTCATCGGGATGTGAGGCGAATGGCTCTAGCCCATACAGTCGGAAATCATGCACGAAGAAGCGGTTCAGTTCGTGATCAAGTGCGCGAGTCTGTCGCCGCAAGCCGGGCAGTAGTCGCTCCGCCACCTCGCGCTTGATCAGGTAAGCTGCATTGCCGGTAAAGGGCCCAACATAGGCATTTAGCTGGTAGCTGCCGATTGTCCCCTGCGTGATTGGTAACTTAGCGCGGATAGCGTTAAAGCGCACAATATCCCAATGATCGCTAACAGAGATGGCACTGGCAAGCGCAACTAGAAAATCATCGTGAAAGACGACATCGTCTTCGACGATCAGCGCTATTTCGTGTTTCGAGGCAACCAGTTTATCCCAGACCGCTAGATGCGAGGCATAGACCCCGAGGTGACCGGGCAGAAGAGTGCTGCCCATGTTGCGCTGATAGGCAGCCTCATCTGTAGCACTAAGCAATTCCGCTTCATGTTCTTTGCCGTCGACCGCCTCAAAGACTTGCCATTGCAAACCCATCTTGGCAAGCTGCGCTTCCATTGACGTACGCCGCCCCTCATCGCGTGGCAAATTTATAAGCCAGATAGGTAATTCTTTGATGTGCATTTCAGCCCCTTTTTGCCTACGCGTACATGTGCGCAAGAGTGTTTGCATTGTGTGAGAGGAACAATAAGTGACCTGCCCCTCGGTCGTCTCTCGTTCATAACGAGAGACCTTGGGTTTGATAGTTGTTGGTTTCGGGTTCGGCAAGCGCGCCGGAAGCGATGCCATCAAAACGCTCAAGCGCCCGGCGCGCTTCTGCTGGGGTTTTGTTGCCAAGCGATGAGTGCGGCCTGACGTTGTTTGGTCTTGTCCCGCTTGCGTTCCGGTCTCTCAACTCATTTATGCGGCCTTTCGTTCGAATGCCAAGGGGCTTTTGCCGCCCAGCGATGAATGCCGCCGCCGTGGATTATAGAACCCATTGATATACTGGAATATCGCGCCTTCCGCTTGACGCCTTGTTTCCCAGCGTGTGCGCCAGATCAGCTCCGCCTTGATGGATTTGAAGAACGTCTCAACCATGGAGTTGTCATAGCAATTGCCTTTGCCGCTCATGGAAACCTTGAAGCCGTGCTTTGTCAGATGTTTCGTATCCGTCCGGTGTGACTGGCGTTGACTTATTCAGCCGGCCAGTTCCATGGCATGAGGTCATCAAGGCGGTTCATTTTGTGATCAGCGACGCGGGCCAGAACCCAAGGTAATCCCCCCTATTTTTAGTGGGGTGCGATCGTAGAATTCACGCGGCCATTTTCAGTTTCATTGCGGGTGTTATGCCGCCGATGCCCATGTTGGGGCGGTCGTTGTTGTAAGTCCACAGCCATTGCGTGGCGTAATCTTGGGCCTCCTCGATGCTTTCGATGATGTATTGGTCCAGCCATTCATGCCTTACGGTGCGGTTGTAGCGTTCGATATAGGCGTTCTGCTGCGGCTGGCCGGGTTGGATGTGCTGGATGGTAACCCCACGTTTCACAGCCCATTTCATCCGTTGCCCGACAGACGATGCGTGCATCGCCGAGAGGGAGCTTTTCACTGATGTATTCGGGGCC
>NZ_FOCO01000096.1 GCF_900110135.1 Pseudorhodobacter antarcticus | reverse complement strand
GGTTTACTCATACCACACAGCTACCATGCTGGATTCACAAGATGAATCCCTCATGGGATTTGTGCAACAGAGCCGCTAATGGTTGAAAAAAGTCAGCTGATTTTTTGCTTTCCCAAGGTCATGATGTTGATTTTCGTATCGGATCGACCCACTTTTCCATTTGGCGCTGACCAGTCTGAAATTTGTTAATCTCATGAAAAGGCCGCGGAAATATTGAAACCGGTGTGTCATGGCCTTGTTGCACGGGACATCGGTTGGGCTGAGTTTGCCCTTACCCGTAGATCAGGTCAAGCGACGACCTCGAACTTGGCACGGCCAAGCCCGGTCATTTTGTTAAGGATGTGGGTGCCAATCTTGGTCTCCGTCTTTTGGTTGGGAAAGCTGCGCGCTTTCAGTTTGGGGCCTATGACTATCTTCCAGCGGCCCATTTGAGTTTCTCCACGGCTGCGCTGATTGTATCCGCTGCTCACCTGCCAGGCCATGCGACCACCGAGGTGTATTGCGGCAATGCGCTGGTCACGAAGCGTTGGATTGCCATCCGCGTCGGAGCTCAAAACCGCAGTCTTCGGAGGCGGGATTATGATCTCAACGCCGACACCAAAGCGGGCCGTGAGCAAGGAGCTGGTGGGGTCTCCATCATAGGCGCCGTCTGCGATGAAGCGGGTTACATCCGCGTCAACCTGGTGCAGAAGATCAGGCAAGGCGGTCGGGTCACCCACATCGTCCTTGGTCAGATCGGAACACACGATGTCACCACTGACAAGGTCCAACCCGAGGTGCAGTTTGCGCCATGACTTCCGCTTGGCCTTTGTTTTATGCTTGTTCTGAAACCACTCGCCTTCGCCAAAGATCTTCAGGCCAGTGCTGTCCACGACGAGATGGATCGGACCATCCTGCTCAGCGCGCGATTTCATCGACAAGGTCAACCCAGTCCCGCGACGTGAAAAGGTTGAATAATTGAGCACGCGGATATCCAAACCCATGAGCTTAACAAGGCTACGAACAAACCCTTCAGTTTGGCGCAGCGGCTGCTTGTAAACCATGCCAAGCGTCAGACAGACCGTGATCGCCAGATCAGAATAGACCGGCTGGCCACCCCGCGTCCTGCGGCGCTCTGCGCGCCAAGCTGCCTCCACCTCGGGGCTCAGCCAAACCGTTATATCACCGCGCAGGCGCAGGCTTTCATTGTAGTCGGACCAATTCGTGATGCGGTACCGCGTCTTCTCAAACTTATGACGCCGCGCCGCGTTGAATTTGTGCGGCATCAGCTGTATCCAATCGATCAGGAAAGTGGCGTCCTAACAGAACCGGTAGGGTCCGTGCAACAAGGCCCTAAAGAAGGCTTTTCTGATCTGACGCTGTGGAAAAACCTAATCCCAGTGCCGCCCTAAATTGGGGGCGGTTTAGGGACAGACTAATCAAAGTTACGAGAAATCGTAATTTTCCTGACGTCCGGCCTGAGCTAATTCTGATTGGAACCCTGAGTGAGGGGAAAATTGCTTTCGGACCAATGTAGAGGAATAGCCAAATGCCTGTCGAGAAAACGGATACGCTGGTTGTTGGCGGCGGGCAGGCCGGCATAGCGGCAAGTGAGCATTTGAGCCGCGCCGGTGTGCCGCACCTGGTTTTGGAAAAAAACCGCACAGCCGAGGCGTGGCGCACCGCCCGCTGGGACGCGCTGGTGGCCAATGGCCCCGCATGGCACGACCGCTTTCCAGGGCTGGAGTTCGAGGGCTGCGCGCCCGATGAATTCGTGACCAAAGATCGTTTTGCGCAATATCTGGTCGATTATGCCGCAAAGTTCAGAGCGCCAATCCGTGAAGGCGTCGAGGTGGTTTCGGCCACGCGTCTGCCGGGGCAGGGCGGCTTTCTGGTCAAGACCAACAAAGGCGAGATCCAGACCCGCCGCATCGTCGCCGCCACGGGCGCATTCCAGCATCCGGTGATTCCGCCAATTGTGCCTGAGTCCGGTGGCGTGCATCAAATGCACTCGTTTTACTACAAGAACCCCGCGCAACTGGCCGAAGGGGCGGTGATGGTGGTTGGCGCAGGGTCGTCTGGCGCGCAGATTGCGGATGAGCTGAACCGGGCGGGCCGCAAGGTATTCCTGTCGGTCGGCCCGCATGACCGCCCGCCGCGCCGTTACCGTGGCCGCGATTTTGTCTGGTGGCTCGGCGTTTTGGGCCTGTGGGATATTTCGGCACCCAAACCGGGCACCGAGCATGTCACGATTGCAGTTTCCGGGGCTTACGGCGGCCGCACGATGGATTTTCGCCGCTTGGCTGGCGAAGGCGTGACGCTGACCGGCCTGACTAAGGCCTATGCGGATGGTGTGCTTAGCTTTTCAGACGATCTTGCGGCCAATGTGGCGGCGGGCGATGCCAATTATTATGGCCTGCTCGACTTAGCGGATGCCTATGCCACCCGCACTGGCCTTGATCTGCCGCCCGAGCCCGAGGCCCGCGAAAAATTTGCTGACCCCGTAAGCTTGACCAACCCGCTGGCCGGGATCAATCTGGCTAATGAAGGTGTCACAACGATCATTTGGGCCACCGGCTTCCGGCAGGATTTCAATTGGCTTAAGGTTGATGGCTTCACCGAACGTGGCGCGCCCATCCATACCCGGGGCGTGTCGATTGAACCGGATTTGTGGCTCTGTTGCACAAATCCCATGAGGGATTCATCTTGTGAATCCAGCATGGTAGCTGTGTGGTATGAGTAAACC
>NZ_FOCO01000063.1 GCF_900110135.1 Pseudorhodobacter antarcticus | reverse complement strand
GCGCACCCAAGGCGCGCTCCAGCCCACCGTGGTAAGCGCCTGTTGCTTCATAAACAACGCGTGTTACCGTCGTCTGTGCGCAGAACTTGGAAAGCGCCTTAAATCCTGCAGGGCAATTGCTAAACGACATCATCTTCCCGTCGCTCAGCCGGTGAATGTCTAAAGTGGCTTTGGAAATATCTATACCAATGGTATCATCGGGCATCTTCGTCATATCCTATGCTTGTCCTAGAGGGCTTCGTGCCGCTCTGTATCCGTTCAGGCCTGTGGCGAAGGTGGTGGTTGATCTTACTCTGATACGGTCCTCAAAGACCAAGCTCTAAACGATCCAACCACCACCACAGACAAGCATTTCAAAATGCTTGTCTGTGGCTCTTGTTTCGCACAAAAGCTGGGACCTTCATAAGACAAGACTCCACATGAAATGGGCGGACAGCTCCTTGATAAACACCGCCTGCGACTACATCTTAGTGACACGATTTGAATGGTGATTCATTTCGTATTTTGGGAGGGTGACCTGACGCATTAGGCGCCTCCAGAAGATACTTCGATGCGTATCGAGAAGGGCGAGAGTTCCTAATGAAGCTATTTCTTTCCGCGGCTTGCCTCTCCGCATTCCCTGTGTCCGCGCTGGCGGAGGTGACGCTGACCAAACCCTTCAAATGGGGCAGCACCCTCGCGGACAAACTGGACGAAGGCACACGGTTTCGGCCAACCCCGACGCTTGTGCGTACGGGAGCGATGACCAAGGACGTGCCTGTGCTCGGTGTGGCGGAGACGCTGTCGGAGGCAGCGCGATGAAGAATCCTGCGCTTGTCGTCCTGCTGCTCCTCTCTACTGCCCTGCCGGTCGCAGCGCACCATCCTGGCGAACGACTCGAAGAAGTGATGGCGGAGAAGGAATTAGCCTTCGAGCCAACGGATATTCTCCGCTTGCCGCCGCTGGCGATGACAGAGGCGGATGGCGCCAGCCTCAATCTGTCGGACCTGTCAGATCGCATCGTCGTGCTGAGCCTCGTGCCAGAAAGCTGCGGTGCGCCCTGTGCCGATCAGCAAGCGCTGCTGCAGGCGGTGCAGGAGGCCGTCAATGTCACGCCAATGCGCGAGATGGTCGAGTTCCTGACCGTGAGTGACGCCTCAGCGCACGGCCCGGAGTGGGATGCCGGGAACTGGCGCGCTATAACGCCGACTGACGACACTGTGATGGACGCCGCCGGAGCCTTTGCCGCGCTCTCTGCGCGCGAGACGGACGCGCCCATGGTCCATGTTTTCGACCAAGGCGGGCGGCACGCGGGCATCTTTCATGGCGCGGGCTTCGGCCGCATCAACATGATACTCTACATCAACGGCCTGACCAACGCACCCTCGCCATAACCGGGATTGATGGGTACACAGCGCTGCCAACACGATCTCCCAACAGACTCCGCGCCTCAGAAAGCCGCACCCCGTCAGAGTCCTTCACGACATCCGACTCGGCCAAAGTCAGCAGACATGACTATACGGCCGACACGGTGGTTCCGTCAAACCATCCACATTCATCCTGAAACGACACGACTGAAATTGCAGGCCCGCCGGTCGCACGCGACGCTCGCGCAATTTCCAGCGTAGCAATCACCCCCAGCACCCCGCCTCGGCCATCCGTCCTGCCAGCCAGTCGCGCGCAGCAATATCTAGCGATGATCACACCGGTGCCCTGCGCGCCAAATCTGCCGAGGGCGTGAAGATCAGGTATAAGACCAGACGGTGTCTAATCACAGCTTTTTCAATATCACGAATATCTCGACAAGCTTAGCCCCCATGATCGAGGTGTCTAAGAGGCTGATCCAAACCTAATCACTCAAAATCAATGTGTTGCGTTTAACCAAAGCATCGAAATGACATCATGGCAGACAAGATCGGCGGCCCAAACATCTGATTTTGTTGGGTTTGGGTGATGGGCGACCAGCAAACGTTGCGCAGCGCATCAAATGCCATGTGTTTGAAATTGTTGCGTTAGTTTCGAATCAGACTCTAAGGATTGCACCACGGACAATTCGCAGGGCCTGTGTGGGTGAGGCCGTCGCTACGGGGCCGTTCCTCCTCGTGCGCGCAGGCAGCACAAACAAAGACCTCGGAGATGACCAATTCGGTCGCGGTGTCGCAGACCTTGCAGGGCAAACCTCGGATCACTTTGACGCGTCCCCACCCAGGTGCTTTACAGAGAGGACAAAGGCGCAACAGACGATCCGAAAGCCGTTTCGCGAGGACGGCTAGGGATTTCATGCGCGTAGGGTTCAGGTGCGCCCGCATATCGGTATCAACGCGCGCGCATCCATCGTCTGAAAGTGCGGCGGCCGCTGCAATTGCGGACTGTAGGGTAGGCAGATCGACTATTCCTCTGGCAAATGCTGCCTCTGTACCACCGACATTCGGGCGCACGATCAAGCCATGGGACGGAAACCCCGCATGAGCCAGAAATTTTGCTATCGGCTCTTTCGGTGCTGCCACCAGATGCGCAAAGTTTGTGTCTTCGATCACAAGACTTTCGTGGATGGTCGTGCCCCGCTCATCATCGACCAATGCCAGCAGTTCAAAGCCTGCTGGTATGACCGGGAACAGCGGGTGCGGTCCGAAGCTGCCCTCGCTTGCAATGCCAAACGGAAGCCGTGCGCATTCCATGCTGAGTCGCGCCTTGGCGACCGCCGTTTCAAGCATCGTGCCACGTCGTGGAACCTCGCCGGAAAATGTTCCAAGAGCGTCCGTGTCGACGCCCCTCGCAGGCGCCACGATCAGATTCAGTCCATTCAGGAACACCGGCGCGATTGCTTGTTCTTTACCGTGCATGGTCGCAAGCACGGCACGTCGCCCTGAAAATATACTTTTTCGTTCTGTCATGAGACGAACGTCCGGATATGCCGCCTATAGAAAAACCGGTCTGAAGGATGCTGCAAGGGATTGCAAATCGTCTTCTTCGCGCTGGAATAAGTTGGAGACATAAACATCCTTACGCGAAATTTTGGTCTAAAGGCATCACGCTGCAAATATTTGTGACGACAGAAACTCTAATCTTCCGGCATGAGTGGCACATTTACTGCGGGTGGGAACAGCATGCGCCCGGATATAATTCATTCCTGATAAAGCGCAAGAATTGGACACTTTTTGTTCCCTCAACAGCACGTGACTACCAGAAATTTTTCTTACAGGTAAATCAACGCCCTAAAAAGCTTGACTCATCGCCTGACGTCGCCAAATTTTGCCGCTTCATCTGGCCATCTTTACTTTCGTCATTTTCGCGTTTCATTTAGTTCAGATATTTTGCAACCGCCCCAACCCTGCAACCGAAAAGAGACTGTTTTGACCAATCCAAATGCCGTTTTGATTGACACCCACCCCGGTCGATCCACCCAGACCATCGGCCTTGCCATCGAGATTGGCACCGATCCGGCCCTGATCCATATGCCGTCAGTCGGCGTGGTAGGCACCAAGGGTGACAGCCAGTGCTATCTTGGCGTGGCCGCCAAGGTCGAGGCGATCCACCAAGCGCTCAAGGGCCGCATCGGCAGCGGCCCGGCCCAGTTGAAATATCGTCTTGTGCAGCCGGAATATACGATTGCCACCTCGGATGGGATGCGCAACGGCACGCCCGAGATGCGCTATTCGCTGATCGGGCGCGAGGTGACGCATGATGCCTTGTGCGAGCATTTCAGCGCAACGGGGCTTGCGGGCACAATTGCTGTGGTCGCCTGTGACAAGCCCCCCGTCGGCACGCTTGCCGCCATGCTGGAGCATAACCTGCCATCCATCATCATGTCGGATGGTCCGATCCACCCCGGTACCGACCCAAAGACGGGCGAAAAGCTTGATATCGTCAGCGCTTTTCAGGCCGCAGGCCACCCCGACTCCGAATACCGCAACCACATCGCCTGCCACGCCTGTCCCGGCTTTGGCAGCTGCGGGGGTATGTTCACCTACAACACGATGCAGACGTTCATCGGCGTGTTGGGCATGCAGCCCCTGCACATGGTGGCCCCGCCATCCGACGATCCGCGCCGCTTGACGGAGTTCCCCGAGGAGTTGGTCACACTTCTAGCCCAGATGATCGAGACGGACCTCAAGCCCCGTGACATTGTCAGCCGCGACAGCTTGCGCAACGCCACCATTGTGGCGATGGCCGTCGGAGGCTCCACCAATGCGCTATTGCACGCGCCTGAAATCGCCCGCGCCGCTGGTTTTGCCGATTTTTGGAAAGACATCATCACACCCGAGGAGTTCAACCACCTGTCGCAGCATGTCGTTCCCGTGCTGACCAATGCGCGCCCTTACGGCAAGTATTCCATGGTTGATATCGACAAAGTGGGCGGCGTGCAGGTCATCGTGCGCGAGTTGCTGGAGGCAGGTCTGCTGAACGGCGATACGCTGACCTGCACCGGCGAGACGCTTAGCGAACAAGTGGTGCGCCTTGACGCCAAATCTGCCGATGGTGAGGTGATCTACCCCGTCAAGGCACCCTACAAGCAAACCGGCGGTTTGCGTATGCTTGGAGGGAACCTGTCGCCCGAATTCTCGGCCATTCTGAAGCTTGCAGGTGTAGAGGGCGGGCTGGAAAACAACCTGTTCCGCGGCAAAGCGCGCGTATTCGATGGCCAGCAGGCGCTTCTGGATATGCTCGACCAGACGCCCGAGGCGTTTGAAGACAAAGACATGATCATCGTGCGCTATGAGGGCCCAAGTGGCGCGCCTGGGATGCCTGAAATGCTCGACCCCACCGCGCGCATCACCACCCTGTGCCGCGAGCGTGGAATCGTCATCGCCCTGATGACTGACGCCCGATTTTCTGGCGGCTCGATCGGCCTTGTGATCGGCCATGTGGGGCCAGAGGCAGCACTTGGCGGGCCGATCGCGTTTGTTGAAAATGGCGACGAGATTTTGGTTGACCTAAACACCAGCGAGATCAACTGCACAGCCCTCGGCGATCTAGTAATTCTTACCGCCCGCAAAGCCATATGGGACCAGCAGGTCGCAGACAATGGTGGTTTCCACCCAAGCGCTGGCCTTGCCGACACGCGACTGTTGCAACGCGCGCGGCACATGGCGGTCCCCGCACGGCGCGGCGCGGGCCTGCACCCCAACCGAACCGTCTGGGTCCGCAACCCGCGCGAGGCAACACCCTCAGGGTTCACTCCGCACAATAAGTTCCGACCCGGAACGGACAAGGGGGTTTGAGGCAGCCGGATTTGATACAAATGCCTGATCAGAACTATCGTCGTGCCAAAGGGCACGGCGAAGACTGCAGCAGTTACAAATTTGTTAGTCGATGATCACGGCATATCCTTCCAGATCGTAAAACTTGACGCTCCGCTTACGCATGAAAAGCTATATGAGTAGCTGTTGTTTTTCGCTTTGCTACCAATGACTTCGCACCCTCTTGCTTCCGCAGTGCTTCCAAGTGATTTCGCAACGCAAAAGCGCCCCGTAGGGCGCTGCGTAAGTCTTTGATATTACGGAAGAATTTGCTTACGGGAGGGCGCAACCGCCGTTGCCTACCAGGATTGCGTTGTATTGTCTGAATTGAACGAAAATCAAAACCCCTATATAATCAAGGGGTTTTTACGTCGTATCTGGGCGATATTCCCCTCATTCGTGAATGGTGTCGCAAACTTTTCTAACTTTTACGCATGTATTGGATGCTGGATAGAAAAACTGCCTTTGCTGTTACGCTGACGCTCTCGCGACGAACGTTGGCGCGGATTCTGCTTGATTGTAACAACGCGCCAGACATGCCAGCAGTCATCGTCAAGGTTCTAGAACGGGTCGTTGTTCACGGGGCAACTTTGCAGCACAAATAGGTCAGTCCTGCGTAAATCTAAACTGACCTAGAGGGGGTGCCCGCTAAGTCGCTTCGTGGCAAACACTTTGGCTCATGCCTTGACGGCCGCAGCGACCGCCGCACCAAATGCGCGGGTACCGAGCTTTCCGCCCAAATCGCCTGTCCGCATGTCGGGTTGCATCAAAACCGTTTCCAACGCGGCATCCACTGCCTTACCCGCCGCACGCAATGTGGCATCACCGCGCTTTGCCCCCAACCAATCCAAAAGCATCGCAGCCGAGCCGATCAGCGATGAAGGGTTCGCCTTGTCTTGCCCAGCGATATCGGGAGCAGACCCATGCTGCGCCTGCGCCATCGCATAGTCATCCCCCGCATTCAACGAGGCCGCCAGCCCAAGGCTACCCGCAATTTCAGAGGCCAGATCAGACAGGATATCGCCGAACATATTCGTGGTGCAGATCACATCAAATTCTGCCGGATTGCGGACCAAATGGGCGCACATCGCATCAACCAGCCGCTCGTCATAGGCAATCTGCGGATGCTCTTTGGCCACGCTGCGCACGCAATCCAGAAACAACCCGTCCGAGACACGCATCACATTGGCCTTATGCACGGCTGTAACCTTGCCCGGCCCCGTGCCAGCGATGCGCCGCGCCTCAGCCTCGGCAAAGGCGGCATGGGCGATATTCAGACTGGCGCTGCGGGTGATCTTGCGAAACGCCAGCGCCACATCTTCGGTTGGCATCACCTCGCCCGATCCTTGAAACATGTTGCGGTCAGCGTAAAATCCTTCAGTATTTTCGCGCACCACTATCAGATCAATCAGCACGCCGGTGCGTGGCGCAATGCCTGCACGGCTGCGGGCGGGGCGGATATTGGCAAACAGATCAAGCCGTTTGCGCAACTCCCCCGATGGGTTCAGCCCGCCTTCCGCACGGGGTGGGTAAGTGTTGTGCGACACCGGGCCAAGAATAAGCCCGTCACAACCGCGTACCGCATCCAATGCGCTGTCGGGAAATGTGCTGCCGCAAGCTTTCAGCGCCTCAAATCCTATCGCAACTTCCAGCCAGGTTAGCCCAAGACCAAAGGCCTTATCGGCAGCATCCAGCACGGTTCTGGTTGAGGCGGCAATTTCAGGGCCAATTCCATCTCCGGGCAATAGGGCAAGCTTCAGGGTCATTTGGAGATTCCTTGTTTTTGATCCTCAATCATCAGGGCGGACAAGCGGTAAAACCCGTGAACCATTTTGCTGTAAGGTAGCAGCAAAAAGAACGCCAAGACGAAACCAAGGTGGACGGCCAACATAACGGGCACCAAGGCCGTACCGGTTGCAGCATACAGCGCCAACCCGGTGAAACCCGTGGCCCCCAGCAACACGATAAAGCCCATTTCGCCGCCCCAAACCCGCTGCGCGCCCAGCTTTGGGTCCGCTTTGGTTTTGAACCACGCAAGGCCGACTGTGCCGATGGTCAACAAAATCCCGCCCGGAACGCCCAGCAATTTAGGCAGGCTGAAAAAGCTATAAGGGGCTTGCATATCAAACAGATAGTGCAGGATTGTTCCGCTGGATGTTGATGCGAAACACAGCAAAAACCCATACATCACCGCTTGATGCAGCCAGCGCCGCGTGTCGGTATAGCGGTCTTCATCCTCAAAATTACAGCCCTGCCCCTGCCCGCCGTTCAGGTTTTTCATATTGGCCGCAGCCCGAAACCCGCCAACCACATTGCGCCACCGCAGCCGCGTGCCGCCCGTTTCCGCCCAATAGCGGCGCAGGCTGATTGCGACCGCCGCCAAAGGCAGCAAAAACGCCGGAGCAAACAGCGCGACCATCGCGTTGTGGGAAAAATAGGCGTAGAACCCCTCTCCGCTGGTGGGTTTCATCATCTGAAGCAGCGCAAAAACCAAAGCAAATGTGGCAGCGGCCACCACACCCAAGGCCACACCGCTGTCATGGAAACGGCGCGCAAGCGGTTGTGGCCACGCCAGACGTTCCCAGCTGTCTTGGCGCACTTCGGCCAAGGCGGCAGGAAAGTTCAGTGCAAATTCATGCGGTTCGGTGTATTGGCAGGAATAGTAGCAGCCCCGACAGTTGTGGCACAGATTGGCCAGATGGCTGATGTCGCCATCGGCAAAGGCCTTTTGACGGGTCAGCGCCGGGAAGACCGAACAAAAGCCTTCGCAATAGCGGCAAGCGTTGCAAATCTCGGTCTGGCGACGTGCTTCGGCGATAAGATCAGTTGACATATTTTGCGGCCTCCGCGCCTGCGATGCGTCCAAAAACGGTTCCGATGGTCATACCAAAGCCCGCCAAATACCCTTGGCCAAGGATGGACCCGGCCATAATTTCACCCGCCGCAAACACATTCACCAGCGGCCCACGTTCGGTGTGGACCTGTGCGCGGTCGGATATTTTAAGCCCCAGATAGGTGAAGGTCACACCGGGGCGCAGTTGATAACCATAGTATGGTGGCTGGTTGATGGGCCGCGCCCAGTTGGTTTTGGCCGGGGTCACACCATCGGTCGCCACCCCATCCAACTCGGTCGGGTGGAACGTGCCGGGCTGGCAGGCGGAGTTGAACGCCCCCACCGTTTGCGCAAGTTTGGCCCCATCAAGGCCCATTTGCGCGCCCAAATCTTCAATCGTGTCGGCTTTGATCGGCGGGAAAACCGATGGCATGAACAGGTCAATCGACTTGGCGTCAATGATCGCATAGCCGACCTGATCGGGCTGTGCCGCGACAAGGCGCCCCCAAATCGCATAGCGTTTGGGCCAGACATCCTCGCCCTCGTCATAAAACCGGTCGCCGTCGCGATTGACGACGATGGAAAACGGCACGCAATCCAGCCGTGTCACGATGCCGCCATCAAATTTCGGCGCGCGCCCGTCAATGGCCACGGCGTGACATTGGGTTGGGTCACCCACGCTTTCGGCCCCTTGGTCCAACATGTCGCGCAGCACCACACCCCGATTATAGGGCGTACCGCGGATCAGAAAGTTCGCCGCAGCAGGCCCCCAAGCGCGGGTCAGCCATTCCAGATCGGATTGGAACCCGCCCGACGCCAGCACAATCGCGCGCCCTTGGATTTGCTGCATTTGGCCGCCAATGCGCACGTCCACATGGGTAAAGGTGTCGCCTTCAATATGCACATGCGTCACCTCCGCGTCATAGGCGACAGCCACCCCCAGATCGGCGGCGGTGTTGTAATAGGCGTTCACCAAGGCCTTGCCGCCGCCCAGAAAAAACGCGTTGGTCCGACTAAGCGACAAGGTGCCCGACAAGGACGGCTGAAACCGCACGCCATGCGCCTCCATCCATGGCAAACATTCCTCGGATTGGCGGATCGCCATGCGGGCCATCGGTTCATCCGTTTTGCCTTTGGTCACGCGCAGCAGATCATCGAAATATTCATCCTCGCCATAGCTGCCCGTCAACACCGACAGCGGGCCTTGGTGCATACAGCGAAAATTGCGGGTGTGGCGGCTGTTGCCACCGCGATAGGTTTTGGGCGCAGATTCGAGGATCAGCACTTTCGCCCCGGCCTCGGCTGCGGTGATCGCGGCACACAGCGCCGCATTGCCACCGCCAACCACGACAATATCCCACAGCTGGTCAAAATGAACGGGTTTGCCTTGCCGCATGCTTATATTCCTTCGGTTGGGCGTTCCCGGCCCCGCAAAGCGCGCAGGCGCACGCGGTGGGCGGCTTCGATATGGGTGCGCATTGCAGTTTCGGCTTGGGGGCCATCGCGGTCCCGCAGGGCTGCGATAATGGCCATATGTTCGGCCACAGCCTCGGTCGCGCGCACGGGTTCGATCAAGGTGGTCGGGCCAAGGATTAAAAGGGTTTTTTGCAGCGCGTTGACGGATTTTACCAAATAGCGGTTCTTGGCCGCGTCCAGCAATGTCAGGTGAAACTGTCGGTTCAATTCATACGCGGCGGCGGTGTTCGGGGCGCTGGCCATTTCGTCGTTCAGCGCGGTCAGCTCGTCCAGCTCCATGTCGGATGCGGCGCGGGCGGCAAGGCGGGCGGCGGTGCCTTCCAGCACGGCGCGCATCTCATAAAGCTCCATCACTTCGCTGTAATCCAAGACCCGGATTGTGGCACCTTGGCGGGGTATATGGACGACAAGGCCATCCGCCTCCAGCTGGCGCATCGCCTCGCGCACAGGGGTTCGGCTGATGCCAAAACGGTCGGCAAGTTCGGTTTCGCGCAGCCGCGCACCGGGCAAAAGCACGCCTGCACGAATGTCGGCCAGAATTTGGCGATACGCCCCGTTTGATTGCGGGCCATCATCATCCATCGGCGGCTCGGCATTGGCCATGAAAACTCCAACTTGCTTTATGTCTCCAGATGTATACAGTTGGATACAATATACGTCAAGTCTACTTTGACCTGCGAAAAGGACAGATCTATGCCCCGCCTGAAAGACCTGCGCGCCCGTTTCTTGACCCTTGGCACTGCGGCAGTGGGGGTGTTGGTGTTTGCCTTTTTGGGCCTGCCGCTGCCGTTTTTGTTTGGCCCAATGGCGGCGTGTTTGATTGCCGCCCTTGCAGGGGTGCGCCTGAAGGGGGTTGGCCAAATTTCCGTGGCGGCGCGCACCATTTTGGGTGTGGCCGTTGGGGCGTCGATCACACCTGCCCTGCTGCACCAGTTGCCCCTTATGGCGGCATCGCTGGCGCTTATCCCGATCTATATCGCGCTGATTGCAGCGATTGGCGTGCCGTTCTTTACCCGTGTCTGCAAATTCGATCCGGTGACAGCGTTTTACGCCGCGATGCCCGGCGGGTTGCAAGATATGGTGATTTTCGGGGCCGAGGCGGGCGGCAATGTGCGTATTTTGTCGCTGGTCCATGCGACGCGCGTGCTGATCGTCGTGACCATCGCGCCGATCTTGTTGGTCAAGTTATATGGTGTATCCCTGAGCAACCCAATCGGCGCGCCCGCATCGACCATTCCGCTGCATGAATTGGCGTTGATGGCGCTTGCCGCCCTGATTGGTTGGAAGGGGGGCGAGCGTGTGGGCCTGTTTGGCGCATCCATCCTTGGACCGATGATCGTGGCGGCGATTTTTTCCCTGATGGGGTGGATCCATATGCGCCCCCCGGCCGAGGCGATCTTGACCGCGCAATATTTCATCGGCATGGCGATTGGCATTTATTACGTTGGGGTCACCTTGCGCGAATTGCGCCAAGTGGTGGTGTCGGGCGTGGCCTTTGTGGTGCTGTTGGCCCTGCTGGCCACCGTTTTTGCCGAGATCGTCATTCTGGCTGGTTTTGCGCCTGCTGTCGAAGCGTTCTTGGCCTATGCCCCAGGAGGGCAGGCGGAAGTGACGGTGTTGGCCATTGTTGCAGGGGCCGATCTGGGATTTGTGATAACCCATCATTTGGCGCGCATTATTCTGGTGATCACGGGCGCGCCCCTTGCTGCGCGGTATTTTGGGGCGGCCAAAAAAGGGCCGCCAGCATAACGCAAGCGGCCCTTTGGGTGTGGCAAGCGATTGGTATCACCCCTGCCAAACGGTTTTGGGGACAAACACCTCTCCGCGCGCGAGCAGTCTGGCGGTGCGCAGCAAACCTGCCGATCGCAACACAAAACCATCCGCGCCATTTTCGTAATCCACCGTCACATCAATGGTGCCCGATGGGTGTTCAATGATCACGACCGCTGGCATGCCGCTGGGTGGCGTGAACAAACCTATCGCCACCGTTCCGGGGGTCAGCACGCAAGACGCAAGACATTGCGAGCCTGTGACGGCCATTGTGGGGTGACAGCTTTTTGGCATGAAATACCGCGCCGTGACGGTGCCGCCCTGCCGCGCTGGTGCCAAAAGGCCAAATTTCGGGGTGACAGAGCCGGAGACATCCCCCATCCCCATGCGTTTGCCCGCCTCAATGCGAATAGGCTCCATCCGCGCGTAAAAGGCGCGGTTTGCATCCAATTCCTCGGCGGTTTCATACCCTGTCAGCCCAAAATCAGCCGCGCGCGCAATGACCATGGGCATGGCAACATCCATGCACGTCACCTCAACCCCATCAATCACATCGCGCAGATTTCCGGTGGGCAACAGCGACCCGCAAGTCGACCCGACCACATCCATGAAATTCAGATAGATCGGCGCGGCTGTGCCAGGAACGCCGTCAATCGCGGCGTCACCATCATATTTTACAGTGCGATCAGGGGTTTGCACAATCGCTTCAATCCGCGCGCCGGTGTTGGTGGACAGCACGCGGATGCGGGTCACATCGCCCACGGGCCTCACCAACCCCATTTCAACCGCCGCAGGGCCAACCGCCGACAAGATGTTGCCACAGGTTGGCTTGAAATCGACGGTGCGATCCAAAACCGACACTTGGGCAAAGAAGTAATCCACATCAGCATCGGGATCGTCGGAGCGTGACAGCATGGCGACCTTGGTTGTCACCGCCGCCCCGCCCCCCAGCCCGTCAATGTTCAACGCATCCCCAGAGCCCAGCACAGACAAAAGCACTTGCGCCAAAGCATCGCGATCCTCTGGCAAATCCGCGCGGTTAAAGTATGGCCCGCGCGAGGTGCCGCCCCGGAAAAAGTGAAAGGGAATTGCGGTTTGCATCACAGCCCCTTTCAACGGATCGGCCACGGCAGGTCATAAGCATTTTGCAGCCAACCCGACGGGAAGTTGAGGGACAGCATATAGGCCAGCCCAAGGATAAACCCGGCCGCAGATGCGGTCATGATTATCGTGCGCAGCCATGTCGCCTCGGCCCGGATCCGCAAAAAGGCAAAGAAAAACGCGATCATCGCGATGTAAAAGCCAACCAGCGCCGTGCCGACCACCAAACCGCCAAGCCATGCCGGGCCTGTCCAGAACCAGCCGTTGCCTTCTTTGCCAACATGGTCGCCAACGATTTCATAATCGTAAAACGCCGGATGGTCGGAATGGCCGCGCCACAGATGCACCAACAAAATGGCACCAAACACCACACCAATCACGCCAACACCCAAGGGAAACACGCCCCCCAAAGTGCTTTGCCCAATGGCATCCCAGATCGCCACCGCAAAGAACGCCATGGCCGCCACTGCAAAAATGATCTGAATGTTGCGGCTGGCGTGCGAAGTGACGACGGTTTCGCCTTCTGCCCCAGCATCATCAATGCGGTTCTTCAGACCGAAATAGATCGACAACAAGGTCATAGCGCCGATGATCAACACGCCCGGACGGATCAGAAAACCCCAGCCATTGAACTGCAACGCTTGATAGAAAAAGGTTTCGGCCTGTGGTGGGCTCTGTTGCACAAATGGTCTGACGGTGAGGGTTCCCCTATCCCCGGACAGACTTATCCCACGACTTCTGTAATGGGCGTGCCGAGAGTGG
>NZ_FOCO01000058.1 GCF_900110135.1 Pseudorhodobacter antarcticus | reverse complement strand
CCGTCAGGCGACAGGCCGCCGCCAGGGACGATCATGTGGATGTGCGGGTGGTGGGTCAGCGCTGATCCCCAAGTGTGGAGCACGCTGGTCATACCAACCCGCCGCAAAGCGTTCCTGCGCAAATGGCGGCTGAAGTGCAAGGCGGTCGCCGATAGTCTGGAAGAGGCCGGGGATCGACTGTTCACCTTCACCCGCCTCGATCCGACGCAATGGAAAGCGGCGCGGACCACCAACGCGATCGAACGGCTAAACGAGGAGTTCCGACGCCGGATCAAGACCCAGGCCGTGCTGCCCTGTGCCGAAACCGTGCCCATGTTGCTCTGGGCCCTGATGGCCTCCGGCCAGATCACAATGCGCAAAATCGATGGATGGCAAACCCTCAGCCAACCCATCGAGCCCACGACACTTGACCTCGCAGCCTGATCAGGTGCAAATCAAACCACTCGGAGATCGCCGCCAGAGAATTTCCACCACATTCGAGACACAACCCAAGCAGCTGGCACCGCCAGGGCTTTTTTGCGAGCCTTGGAAAGAGATCACCCAAGTTGAAGTTTGTTCATTTCTTTTCGATAGACCATGATCGGAGTGGCCCCAAGTAGCTTATGATGTAGAGAACCTAAGGGTAACTGAAAATGAGCTTTCTTAGCCAACGTCATTATTTATCGATTACATAGATCACGACTAAAGAAACCGGGTTTGCCTCGGTGCAATTTTGGACACTGTTTGAACAGTCCCCCCTAAATTTTGGGGGACTTTTGGCGCTTTACGAAGGGCACCCGGCTTTGCGGGGCTCCATGGCCTGTTGTCTGTCACTTCGCCATCAGGCCATGACTGTGTCACGGTGCCTTCAATTCTGAATAATCACCAGCAGTGCGCAGAGTGACAGTGACCGGTGCCTCGGTTCGGTTGCGCCAGAACCAGCCGTGGTTGCCGGTAAAGGCGGCCACCAACTCGCCCGCCTGTTCCGGCACAGCGCGGCCTTGCTCATAGCTGATGTTCTGGCCGCTGCCATCGCCGTGGGTTTCGTAATTCACAACGGACCCGTTCGCGCTCCATTCAAAGCGGGCGATTTGACCCTCCTGCATGACCAGCTTTACCTCGATCCCTTCGCCGGGGGTAAGAGTGTAGCTGACCTCATTGCGCCAATCTGAAGCAGTTGCCTCGGCCACCGCAGGCTCAATAGCTGGGGTGATCGGGGCAGCCTCGATGGCAGCCGGGGCTGCAGGGGCAGGGGCAGATGCTGGTTCAGCCGCAATCGCTGGCGGTTGTGACACCGGAAAGACCGCCGCTGGGGCGCCGATCACGGCGCTGATGGAAGCAAGCTGTCCCTTGATCTTGTCCAGCCGCGCCAAGGTTGCGGGGTCCAGCGCCACGGTTCGGGGGGCGGCTGCGTCTGCTGCATCCTCTGCGGAAAGCTGTTGTTTGATCTGACCCATCTCGGTCAGGCCCAGAATGGCACCAAAGCCGGTCGGGTCGATGCCATATTCGGCGGGCATATAGACAATCCCTAGCATCGCCACCGCGCAAGTGCCCGTAATGACGGTGGACCGGATCAAGCCGCCCGGCGTTGCCTCCACTCCGCGGACCTGACCGGGGCGATCAGCACGCAGGGGCGTTTGCGGGGCACGGGATACGTCAAAGTTCTTTTGCATTTTGGGTTCCTCTCTCATGCCATGGCCAGCCCGATGAGCTGAAAGCCCATCAGGTAGGTTCCAAGGCCGATCATGATGACGTTTGCGGTGTAGGCTTGGCGCGCAAAGGCAGGTGAGGTCCGCCAGCGCTGCATGAACAGCAAGATCAGGGCGAGTGCCGTCAATTGTCCGATCTCTACCCCCACATTGAAGGCGATCAGGTTCACCAAGAGCCCATCGGGCGCGATGTTGTATTCGATGATTTTCGACGCAAGGCCGAAGCCATGCAAAAAGCCAAAGACCAGCGTGGCGAGTTTGGTATTCGGTTGCACCCCGAACCACGCCTTGAACGCACCAAGGTTGTCCAGCGCCTTGTAGATCACCGAAAACCCGATGATGGCGTCGATAATATAGGCGTTGATGCCAAAGTTGAAATACACCCCCGCCAGCATCGTCACCGAATGGCCAATGGCGAAGAGGGTGACGTAAATCCCGATCTCGCGCATCCCGTAAAGAAAGAAGATCACGCCGAACAAGAACAGGATGTGGTCATATCCTGTCACCATATGTTTTGCGCCAAGGTAAATGAACGGGATGATATGCGGCCCGCTGATTTCCTGAATATAGCCTTGATCGCCAAGGGTCACGGCATGGGCCAAGGCCTCATCGGCCCAAAGCAGAGCGGTTGCTGCAAGCACAAATGCGCAAGCTGCCCGCCATAGGGGGGAGGCCGAGGCAGGTGGTCCGGCGGAAAGTCGTCTCATGGAAAGGATCCTTTGGTCTGAACATCGGTGTCGCGCGGTCAACCTGATGCACATTGTGCCATGCAAGTTGGGCCACGCGGATTTACAAGCGTTCAGGCAAGGCGTGGGGGGCGTCGTGGTCCGTCGCGCGCAGCCCCCGCGCGAAAGGATTTGTGCGGCAAGAACAAGCGCGCAGCGTCTGGGGCGGTGGTTTCGGCAGATAGGGACGGATGTCCCAAAACCTGATGCTCGTGATCGCTGGCATCATGGGCGGAAAACAGGTCTGGGCCAAGGGGGCCATAGGGTGCGTCATCATCATCAGCCGCCGCATGGCTGTGACCGTGTGAATGGCCATGCTCGGCTGCCATATTGGCTGTGGGCGGGTGTGTGAGATGAACGATCAAGGGCGCAATAAACAACGCACAAGCGACAAGCCATGCACAGCACTTGTGCAGCACCCGCCGATCTGATTTTGCGCCTGTTGTTCGCATCAACTGCCCGTATCGCCCCCTATAATGTCGCGTAAGCGCGATCTTGCACTATCCCCCTTAGGGGGATACACAGCATGTATGTCAAACACCCATCAACATGCAACCCACCCCGATCTGGTCAAGCGGCTGAAACGCGCCGAAGGGCATTTGCGCCATGTGATCCAGATGATCGAGGCGGGCAAACCCTGCACCGAAATCGCAGTCCAGCTTCAGGCCGTGGAAAAGGCGGTATCTGCCGCCAAACGGGTTTTGATCCACGATCATATCGACAATTGCCTTGGGGCGGGCGCGCCGCAGGACATGGCTGATTTGCGCGCGCTTGCCAAACTTCTTTGAGGGATCATGCTGACCATTCTGGCCAACCGCACCTATCGCCACCTGTTTGCCGCACAGGTTATCGCCCTTATCGGCACAGGGCTTGCCACGGTCGCTTTGGGGCTGCTGGCATGGCAAATCGCGGGGGCGAATGCGGGGCTGGTGTTGGGCACGGCGCTGGCGATCAAGATGGTCGCCTATGTGACGCTGGCCCCCATCGCGCAGGCCTTTGCGGGCCGGGTGCCACGCCGCACGGCTCTGGTGGCGCTGGATTTGATCCGCGCAACGGTGGCGCTTGCGCTGCCTTTTGTGACCGAAATTTGGCAGATTTATACGTTGATTTTCCTGCTGCAAGCAGCCTCTGCCGGGTTTACGCCGATGTTTCAGGCGACCATTCCCGATGTGCTGCCGGATGAGGCGGAGTATACTCGTGCGCTGTCGCTGTCGCGGCTGGCCTATGATCTGGAGAACCTTTTGTCGCCTATGCTGGCGGCGGCGCTGCTGACGGTGGTTAGCTTTCCGGTGCTGTTTGGCGGCACGGTGGTGGGGTTTGTGCTGTCGGCGCTGCTGGTGGCCAGCGTAGTGCTGCCATCGCCGCAACCACAAAAACCGCGTGGCATCTGGGACCGCACAACGCGGGGCATGCGGATTTATCTGGCGACGCCGCGATTGCGCGGATTGCTGGCGTTGAACCTAAGCGTGGCGGCGGCGGGGGCTATGGTGATCGTCAACACGGTGGTGATCGTGCAAGCGGGGCTTGGCTTGGGGCAAACGCAGGTCGCGCTGGCGCTGGCGGCCTTTGGCGCGGGGTCGATGGTGGCGGCACTGGCGCTGCCACGGTTGCTGGACCGGATGGCGGACCGCCCGGCGATGATTGGGGGGGCTGGTTTGTTGGTGCTGGGGATGCTGGCCGGGCCCTTGGTTGGGTCACTTACCGCGCTGGCCCTTCTTTGGGCAGCCCTTGGGTTTGGCTACAGCCTGACCCAAACCCCCAGCGGGCGGCTTTTGCGCCGCTCTGCCCACGCCGAGGACCGCCCCGCGATTTTCGCCGCACAATTTGCCCTTAGCCACGCGTGTTGGCTGCTCACCTATCCGCTTGCGGGCTGGTTGGGGGTTGCTTTTGGCCTGCCCGCCGCATTCTTGGGTATGGCAGGATTGGCCGCAGCGGGCATCCTTGCCGCAGTGATCCTGTGGCCCGCGTCTGAACCCGAAACTGTGGCGCACACGCATCCCGACCTGCCCCCCGATCATCCGCACCTCGCGGGGCATGATGACCTTCATACCCACGCCATTCTCATTGACGATCTGCACCATCGCTGGCCGGAACGAGTCTGAACGCGGCCGTCAGGCCAGCTTTTTTGGGCGAGCCCGCTATGCCCGCTGCCCAACCGGGCCGCTGCCCAGATCGGTTAGAATAGGGCAATCCGGCCGGTGATCGCCGCAGCAGGCATCGGCGAGGTGCTGGAGGCTGTCTTTCATCGCCTGCATCTCGGCAATCTTGCGCTCCAGACCGTCGATCTGCTCTTGCGCCAGTCGCTTGACATCGGCGCTGTGGCGCGAGCGGTCGCGCCACAGCGCCAGCAGTTCCTCGATCTTGTCGACGGGAAATCCAAGATCGCGCGCGCGGCGGATGAAGCGCAGCATCTGCACCTCGGTGCCCGTGTAGACGCGGTAGCCTGCGCCGGTGCGCCCCGCTGCCGGGATCAGGCCGGTCGCCTCATAATAGCGGATCATCTTGGCCGATACGCCCGAGGCTTTTGCCGCTTCACCGATATTCATGGCTTGGCTCCGTCAATCGCGGGGGAATAGCGCCGCAGCCGCAGGGCGTTGCCCAGCACAAAGACCGACGACAGCGCCATCGCGCCAGCGGCAAAGATGGGGGACAAAAGGATGCCGAAGGCTGGCCACAGCACGCCCGCCGCGACCGGGATCAGCGCGGCATTATAGGCGAAGGCCCAGAACAGATTTTGGCGGATGTTGCGCATCGTGGCCTTGGATAGCGCGATGGCATCGGGCACCGCCGTCAGCCGACCCGTCATCAGCACGACATCCGCCGCCTCAATCGCGATATCGGTGCCGGTGCCGACGGCAATCCCCACATCCGCTGCGGCCAGCGCGGGTGCATCGTTGATGCCGTCACCGACGAAAGCCAGCGTGCCAAGCGCCTGAAGGCGCTTGACCGCCGCCACCTTGCCCTCGGGCAGCACCTCGGCCACCACCTCGTCGATCCCCAACTGGCGGGCAATGGCATGGGCGGTGCGGGCGTTGTCGCCGGTGATCATCGCGACCTTTAGGCCAAGCGCGTGCAGGGCGCGGATGGCTTGGGGGGTGGTGTCCTTGATCGGATCTGCCACGGCGAGGACCGCGGCCAACTGGCCGTTGATGGCAGCGTAAAGTGGCGATTTGCCCTCATCCGCCAGCCGGGTGGCGACCTCGGCAAAGGGGGCCACGTCCAGACCCAGCTTGGCCATGTAACGGTCGGCACCAATTTCGACCCGTCCACCGCCCGCCTGCGCCTGAACGCCGTAGCCGGTTAGGGAGGCGAAGCCGGTTACCTCTG
The DNA here is from genome assembly GCF_900110135.1 of Pseudorhodobacter antarcticus. GTDB lineage: Bacteria > Pseudomonadota > Alphaproteobacteria > Rhodobacterales > Rhodobacteraceae > Pseudorhodobacter > Pseudorhodobacter antarcticus. The sequence continues at coordinate 9,850 of NZ_FOCO01000058.1, read as the reverse complement.
GCAGGGTCAGACCCTCTTCGACAGCCGCCGCTGCAATGGCGCGGGCGATGGGGTGTTCGGACTTCGCCTCAACCGCCGCCACAGCCGCCAGCACCGCTTCGCGCTCAAACCCCTGTGCAAGGTGCAAATCAGTCAGCCGTGGCTTTCCCATCGTCAGCGTGCCGGTCTTGTCAAAGGCCACCACCCGCACAGTCTGAAGGGCCTGCAACGCCTCGCCCTTGCGAAACAGCACGCCCAACTCCGCGCCGCGCCCGGTACCGACCATGATCGAGGTGGGCGTGGCCAGACCCATCGCGCAGGGGCAGGCGATGATCAGCACCGCGACCGCATTCACCAGCGCAAAACTCAGCGCAGGGTCGGGGCCAAAGATCAGCCAGACCGCAAAGGTCAGCACCGCCAGCGCCATCACGACGGGCACGAACCACATCGTCACCCGGTCGACCAGCGCCTGAATGGGCAGTTTGCCGCCCTGCGCGGCCTCGACCATGCGGATGATCTGCGCCAGCATCGTGGCCTCGCCCACTGCTGTCGCGCGAAAGGTAAAGGCGCCGGTCTGGTTGACGGTGCCGCCGGTGACGGGGCTTCCATTGGTCTTTTCCACGGGCAATGGTTCGCCCGAGATCATGCTCTCATCCACCCAGCTTGTGCCCTCGCTCACCGTGCCATCCACCGGCACCCGCTCACCGGGGCGTAGGTCCACTATGTCGCCGGGCTTCACCTCGGCAATCGGCACCTCAAGCATGGTGCCGTCGCGGAGAACGCGCGCTGTTTTGGCCTGCAAACCCACCAACCGCTGGATGGCTTGCGAGGTGCGGCCCTTGGCGCGCGCCTCCAGAGTGCGGCCCAGCAAGATCAGGGTCACGATCACCGCCGCCGCCTCATAATACACGAAGGCGGTGCCTGCGGGCAGCAGGGCAGGGGCAAAGGTCGCGACCAAAGAATAGCCGTAAGCCGCCGAGGTACCAACCGCGACAAGGCTGTTCATATCCGGCGCAAGGCGTACCAGCGCGGGAAACCCCTTGGTGTAGAACCGCCGACCGGGGCCGATCAGCACCGCCGTGGTCAGGGCAAATTGCAGATACCAACTGTTTTGCATGCCGATGGAGTTCATCACGGCCATATGGACCCACGCGAACAGATGCCCGCCCATCTCAAGCACGAACACCGGCAGCGACAGCGCGGCGGCAATCCACAGATCGCGCTTCAGCGTGGTTTCCTCAGCCGCCTTTCGGTCTGCCATCGCGTCCGTCGCACCAAGGGCCGACACGGCCATCCGCGCGTCATAGCCCACCGCCTCGATGGCGCGAATCAGGGCAGCCGCGTCTGCCATGCCCGTCACATGCGCCCGCTCGGTCGCGAGGTTGACCGTGGCGCCAGTCACGCCCGGCACAGCGTTCAGCGCGCGCTCGACCCGCGCCACGCAGGACGCGCAGGTCATCCCCTCAATTGTCAGATCGACGGGCGGCGAGGCCACTTCATAGCCGAGATCCTCGACCGCCTTGACCAGCGCCATACGGTCCAAACCGGGGCCCGTGATCTCGGCCCGCTCGGTCGCAAGGTTTACAGAGGCCACCGCAACCCCCGGCACCGCCTTCAACGCCCGTTCCACCCGCCCGCCACAGGACGCGCAGGTCATGCCCGCGACATCGAGAGTGATCCGCGAGGGCAGGCCGGGCTGCATGTCTTTGGGGCTACTGTTCATGGCGGATTACCTTTTCAACTCTGTTCCGCTTCCACACATAATCCTTCTCATCATGGTAAGGTCAAGAGGTTTGACAAAAGAAGATCATCACAGCGTTGTGCTCTTGACCTTACAACCGTTGGAAGCCCCATGTGATTAATATTGAAACAACCTAGAGAGAAAAACTCATGCAGTTCCATATCGAATCCATGACCTGCGGCGGCTGCGCCCGCGGTGTCACAAAGGCGATCCAGTCCGTCGATCCGGCCGCCGAGGTCCAGGCCGATCCGGCGACACACACAGTCGATGTGACCACCACCGCCCCGCGCGAGCGACTTGCAGCGGCCCTGACCGATGCGGGCTTTGCACCAGCTTAACGGAAACAACACAAGGAAGATGATGATGAAAAAACGAACCCTCGCGCTGGTCGCTGGCGCAATTGCCATTGTGGGCGGGCTTGCCTTTGCCCAGACGACCATGAAAGGCATGGATCACTCTGGTATGGCTGGAATGGGCGGCATGGAAGCGTCAGCGATGATCCCGCCCGAGGTGGCCGATAACCCGGCTGTGGTAGCCTATGCCGCCGCGATGGATATCATGATGACGGATATGATGATCCCCTACACCGGCGACGCGGACGTGGACTTTGTCAAAGGTATGATCCCGCACCACGAGGCAGCGGTTGCCATGGCGAAGGTGCAGCTAGAGTTCGGCACCGATCCCGAAATGCGCGCCCTCTCTGAGGCCGTGATTGCCGCGCAAGAAACCGAAATTGGCCAGATGAAAGCCTGGCTCGCCGCGCGGGGCATGTAACTGGCTGGGCAGCTGGAGGGGGCGTAGCCGCGCCTTCCTGCTGCGATAACGGGCGCAAAGCTGAAATCTCAAAGGGCATTTTTGATACTGTTAAAAAGTGTCAATGTCTGCTTTGAAAGCGTCTTCGGACTTGGTGCGTTCTCAACATTGGCCCGGTAAATGCCTGCAGGGCGATCGAGTAATTTGAAAACCGTGCAACGGGGATTTTATCTGGTTCGGAACCGAAAATCATCGAATTCCATAACGCCTGTCTTGGCTGATTTTCAACCGGGGATAGATTAATTTAAAAAGTAATTTTTTTGGGAACCCTCCTAAGTGGGAAGGTAGTTGCACTTACACCAGTAAATTTAGGGAGGCTTGCCATGACCTATGGACGCTTTTCTGCGATGATCGCCACATCAACAATCGTGATGTTTGGGCTTATGTATTTGAACACCTATGCGATGGACCACATCTTTTTCTCGCAGACGCGGATGTGGATGGCGATTTACATGGGGGCGGTGATGGCAATCATCATGCTGGCCTTCATGCTGGGCATGTATTCCAACCGCAAAGCCAATATTGCAATCCTTGCCGGAGGTGCAATCGCCTTTGCCGTCGGACTGGGGCTGGTGCGGACGCAGGCAACTGTAGATGACGTCGCTTGGATGAAGGCGATGATTCCGCACCATTCCATCGCCATACTAACCAGCGAGCGGGCCAATATCTCGGACCCGAGGGTCCGGGCGTTGGCCGACGCGATCATCGAAGCACAGCTGAGTGAAATTGCCGAAATGAAGCGCTATATTATTGATATCGAGGCGAATGGCGAGGCTCCTGCGGGCACGCTACGCGCCGAAAGTAACTGACGGGGTCCACATCTGGCAGCTTTAAGCGTCCTGCTCGCATCGTAATGCGGCGAGGGATAATCTTGTCTGACATGTCTTCGTATGCGCCTAAGCAAAGTAATTTTGCGACTGTGTCAATCAGTCAAACCGCCCCGATCGGCAGGCGAACCACAGCCTCCAGCCCGCCGTCAGGCGTGTTGCACAGTGTTACGGTGCCGCCATGCGCCTGAATGATGGTCCGGGCGATGGCGAGACCCAGACCGACGCCGCCCGTATCACGGCTACGCGACTGTTCAAACCGCACAAAGGGTTCAAACACTTCTTCAAGTTGATCGTCGGGCAAACCCGGCCCCGTGTCAGCGATGGAGATGACGGTCGTTCCCGGCGTTTGTGCCAAAGTCACGTTGGCAATGCCACCATAGCGGACTGCGTTGTCGATTAGGTTCCGCAAGGCGCGGTTCAGGGCTTGGGGGCGGATGGTTGCATAAATCGGCCCGGTAGGGGCAAGGCTTGCGCAACCGCCCGTATCACTTACCAGATCGCCCAGCAGAGCAGTGATATCGACGGTGGCGGTAGGCTCTGTCTTGGCCACCCCCCGCGCAAATTCCAGCGTGGCCTCGACCATCGCCTGCATTTCCTCGACCAGTGCCTTCAGTCGGATGCTGTCTTCGGTTTCCTCAAGCATTTCGATCCTGAGCCGCATCGCCGTCAAGGGCGAGCGCAGATCATGGCTGAGGGCTGCAAGCATATGCGTGCGCTCGTTCACAAAACGTGTCAAGCGGTCTTTCATCTGGTTGAAGGCCCGCGTTGTGTCGCGCACCTCAGACGGCCCGGTCATCGGCAGCGGCTCCGTATCTAGTCCCCGGCCCAACCGGTCGGCCCCTATGGCAAGCACGCGCATTGGGCCTACGACCCGCCGGGCGGTCCACCACGCAACCAGAACGACCGCCAGCACCATCAGTAAAAGTGGCAATAGGGCTTGTGGTGAAAGCTGCAAGCCGGGGCGGTGAAACATCGTGCGTACGTTCAGCCATTCCCCCCCGGCCAATTGGATTGACAGCGTCATCTCGATAGGGTCGGTGCGCCCGGCCATCATCGCCTCGTGCATCGGGCGCATGGTGGCAGGCATGCCTTCGGGCATTGGAATGGGGGGCAAGACAAGGGCGTGAACATCGGCCCGAATGTCCCGAGCCGGATCGCCGAGGATTTGGCGGATCTGGCCGAGGACAAAGTTGGCGTCGCTGCTGTCATGGGGCGCTTCGGCCTCTGGGCCAACCGTAAACCTGACCAGTGGCGAATCCGCAGACCGCAGGATAGACGGGCGCAGCCCCAAAGGGGCATCATCCAGCAACAAGGCCACATTCGCCGCGCGGCCTGCCGCCTCCAAACCCAATGCTGCGCGCACGGCCCGATTACGCTCATCCGTCAGCAGCAAAAGGCCGAGCCCTTGCGTGATGGCCAGTGCCAACAGCAACATGGCCAGAAGTTGCCCACCCAAAGATTGCGGAAGCAAACGACGTAGAAAGGCGCGGCGTGAAAGGGCGAGGCGGGGGGTCAAGAAAGCGCCCTCACATCGGCCGCAAGACTGTAACCGCCGCCCCATACGGTGGTGATCAACGTGGGCTTGGCGGGATCTACCTCGATCTTGCGGCGCAGACGGCTGATCTGGTTGTCGATTGTTCGGTCAAACACTTGCGCCGCGCGACCCGAGGTCAGATCAAGCAATTGCTCGCGGTTCAGCACAAAGCGTGGGCGTTCCAAAAACACCGTGAGCAGGCGAAACTCGGCGGTGGTTAGGGCCACTTCGGCCCCATCACTGTCGGTCAAGGTTCGAAGGTCGGTGTCTAACTGCCACCGGTCAAAGGCCAACTTGTGCCCGGCAAGGCTGCCGCCTACCACTTCGCTACGGTCGGATCGGCGCAGGATTGCCTTAATCCGGGCCAGCAACTCGCGCGGATTGAAGGGCTTGGGCAGGTAATCATCCGCCCCAACCTCTAACCCCACAATACGGTCAGTTTCATCCCCCAAGGCGGTTAGCATCAGGATCGGGATGTCCCCTTTCGCACGCAGCCGGCGGCAAACCGACAGGCCATCTTCACCCGGCATCATCACATCCAGCACGATCAGGTCGAATTGGCCAACGCTCAAAGCTGCATCCATCGCCACGGCGTTGGCGGCCGAGGTGGCGCGCATTCCGTTCTTTTCAAGATACTTAACCAGCGCATCGCGAATCTCGCGGTGGTCATCGACGATCAGAATGTGGGGCGGATGGGTCATAGAAGTCTCCTAAACCCGACCTTAGCCGATCCTGCTGACCGCGCGCAGGGTTGTTTGTCGCAAATCGTGTTGGTGCCGCTGCTTGCGACAGATTGATACAAAAAGCCGTCCCGTCTGACAAACCTGTGGGACACCTCGCCCCTAGATTGGCATCATCGTAATTCAATCCAAGGAAACACAGAATGAAACTTTCAGTCAAATTCGCCCTCGCCGCAGTCGCCACCCTCGGCGTTGCCGCCGTTGCGGTCCCAGTGATCGCCCAGCAGACACACGGCCAGCATGGCGGAATGGGGATGATGGAAGGCCATGAGGGCATGATGGGTGGCGGCATGGGGATGATGATGGGTGGTGGCCAGAATTATGCGATGGCCACGTTTGACACCGACAAAGACGGCACGCTCAGCCCCGAGGAAATGACGGCGGGCATTCAGGCCGAACTCAAAACCTATGACACTGACGCGAACGGCACGCTTTCGCTGGAGGAGTTTGGCGTGATGCATGCGGCCCATACCCGATCGATGACCGTGCGCGCCTTCCAGATGCACGACGCTGATGGCGACGCGCAAGTGACAGACGCCGAAATGGCTGCGATGGCCGCGATGATGCAAGACCACATGGGGGGCATGCAGGGCATGGGCAAAGGCATGACGGGCAACAACTAAAGCATCTTTTCCCCCGCCGGTCGGATCAAAATCTGGTTGGCGGGCGTTATACTAACGTGGGTCAGGAGGACGCGATGATGAACGGTTATGGTATGGGTTTAGGCATGGGCTTTGGCTGGCTCTGGATGATCGTAATTCTTGTGCTGGTCGGCCTCGCCATTGCTGCGTTGGTTAAATACCTGCGCAAATGATCAGAAAGGGATGACCATGGATTACACGATCAATCGACTGATAGCGGATGCTGATTTTGACGCCGTTGATGCGCGCACCCGTGCGGCCTTAGCAGCCGCAGGGTTCGGCATCCTGACCGAAATTGACGTCAAAGCGACAATGAAGAAAAAGCTCGATGTCGAGATGTCCGCTTACCGCATCCTCGGCGCCTGCAACCCGAAAATGGCCCATGACGCTATCGGGATGGAGCCGCGTGTGGGTGCAATGCTGCCCTGCAACGTGATCTTGCGCGCGGTCGATGGGGGCGTTGAGGTTAGCGCGATTGATCCGGTGGCATCCATGCAGGCAATTGATAATCCGGCGCTGCATGCCATCGCGGGTCAGGTGCGTGATCTGCTGGCAAAAGCCGTCGCCGAGATTTGATACGGGCGCAGGCATCAGCTGTCTAATTGCCCAAGTGGTACTCGACATGCCGGCATGCGTTTGGTGCCCTGATGGACTTGTCGGATAAGAACCAAATACGCCTTGGTTTTACAAATAATAAGGAAGGTGGCACAGCATGGACCACGATCATAAACGCGCGAAGTCGGATATTCCAGAAGGGGCTGAGACGACCAAAGACCCGGTCTGTGGAATGACAGTGGCCATCGCGCCCGACACGCGACAAGCGGAGTTTGAGGATCAATCGTTCCATTTTTGCTCTGAAAAGTGCCATATGAAGTTTGAAGGCGATCCGTGGTTCTATGCAGTGGGCCGCGCGCAAGAGTGCAAGAAAGCCGCGCCCGCAAATGTGCAATACACTTGCCCCATGCACCCCGAAATTGTCCGTGACGCGCAGGGTGCCTGCCCGATTTGCGGCATGGCGCTGGAGCCCGTGGTGCCCTCGGATGAGCCGAGCGATGAACTGACCGATTTCACGCGCCGGATGTGGATATCAGCGGCGGCGGCGGTGCCGCTGATTGTGCTGACGATGGGCGAATTTGTCGGTCTGCCAGTGCGCGATTGGGTCGGGCATCAGACCGCCAGCTATCTGGAATTTGTGCTGGCGACACCGATCGTGCTTTGGGCTGCCTTGCCATTTTTCAAACGGGGCTGGGACTCGGTGGTGAATCGCTCGCCCAACATGTGGACGCTGATCAGTCTCGGTGTAGCTGCCGCCTATATTTATTCTATCGTGGCGACTTTCCTGCCGGGGGTGTTCCCTGAGGTTTATCGAATGGGGCAGGGTGTCGGCACCTATTTTGAGGCAGCGGTGGTGATCATCGCGCTGGTCTTTGTCGGCCAGGTTCTGGAACTGCGGGCCCGCGAACGCACTGGCGATGCAATCCGCGCGCTTCTGGACCTCGCGCCGAAGACCGCAAGGCGCATTTTGGCTGATGGCACGGAATATGACGCGCCGCTGGAAAATATCATGGAGGGCGACCGTCTGCGCGTGCGCCCCGGTGATGCGGTGCCGGTAGATGGCGTAGTGATCGATGGGCGATCCAGCTTGGACGAAAGCATGCTGACTGGTGAGGCGATGCCAGTGGAAAAGGGGCCGGGCGATACCGTCACCGGGGCTACGATCAACAAGAATGGCTCGTTGGTGATCGAGGCGGGCAAGGTCGGTGCCGATACCGTGCTGGCGCAGATTGTGGCCATGGTATCGAACGCACGCCGCTCTCGTGCGCCGATCCAAGGTATGGCCGACCGAGTTGCGGCAGTCTTCGTGCCAGCCGTGGTCGGGGTGGCGATCTTTGCCTTTGTGATGTGGATGATCTTCGGCCCTGAACCGGTTCTGGTCTATGCCATTGCCTCGGCAGTGTCAGTGCTGATCATAGCCTGCCCATGTGCGCTTGGCCTCGCCACCCCGATCTCGATCACCACAGCGGCGGGGCGCGGGGCGCAGGCGGGCGTGTTGATCAAGGATGCCGAGGCGCTGGAACGGATGGCGGGCGTTGACACACTGATTGTTGACAAGACCGGCACGCTGACCATGGGCAAGCCAAAGCTGACCGATACCGTGGCGCTGGGAGATGTCTCTGAGGCTGACATTCTGTCGCTGGCTGCGGCGCTGGAACGCGGCTCTGAACACCCTCTTGCCGAAGCCATTGTTGAAGGGGCCGAAGCGCAGGGTGCCACACGGCAAGAGGCTGCGGATTTTGAGGCGATCACTGGAAAGGGCGTGCGCGGCACTGTCGGCGGTCGCGCGGTGGCGCTTGGCAATACGGCCATGATGCAGGACATGGGGCTTGAGACAACGCAGGCCGAAGAAAAGGCTGATGCCCTGCGCGAGATGGGCAAGACGGCGATGTTTGTCGCAGTTGATGGTGTGCTTGCAGGTATCGTGGCGGTGGCCGATCCGATCAAAGACAGCACTGCGCAGGCGATCAAGGAACTGCACGCGCAGGGGCTGCGAGTGATCATGGCAACGGGCGACAACGCGCGCACCGCACAGGCGGTGGCGGCGACGCTTGGCATTGACGAGGTGCGCGCGGGTGTTTTGCCAGAGGATAAGAAGAAGCTGATCGACGATCTGCGCAAGCAGGGCCACAAGATTGCAATGGCAGGCGACGGGGTGAATGACGCCCCTGCGCTCGCCGCCGCCGATGTTGGCATCGCCATGGGCACGGGGGCCGATGTTGCAATGGAAAGTGCAGGCATCACCCTGCTTGGCGGTGATCTGATGGGCATTGTGAGGGCGCGGAAACTGGCCCGCGCGACGCTGCGCAACATCAAGCAGAACCTGTTTTTTGCTTTCGCCTATAACGCCTTCGGTGTGCCAATCGCAGCAGGACTGCTTTACCCAGTCACTGGGCTGTTGCTTTCGCCAATGATTGCGGCGGCGGCGATGAGCCTTTCATCCGTCTCTGTCATCACCAACGCTCTGCGCTTGCGGCGGGTTGATCTTTAAAAGCACCAAAAGGAGCGCATTATGATCACATTGCATATCCCGAACGTCAGCTGTGGCCACTGCAAAGCAACGGTGGAGAAGGCAATCTACAGCCTCGACCCGAAGGCAGGTTTCGCGTTTGATATGGCGGAGCGGCACGTCACGCTGAACAGCAGCGCTGATATGGCAAAGGTGCAGGCAGCGCTTGGCCCTCCGTGCCAATAATCGTGAGACAATCGACTGGCTGAAGTTTACACTTGAGGGCGCAGGAGAACGAACAGATGGTCATGCCTTCACAGATGCTGGTTTCGCCGAATGCCGCGTCCGACAATATGATACCCGACGTCACAGCTTCCCGAACACCTGCCCGTGTTGTCTCAGCGCCGCTGGCCCCCACGGCCGAGCTGACGAGCACGCCGAAGCGGCGCAGTTTCACGGCGAAATACAAGCTGCGCATTCTGGATGAGACGGACCGGTCAGAGGGCACCGGCGGTGTCACAAGCATCCTGCGCCGTGAGGGGCTTTATTCCTCGGCCCTGACCGATTG
>NZ_FOCO01000055.1 GCF_900110135.1 Pseudorhodobacter antarcticus | reverse complement strand
AAGCCAACGACATGGGCGGCACCCTCGTGCGCACGATCGGTCTGGTTCGGGCCAAGGCCAAAATCGGGATGAAGAATCTCACCTACAACATGCGCCGTCTCGCCCAACTGGGTCGCATCAACCCTCACCCAGCCTGAAACACGGGCGAACACAGACGCAGATCATGCTGCGCATCGCCAAAAACGGCCCTGAACCGAAGGTCCGCGAAGCGAAATGGGCAGCACATCATCAAACCCAAGGCAACACTCTGTCAGTTGAAGGTCGCTGACGCGCTTTGGGCGGAACCTGCTATCCCGTTGCCGCGAAAACAGTCAAAAATCGAGGTGCCCTTATGAAATATCTGAGACAGGCAGAAATTTTTTAAACTTTCTTGTATCAAACGGCCTCTCCAAGGAACGCGGTCCGTTATAGTTGATGAATAATTCAAACAAATCGTTGTACTCGTACGGTGGGGTTTCACCCCACCATTCCTTCGCCAACACCAATCGGTGGGGTAAAACCCCACCCTACCGTTCCACACCCACCCCCAAAAACGCCGGGGTGAACCCCGGCCTACGCCCTCACAAATTCAAATCCCCACCCATATCCCGCCGATATGATGAAAACGGCCAATCCTCGGGGCGTTCGACAAACCCGTGTTTCACCGGGTTTATCCAACAATACCTAACACATGCGGCAAAATCGGCCTCACCACGAATATGGTGTTCGTAAAACCTCCGCTGCCATATCCCGCCATCGCCTTTGCGCACTTTGGATGGGGACCGTGGGGTGGGGGTCCACCCCGCCGCTGCACCATCCACGATCTCCGCATCGGTGGGGTGAAACCCCACCCTACGCATCGACCGGGTGAACCGCGCTTTTATCGCCCCCATCCGCGTCGCATAATCGCAATCCCCCTCCGGCAATGTCCAAACGCAATGCATGTGGTCGGGCAACACCACCCATGCGTCAATCGCGAACGGTCGCTCGGCCTTTGTCGCCCGCACCGCCGCGCGCAAATCTGCCACATGGCGGGTCAAAATATCCGCCCCCCGGCATGCAAGTGCCGCCGTGAAAAACATAGTCGCTCCGGGAATATGGGGGCGCAAATAGCGGGACATGGGCGAAACCTTACCCCCCACATGGTTAACAAAGCGTTGAAACCCACGCCCCCAAACCGCAATCGCACCTTAACAAATCCCTAACAAAAATCACCAAACCACACAAAATCAATACCTTACGCGCCGCATCGCGCGCGAACCGCATGCCCAAATCGCGCCCCCAAATCGCAGCCCCGCTTGCACCCAATCCCCGCCCCGGTTAAACCCGTCGCAACACAAGAAAAGGGGCCCGCATGTCCATTGATATTGATACCGCGCGCAAAGTCGCGAAACTGGCCCGCATCAGGGTAGAGGAGGCGGATTTGCCCGCCCTCGCAGGCGAACTTTCCGGCATTTTGGGCTTTATGGAGCAGTTGAATGAGGTGGACGTGGAGGGGATTGAGCCCATGACTTCCGTCACCCCCATGCGCCTGCGCCGCCGCGCCGATGTGGTCACCGATGGCAACATCCAGACCCAAATTCTGAAAAACGCCCCTGACGCCCGCGAAGGGTTTTTTGCCGTGCCAAAGGTGGTGGAATGACACATTTGAATGAGCTGACAATCGCCGCCGCCCGCGACGCCCTGCGCGCAGGCAAAACCACCGCCGTGGACCTGACCATGGCCTGCCTGACCGCGATGGACGCAGGCGACGGGTTGAACGCCTTTGTTCACAAAACCCCAGACATCGCCCTTGATATGGCCCGCGCCGCCGATGCTCGCATCAAGGCAGGCGACGCCCCCGATATGTGCGGCATCCCGCTGGGCATCAAGGATTTGTTTTGCACCAAAGGGGTCGCCTCCCAGGCCGCCAGCAACATTCTTGCAGGCTTCAAACCGGAATACGAATCCACCGTGACCAGCCAATTGTTCAACGCGGGCGCCGTGATGCTGGGCAAGCTGAACATGGATGAATTCGCGATGGGTTCATCCAATGAAACGTCTTGCTATGGCAACGCGATCAACCCCTGGAAGGTGGACGGGCGCGATTTGACCCCCGGCGGCTCCTCTGGCGGCTCCGCCTCGGCTGTGGCCGCAGATCTGTGTTTGGCGGCGACAGGCACCGATACCGGCGGTTCCATCCGCCAACCTGCGGCGTTTACCGGGATTGTGGGCATCAAGCCAACCTATGGCCGCGTCAGCCGTTGGGGGGTGGTGGCCTTTGCCAGCAGCCTTGACCAAGCTGGCCCAATGACCAAAACCGTGCGCGATGCTGCGATCATGCTGGGCGCGATGTCGGGGTTTGACCCCAAGGACAGCACATCGGCCGAACTGGCAGTGCCGGATTTTGAGGCGGCGCTGACGGGCGATATTCGGGGCCAAAAGATCGGCATCCCGCGCGAATACCGCATGGACGGCATGCCTGCCGAGATCGAGGCGCTGTGGGCTGATGGTACCGCGATGCTGAAGGGTGCGGGCGCGGAGATTGTTGATATCTCGCTGCCCCACACCAAATACGCGCTGCCAGCGTATTATGTGATTGCGCCTGCTGAGGCATCGTCGAACCTCGCCCGCTATGACGGCGTCCGCTATGGCCACCGCGCCACGTTGGCGGCAGGCGATGGCATCACCGAAATGTACGAAAAAACCCGCGCCGAGGGGTTTGGCCCCGAGGTGCAGCGCCGCGTGATGATCGGCACTTATGTGCTGTCGGCGGGGTTTTACGATGCTTATTACAACCGCGCGCGCAAAGTGCGCGCCCTGATCAAGCGCGATTTTGACCACGTGTTCGCGGCGGGGGTGGATGCGATTTTGACGCCGGCGACCCCGTCTGCGGCGTTTGGGTTGGGGGAAATGGCCGATGTCGACCCCATCAAGATGTATCTGAACGACGTGTTCACCGTGACCGTGAACCTTGCTGGTTTGCCGGGAATCGCCGTGCCTGTGGGCGTGGATGCGCAAGGCCTGCCGCTGGGCTTGCAACTGATTGGCAAGCCCTGGGATGAGGCGGGTCTGCTAAATCACGCCTATGTGCTGGAACAAGCGGCGGGTTTTGTGGCCAAACCGCAAAAATGGTGGTAGAGGCCAATTTTGACCGTGTCGCTGCCGGAGTTGCGTATGCAATCGACTAAAGCTGTTTTGATCCTTTTGGCCCTTGCGGCCTGCGCCCCGCCCGTGCCTGACAGCGCGGCTGGCGTCGGTTTTGGCAATTATTCCGACTATGTGCGCCAGCGTGATGCGGCGCAATCGGGTGCGCCATTGGGGGCCATTGCACCAGCAACCCCCACATTTTCGACAGACCGGGTCGGGGCAGCATTGGATGCGGCGTCATCGGGTGGGGCCGCGCCCGTGTCGCCGCCATTCGGTGCGCAACCGGGGCAGCAAACTGGGCCACAAACCGGGCGCTTGATCGGGCGAACTCCGCCTGCGCCATCCTCTGCACCGCTGGCCGCCAACCGCCCACGCGGCGATGCGCCATTGGGCATCGCCCAGCAAAGCGGCGAAATGCGCGGCGCTGCCATTTCGGATGAACAGAATTTTGACGCGGTGGCCGCGCGCGAATCCATCGCCAGCGATGCCGAACGTATCGCCAACAACCGCGCGCAATATGAGGTGATTGCCCCAACCGCCCTGCCACAGCGCAGCGGCGCAAGCGGCCCCGGCATCGTGCAATTCGCGCTGTCGACCACCCATGCGCCGGGTGTTCAGATGTACAAGCGCGGCGGTTTGTTCCAAAAAGACCCGCTGGTGACCTGCGCGAAATACGCATCCCCCGATTTGGCGCAAGAGGCGATGCTGGCCAATGGCGGGCCGCAGCGTGACCGCGAGGGGCTTGACCCCGATGGTGACGGCTTTGCCTGTGGCTGGGACCCGCGCCCGTTCCGCAAAGCGTTGCAGTAAACGCGTGCCTGCCTCACCCAATTTCGGGGAACGGCGGGATGGTTTGCGCCCCGAATTTATCGTGATCCATTACACGGCGATGCAAAGCTGTGCGGCGGCTGCCGCGCGGCTGTGCGACCCTGTGGCCGAAGTGTCGGCACATTATTTGATTGATTATGATGGCACTGTGCAGGTGCTGGTGCCCGAGGGGCTGCGCGCATGGCACTCAGGCGCGGGGTCGTGGCGGGGGTTTTCGGATATGAATTCACGCTCCATTGGGATTGAGCTGGCGAATGATGGGTTTGAACCGTTCCCTGAGCCGCAGATGGTGGCATTGGAACGGCTGATCGCAGGCATCATGGCGCGGTGGGGCATCGGGCCTGCGGGCGTGATCGCCCATTCCGACATGGCACCGGGGCGCAAAACCGACCCTGGCGCGCGGTTTGATTGGCGGCGGTTGGCGCGTGGCGGATTGTCGGTTTGGCCGGAGGCGGTGGAGCGTCGCGCACAGAACGGCGTAAGCGATTTTGACACTTTGGCCCGTGCGATTGGGTATGACGGGGACGCGGGTGCGGTGTTGGCCGCGTTTCGTTTGCGGTTTCGCCCGTCGGCGTCTGGGCCGCCGGACGATACCGATGTGCAATTGGCGCGCAGCCTTGCAAACTTGATCGTTGACCAAACCCCGCCCGCCGCGTAAGCCCAAGGCCGTGCGGATGGCCGGATGACCGCGTGTGTGACGTAGTCCCGTAAGGGAAACCGGCGCGCGCGAGGAAAGTCCGGACTCCATGAGGCAAGGGTGCCGGGTAACGCCCGGCTGGGGTAACCCAAGGGAAAGCGCCACAGAGAAGAGACTGCTTTGCATGCAAAGTGATGGTGAAACGGCGGGGTAAGAGCCCACCGCGGACGTGGCAACACGGACGGCATGGCAAGCCCCACCCGGAGCAATGCCGAATAGGGACCTTGCGCCTGCGCCCTTCGGGGCACAGGCAGGGATGCAACAGCCCAGAGGTCCGGGTTGGCAGCTAGACCCCGTTGGTAACAGCGGGGGCAGAGGAATGGTCATCGAAGGGAAAGCGGTCGCAAGATCGCGGCCCCGGAACAAAATCCGGCTTATAGGCCATCCGCACATTTGATTTTTGGCCCTGTTTTAGTTGCGCGCGGCATCTTTATGGGGCGCGCGACCCAGCTGTTTGGTGCGGAATGGGCGGGCGGGGCAGGGGCAAAAAACTTCGCCGAAAAGCGGGTTTTGCACGTTGACTCTGCAGGCGGTCGTGGGCATAAGCGCGGTTCAATAGGATTTCGCGGGGACAGGTTTTTGTCCCTCGCACGCAGGAGTGAAGACTATGGCGAAGCCGGCGACAATCAAGATCCGCCTGAACTCGACGGCAGGCACCGGGCACTTTTATGTGACCAAGAAAAACGCACGCACGATGACCGAGAAAATGGTTATGCGCAAGTATGACCCGGTCAAGCGCGAGCATGTTGAATATAAGGAAGGCAAGATCAAGTAAGATCTGCTGAACTTTACGAAGATGAGGCCGCGCCATTTGGTGCGGCTTTTTTCGTTTTGCGGGGGTGTGATGGCCCAGATCAAACTGCGGCTTGCCACGGCCGCGGATACGGCGGCGGTTGATGCATTGCTGGCGGCCAGTTACGCGCAGCTATTGGTGGGGGCTTATCATCCGCAGGTGTTGGCCGCGTCTTTGCCAATCATCAGCCGCGCGCGGGCTGAATTGCTGGCATCGGGCAGCCATTGGTTGGCCGTGCAGCGGGACAAGGTTGTCGGGGCCGGGGGCTGGACGCGGGATTGTCCGGCCGGGGATGGGGTCGTGCCCGGCCTTGGCCATATCCGTCATGTTGTGGCGGACCCAAGCCAGACCCGCCAAGGGATCGGCACGCAGGTGATGCGGCGGATCTTGCAGCATGGGCAGGCCGCGGGGATTGGCCAATTTTACTGCCTTGCGATGTTTTCGGCGGTGCCTTTTTATGCCGCATGCGGGTTCAAGGCCAATTATCCGCGCGATGTGGAACTGCCGAATGGGGTGCTGTTCCCAACGATGCACATGTCCTTGCAACTGCCGAAATGAAAAAGGCCGGGGTTTCCCCCGGCCTTGTCCGTGTGTCTGGCAGCGCGCTTATTCGCGGTTGCCAAGGAACGACAGCAAGAACATGAACATGTTGATGAAGTCGAGGTACAGGCGCAGCGCACCCATGATCGCCGACTTGCCCAACCAATCGCTGTCCGCCTGCTGGGCGTGGGCGATGTATTCGTTCTTGATCGACTGCGTGTCATAGGCGGTCAGACCTGCAAAGATCAGCACGCCGATGGTGGAGATCGCGAAGGCCAGCGCCGAGGAGGCAAGGAAAATGTTCACAACCATCGCCACGATTAAACCGATCAGACCCATCATCAAGAATGTACCCATGCCGGACAAATCCTTTTTGGTGGTGTAGCCATAAAGCGACAGACCCGCAAAGGCGATGGCCGTGATCAAGAAGGTCTGTGTGATCGAGGTGCCCGTGTAGACCAGAAAGATCGACGAGATCGAAATGCCCATGGCGGCTGCATAGATATAAAAGAAGAGCTGTGCCGACGCGACCGACAGGCGGTTGATCATCGCGCTGAACGCGAACACCATGACCAAGGGCGCGAACATCACGACCCATTTCAAGGGCGACAGATACAGCGTCTGACCCAGACCTGTCAGCATCGTGCCATTGCGCATTTCGGCCACGGCCATGGTTGGGTCTGTGGTGGTTGCCAGACCTGAGATGGCCCAAGCGGCAGCCCCCGTCAGCAACATGCCGACCGACATCAGCCCGTAGACCTTGTTCATGTGGGCGCGAAGGCCCGCGTCGATTTGCGCGGTACGGGTGCCTGCGCCGACCGAATTGATGGATTGATACTGAGCCATTAAAGCCTCCGGTTAAACTGTTTGCGGGTGAATTCATCGAAAAGACCCACCTGATTCTGAATATTGGGGGTAGGGCCCGCAATATCAAGTGTTTTGGTTGGGAAATTATGCAGGATTATTGCGATTGGTGTTTCGGGGCGCGGCTGCGAGAGGTTTTTGCAAAACCTTGCCTGCGGCGCAGGTATTTTAACCAAGACGAATATGCGTCAGATCTTGGCCTGCATTTGGTGGCCGGGGGCATAGCACAGGCGCACGCAGGTAATGGGGGTCGCGCCCGCCCAAGTGGTGCGATCAACGGTGAACAGCGGCGCACCGGGGGGGCAATTGAGGTGGTGCGCGGTGGCGGGGGGGGCGGCAATGGCCGAGAGGGCGACATCGCCTGCCGTGAAGGCGGCGTTTTGCACCAGCCATTCATTCGCGCTTATTTCGCTTAGGTCGGCGGTGGTGATGTGCGGGGTGGCGGCTGGATTAATCCAGCGATCCTCTAGGCAAAAGGGGGCGTTTGCGGCGAGGTGCAGGGCAAGGATGTGAATCATCGGGGTGTCGCCGGGCAGCATAAGGCGCTGCGCCACATCGGGGGGCGGGGCGGCGGTGGTTTGGTGCAAAAGTCGGTAGGTGTAGGGCAGGCCCCGCGCCTGCACGTCCAAGCGGATGATGGGAATATCAAAGGTCGCTTTGCGCACCGGGTTCAGGGGCACACGGGTGCCTGCTTTGCGTTTGCGGTCCAACAGGCCCGCGCTGGCCAGATCACGCAGGGCGCGGTTGACGGTGGCGCGCGCGCAGCCCAGTTCCGTCGCCAAATCCGCTTCATGCGGGATTTGCGCGCCGGGGGGCCATTCGCGGCTGCGGATGCGGCGCAGCGCCTCGGCCTGCACGGATTGCCAGGTGATGGTGGTCATAGCGCGCGCAGGGATGTGATGGTTTTGAGGTAGGCGGCGGTAATGTCGGCTTGGGCGTGGTGGTGGCCATTGGTGACCAAATGGCGGCCTGCGGACCAGACATCGCTGATGATGCGATCATCGGCGGCAAAGATATAGACATCCAGCGCCGTGTCGCCCGTAAGCCCCGCCATATTGGGGCCCGCGGTGGTGAGCGCGACCAGATCAGCGAGTTTGCCAACCGCGATAGCGCCCGCATCGCGGCCAGCCGCTTGGGCACCGCCTTGCACGGCGGCATCAAACAGCGCGCGGCCTGTGGATTTTGCGCTGGTGGCCAAGGCCGCGCGGGACTGGTCGCGCAGGCGTTGGGAATAGTCAAGCGTGCGCAGCTCCTCTGCCAAACTGATGCGGATGTTGCTGTCGGACCCTATGCCCCAGCGGCCACCATGGCTGGCATAGGCGACACCGTCGAAAGTCCCATCACCCAATGAGGATTCGGTGATGGGGCACAGGCCCGCAATGGCACCCGTTTGCGCCAGCGATTTGGTTTCATGCGACAGCATTTGCGTGCAATGGATCAGGCACCAGCGGTCGGTCACATCGGCATTGGCCAGTAGCCATTCGGTGGGGCGCGCGCCGTGGTGGGCCAACACTTCGGCCACTTCGGCCATTTGTTCGGCAAGGTGCATGTGGATGGGCGCGTTTGGGCGCAAGGCGGCGATATGCGCAAGGGCATGCGGCGACACCGCGCGTAGGGAATGGGGGGCCACGCCAAGCACGGTATCGTCGGGCAGGGCGGCAATAGCGGTCCCTGCGGCGTCGAGCAGGGTGGCGAATTGGTCCATATTGGTGCCAAGGCGGTTTTGGCCGGGGCCAAGGGCGCGCCCATCGCAGCCGCCAAATTGGTAATGCACGGGCAGCAGCGTCAGGCCGAGGCCGGTTTGCGCCGCCGCCGCGGCGATGCGCGCCGACATTTCCGCCGGGTTGGCATAGGGGAGGCCGCCTGGGCCGTGGTGCAGGTAGTGAAATTCGGCTACGGCGGCGAACCCTGCCTGCGCCATTTCCATTTGCACAAAGGCTGTGATGGTTTGCACGTCATCCGGGGTTAGGCGGTCCAGAAAGCGGTACATCAACTGCCGCCATGTCCAAAAACTGTCGCGCGGATCGGGGCCGCGCCGTTCGGTTAGCCCCGCCATGGCGCGTTGAAACGCATGGGAATGAAGGTTAGTGGGGGCGGGCAGCAACAGATCAAGGCGCGTGCCGCTGGGGGGGGTGTTGGGGGTGATTTCGGTGATGCGATCACCGGTGATTGTGACGCGCACGCCTGACGCCCAACCATTTGGCAGCAAGGCTTGATCGGCCCAGAGTGTGGTCATGGCGCGGTGCCCCTCCCCGTTGACAGTATTTATATGTGTGTACATAATAATCGAAACGTGAGGGGAATCAAGATGGAAATCGGGGCGCGGGCGGTGATCTTTGGGAACGTTGTGGGCGTGGATGCGCCGCACGGGGCTGTGGTGACGGATGCGGGCCGGATAGTGTGGGTGGGCGCGCGGGCCGATGTGCCGCCTGATTACAGCGCGTGGCCGCAGCACGATATGCAGGGGCGTTTGATCACGCCTGCCTTCATTGATTGCCACACCCACATCATTCACGGCGGCCACCGCGCGCGGGAATTTGAGATGCGGCTGCAGGGCGCAAGTTATGAGGCGGTGGCGCGGGCGGGGGGGGGTATTGTGTCCACCGTGACCGCCACACGCGCGGCGGATGAGGATGCGCTGGTGGCCCAAGCGTTGCCCCGTTTGGACGCGCTGCTGGCCGAAGGGGTTTCCTGCGTTGAGGTGAAATCCGGTTACGGGTTGGACGTGGAGACGGAGCTGCGGATGCTGCGGGCCGCACGGCGGCTGGGGCGGGAACGGACGGTGCGGGTGCGCACCTCGTTTCTGGGCGCGCATGCGGTGCCCGCGGAATTTGCGGGCCGCGCCGATGCCTATATTGATGAGGTGTGCATCCCCGCGCTGCGCGCGGCCCATGCGGAGGGGCTGGTGGACGCAGTGGATGGGTTCCTTGAGGGGATTGGTTTTGATAACAATCAGATAGCGCGCGTATTTGATGTGGCCTGCGCGCTTGGTCTGCCCGTGAAATTGCATGCCGAACAGCTGTCGCACATGGGTGGCTGTGCGCTGGCGACAAAATATGGCGCGCTGTCGGCCGATCATGTGGAATATGCGACGGATGCGGATGCAGCGCTGTTGGCGGCCAGCGGCACGGTCGCGGTGCTGTTGCCGGGCGCGTTTTACACCATTCGGGAAACGCAAATGCCCCCCATCGCGGCCTTTCGTGCCCATGGCGTGCCAATGGCGCTGGCCACCGATTGCAACCCCGGTTCATCGCCGCTGACCTCGCTTTTATTGGCGATGAACATGGGCTGTACCCTGTTTCGCCTGACGCCTGATGAGGCGCTGCGCGGTTTGACCGAACACGCAGCGCGTGCGCTGGGGTTGAAGGATACAGGGCGGATTGCGGTGGGTCTGCGCGCCGATCTGGCGATTTGGAACGTCGAGACGCCTGCAGAACTGGCGTACCGGATTGGATTTAACCCGCTGCATCAGCGGGTGTTTGGGGGTTTGACATGAAGCTGATACCGGGGGCGACAACGCTGGCGGATTTGGAAACCCTGTGGCGCGGCGGTGCGGCGGCCACGCTGGATAAGGGCGCGCGCGCAGGCGTGGACCGGGCCGCGGCGCAAGTGGCGCAGGCGGCGGCGGGCACCGAGGCGGTTTACGGCGTGAACACCGGGTTTGGCAAATTGGCCAGCGTCAAAATCGCATCCAAAGACACCGCCACCCTGCAACGCAACTTGATTTTGTCGCATTGCTGCGGCGTGGGCGATGCGCTGGACGTGGCCACAACGCGGCTGATGATGGCGCTGAAACTGTTGTCGCTGGGGCGCGGCGCATCGGGCGTGCGCTGGGATGTGATCGTGCAGATTGAGGCGTTGCTGGCCCATGGCGTGACCCCCGTGGTGCCCGCCCAAGGCTCGGTCGGTGCGTCCGGCGATCTGGCCCCTTTGGCGCATATGACCGCCACAATGATCGGCGCGGGTGAGGCGATGTACAAAGGCGCGCGCCTGCCCAGTGCCGATGCGCTGGCGGCTGCTGGCATCCCGCCCTTGGTTTTGGGCCCGAAAGAGGGGTTGGGGTTAATCAACGGCACCCAGTTTTCCACTGCTTTGGCGTTGGTGGGCCTTTTTGAAGGGTGGCGCAATGCGCAAGGGTCGTTGGTCACGGCGGCCATGTCGACCGATGCGATCATGGGCTCCACCGCCCCCTTGCAGCCCGAAATCCATTCTTTGCGCGGCCACAAAGGCCAAATTGATGTGGCAAGCGCCTTGCGCGCTGTGATGGCCGGCTCGGTGATCCGCGACAGCCATATGGAGGGCGACACCCGCGTCCAAGACCCCTATTGCATCCGCTGCGTGCCGCAAGTTGTGGGTGCTGCGGTGGACCTGCTGCGCTTTGCCGCCACCACGCTGGAGGTAGAGGCGAACGCGGTCACCGACAACCCTTTGGTGGTGCAGGCAGGCATCATTTCAGGCGGTAACTTCCACGCCGAGCCCGTGGCCTTTGCCGCCGATATTATCGCGCTGGCGCTGGCCGAAATTGGGGCGATTGCGCAGCGCCGCGTGGCCTTGATGGTCGATCCAACGCTGTCCCACGACCTGCCACCGTTCTTAACACCCGCGCCCGGCCTCAATTCCGGCTTTATGATCGCGGAGGTGACCACAGCCGCGCTGATGAGTGAGAACAAACACCTCGCCAACCCCTGTTCCACCGACAGCACCCCCACGTCCGCCAACCAAGAGGATCATGTGTCCATGGCCGCCCATGGCGCGCGGCGGCTGGGGCGAATGAACGCCAACCTGTCGGTGATTTTGGGCGTCGAGGCGCTGTGCGCTGCCCAAGGCATCGGCTTTCGCGCGCCGCTGCAAACCTCCGCACCCTTGCAAGCGGCGGTCAAAACCCTGCGCGCCGTCTCGCCCCCCCTGACCGATGATCGCTACCTCGCACCAGATATTGAGGCTGCAAGCACTCTAATCCGCAGCGGCGCGTTGGTGGATGCCGCCGGCCTCACCGCTTTTTCGCTCTAAAGGACATTCCCCATGAACACCCGCCACAACAGCCGCGACATCTATCCCGCAACCGGCACAGAAATCACCGCGAAAAGCTGGCTGACCGAGGCGCCATTGCGCATGTTGATGAACAACTTGCATCCCGATGTGGCCGAAAATCCGCATGAATTGGTGGTGTACGGCGGCATCGGCCGCGCCGCCCGCACGTGGGAGGATTTTGACAAAATCTGCGCCTCCCTGCGCGCGCTGAACGATGACGAGACGCTGCTGGTGCAATCGGGCAAGCCCGTTGGCGTGTTTCGCACCCACAAAGATGCGCCGCGCGTTCTAATCGCCAACTCCAACCTCGTGCCGCATTGGGCGACCTGGGACCATTTCAATGAACTCGATAAAAAGGGCCTTGCGATGTACGGCCAAATGACCGCCGGGTCGTGGATTTACATCGGGACCCAAGGCATCGTGCAAGGAACGTATGAGACGTTTGCCGAGGCTGGCCGCCAGCATTACGGCGGCAGCTTGCGCGGCAAATGGATTTTGACGGGCGGCCTTGGTGGCATGGGCGGCGCGCAACCGCTGGCGGCCGTGATGGCGGGGGCCTGTTGCCTCGCGGTGGAATGTGATGAAACTCGCATCGATTTTCGCATCCGCACCCGTTACGTCGATGCCAAAGCGCAGACGCTGGACGAAGCATTGGCGATGATCGCCGATTGGACGGCAGGTGGTGAGGCGAAATCTGTGGGCCTTGTCGGCAATGCCGCCGACATCTTCCCCGAACTTTACAAACGCATGCAGGCGGGCGGGCCGCGCCCCGATATCGTGACTGACCAAACATCGGCCCACGACCCGCTGCACGGTTATCTGCCACAGGGGTGGAGCGTGGCCGAATGGCGCGCCAAGCAAGAAACCGACCCCAAAGCGGTGGAAAAAGCCGCGCGCGCCTCCATGCGCACGCACGTTTCAGCAATGGTTGATTTTTGGAACGCAGGCGTGCCCACGCTGGATTATGGCAATAACATTCGCCAAGTGGCGCAGGAAGAAGGGCTGGAAAATGCCTTCGCCTTCCCCGGATTTGTCCCCGCCTATATCCGCCCACTGTTTTGCAAAGGCATCGGCCCGTTCCGCTGGGTGGCCCTGTCCGGCGATCCTGAGGATATCTATAAAACCGACCAAGCGATGAAGGATTTGTTCCCCGAAAACGCGCATCTGCACAACTGGCTCGACATGGCCCGCGACCGCATCGCGTTTCAAGGGCTGCCCGCGCGCATCTGCTGGATTGGCCTTGGCGACCGCCACAAAGCAGGCTTGAAATTTAACGAAATGGTCGCGTCTGGCGAACTCAAAGCTCCCATCGTCATCGGCCGCGATCACCTCGACAGTGGTTCCGTCGCATCCCCCAACCGCGAAACGGAAAGCATGAAAGATGGGTCTGACGCTGTATCTGATTGGCCCCTTCTCAATGCGCTTCTCAACACAGCCTCCGGCGCCACATGGGTCAGCCTGCATCATGGTGGCGGCGTTGGCATGGGCTTTTCGCAACATTCCGGCATGGTCATCGTGGCCGATGGAACGCCCGATGCCGCCCGACGCCTCCACAATGTGCTGTGGAACGACCCCGCCACCGGGGTCATGCGCCATGCCGATGCAGGCTATGATCTTGCCACTGACTGCGCCCGCGATCACAATCTGAACCTGCCGGGTATTTTGAAATAAAACACCTCGTCAGCCTATTCATCTTGGTCCAAATACCTCACGGGGGTCCGGGGGCGTGAAGCCCCCGGCGCTTGCCCCGAAAACCGGCGCTTGCCACATAAAGGAGCCTTTGCATGTTTCTCAAAAACGCTTGGTACGTTGCCGCATGGGACCATGAAATCACAGACAGTCTGCGCCAAATCATGGTCTTGGGCGAAAAAATCTGCGTCTACCGCACCAGCAAGGCCGAGGTAATTGCGCTGGATGATGCCTGCCCGCACCGCAAAATGCCGCTGTCCAAAGGGCGGTTGAAAAACGATCAGGTCGAATGTGGGTATCACGGCCTGACGTTTGATTGTGCCGGCAAATGCGTTTGGGCACCCGGCACGGGGCGCATCCCGTCCAACGCCAATGTTCACGCCTATCCCACGCATGAAAAATACGGGCTGGTGTGGATTTGGATGGGCAACCCCGCCATGGCCGACCCGGCTGATATATTCGAGATTGACCATTGGGGCGACCCCGCCTGGGGCGTCAACCGCGGCCAAGCGATGGAATTGCCCTGCAACTATCTGCTGATGTGCGATAATTTGCTGGACCCAACTCATGTGGCATGGGTCCATCAAGGGTCATTCGCACAGGCCGCGACCAAGGACACGCCCCTGCGTGTCACCAAAACCGATCAAGGCATCATCGTGCATCGCTGGATGATGGATGTGGAACCCGCCCCATTTTACAAAAAAGTGGTCCCCTTCACCGGCAATTGCGACCGCTTGCAGCATTACGAGGTGCGCTATCCCAGCCACGCGCTGATCCGCGCGATCTTTACCCCCGCAGGCACGGGGGGGCCTGACGGGCCGCTGCATGATGATTGCTTCATCATGGACAGCCTGAACTTTATGACGCCAACCAATGTGACTGAAACCCGCTATTACTGGTTCCAACTGCGCAATATCCGCCCCGATGATGCCGCCCTCAGCCAGATGATGACCGACGATGTGCAGCACGCGTTTGAGGAGGACCGCGCCGTGTTAACGGAGGTGCAGATTGGCATGACCAACAAAACCAGCCCCCATATCGACCTGCCCATCGACGGCGGCCAATTGCGGTTTCGCCGCAAGCTGGAGGCGATGATCGCCGAAGAACGCGCGGTAGATATCAAGATGCAGGAATAGGGGGGCGATCAGCCCCCCAAACCCTTACTGGTCGATGCGCGCGGCCATGATCGAAATCGCCTCTTGGTACACACTGGCCGCGTTCCAATCTTTCAACACGGCATAGTTTGGCTGGCCCTTTTGATACCCAGCGCCGGGCTTCCACCCCTTTTGGCGCAAGAAATTTGCCGTGGATGCCAGCGCATCAATGCGGTTGTTCAAATCAACCCGCCCATTGCCATCGCCGTCCACCCCGTATTTCAACGCGTTGCCCGGCAAAAACTGCGTGTGGCCCCATTCGCCATGCTTGGCCCCCACCGATTTTGAGGTGATCGACCCGCGATCGACCAATACAAGCGCCCCCATCATATGTGGGCGAAAGAAATCGGATCGGCGACAATCGAAGGTCAGTGTCGAAATGGCCGCCACGATATTGGTGCTGCCCATATAGCTGCCAAAGGCAGTTTCCATCCCGTGAATGGCCACCAAAATACCCGCGGGCACGCCGTATTGCTGTTCCAGATTGGCAAACAGCGTGGCATTTTTTGCCTTCTGGGCGCGCCCCTGTTTCACAATCGTATCCGCGCCGCGCACTGACATGAACTTGTCGATTGTGTATTTGAAACTTTTTTGATTGCGGTCCGCTGAAATTGTTTCTTTTGAATAGGTCGTCGCCATCAGCGCCGCGATGCCCTTGGTGCCCACGCCTTCGGCTGCAGCCTCCACCGCGATGGCCGATTTCCACGCGTCATAACCCGCGCCGGTGTTGGAACAAGTGGCCGCCATTGCAGCGCCCGGGCCCCAGCCCAAAGTCACAGTCAAGGCCAACGCAAGCTGTGCCGGTTTTAAAAAATTCATTCAAATCGCTCCCACAAGGTTATGCCGGCAAGTGTACGAATTGGGCCGTACCTTTCAAGGGGCTGTTTTATCACTGCCTTTTCAACGAAACGATTTTGTGACGGTGGGGCAGGGGGCAAATTCGAAATATTGCGCCGGACCCGGTGGATCCTGCCGTCTCCTTGCCAAAAGATCGAAAAGTCGTGGGCTGCCCGATGCACATACCAGCACAATACACCTATAGTATATTGATTTTATTACTTTATTTTCTGCAATCCCACCTACCAAGGATTTCTTCCAAAAATATGCAGAAAGGTTCTGGACGCCCCCGCCCGCTGTTGCTATATCCCCCACATGTTCCGACGTAGCTCAGCGGTAGAGCAGTTGACTGTTAATCAATTGGTCGTAGGTTCGATCCCTACCGTCGGAGCCAGAAATCTCTAGAGATTTCAGTGAGTTAAAAGAGGCCTGCTTCGGCGGGCCTTTTTAATTCCGTCTACAGGGTAACGTTCTGGGTAACGAAAAGCGGTTTTTGTGTGATTGGCTCAAATGTCATTGCCGAACGCCCCGCCCAGGAAGATGGCCAGCGGGATGACCAGGTAGAGCGTCAGACCGATCAGTCCGAGAAGCATCGACGAGTCACCCTGCGTCGCCCCCATGATTGCGGCGAACGGGACGACGAGCGTGATCCACGCCAGCGCCACGATCATCGCAAGTATCAGGGACAGCCACGCCGCAACCCCACCTGCGTAGATCCTGACCCCGCGCGGTGCGGCCACGACTGCCGCGAGCTGGAGGGCACACTGGAGCGCAAGCACTTGCGGGATACCGATCTCGACACCAGAGGTGGTCCTAGTTCTTCGACCACTTTGCAGCCCTTTTAAGGTGGATCATGGTTTCATTTCAGGCTGCCATTCTCAT
>NZ_FOCO01000054.1 GCF_900110135.1 Pseudorhodobacter antarcticus | reverse complement strand
CGCGGACCTGATATTCGATCTGGTCGTCGGAAAGGTTGTAGAGCGCGCTCAGAACCAGCGTCTTGAACATCAAAACCGCGTCCATCGGCTTGCGTCCCGCGCGGGACTTGCGATCCGCATCCGGCTTGCGCCAGGCTCGCTCAAGGGTGGGACGGAACTCCTCCCACGGCACGACGGTGTCAATCTCGACCAGCGGGTCCTTCTTGGCATCCAGACTCGCGTAACGGTCCGAAAGATCGAAAAAACCCATCTGCGCCATCGCCGCATCCCCACCGCCAGTTCACTGTCCCACCATACCGCAGTGTGGGCGGTGGGGCAATTTATAGAGGTGCCCATAAGACAAGCGCAGGTCATGAGGTGTGGGGTGTAAGGGTGACCCGTGGGTCGAGTGGCCGCCTCAAATGGCCTGATGAACTCAAGGTAAAGATCATCGAGCGCGTCGAGGCCGGCGAGACCATTGCCTCGATTGCCCGCCAGATCGCAGCAAATGAATCCCTTGTTTCGAAGTGGGTAAAGGATCATCGGGATGCAAAGTCGCGCCCCATCGACGGGCTCGGCATTGTCGAGGTGGTCGGGTTTGCGAAATCTCCCTCGGGCAGCGCACAATCTAATACCGGCATCGCCTGTGATCTTCATCTGGGCGACGTGCGGCTGTCGATCCCTGCGGGCTATCCAGGCCTGCATCTGGTCGAGATTTTGCGCGCCCTGAGGGCGGGACAATGATTACCCCGGCCGGCAACTTCCGGATCTTCCTTGTGACCCAGCCTGTCGATTTCCGAACCCTCCTCCACATCGAATGGCGTGGCAAGCCAGGCACCATTCGGGTCGACAATGGCCCCGAATACATCAGTGAAAAGCTCCCTCTCGGCGATGCACGCATCGCCCGTCGGGCAACGGATGAAATGGGCCGCGAAACATGGGGTTAAAATCCAGCACATCCAACCCGGTCAGCCGCAACAGAACGCCTATATCGAGCGCTATAACCGCACCGTCAGGCATGAGTGGCTGGACCAATACATCATCGCAAGCATCGAGGAGGCCCAAGATCACGCCACGCAATGGTTATGGACTTACAACAACGACCGACCCAACATGGGTATCGGCGGCATAACACCCGCAATGAAACTGAAAATGGCCGCATGAGTTCTACGAACGCACCCCGCTAGAAATGGGGGGATTACCGTCTGATCGAGGACAGGTTCAAAATCACGCTGCAACGTTAAGATCAATGGGTCTGCTGATCCTAGCAGAAAGGTTAGTGTTGGGACGCTCGCTGCGGCTAATTCGGACACGTTTTTTTGTCACTGCCTTATTTATAAAATTAATAAATAGTTAAAATTCAATAGGTTGCATAAAAAATATAAAATCAAATCGGATGGCCAGCTAGTGGGAATCGCTGCTTCTTTCCATTCTGAATGTAGGCCGCCATGCAAGGAAGCCATCCACAAGGAAGGATGCCAGCGTATGAAAGCCTACGACCTGTTAGGGCGCATCTTTGCCAATTCACGAGTAAGCCACGTAAGAGTCAGTGCGCCTTTTGTAAGACAAGATTTTCATGAAACCGCGTTTTCACAATGATCGCTTTGGAATGACTGGCGATCCGGTGAACGCAATTATCGGAGAATACCAATGTCTATTAATAGAACCAGCAATATCGCCGCGTATCCAATCCATCACGACGATCAGAACCAAAACCAGGATCAGACCCAGACCCAGGCAGAACTGCAAGCACAGCTGCAGGCGCAAGCGCAAGGGCAGGACCAAGATCAGGGGCAGGGGCAATCCCAGTTTTCTGAGAGCTGGAATGGCAATGCAAACGGCAACCATAACGGTAATGGCAACGGCAATTCCAATGGGAATGGCAATGGCAACGCGAATGGCAATTCCAACGGTAATGCCAATGGCAATGCGAATGGCAACGCCAACGGAAATGCCAATGGCAACGCAAACGGCAACCATAACGCCAACTCAAACGACAGCTATAACGGCAACCACAACGCCAACACATCGGCCACCGAAGTGGGTGTGATGGTTGACATTGGGTTGACCGGGTTTGAGCCATCCGATGATGATTTTGCCGATATTGACCTGAACGGGTCGACCGCTGGTGATTTCATCATGGCGCAGGGCAACATCAACTATAGCCCCGGCAATGATCTGAACTTGCAGGACATTTTGAACGACGCGCTGAATGGCGAGGGCAATGATTCCGCCACCGTCAACGCGCAGTCCAACAACCTGTATGACAATGACTCGCTGGATCATGTGTCCAACAACGGCACATTGAACCAAACCAACAACTCCACTGGTGGCGATGCCACGGCTGCTGAAGGTATCAGCGCGGGTGCTGCTGGTGGTGTTGGCGGCGGCGGTGCAAACGCCAATGGCGGCTCGGCAATGGGCGGCATTGGGTTTGGTGGCGCTGCACATGCCATGGGCGGTGACAGCGGAGAAGCTGGTGGCAGCCAAGCTGGTGGTGGCACAGGTGCCGCCGGTGGTGATGCTGGTGCAATCGGGCTTGGGCTTGGGCTGGGCAATGCGTCGTCTGGGGCCGGTGCAACCGGTGGTGAAACTGGCGATGCTGCGTCCATGGCGCTTGGCCTTGGGTCCGGTGGATCGCAAGCAGGATCGGGTGCTGAAGGCGGTGCCTCGGGTGGTGCTGGTGGTCAAGGTGCTGGTCTTGGATCAGCTGGTGCAGGTGCTGACAGCAGCGGTGCAGGTGATGCCGGTGCGTTGGGGCTTGGGCTTGGCGGTCTGGTGGGTATGGGCCTAGGGTCTGCGCAAGGTGGTGATGCTGGCAACTCCGGCGCCAATGCCGAAGCTGATGGTGCTGGGACTGGGATGGGCACAAGTGGGGATGGCGGCAACGCCGGGTCCACAGCCGCGTCGCAGGGCATCGGGTCTGGAGAAGGCACATCTGGGCATGCGTCGTCGGGTGACGGTGGGGCAGCAGATGCGATGTCTGAAGCGTATAATAACGCACAAGGCAACGGCGGCCACAATGACGCCTGGGCTGGTGATGGTGGTGCCGGCTACGGCGGCCATGCGTGGGGCGGCAATTCTGGCGATGCCTTTGGTGGGCAAGCCACAGTTGGCGGCGTGCAGGCGGGCGGCGGTATGGCTGGTGATGGCGGGTATGCCATGACGGGTGCCGGTGGTGCCGGTGGCGATGCCGGGTCCTGGGGTTCGGGCAACGGGGATGATGGGTATGTCGATGGCAGCTCCTACGCTTCGGCTGCATCGCAGATCAGCACCTCGGCGTTCAACCAGACCATCGTTCAGGGTGCCAACGTGCTGGGCAACACTGTCGATATGACGGTTGTGGGCGGTTCGTTCAGCTCCAACTACATCGGCGATGACAGCGACGGCGTATAAGCCGCACCATAATATCGCAGGGCCCGGTTCACGCTGGGCCCTGCATTTCAATTTTCACCAAAGACCATCTGTGTTTTTTACCAAAATTACAAAAAACGATTGAGGTGAGCGGCCACACTATTCACAAGATAGGGGCCGAAAATGTTAGATAAAGTGACTGAAATGGTCGCGCACATGATCGGGATTTTTCATACCACGATTGAAGAAGAACGGATGCGCGACAGCTATCAAAAGATAGCAGCACAGCGTAAGGCAGAGCCGGATACCGGGCCCCTGCGCGAGACATCGCCCACGATGAAATCCCCCTTTCAACTGGAGGATTTTAACCCAGGGGTGCAATATGCAGACCAAGCCACGCCGGCCGCACCTGTTTGGTATGGCCCGTTTTTGTTGGGGGTGCCGCAGCTTGGCCCCATGAATTATTGGCAACCCGCCGAGCTGTTGCCGCGTGATATTGAGAATAATTTCACCTTTAGCATGGTGCAGGGTCGCCCGATCCTGACGCTGGATCCGCCCGGTTCGGTTGTGACCATCACGTATCAATCCGCATATCTAAGCGACAACGACCTGTTGCGCCTGTCGGACACCGGGACGGTGTTTGTGGACCCCAGTGTGTTTGAGGCCCAATTGCAGGGCTATCAGGCGATTGCGCAAGTGATCAGCGCGCCGTTGAGCATGGTTTTACCACCCTTGGGCGCGTCTGTGCATGATCATGCCGTGGCCTTGCACGACCAAATTAGCACGGTGACGGACCCCGGTTTTACCGGCGCGGTTGTGACCGTGTTGCATGGCTCAGAGGCAAGCGGCGTTGTTGAAAACGGCGTCGTGGTGGAAAAGGCGACCACGCTGGATGATGTGATGCCCGCCTATTTCAAGGCCCAGACGGAAAAAGCCGAAGCAGACGCAAATGATGCGCTGGACGCGTTGCCAGAATGGGCCGCCGATCCGTTTCAGGGTTTGCAAGGTGCGGTGGGCGAAAACACCCTGTTTGACCCTGAGCCGGGGCATGCTGTTGTTGCGGGTGCCAATTTGATGGTGAACCAGACAAGCATCACGTTTGCCTGGTTGGACGCGCCCGTGATTGTGGTGATGGGGGATGTGATTTCCCTGAACATCATCACGCAGGTCAATATGCTGGTGGAGCAGGGCGAATACACAGGCCTTGGGTCTGCGCTGGGATCCGCGACCTATAATTCCGCCGCGATCACGTTGCAATCGTCCATGCCCGCAGTGGGGGAGGGGGCATCAGCGGCGCAAGGGCCGGATGGGCCGTTGTCGTTTCCCATGAACTGGGCGGTCACGCGGATTGATGGCGATTTATTGAACGTCAACTATGTGCAGCAATACAGTTTTGTCACCGATCACGACCGCGCCGACATCGCGTTTACCAGTGCCGAGACGTATATCGCGCTGGGGGACAACACCGTGATCAACATCACGAGCCTGCTGGAAATCGGCTATGGCTATGACATGATCATTATTGGTGGTCATATGATTACCATTAACCAGATCAACCAGTTGAATGTGTTGATTGACAGCGACCATGTTACCTATGGCGGGGCGTTGCCGACCACGTTTTCGGCGGGGGATAACCTGCTGTTCAATGGGGCGTCCATTTCTGTCACGGGGCTGGACAGCTATCAGGCGATGCAGGGCAATTTCGCGACGGCCGCGCAGGATTTGGCGGTTGGTGGCAGGATAGACGAACGCGTGACCCATGACGGTGTTTTTGAAGGCATCGATATTTTGCGCGTGCTGTATATCAGCGGCGATGCGACCACGATTAACATGGTTGATCAGACCAATATCTTGGGTGACAGCGATCAAGTGCATTTGGCACTGGATAATTTTCAGACGGGCGCGGGGGCCGAGATTACGGTCACCACGGGGTCCAACGCAGTTATCAACCTTGCCTCTATTTCGCAGTTTGGTGTGGATTCGACGGTGTCTGTGGGGGGCGCTGTTTACAGTGATGCTTTGATTTATCAGGCGGGGTTTGTTGATACGGATGCCAACCCGCTGGGGGTTGCCATGCCCGCATTGGCCGCCGAGGCGGTGGTGTTTTTGGCGGACGGCATGATCGGCCCGGATGCGCCGCCCGATGATATGTCCATCGCCCCAACCGCAATTCCGGCCACACATTCGCCAGACGTGATGCAAAGCATGCTGGCCTGACCGAGGTATTTTAGATGACGATTATGGATGGACCAGCGACCAGCCACGACGCGCGTGACCCGAAATCGGCGAAAAAGGGTGCCGAGACGTTGCAGCTTAACGCCGATCAAAGGGTTTCAGCGACTGCGCCCATGACGGCATCCGACAAAGGGCTGGGCGGTGCGCAGATCGAAGGGGACACCGGACCGATCTTGAAAAAGCCTAACGGCAAGCTGCCACAGACGGGTGCGGATGGCGGAGGCAGCAAGGACGGCCCGCCAAAGTTTCACAAGCGCGCAACCCCGGACCAATTTGCCGAACAGTTGCACACAGGCAAGCGCGTGGTCATGCGCAACCTTGGGTTTGTGATGGTGCTGACATTTGCGACCAACGTGCTGGTGTTGGCGATCCCGCTGTATCTGTTCCAAATCTCGGACCGGGTTTTGACCAGCCGGTCGATCGATACGCTGATCATGCTGACGTTGGTGATTGCGTTTGCGGTGGTGTTGCAGGCCATCTTTGATGCGGTGCGCCGGTTTATCCTGATGCGGACAGCGGTGGAAATTGCCGTGCGGCTTGGCGCGCCAGTGCTAAGTGCGGCGGCCCATTCGTCGTTGCACGACAATGGCCGCGAATATCAAACGCTGGGCGACTTGCAGATGTTGCGCAGTTTTCTGGTGTCGGGCACCCTGATTTCCTTTTTGGATGTGCCGTTTGCACCCATCTTTATCGTGGTGATTTTCATGGTGCATCCCGATTTGGGGATGATCGTGGTTGGCACGGCGATCTTGCTGATGATCGTCGCATTTTTGAACCAAAAGGCCACGGCCCGCCCGTTTGCCGAGGCGAATGCGGCGCAAAGCCGGGCGAACATGCAGCTCGACAGCATGTCGCGCAACAGCCAGATCATCAATGCGCTGGCGATGGTGCCAGAAGCGGTGGCCCTGTGGGGCCGCGACACAGCCACGTCGATGCGCGCGCAGGTAAAGGCGCAGGACCGCAACATTATGTGGGCGGCCGTGTCGCGCGGGGCGCGGATGATGACGCAGATTGGGATGTTGGGTTGGGGGGCCTTTCTGGCGCTGGAGGGGGAGATTACCGGGGGGATGGTGATTGCGGCGTCGATCATTGCGGGGCGAGCGTTGGCCCCGATTGAAGGGTCGATTGAAGGGTGGAACGGGTTTATTCTGTCGCGCGCTGCCTATGATCGGGTGACGCGTTTGATGATGAATTCTGCGCAGCGGTTTGAAAAGCTGCACCTGCCGCGCCCCGAAGGCCGCTTGAACGTGGAACGTTTGTTGTTTGTGCCGCCCGGCACCAAGCAAGTGATCCTGAACGGGTTAACCTTTGGGCTGAACCCCGGCGACAGCCTGGCGATTATCGGCAATTCCGGGGCGGGCAAAACCACGCTGGGCAAAATGCTGGTGGGGTCTATCTTGCCGACATCAGGCAATGTGCGGCTGGATTTGATGGACTTGCGCAATTGGGATGTGCGGCAATTGGGCGAAAGCATCGGCTATTTACCGCAGGATGTGCAGCTGTTTCCCGGCACGATCAAAGCCAACATTGCGCGGATGCGGATGGACGCCAGTGACGCCGATATTCACCGCGCGGCCATGCTGGCCGATGTGCATGAGATGATTGCGCTGATGCCGCATGGCTATGAAACCATGGTGGCCGCCGATGGTGCGCCGCTGTCGGGGGGACAAAAACAACGCATCGGGTTGGCGCGGGCGTTCTTCGGCAACCCACGGTTCTTGGTGCTGGATGAACCCAATTCCAACCTTGATACCACCGGGGACCGTGCGCTGGCGACGGCGATCAAACACGCGGGGGAAAACGGGATTACCGTTGTGGTGATTACCCAAAAGCCGTCGCTGTTGGGCGTGGTTGATAAAATCATGCTGTTGGCAGATGGCAATATCGCGCTGTTTGGGATGCGCCAACAGGTTTTGCAACAGCTGGCAGAGCGTAACAAACAGCCCAATTTGCGTGGGCCCGCCCCAGCAGGAGGGATTGCGACATGAGCAATATTGTACCTTATGCACCGCCCGCCGAATGGTACGCCGAGGTGCCCCGGTCGGTTGGTCGGTTTGTGACATTCGGCCTGATCTTGATGCTGGTCTCGTTCGGCGGGTTCGGGGCTTGGGCGTTCATGGCGCCGCTTGCCGCTGCCGTAATTTCGCAAGGCAGTTTTGTGGCCACCGGGCGCAACAAAATTGTGCAGCACCTTGAAGGTGGCATCATCAAGGAAATCTTGGTGAATGAAGGGGACTATGTAGAGGCCGGGCAGCCGATCATGCTGCTGGACGAAACCACTGCCCTTGCAAATGAACGCGAGTTGTTTTTGCGCCGCGTGCGGCTGGAAGCGATGGAAACCCGGATTCTGGCGGAGCATGACAGGGCCGATGCCCTGCAGTTTCCGCCAGAACTGGAGATTTTACGCGCGGACTTTGAGGTGGCGTCGATGCTGGACGCGCAAGAGATAATTTTTAACGCGGCAACCTTGCAGTTGCGCAATGACCTTAATCTTTTGACCCAAAGCATCGAGGCGTTAAGCGTGCGCGCCGTCGGCTATGAACAATTGCTGAAAGCCTCACGGTTGCAACGCGCCATTTTGCAAGAGGAGTTTGACAGTAAAAGCACCTTGCTTGCGTCCGGGTTGATCCGCAAATCAGAGCTGAATGTGATCCGCCGGGCCATGGCCGATGCGGACGGGCAGACGGGGCGATTGATTGCGGAGGTTGATGAAATCACCTCGGTCAAAAAACGCTATGACGGACAAATTGCACAGACCATCAGCGAACGGCAATCCAAGCAGTTGGACGAATTGCAAGCGGTGCAATCGGAGCTGGAAGGCGTGCGGGAAAAAGCGCGCAAGGCGGAAAACGTGCTGAAACGGTCGCATGTGCTGGCCCCGGTCAGCGGCACGATGGTGCGCCAATATTACCATACGGCGGGCGGTGTGGTGGAGGCGGGCAAGGCGATTGCCGAAATCCTGCCATCCGGTGAGCCGTTGATCATTGAGGTGCAGATCCCACGGACTGATATTGATGTGGTGCGTAAGGGGCAGGCGGCGACGGTGCGCCTGACGGCCCTGAACCAGCGGACCACGCCGATTTTGCAAGGCGTGGTTTTCTATGTCTCAGCAGATGCGATTGTTGATAAATCACAAGAGATGCCCCGCGAGATTTATGTGGCACGGGTGTCCGTGCCGCCACAAGAGCTTGACCGTGTCCGCGGGTTTTCGCCGACACCCGGCATGCCAGTGCAGATTATGATTCAAACCCAATCACGGACCTTTGCGCAATATTTGATGAAGCCTATCTATGACAGCATGATTCGCGCCTTTCGGGAACAATAGCTGTTTAGGTGGAGATGATTGCGCAAACATCTTAATGATTTAGCAAGCCTAACCATTCGAATTGTCCCAGTTCAGCTGTTTTACGGAAATTTTGGCGATTTTTTGCCGAGATTGCTTACAAAATCATAATTTTGTGTTAAGATATATACATGAGGTAAAGCCCTTAATTGGTCGCTCCATTGGTGTCTTTAGGACCCTTGTCAAAGCTGTACCTTACTGGGTGACTGTTCGGTAGTTATTTTTTTGGGTTCCACACACACAAAATCAACATCTGAATTCAAGTAACGATTGTGTTGCTGGGCCTGTTTTCGCGTAGCATTACCTGCTTGGTGACGTCTAGAGAGGTTCTGAGATTTATTATGACTCAAATTAATAAAGAACGCGGCGGCGAGATTGGCAT
Source organism: Pseudorhodobacter antarcticus (assembly GCF_900110135.1). Taxonomy (GTDB): domain Bacteria; phylum Pseudomonadota; class Alphaproteobacteria; order Rhodobacterales; family Rhodobacteraceae; genus Pseudorhodobacter; species Pseudorhodobacter antarcticus. The sequence continues at coordinate 7,509 of NZ_FOCO01000054.1, read as the reverse complement.
TTTTGTTGGTGATGCGTTTGCTTTTTCTGACAACATTTTGCGCCACACATCCATTGAGTTCAGCTATCTTAACTTCATTCGAATTTCAACGATTGAGGCGCTTTTTGACGTCCCGGTTGAGCAAGTAGAACGCTGCCGCATTATTGTGGTTGATGAAGGCCAATCAGAACAATTGATAGGCCAAGTTGAAGCTGTGTTTGATCGCTTTGGAACGGCGCGGATAGCGCTGGCCTATCGCAAGCCTACGGTGGCCCATAATTTCTTGCGGAAAGTGGGGGAAAACCCGATGTTGGCGCGCGTTGGTATTTTGCCAATGCGGCTGGAGATCGATCATTGGGTGTCATTGTTAAGGCTGTTGATTTGCGGTGAACGTTATATCCCTTATGAGCTGTTTGACGGTCCGCAGAGAGCTGAGGCATCGGCCGAAACGATTGAGGCACTGCCAAATGCCAAACATGCCACCAATCTGCCCGCATTGACGGGTCGCGAAAAACAAGTGCTGCTATCAGTTTCGAAAGGCAAGCAGAATAAGATTATTGCGGCGGAGCTTGATTTGTCAGAGCATACTGTGAAATTGCACATTCACAATGTTATTTCAAAATTAGGTGTCAACAACCGGACAGAGGCCGCAGTTTTATACCTGGCCGATACGTCAAAAACGAATGGCCGGGCTGATTGATGAAAACGGGAGCGGCACCAGGATTTGAGACATTCCTGTTGCTTATCGGTAAGTTGAACTATGCGTGGACCAATACGGAAAGTTTGCTTATCCATGTGATTGCAGGGTTGTCTGGCACCGATAAGGAAATCGCTACAGTTATTTTTCTGACGTTGAACACCACCCGTGCGCGGATTGACTTGGTGGAGCGGTTATCAAAGTTGGAAAAGGCAATACCAGCGGAGCGGGCGACCATTTTGTCCCTAACCGCGCGGATCCAAAAGCAAGCCGTTCTGCGCAATCGATATAATCACTGTATCTATGCTTTTGATCCAGAGGACGGTGCAGCGCGTAGCATTTTGATGCGCATCTCTGACCGCAAAGATAAGTTGATGATTGGGCAGACAAATTTACTTGATCAAGCTGCTGTCAATGACATTGAGGCGGCTATTTCAGAGCTGAGCCTGATAAACCAAGACATCTGGCGATTGGTCGCAGATTCTGGATACCCCAATTAGTCTAGCTCTTTTTACTAGCTACCCAATTGGGTCTTTGAATTTTAACTTTATTTCATCGTTCATAATGTTTTTAAGCCTTATATTCAATAAGGCCACCTGAAAAATGCTGCCAAGCAATCTATCCGAGTTTTGACGGAGAAAATAAAGGTGTCTCTAATATTTGAATAACAAGGCTTCTTTTCCTGGGGGTGGAAGCTATGCGTGCTGGTCAAGATTTTTCTGTAAAAACCGCTGTATCCAAAACGGCCGGTGGCGTGCCGCACCGTATGCGTATTTTGGTTACGGGTGGGGCTGGTTTTGTAGGTGGACATTTATGTGCCCAGTTGATTGTGGATGGGCACAGCGTGATTTGTTTGGACAATCTTTTGACTGGCCGCATGGTGAATATCCGCCATTTGCTGGGCCATCCGCAGTTTCAATTTGTCCTGCATGATGTGATTTTGCCAATCCCCGAACTGGGGCGGATTGACCAGATTTATAATCTGGCCTGCGCGGCATCGCCGAAAAAATATCAGGCCGATCCGGTTCATACCTTCAAGACGAACGTTTTGGGCGCGATCAACCTGCTGGAACTGGCGGGGATGCAGGATGCCAGCATTTTGCAATCTTCGACGTCCGAGGTTTATGGGGATCCGTTGATCAGCCCGCAGGTGGAAAGCTATCATGGCAACGTCAACACGGTGGGCCCGCGGTCGTGCTATGATGAAGGCAAGCGGGCGGCCGAAACTTTGTTCCATGATTTTCACGAAAGCCATGGGGTGCGGACCCGGATTGCGCGGATTTTCAACACCTATGGTCCCGGCATGTGCCCCACGGATGGGCGTGTGATTTCCAATTTCGTGGTGCAAGCACTGTCGGACCAGGACATTACGGTTTACGGCGACGGCACGCAAACGCGGTCATTTTGCTATATTAGTGACTTAATCGCGGGGTTGATTGCGCTAATGGCTGCGCCGGATTCGATATGTTACCCGATCAACCTCGGGAACCCGGTTGAATTTACGATGAATGAGCTGGCGCGGTCGGTGCGCAGCACGATTGGGTCGCGGTCGGTCATTCGCCACATTTCGTTGCCTGTGGATGACCCAAAACAGCGCAAGCCCGATATAACGCAGGCCCGCCGCGTTTTGGGCTGGACACCGAAAGTGTCGCTGGCCGAGGGGCTTGGCACCACGATCCCGTATTTCGCGCAAGCAGCACAACCGCTGATGGTGGCGGAATGACACCGGGCCCGCAAATCTGCGTAACGGGCGGTGCTGGCTATATTGGCAGCCATGCTTGTTATGCGCTTGCCGCGCGGGGGGACGCGCCGATTGTGGTGGATAATTTGACCACCGGGCGGGCCGATGCTGTGCGTTGGGGGCCGCTGGAACGCATTGATTTGCGCGAGACGGAGGTACTGACCGAGATGTTTGTGCGCCACAATATCCGCAAGGTTTTGCATTTTGCTGCGTCGGCCTATGTGGGTGAATCAGTTTCTGATCCGGCCAAATACTATGAAAACAATGTGGGTGGCATGCTGTCGTTGTTGACGGCCTGCCGTCGTGCAGGGGTGCGGCAGTTTGTGTTGTCCAGCAGTTGCGCGACGTATGGGATACCGGCCAGCCTGCCTGTGGCAGAGACTGCGCCGCAGCGTCCGATCAATCCTTATGGCCACACCAAACTGATGTGTGAGCAAATGTTGCGCGACATCGCGCCCCAGATTGGGATGTCTTTTGCCATTTTGCGTTATTTCAATGTGGGCGGGGCGGACCCAAGCGGCGTTCTGCGTGAAAACCATGATCCCGAAACCCATCTGTTGCCGCTGACCTTGTTTGCGGCCACGGGGCGGGGGCCTGCGTTGCAGTTGTTTGGGGTGGATTTCGACACGCCCGATGGCACCTGCGTGCGCGATTATGTGCATGTGAGCGATTTGGTGCAGGGACATCTGGCCGCGCTGGATCATTTGGCAAAGGGCGCGATTTCATTGGTCGCCAACCTTGGCACCGGGCGGGGACATTCAACCCGAGAGGTTATTCGCGCGGTGGAAGGTGTCACGGGACAGACCGTGCCTTGGCACGCAGCGCCACGCCGGGTGGGTGATCCGCCGGCTTTGGTTGCGGATGCAACGCTGGCCAAAATCGTTTTGCGGTTCAACCCGCAGCGGTCGGATTTGCAAACGATGCTAACAGATGCCGCCCGCAGTTTTGGGTTGGTGCGCGAGGGGGCAAATCATGCCTAACATGCCCGTATCCCCGTTCTTGGCCCCGATTTTAACGCGCCGCAGCACCTTGCGGTATCGCGGTTTGGCGGTGCTGTGGTTGGTGGCGGCGGCGTTTTTCTGGGCATGGTGGTTGCAGCCTGTGCATGTTTTGGCCTTGGACCGATATGTTTTAGTATCGGCCTGCCTGTTTTGGATTTTCTTTCTGCAAGCCTATTTTCTGGTGATGTTTTTGCGCGCCAGACAGGCGGTTGATCGCCCCTTTGCGCCATTGCAGGGTCGATTTGCGATGGTGGTGACCAAAGCCCCCGGCGAGCCGTTTGATATGGTGGCCCAGACCTTGCGCGCCATGTTGGAACAAGATGTGCCGCATGACACTTGGTTGGCGGATGAAGACCCGCAGCCCCTGACGCGGGCCTGGTGTGATGCGAATGGTGTGCGGATTTCCACCCGCAAGGGGGTGGAGGCGTATCATCAGCAAACATGGCCGCGCCGCACCCGCTGCAAAGAGGGCAACCTTGCCTATTTCTATGACCATTATGGCTATGACGCCTATGATATTGTGGTGCAGTTGGATGCCGATCATGTGCCGCAGGCTGGGTATTTGCGGCAAATGCTGCTGCCCTTTGCCGATCCGCGCGTGGGATATGTCAGTGCGCCCAGCATTTGTTCGGCCAATGCGCAGCAAAGTTGGGCCGCGCGCACCCGCCTGCATGCCGAGGCGATGTTTCATGGCATTTTGCAGGCGGGATACAGCAACGGCTGGGCCCCGATGTGCATTGGATCGCATTACGCCGTGCGCACAAAGGCGTTGGCGGCGGTTGGTGGGCTTGGCCCTGATCTGGCCGAAGATCATTCGACATCGATGATCCTGAATGCAGGCGGATGGCGCGGGGTGCATGCTATGAATGCGATTGCGATTGGCCAAGGCCCCGCCACGATTACCGATCTGGTGACACAGGAATTTCAGTGGTCGCGCAGCTTAGTGACGATTTTGTTGCGCCACACGCCGCGTTATTTTGGCCGCTTGCAAGGGCGGCAAAAATTCCAATTCGTGTTCTCGCAGCTTTGGTATCCGATTTTTGCGGTGTTCATGGCGGTGATGTTTGCGATGCCGATTGCGGCGCTGGTGTTTGATATGCGCTTTGCCGATGTCACATTCCCAGCGTTTTTGGGGCACATGCTGCCATCAGTTTTGGTGCTGATCTCGTTGGCATATGCGCTGCGGGCGGATGGATTTTTCCGCCCCAAAGACGCCAAGGTTTTGGGCTGGGAAAAGGCGGTTTTTGCCGCGGTGCAATGGCCTTGGGTGCTGCTGGGTTGCACGATGGCAGTGGTGGACCGGATGCGCGGCGGTTTTGTGGACTTTCGGGTAACACCAAAAGGGGACCGCGCGGCGGCGTTGGTGCCGTGGCAGGTGGTGCTGCCTTACCTCATGTTGGCGGTTTTGTCGCTGTTGCCGGTTTTGCTGGTGCAAGATGTGGCAAATAGTGCGGGATTTTACGTTTTCGCGCTGATCAATGCCGCCCTGTATTGCAGTGTTTTTGCGATCATCATCACCTGTCATGCGCGGGAAAACAGAATTGGCATGTTGCAGTGGCCCGGCCAATTTGCGGCGCAAGGGGCCTGTGTGTTGGGGCTGGTTGCGATGATTGTGTTTGGTGCGTTTGACCATGGCAAAGGGGCGATGGTGGCGCTGGCGGCGACCAAGGGCGATGTGCAGTTGACCCGCGCGCAATCCATTGTTGCGGGCGCGGGGCAGGGGGGGCCGGGCGCGGTGCATGTTGTGTACAACGCCAAGTGGTTTGCCGAGCTTCTTTCCGACTATCGTTTTGAAAGGCATGTAAAATGAAATATACTTCGTTCAGATCATCACACTTCGCAGCGCTTGCATTTGCAGGGGTGGCAATCGCTGCCGTTGCTACCAGCCAGATTGATGCGCAATCCTTGCCACCCGGCGACTTGCCTTTTGGCGTTTATGACCCGTTTGGCGATTATTCCGACGTGTCGGGAGTTGCGACTGAACATTTGTTCATGCCGTGGGAGGATGTGTTTTTACCAAGTTTGGCGGAGGCGGAGGTGTATACCAAAGCCCGTGGTCGCAACCTGTTGGTGACGATTGAGCCGTGGACATGGTCGCGCGATGAACGCAACAGCGCAAAGGTGCTGCAAAAAGGCATTGCAGATGGCAGTTATGATGACACGATGCGCACTGTCTGTGCAGCACTGGCGACCGTCGATGTGCCGATGACCATTCGTTGGGCGCAAGAAATGGATGATGCCAGTGGGCAATTTATCTGGTCAGGGTGGGCACCGCAAACTTATGTCGCGGCCTATCAAAAAATGATCAAGATTTGTCGGCTGGCAGCACCAAAAGCCAAATTTATGTGGTCGCCATTGGGCAATGACAGCATGGCCAGCTATTACCCCGGCGATGACTATGTCGATGTGGTCGGCCTGACGGTGTTCAGCCTTCAACCGTGGGAGGAGGCGATTATGGGCCGCGCCCAAAGTTTTGATGATATTTTTGGGCCGAGATATGCGCGGGCCTTGCAATTCAACAAGCCGATTGTGATTGCGGAACTGGGTTATATTGGCGATTCCGCGCATGTTGGCGCGTGGAATGCAGCGGTGCGCGACACGGCACAAAACTATCCGAAATTAACCTCCATCAACTATTTTAACCAGCAGGAGGTTTATCCTTGGCCCAATGGATTCGGTCTTCCGAACTGGCGGCGCGTTGCCAATGTTCTGAATTGATCGCGTTTGCGCGGGATAAGTTAGGATTTTAGCGGAAAACCGCTTGTGACCCAAATATATGATAACGCGCCCAATATCGCTTATTGGGCGCGTTTTTTTATGTTCGGCGTGTAAACGCGCCGGCAACAGTCCGCATGTTCTTGCCAGTGTGTGTTGACCCGAAAGGGTTTGTAAACGCAAATAGGACACGGTCAACGAGGGGCGATTGTTCAAATGCGCCCCCGCCATGAGGAGAGCAGACTTGCAAAATCGTTTTGAACGGTCATTTGGCCGAGTGAAAAGCCGCGCCCTGTCTACGCTAGCGATTGTGGGCTTGATGTTTGGGTCCAATGTGGCCTTCGCCCATAATCCAGACAGCGATGTGATAACGGTCGCGTCAACGGGGTCGGGCAGTTATGTGTGTTCACCTGCTGGCTTTGGCCGGAAATCGCGGTGTTACAGCCGCTAAAGGTTGTTTTCCCCCCTGCGCAGATGGTTTGTTTGTTGGTCAGCTAAATTTTAATTTGTTTTCGTGGCAATGGCAAAGAATGTTCCGCCCAAAACAAGTTATCGACCTTCAGCTGACCGATTGTTTTTCAGGGTTTTGTGATCTGCTGCCCAATTCGCCTCGCGGACCTGCTGACAAGGGCCGTGTTCGCGCTGTGCAGGCGGATCTATGTCTGCGGTCGACCGTGTTTCAGGCTGGGTGTGGATTGAGGCGACCCAAGTGGCAGAGGTGGCGCATGTTGAAGGCGAGGGTTGTTATACCAATCTTTGCCTTGGCCCGCATCAAGCCAATCGCGCGCACTAGGGTGCCGCCCTTATCGTCGGTCTGCGCGCCAAAGAAGTGCGCGACCCAGATCCGCACGGTGGAACTTGGTGCTATTTCGGGCCTTGGAATGGCTGGATTTTGTTTCGGATTGTCCCATTTTTCTACTTGGCACTGACCCCTTTGAAACATGGGCGAAACTATCAATATCGGTGGGTCACGGCATTGCGGAAAGCTGGGTCAACTCCTCGCGAAACTCTGCATGTTAATTTCCACGCAAATGTGAGCCGGGTTTTCCATCGAGAAGTGAGCCACCTTTAGGTTATGTTCCGCGAGTTATGCTGGCGTCAAGACAATGCTGGGCTCCTTCCTTTTTCGGGCCGCAGCGGCTGAGCTTGCCTTGAAGCGGAAGCTGTCGTTTCCGGTCTCCAAGATGTGGCAGCGGTGGGTCAGTCGGTCGAGCAGAGCGGTGGTCATTTTGGCATCGCCGAAGACGGTGGCCCATTCGCTGAAGCTGAGGTTTGTGGTGATCACGACGCTGGTGCGCTCGTAAAGCTTGCTCAACAGATGGAAGAGCAGCGCCCCGCCTGATGCGCTGAACGGCAGATATCCCAGCTCATCAAGG
>NZ_FOCO01000012.1:93014-94756 GCF_900110135.1 Pseudorhodobacter antarcticus | reverse complement strand
GGTCTGTGCTTCAACCATTCTCATAGAGATGCCTGAAATCGGGAGTATGGACCGAAAGCAGGTGGCTTGTTTAACTGGAGTAGCGCCGATGACACGGCAATCTGGACAATGGCGAGGGAAATCATTCATTCAGGGTGGTCGCAAAGTAGTGAGGGACGCCCTCTACATGCCAGCCTTGGTCGCGATGAGATTCAACCCTGACCTCAAGGCAAAATATCAAGCCATGATTAAAGCTGGAAAGCCACCAAAAGTCGCCCTTACTGCGCTCATGCGAAAGCTGATTGAACTCGCCAACGCCCTCATCAAAGCAAACCGAAATTGGGTGATTAAAGAGGCTTGATCAAGACGGATACTTTGATCCTGACCCAAAGGCGGCCGATTGCGCGGGAATGACGGGCAAAGCATCTGAGCATCACGGTTCGTCGGCATGTCGCCGGGGGATGAATTGATGAAGGAGACGCGGCATGCCAACGGGCACCGTAAAATGGTTCAACAGCACCAAGGGTTATGGATTCATTGCGCCAGACAATGGCGGCAAGGATATTTTCGTTCACGTCTCGGCGGTGGAGCGCGCGGGATTGACGGGGTTGAGCGACAATCAAAAGATTGGGTTTGAGCTGCAATCTGGGCGCGATGGCAAAGAGTCTGCGGCGGATTTGCGGCTGCTGTAAGGGATGGAGCGAGGCGGCCCGCCGGGTGCGGGCCGTTTTTCACCGTTACAGATATTTCGCCATCACAGCATCATCCCAGCCAAGCGTAAGGCCGTGATCGCCGCGAATGACGGGGCGTTTCATCAAGGTGGGTTGCTGTTTCAACTGTTCGTCCGCATCGCTGGCCTTGAGCCAGTCAGAGGCGGCGCGCCAAGTGGTGGATTTTTGGTTGATGATCTGGCCGCCAAATTCGGTGATGAATTCGGTGATTTCAGCCTCGGTCAGCGGGTCGGCGCGGATGTCGCGGAAACTGGGGGCGTGGCCTGCGGCGGTGAGGGATTTCAGCGCCTTTTTGCAAGTGTCGCAGGTGGAGATGCCGTAGAGGATCATCGCAAATTCCTTTGTGGATCGCGCGCGATTTTACACGCTACGCTTTGATTTATCATGGTTTTGCGATTTTCGTTAACCTGCTGTTAACTGGTGAACGCAAGTGCCACGCGTGCGCCAATATAGGCGGAAACGCCGCTAAGAACAGTCCCCCACGCCATATCCATGATCACCATTTGCGGGTGCCAGTCGCGCATCACGGTCCAGGATGTCAGTTCATACGTGCCATAGGCTATGAGGCCGAGGACCGCCCCTTGGACGAGGGCGGTGGTGGCGGCACCGTCGCGCAAAGCGGGGATGCCTGCGAAATAAGTGAGGCCGCCCATGTAAAGGACGTAGAACGCAATCGCGGGGCCTGCGCGCAACCCATCAAGCAGGCCTGTGCCCAGATGCGTGCGAAACATCGGGCCCATAACAAAGCCGAGCATCAGCGCATCGGCGATGAGGAAAAACACGCCTGTGGCGGCGATAAAAATGGCGATGGCGGTGAGGGTCATAAAATGCTCCGAGTTGTTAGGCGAAAGATAGTGCGCGGGGGGGAAACGACCAGACGGGGCGGTGGGTTCCACCCACCCTACGCCTTTTGGGCGGGCGGGTTTGGGGATGTGTGGGGGTTTGGGCGTGCGCGCGGGGTTTAGGCGTGCGCGCAGGGTTTAGGCGTGCGCGCAGGGTTTAGGCGTGCGCGCAGGGTTTAGGCGTGCGCGC
>NZ_FOCO01000012.1:0-93004 GCF_900110135.1 Pseudorhodobacter antarcticus | reverse complement strand
GGGTTTAGGCGTGCGCGCAGGGTTTAGGCGTGCGCGCAGGGTTTAGGCGTGCGCGCAGGGTTTAGGCGTGCGCGCGGACGGCGTATGCAATTATGGATGCGCGCCGACGGCGCGCAGCGCCATGTTGGCGTAGAGGGTTTGCACATCATCGCGGCTGAGGCGGCCATCGTCGCGGTACCAATTGGTGACGCCTGTGAGCATGGCGATAAGGGCATAAGTGGTGAGTTTGGGATCGGTCAGGGTGAATGCGCCGGTATCGCGGCCAGATTGAAGGATGAGATGCAGGTGATCTTCATACGCGCGGCGCAGGGATTCGAGGGTGGTGAAGTTTTCGGGGGTGAGGTTGCGCAGTTCCATATAGGCGATGAACACCGCCTCGGGGCGGTCCAGATGATAGCCGATGTGGAAGCGGGCGAATTGAGTGAGGCGTTGGGCGGGGGTATGGGCGGGGGGCAGATCGTTTAAGGCGGCCAGAAGGGTGATCATGTGATCTTGCATGAGATCGAAGAGGAGCGCTTGTTTGTCGGGGGTGTAGAGGTAGAGAGCACCTGCCTGCACGCCGACATGGGCCGCGATTTGGCGCATGGAGACGGCCGCAAAGCCGTGGCGCGCAAACAGATGGCGCGCGGCGTCGCGGATGCGCGGGCCGGTGGTGTTTGCGGAGGAGCCGATTTTGCGTGCCATGCGCCCGTGTTTATAGGAAGGGGTGGTCAAATCAAGCGCCGGGGTATGGGGCGCGCGGCGAGAGGTATTTGGACCAAGCCGAAGCGGGGCGGCTTGCACGCTTGCCCCAAGGCGGGGGGGGCGGTATGGATGGGACGTTGCGTTTTGGGATTTATGTTGATGCGCCCTGCCCTGATTGCCGTTTTGGTGTTGCTGACTGGTTGCGCGAGTTTTCCCGAAGTGGAAACAGCGCAGCAAGGCCGTGTGGCGGGTGTGACGCCCGCGCTGGTGCCGATGGCCGGATTGTTGGCGCAAGCGGGGCCCGGGCGGGCCAATGCGAATGCGCGCGATGCGTTGGACGCGCGGGCGGGTGGATTGCGCGCGCGGGCGGGGGCGATGCGCGGGCCGGTGCATGATGCGGCCACGCGGGCGCGGTTGGCGGCGGCGATTGCGGCCTATCCGGCGTTGATGGGCGGTTGATGGCCCAGTCTGCGGGACTGTCTGCGAGACGGTCTGCGGGACAGTCTGCGGGACAGTCTGCGGGACAGTTTCCCGCAGCTTGGCCGAGTGTTGCACGCGGGCGTTTGACAGGCTAACACATCGCGCAGATGCCCCGTTGATTATGGAGAATTTTATGGCAGCCCCGTTGCGTTTAGGTCTGGCCGGTCTTGGGACTGTTGGCATCGGTGTGGTGCAGATTGTGCAAAAGCATGCGGATTTGATTGCTGCGCGGTCGGGGCGCGCGGTGGTGATTACCGCCGTATCGGCGCGTGACCGCACAAAGAACCGGGATGCGGACCTGTCTGGCTTTGCGTGGGAGGATGATCCGGTCGCCTTGGCGTGCCGCGATGATGTGGATGTGTTTATTGAGGTGATGGGCGGGCATGAGGGGCCTGCGCGGTTGGCCACAGAGGCGGCGATTGCGGCTGGCAAGGATGTGGTCACCGCGAACAAGGCGTTGTTGGCGCATCACGGGCATCAGCTGGCGCTGAGTGCGGAGGCTGGGGGCCGGGTTATTCGGTTTGAGGCGGCAGTGGCCGGGGGCATTCCCGTGATCAAGGCGTTGACCGAGGGGTTGGCGGCCAACGGGATGCGGCGCGTGATGGGCGTGATGAACGGCACCTGCAACTATATCCTGACGCGGATGGAGGATGCGGGATTGCCGTATGATCAGGTCTTTGAAGAAGCGCGGCAACTAGGGTATTTGGAGGCGGACCCGAACCTGGACGTGGGCGGGATTGATGCGGGGCACAAGTTGTCGCTGTTGGCCGCGATTGCCTTTGGCACCCAAGTTTCCTTTGATGCGGTGGAGTTGGAGGGGATTGGCGCGATTTCGATCGACGATATTCGCCATGCGGGCGACATGGGATACCGGATCAAGTTGCTGGGTGTGGCCCGGATGACGGGCCGGGGGTTGGAGCAGCGGATGACGCCGTGTTTGGTGCCGATGGAAAGCCCGTTGGGCCAACTGTCGGGCGGGACAAACATGGTGGTGTTGGAGGGTGACAGCGTCGGGCAAATTGTGATGCGCGGGGCGGGTGCCGGCATGGGGCCGACCGCGAGTGCCGTGATGGGCGATGTGGTGGATATTGCGCGCGGCGTGCGTTTGCCCGTGTTTGGCGTGCCTGCGCGCGCGCTGGTGGTGCCCGTGGCGGCGGCGGTGGCGGCCGCATCTGCGTGGTATTTGCGGATGGTGTTGGTGGACAAGCCCGGCGCGCTGGCCAAGGTGGCGACCGCGCTGGGCGAGGCGGGGATTTCCATTGACCGGATGCGGCAATATGGCCATTCGGATGCGCAGGCCCCGGTGTTGATTGTGACGCATAAGGCGACGCGCGACGATGTGAACGATGCGCTGGCCCGGTTTGGGGCGACGGGGGTTGTGGTGGGCACACCTGTGGCCTTGCGGATTGAGGACGTGTGAGTGGATTGGTTCGCGCCCGTTGACATTTATTGTGAACGGGTGGGGGCCGGATTTTGGGCGGAGCCTGTCAATGCGCTGAGCAATTTGGCCTTTGTGGCGGCGGCGGTTTGGGCTGGCGTGGTGGCGCGCGGGCGGCAGATGCCCGTGGTGGTGTGGATGTTGATCGGGCTGGCCGCAGCGATTGGGGTGGGGTAGTTTTTGTTCCACACCTTTGCCAATGGCTGGTCGGAATATGCCGATACGGTGCCTATTTGGTCGTTTGTGGCGCTGTATGTGATGGTGGCGATGCAGCGGCGTGGCACCGGGGCGGATTGGGGTGATTGCGCTGGGTGTGGCGGCCCTGTTGGTCGTGGTGTTTTTGGCCAGTGGCGAGGGTGAGGCTGGGCCCGCGCCTTTGAACGGGTCGCTGCAATACGCGCCTGCGATGGGGGCGTTGGCGGTGTTTGCAATTCTGACATGGCGGCGGGGCCATGTATTGCGCCATTGGGCACTGGCGGCGGCGGGGGTGTTTGCGCTGTCGCTGGTGTTTCGCACCGTGGATTTGGCGGTATGTGCGGCGTTCCCGACGGGCAGTCATTTCATGTGGCATGTGCTGAACGGCGCAATGGTGGCGATTTTGCTGCAAATGCTGGTGCGGGCGCCTGCGGTTGGGCGGATGCGGGCCTAAGTTTGGGCTGTTAGCGCTGACAGGCTTGCGGCGGTCTGTGGGGCTGGATAAGCGATTGGAAACATCGCATCGCACAGGGAGGCCCACATGGCCGATAAACAGGAATTTCAGGATCGGTTGCTGTCGCTGGGCCTTGCCCGTGTGTCTGAGGCGGCGGCGCTGGCATCGGCCAAGCTGATTGGGCGCGGCGATGAAAAGGCGGCGGACCAAGCGGCGGTAAACGCGATGCGCGACCAGTTGAACCTGTTGGATATTGCGGGCGTTGTGGTGATTGGCGAAGGCGAGCGGGATGAGGCGCCGATGTTGTTTATTGGCGAAGAAGTCGGCACCGGCAAAGGCCCTGCGGTGGATATTGCGCTGGACCCATTGGAGGGGACAACGCTGACCGCCAAGGATATGCCAAACGCGCTGACCGTGATTGCGATGGCCCCGCGCGGCACACTGTTGCACGCGCCCGATGTGTACATGGACAAGCTGGCGATTGGGCCGGGGTTTGCGGTGGATACCGTGACGCTGGAGATGTCGCCTGCGGAACGGGTGCATGCTTTGGCGGCGGCAAAAGGCTGCAAGCCCGAAGATATTACGGTTTGCGTGCTGGAGCGCCCGCGCCATGAGGCGATGATTGAAGCGCTGCGCAGCACCGGCGCGGCCATTCGGTTGATCACGGACGGCGATGTGGCGGGGGTTATTCACTGCGCCGAAGCGGAGATTACCGGGATTGACATGTACATGGGGTCGGGCGGCGCACCAGAGGGGGTGCTGGCGGCATCGGCGTTGAAATGCATGGGCGGGCAGATTTATGGTCGCCTGCTGTTTCGCAATGATGATGAACGGGGGCGTGCCGCAAAGGCGGGGATTACCGATTTGAACCGGGTTTATACGCGCGACGAGATGGTGACGGCGGATGTGATTTTTGCGGCCACCGGGGTGACGAGCGGGTCGATTTTGGCGGGCATCAAGAGCGAGCCGGGTTGGATTACCACCGAAACGCTGTTGATGCGGTCCAAAACCCGGTCGGTGCGGCGGATGACGTATCGCTGCCCCGCGCGGTAAGGGTTTTTTGGTTTTTCGGCTGCCAAGGCCCGCGCTTGTTGAAGGCGCGGGCTTTTAGGTATTTAAGCCAAGACGAATTGAGTTTTAAGGATGCGTTAAGCATCAGGGGGCTAGCATGAGCGAGCGCGCATTTTTGGGGGTGGAGGCGTCGGCCACGGGGCGGCGCTGGATGGGGCCGAATGTGGAGGAGGCACGGCTGGCCGAAGCGATGATGCAGGCGACGGGGTTGCCGCAAGCGCTGTGCGTGACCTTGGTGCGGCGCGGCGTGGAGGCGGCGGGCGTGGCGGCGTTTATGGCACCGTCTTTGCGGGAATTGTTGCCGGACCCTTTGAGTTTGCGGGATATGGACAAGGCTGCAAAGCGGTTTTTGGCGGCATTGGCGGGGCGGCAGCGGATTGCTGTTTTTGCCGATTATGACGTGGATGGTGGCGCATCGGCGGCACTGTTGTTGGTGTGGTTGCGCGCCATGGGGCATGTGGCCACGCTGTATATTCCCGACCGAATTGATGAAGGGTATGGGCCGAACGTGCCCGCGATGGAAGCGTTGGCGCGCGACCATGATCTGATTGTCTGCGTGGATTGCGGCACCTTGAGCCATGAGCCGATTGCGGCGGCGAAAGGCGCAGATGTGATTGTGCTGGACCACCATTTGGGGGCGGAAACGCTGCCGCCTGCTTGGGCTGTGGTGAACCCCAACCGGCAAGATGAGGATGGCGCGCTGGCGCATCTGTGCGCAGCGTCCGTGGTGTTTTTGATGCTGGTGGAGGCGAACAGGCAGTTGCGCGCGGACGGTGTGACCGGGCCGGATTTGATGGCGATGTTGGATTTGGTGGCATTGGCGACCGTGGCGGATGTGGCGCCGCTGGTGGGGGTGAACCGGGCCTTTGTGCGGCAAGGGTTGGTTGTTATGGCGCGGCGCGAACGGATTGGGCTGCGCGCATTGGCGGATGTGGCGCGGATGGACCAAGCGCCGAACACCTATGCGCTGGGGTTTTTGCTGGGGCCGCGGGTCAATGCGGGCGGGCGGATTGGGGCGGCGGATTTGGGCGCGCGCCTGTTGGCATGCGACAATGCGGCAGAGGCTGCGGCCATGGCCGAACGGTTGGACATGCTGAACACCGAGCGGCGCGATATTGAAGCGGCGGTGCGCGCGGCGGCACTGGCGCAGGCCGAAGAACGCGGGCTGGACGGGCCTTTAGTTTGGGCGGCGGGGGCTGGCTGGCATCCGGGCGTTGTGGGGATTGTGGCGGCGCGGTTGAAAGAGGCCACAGGGCGGCCCGCTGTGGTGATTGGGCTGGAGGATGGAATTGGCAAAGGGTCGGGGCGGTCGGTGGCGGGCGTTGATTTGGGGGCGGCCATTCACCGGATTGCGGGCGAGGGTTTGTTGCTGCGCGGTGGCGGGCATAAAATGGCGGCGGGGCTGACCGTGGCGGAGGACCAGATTGAGGCGGCGATGGCGCGGTTGGGCGAATTGCTGGCGCGCCAAGGGGCGGGCACGGGCGGGCCAGCGGATTTGCGGCTGGAGGGTTTGTTGATGCCATCAGCCGCCACGCCTGCATTTATTGAGCAGGTGGAAGCGGCGGGACCGTTTGGGGCCGGGGCCCCTGCCCCAAGATTTGCCTTTGCAGAGCAACAGGTTAGCGCGCGACGGGTGGGCGAAAGCCACCTGCGCATCAGCTTTGGCGACGGGATGGGGACCAAGATTGACGGCATCGCCTTTGGCGCGTTTGACGGGCCGTTGGGGCCGATGCTGGAAAACCCAGGCGCGCAGCGGTTTCATTTGGCGGGGCGGTTGGAGATGAACAGCTTTGGCGGGCGCAACAAAGTGCAGTTGCGGTTGGAAGATGCGGCGCGGGCGTGATTTTTTCGCAAAAAGGCGGATTTTAGGTCTTGCGAGTCGCGGCGCGCCTGACTAAATACTGCCCTACAGAAAGCGCGGTCCGTTCGTCTATCGGTTAGGACATCAGGTTTTCAACCTGAGAAGAGGGGTTCGACTCCCCTACGGACTGCCACTTTGTAAGCTTATATGTCTGAAAACAAATGCTTATTCAGAATATAACCATTTTGATCCCACCGTTTTTCCCTCCAATGAGGTTAAGCAACCTAAGTAGTTGTTTCGATGCTCAGAGCGTCTTGCCAATTGGAACTCATGCTTCAAAGTATGTTGTAGGCTTCTTAGCGCGGCTCGTTGAAGGGCAATAAGTCCAGTCAGCTATGTCATGCACCTCACAGCTTTCACAGAGCGCTGCAATCGATTGTAGGAACCGTAATGATCCGAGTAACCGCGTAAAGTTTGCTCCAGTCTAGTTGAACCTCAAACCCGCTATTTTGCACTGCAGAAGATGTTTGTGGAATTTTATCGGTTTGACATAATGATGGCTCGCTTCGGTACGCGAACTCGCGCCTGATTATAAGGGTACGCTACACAACGTTGCAAACCTAGCAAGCAAGCCAACATAATTGCTTCGGCTCCCTAAATGGCTTCATGTACTTTTGCTTTCATGGTGAGCAAAATATGCTGTTATGCAAGCTGCTATCACCCACATTAAGGTCAAACTTAGGGAGGGAGAACCGCCCCAAGAAAGAGTACCCATCTCAGTCTCAAAATGAAATGCAAATTGAGCTGGCCCAACCAAAAGCAGACCCACAGTTATAGTGGTGATGAACAACCTCCTAAACATGAAGGCCCTATCGAACATTCGAAAAACCCACCGAAGCAAAATCATTAAAACAAAGGCCACTGCAATAGACAAAACCCATTGAAAATGAAGAGTGAATCGGCAAAGCAGAAACGATACGACGAACGTGCCCGCTAGGATGCCTTCAGCAGACAATACGGATGCTAGCAAGCTGACTTTGGGCCTGCCTTCCCGGAATTCAACCCAAACCAGCATGTCGACACCGGTACGCATGTTAATATCAGTGATCTTGGCCAGTTGGGCTGTCACATACTCAGCCTGCTCCAATCCAGTTAGTTTCGCTGCTTTTCTGTAGATTTTTTCAGCTCTTTTGGCGTATGCCTGCTTAAGCGCTTCAGTGGCCAAAACGAGCCTCATTTGTGTATACAGCTTCGACGTCTTGGAACCTGTCGACTTCTATATATTCCCCAGTCGAGTCGTCCAACAACTGCTCGGGTATCTCAAATGGACTTCGGTACACACCGAGCGACGCATGAGTCGTGGGCGAAACCACTCGATACCCAACCGATATTCCGCCAACAGAAACAAAATCGAGCAGTGCAAGCGTAAGAGCCTGTTCGCTAGGAGGCTTAACCAGCTCCTTCAACCGATTCAGCGTTAATTCGCAATAAGATGGAGATCCTCGAAGTTTGCCAACCTCAGCAGACAAACGCTCCTTCCAATCAGGTGAAATGGTTTGTGCAATCATGAGTTTTCTACGTTGAGCTTAAGAATTGAGCCCATAGCATCGTCATACTCATGTCGTGATAGGCTTGCGGTGAAAATTATCTCGTTTATGTCATCCGACAAAATCGCGTTAATCTGCTTCCCCCCCGAGTAATTGTAAGAGACGCGAACGTGCTCACAGTAAGGATCATAAGCCCCCCCGTTGAAAAGTCCTAACACACCAGTCATTACACTTGATGCAACCATACCTCCGTTTTCGATCTGCGAAGATGACAAAATCTTGTCTCCGAATGTGTTCCGAAGACTTGCTTGATTGAGCTGAAAATGTTTGGTTGCTTCATCCCCGGTTTGTAACGCAGATAGTGCGGCTTTGGCGTTTGCGAGGCTCATCTCAACCATCGGATCAGTAGCGACGAGTCCATTGAGATACCCCAACGCAGCACGCGCAGAACCAGAGTACGAAATTGGACGTTCTGATCGCGGGTCAAGTCGCACTTCAACCATTCCGTTTGCGTGTACTTTCACGACGTCCACTGCCCGATATAGGACCACCTCAGCAATGTAAGCTTGCCCACCGTTCCAATCTTGAAGCACAGCAGCTTTGCGGCGCTGGTCTGTTTTCGCAACTTTCAAAACAAAGCAGTTTTTATCGGATCCATCACCAACTCTCACTTCCGTCACAGTCGGCCTGTCGGGAAATGCCGCAAATACATATTCCCCTGATAATGGAAAACTTTTTGCTGACGCCCAGCTTTCAACATTTGTCATATCAAATGCACTTGTAAGCTCTGCAAGTTTGTCAGGATCATATTGGAACAAACGGACATGCTTTCTGCCGTGTTCTTCCGCTTGCCTGATCAGCTCCACCAAATCTGCCTTCAAAAGCTGACCATTTACCAGCGCAGGCATGAGACGGGTTTCTTTCATTTCTGCCCAACTAGATGCAGAGAACGATAAGCCTTTATCACGCAGCAATGCCCGAACTATGTCCAGTGTCACTTGTGTTTCGAGGATTTGAAGTAAGAGCACTTCGTCGACGTCTGCGAAGCGAACTGGATAATCCATAAGCTGTGTACCTGTGAAGCTGTGGCGACGTATGAGGGGCGATTTTTCAAAGTTTCTGTCGCGAGCATTTCACGGATACGTAACGGGTTCAACTCGTTCTGTGGCCCATGCCCCCCACGGCACTTCTTAGCAAGACCACAGGGTTAGTGCGCCGTACGATCACGGTGGTGCACGCTATGTGCGAAGTCCGCATTGGGTGCTATGCAGGGGCACACCGCCCACCGACACGGTGTCCGGTCAATTGGCACAAAACCACTCGCCGATTGAGTTGCAAGGATACGTATAGCGTTGTAAACAAGTTGAGATCATCCCGCGCTTCAGAAACAGAAAAAGCAAAGTTGATCCAGCGGCGTCATCACGCAATGGCCGGATCATTTCTCTTTCATCGAAGGTGGCGAGGTCGCGGTTTAATCCAAAGTCGTCGCGGCATGACCATTGAAAGCCCTAACATTCTTCGGGCGTTTTCAAATCGTGGCGTAACCACATAGTTACGCTTTCCCGGCGATTCAGGCTCATTCTCCAAAACATTTAGAACCTTAAGCATTCTAAGGCCGGGTAAGCGTGCATCATTGGGAAACGTACGAATACGCTGATGATACGCAAGGCCAGCTAAGATGCCGCTAGCTACCGACAACTCTGGAAAAGCAGCCAACACTGCGCGGTAAAGCTCAACAGTCGTAGCATCATCATGCTGTCTACTATTAGTCCGCCGAATAAACCCTAGCACTGTGTTTAGATGTTTAGCAGCATCAATCCTCAACATCCCTGCGGTTTGCACCGCTTGGTCAAGCGAAAGAAAACCCTTTTGTATTTGCAGCTTCTTAATCCGTTCGGCCCCATAAACCACTTCGAAACGAATAGTTTGAACGCTTTTTGCATAAAATCGAACAGACAATCCTTCAACTAAATCGATCATTACAGAAGGACTATCAACCTTAAGGCCTTCGGTAATGGCAGCCAGTGGCGAATACTTGGCTCTTACATCCTTCGCAATGCGACCCAATCTTTCTCGGAGTAGTTCAACTTTTATAATAGGATCTTCATCGTAAAAATCCCAACAAACTTCAACCGTACCGAAAGTGACAGTAGGGGAAACAGTAGTAGCCCGACCGAGAGCCCTACAACAAACCATGTTAATCTCATTAATAAAACTACGCAGATGTTCCTCGGCAGGCTGGCTAGCCGCATATCGTAAACGTGCTTCAGATCGATCAATAATATTGCTCGCGGGAACGAGGAGTACCTCCTCCACTTGGCGAGCAAACTTTTCCGACAGCAAAAGCGTATAATTCGCCAATAGGTTTAAATCTGAATTTCGTTGATTTATTTTAACAGATTGAGCTTGCACGGCACGGTTTATGTTGGCCGCTACATTAAATACGATGTTCCACGCCTCCTGCTGCGTTCTGCGGTCCTCTGGACTTTCCACCCTACTAATTGTTAATTTTCCTGAAAACGTTGGGTGGGGAAAAGTAGCTTTTTCACCCTTATGATTACCAGTTACTAACAGCGAATGCCACTTTCTGTTTTTTTCCAACTTTCGCCTTGTAAAGAGGGCTTTCATTTCCGAAAATGGGGTATAAAGACGAATATTTGACAATTCAGTGAATGCAGCATGAGCCCTACTCTCCGTATCTTTGAAAAGTGGAAATCCAATATTCAGGATGCACAAATCAAATAGCGCATGATCCGAAGAGACCTCAAGAGTATCATCCAATACACAATAAAGTGGTGATGAAAAAACTCGCTTTTCAGTTTTCATTATTCGGTAGCCTGTTTATAATAAAGGGTGTCACTTTGTATTCATCCCGACGTACCGATGATGGACACGATGGACAGTGGCGGCGTACCAATGAGCACCGCGTGCAGGAGCTACATTCATTGCGTTCAGTCTTTCAGCCACCGTCCGAAACGTCAGATGTTCATTTGCGATCCAACCCCAGATCAATGGGCCTACCTTAGACGCAAAGCGGTCAGCACTGTCTCGATTGATTTCGGCAAGTCTCTCAGCACTTTGACCAAGTCGAACGCCTCTGGCCTTGGCAGCGGCTAAAGCGGAACGTGTCCGTTCGCTGATCCGCCGCCCTTCCTCCTCAGCCATGGCCGCGTAGACATGCAGCATGAATCTGTCTGCGTTTGGCATATCCGCTGCAACACAACGGACTCCGCTCTCTAAAAGACCGGACAGAAAATGCACATTGCGCGCCAGACGATCCAGCTTGGCTATAAGCAACGTAGCCCCAGTTTTCCGGCATGCTTCAAGTGCGGCCTTCAACTCAGGACGGTTCGAGCGCTTGCCGCTTTCAACTTCGGTAAACTCAAATAGGATTTTGCCGCTAGTCGAACGGCAGTAATTTTCAGAAGCTGAGCGCTGCGCATCAAGGCCGAGACCACTTGCGCCTTGGCGAACAGTGGAAACTCGATAATATGTTATATAGGTGACTTCCATCTTTTTAACTCCGTAACAAGTGAACGTTGGTTTCGGTTGTTAACAGACCTAATCACCATCCGGCAGATTGATAGGTTTTCACTCATTTGTTTCACGTGCGACAGATCAATTTTTATATGTTTCAATTAGTCTCCCCGCGACAATATAACTCACTAAATATAGGCTGGTTTAGCAATCGATTGCAGTGCTTCGCATGAAATACAAACCGCCCAGCCATCTTGTGGCTATATTTTCTATTTGATGTTATTTATTAATAACTTACACGAAAACCCGCGCATCAAAATACCGCATTTTTTCGGGATAAGAGACTTGCACACAATTTAGACGTTTTGATGTCTATCAATATGTTATGCCCTCGGCAAATTCGTCGAAAATATTTTCCGACTTTTAAGAGTAGAGGGGGTCTCCATTAGTTCATTTGTGAAAATTTTGTAACATCTCAATCTCTATTCTTCACGATTTTAGATCGCAGCTTTCGTCTTTTCTTGGGTGTCGATTCTGTGAGAAGGTTTGGCTTAGAGCTACGATCTGTCAAACTGCTTCCATTTATAAAAGACATTATTATGCTGAGCCACCACTTCCTCATCCCATTAATTTTTATACCCTGAGGAAATTTTTCATGTTTTATCCACTTATAAAAAGTGGAGCGACCACATCCAATAATCTCAATCACTTCACCGGCGCTCAAAAGGCGATCATTCATGTCATCTCATCCTAATCAATTAGTGTTGCCACTTTATATCAAGTAGATTTGAGACTTGGCGAATCCTGAATTTTCAGATGATTTCAGAAAAATATTTGAGCGTTTGAAATTTTTGGAGAAAATGCTTGACTGGATACACACAGGTGTCGAATCAGTCCCCAACATCTTGATTTGTATCAATCCTCTATCTGAGAGGTCAGAGTATCCTCGCACGATAGATTTTATTCTTTGGAGGTCATCTTTTCGGGACAGCCGCCTTACTGCGATGCTTTTCCAGCTTCTTACGAGCAACTGCTGGTGGCTTAACCCCTGCCGACAATGATGTTGATTCGCTCTTGTTGTGATTTTGGAAACCCACTGACAATTCAGCCGAGTTGCCGTTTACCACCGTTGTCGTAAAGTTTCCCCACTGCTCCATCAGTGTCCGGCGGCGGTCATACAAGTCAGATCGAGCATAGGCTCTTTCAACTTCGTTCCCAGTCGCATGAGAAAGTGCTGCTTCAGCTACTTCGCGCTCTGCATGGGCATCCTCACTACACCAATCCCTAAAAGTGCTGCGAAATCCATGGATGGTAAAACCCTCTCTCTCCATTCGCTGCAACAAAGCCTGAAACACGTTTACCGACTGAACACGAGGCTTTGCAGTTTTGGCTGTCTGGACACTGGGAAAGACGATTTCAGCATCCATGCCTTTCATACGCTCTAATACGGCACAAGCAGCACTAGACAGAGGTATGCGGTGGGGAATGCGCCGTTTCATGCGTTCGCCCGGTATGTGCCAAGCTCGTTCTTCAAGATCAATTTCTTCCCAGCGCGCTCCTCTTGCTTCCCCCGATCTAGTGGCAGTCAGGATGATAAATTCGAGCGTGCGCGCAGAAACGCCTTCACGCGAATAAAGCTCCATCATGAAATCGGGCAGGTCCTGCCACGGCATAGACGCCATATGCTTTGTCGCGGTATTTACTGTCCCCAGTGCTTTTTTTACCCCCGTAACTGGGTTTTCTGCAGGGTAGTGGCCCGCAACCTTTGCCCAGTCGAATATAGTACTCAAGCGCTGCATGACGCGGCGAGCCGTTTCGTGTTTTGTGGTCCAGATGGGTTCAAGTACAAGAAGAATGTCGGGTGTTCCCACCTTGTTAATCGGACGCTTGCCAAAACAAGGGAATGCATACGCTTCTACGGCACTTAACCAGCCTGCCGCATGTTTCGGATTGCTCCATGTTGGTTCCAAATTTTTGTGAACACGTTTGGCCGCCTCGGCAAAGGTTAGGGTCTCACGGTTGCGAATGGTTTCTGGATCGCCCCCTGCACGAGCTACTTTGCGTAACCGGCGCGCTTCCTCTCGTGCTTCTGCCAGAGAAACAAGAGTGGCCGAACCCAGACCAAGCTCACGTCGACGCCCATAAACAGTGGTTCGCAATATCCAAGATTTAGTTCCCCCAACACTTACGCACAGATAGAGACCCTCTCCATCACCATGCATGCCGGGTTCTTTCAGACCTTCAACTTTCCGCGCCGTAAGTTTTGGCAAAAGCTTTCCCACCTTTTTTCCCACCACTAAGCATAGGATTAGTGTAGACTTCAAGCAACCGAATGAGATAAAGAATTTAATATTATGTTTGTTTTACAACGGATAACCGGACCAGTGGAGAACATGGTAGACTAGGATTGCAGAGACCTACGGACTGCCACTTTTTTGATTCCCTTCACTTATTGATAAAGCATTGCGGCCGTATTAGACGGTGTGGTGTTTATGGTTATGGCTGTGCTGCATGCGGACGGAGATGCCGCTGGTCAGGGTCGGTTTCCGAGCATCAAGCCTTATTGGCCACAAAGGGTCTGCAGGGTTACAGCACCGCAGACCCTGTTGGGCAAAGGGATTTGGCGTTTGAACCGCCCCTTAATAGGTTGCGCGCCCACCCGACAAATCGAACACGCCTGCCGTGGTAAAGGAGTTTTCCTTGGTGCAAAGCCAAGCGATCATATGTGCGGCCTCGTCCACCTCTAGGAACCTGCCGCGCGGGATTTTGGACAGCATGAAGTCGATATGCGTTTGCGCCATTTGGTCAAAAATGCGGGTGCGCGCGGCGGCGGGCGTTACGCAATTGACGGCGATATCAACGCCTGCGTTTTCCTTGCCCATGCTTTTGGTCAGCGCAATAACTGCGGCCTTGGATGCGGAATAGGCCCCGGCATTGGGATTGCCTTCTTTGCCCGCAACGGAGGCGATGTTGACGATGCGGCCATATGCGCGCGTTTGCATATGCGGCAACACCGCGCGGCAAGTGTGAAAGGTGCCATGCAAGTTCACGGCAACAATCGAGTGAAATTCCGCCACCGGATAGTCCTGCAAGGGACCGTTTGATCCGGCAATCCCGGCAGAGTTTACCAAAACATCAATCCGCCCTTGTGCCGCCATTGTGGCGTCGGCCAGCGTCTGTGTGGCCTGCGCGTCTGTCACATCCAGCCCATGCCCTTCGGCCCGCCCACCCAGATGCGCCGCAGCGGTGGCGGCAAGATCGCCGTCGCGGTCCCACAGGCAGACATGCGCGCCCGATGCGTGCAACAGTTTGGCCACCGCAAACCCGATGCCTTGCGCGCCCCCTGTGACCACGGCCACCTGCCCTGTCAGATCATATGTGTTCATGCGTCATCTCCTTCACCATGCGTTCCGTGCTTGTTTTTGCAAGCGCTGTTGGGGGCGACCCAAGGGCGTTTCGCGCTGTGTGGGGCCATGCTTGCGTCATTGCGCCCACCTTGATCACCCGCGCCGCATTTGTCATCGCTTAAATGGGGGGCGCGGTGCCAATCCCCCCATTTTTCGGCCCGCAGCGTGCCGTATCTGGCTGGGGCGCGAACGGGAAAGGTTGCCGAACGGTCGGTCAGTGCGTAGGATTCCCATGAAAAACGATGGGGGTGGCAGCATGCGGTGGATTGTGCGGATCGGGTCGGGTCTGGTGATGCTGATCGTGGTTATGGTGGCGGGGGTGTTTTTAATCCCATCCCAAAAGGTGGCGCAGGTCGCCGCTGCGCAGTTTTTCAAAGCAACCGGGCGGGTTTTGACGGTGGAGGGCGAGGTAAGCCCCACGGTGTGGCCCGTGCTGGGGGTTAAAACCGGGTTGGTGCGGATTGCCAATGCCGATTGGTCGCGCGCGGGGCCCATGCTGGAGGCCGAAGGGCTGACGATTGGGGTGGAAATGGCCGCGCTGTTTGGCGGCGACATCAAAATCACCAAGATTGAGGCGATCCGGCCCCAGATTATTTTGGAGCGCGGCAAGGACGGGGTGGACAATTGGGACACCGTGCCGGGCGGTGGCGCGGGTGCGGGTGCGGCAAGCCCGGCCCCAACAGGCGCGGACACGGCGCGCGCGCAAGTTATTACGTTGGACGAAGGGATGATCAAGGACGGATCGCTGCTGTTTATCGACCATGCCACGGGCACGCGCGTGGATTTGCGCAATATCGCAGCACAAGTGCGGCTGCCCGATGCGGCGGGTCCGGCGACGTTCACCCTGTCGGCGGTGAAAGAGGGGGTTCGTGTGGCGATGGACGGGCGCGTGGCCGCGTTCAAGGCGTTTGCAGCGGGTGATTTGAGCGACACCACCTTGCGCGCGAATGTGGGCGGGTCGACGTTTGAATTTGACGGCCGGATGGGATTGGCCCCTGTGGTTGCCGAAGGTGCGTTGACGGCGGATTTGGCCGATCTTGCGGCCCTAGCTGGCATCGCGGGACAGACCGCACCAGTGCTGCCGCAAGGCTTGGGCGCGACGGTGCGGCAAGTGTCGGGCGCGCTGACCATCGCATCTGCCGGGTCCGTGCATTTGCGGGGGGCGACGGTGCAGTTGGACGCCAACCGCCTGAACGGTGATTTTGACCTGACGTTTGGCGGTGCGCGCCCCAAAGTGACTGCAAAGATGACAGCGGGGGCGCTGGATTTTGCGGCATTGGCGGGGGGGAATACGGGCGCTGGTGGTGGGGGTGGCGGCGGCGTTGCTGCGGCCCCTGCGCCGGGATGGTCGCGCGATGTGATCGACGTAAGCGCGCTGGCGGGCATGGATGCTGCGGTGGCTCTGTCGGCAGATAGCATTGATTTTGGACGGGCATCGGTGAACCAAACCCGGCTGCTGGTCACGTTGGACCGGGCGCGGATGGTGATTGAAGCACGCCAATTGCAGGCCTATGGCGGCAATGTGACGGGCAATTTCGTGATCAATGGGCGGGGCGGTTTGTCGGTTGGTGGCGATTTGACCTTGGCCGGGATTGCGATGCAGCCTTTGTTGCAAGATGTGGCCAAGTTTGACCGATTGATTGGCACGGGCGACATTGGCGTGAAGTTTTTGGGCGTTGGCAACAGCATATCGGGCATTATGAATTCGCTGTCGGGCAGTGGCACGCTGCGGTTTGGCAAGGGCGAGCTGCTGGGGTTGGACCTGTTGGGGATGCTGCGCGCGCTGGATGCGGGATATGTTGGCGCGGGGCAGAAAACGATTTTTGATGCGATCACGGGGTCGTTTACGCTGCAAAACGGCGTGTTGTTCAATGACGACCTGCGGCTTGGCGCGCCCTATATCGCGGCCACGGGGGCGGGGCAAGTTGGCATCGGGGCGCGCGATGTGGCGTATCGGTTGACGGGAACCGCGCTGGCGGGCAGCGATGGGACGGGCGGTGTGACGGTGCCCGTGGTGATTTCGGGGCCTTGGGCGCAGCCAAAGTTCAGGCTGGATATGCAAGCGTTGATTGACCAGAACCTTGCCGAAGAAAAAGAGAAGTTGAAGGTTAAAGCGCGGGCGGAAGAGGACCGGGTGAAGGCCAAGCTGGAAGCAGAATTGGGCATCCAGCGTTTGGAAGGCGAGCGGCTGGAAGATGCCGCCAAGCGCCGCGCCCAAGACGCGCTGGAGGCGGAAGCGGCGCGCGCCTTGCGCAAGTTGTTGGGCGGGAATTGACGGGCGGCAATTGACGGACGGTTGGGCAGGCCTCAATCCGTTCAAATCATCCGCGCAGCGTGTCGGCGATTTTTGCGGCCAAACGCCGGGCCACCTGTGATTTTGGTAGGCGCGGCCACACATCGCTGCCGGCATCGGTGATCAGGGTGACGGCGTTTTCCGTGCCGCCCATGATGCCCCTTTCGGGAGAGACATCGTTGGCGACAATCCAATCGCAGCCTTTGCGCAGGCGTTTGGCAGTGGCGTGGGCAAGGACGTTATCGGTTTCGGCGGCAAAGCCCACGACAAGGGTGGGCCGCCCTGCCCCCATTTTGGACAGAGTCGCAAGAATGTCGGGGTTTTCGGTGAATTCCAACGGTGGCGCCTTGCCGGACCCATCCTTTTTCAGTTTTGACGCGGCGGCGTTGGCGACGCGCCAATCGGCCACGGCGGCGACAAAAATGGCGGCATCGGCGGGCAATGCCGATTGCACGGCGGCCAGCATTTGAACGGCGGTTTCGACGCGGACCACGGTGACGCCTGTGGGGGCAGGCACGCTGGCCGGGCCCGTGATGAAGGTGACATTTGCCCCCAGATCGCGCAGGGCGGCGGCCAAGGCGGTGCCCTGCGCACCCGAGGAACGGTTGGCAATATAGCGCACGGGATCAATCGGTTCGTGGGTGGGACCGGAGGTGACGAGGATGTGTTTGCCCGCCAGCGGCCCGGCGGTGAGGGCGGTTTTGATCGCCGCCAAAATCTCCGCCGGTTCGGCCATGCGGCCGGGGCCGTGTTCGCCGCAAGCCATATCGCCATCATTTGGACCCACAAACGCGATGCCATCGGCGCGCAGGGTGGCGATGTTGCGCTGGGTGGCGGCGTGTTGCCACATGCGCACATTCATCGCGGGCGCGATAAGCACAGGCGTGTCGGTGGCGAGCAGCAGGGTGGAGGCGAGATCATCGGCGCGGCCCGTGGCCATTTTGGCCATCAGATCGGCGGTGGCGGGGGCGACCACGATCAGATCAGCCGAGCGAGAGAGTTGGATGTGGCCCATCTCCGCCTCCTCGGTCAGATCAAACAAATCGCGGTGCAGTTTTGCGCCGGACAGCGCCGCGACCGAAAGGGGGGTGACAAATTGTTCGCCCGCGCGGGTGAGGACCGGGGCCACCGATGCGCCTTGTTCGCGCAGGCGGCGGATAAGGTCCAGCGATTTGAACGCGGCGATGCCACCGCCGATCACCAACAAAATACGCTTGTTTGACAGCATTTTAGCCCCCTTGTTTGGGGCATGTTAGCGGGTTTGGGGGGGGAGGTGAACGGGTTTCGTTAAGGGGTTTTGGTGAAGGCCGCGCAAGGGTCGTCGCGCGGGGTGGGGGCGGTGACGATCCACGCGTCAAAGGGGGCATCGGGGCCGGGGTCGCCTTCGACTTGGCCCAAGGAAAATGCGGTGATTGCGGGGGCGGCAATGCCAAGGGCTGCGGGGATGCCGCGCGCGCGGTCGGCGTGGCCGGAGCCTGTGATGACCACCACGGGACCGCCGGTTTTTTCCAAGGCTTGCAAGGCGGTGCGGGCAAAAGCGGCGTCGCGCAGGCGTTGGGCGGCGACCATGCCGGGCAGCATTTCGGGCGGTAGGGCGTTACAATGGGCGGTCATTTGATCGGTCTCGCGCAGCGCCTGTTCGGGCGCGGGCAAAGGGCTGGCAAGGCCGTAGAGGGCGGCATCGGGGCCAAAAACGGCCCCTGCCCCATCGGTCATGGCACGGCGCACATCGACGCGGTCAAGGGCTGCGCCATAGACTTCAGCGGTGCCAGAGGCCGCGAAAATGGGGTGGTACAACGCATAATCGGGCCAGCCAGAGGTGGCCCAGCCCGTCATTTCAGCCATTCGCGCGGCGTTGTCGCGGGGCGTGTCACCGATCGCTGCCGCCTGCGCGGGGGTTAGCATTTCAAACACCAGTGCTGTGGGATGCCACCGCTGCACCAAGGCAGCTTGGGTTTCATGGTGGTTGGGGTTGTCATGGATTTCGCCCAAAATCAGGATTTGGGCGGGGGGCGCTGTGGGCAAATCATCCAGCGTCACCAGATCGGCGTGTGCCGCCCCTGCACAGCCCAAAAGGGCTGCGCAAAACGGGGCGGCGGTTTTGAAAGGAGAAACGCGCATCACAGGAAGTGATGCACCTCACGCGTGCCGGTTTCAAGGCTGCGGCGCAGTTTGGTAAAAGCTGCCGCCTCCAGCTGGCGAACGCGTTCTTTGGACAGGCCCAGCTCGATGCCAAGGCTTTCCAACGTGCGCCCTTCGTCGCGCAGCTTGCGTTCTGTGATGATGAAGCGTTCGCGCGGATTCAGATCGACCATTGCCTTGACCAACCAGGTGCGTAAATGGGCGCGGTCGTGGCTGTCTTCGATCACATCGGCGGCTTGGGCGCTGTCATCTTCCAGCGCGTCAATCCATTCGCGACCTTCATCCTCGGACGATTGGGTGGCATTAAGGGAGTAGTCGGAGCCAGACAAGCGACCGTCCATCATTTCGACATCGTGCAAGGGGACGCCGATTTCCAGCGCCACTTTGGCACGCAACTGGTGCGCATCCAGCGTTTCGCCGCGCTGCGTCGCCTCACGTTCCAGCTTTGCCTGCACGCGGCGCAAGTTGAAAAACAAGGCTTTTTGGCTGCTGGTGGAGCCGGTGCGGACCATGGACCAGTTGCGCATCACGTATTCCTGGATGCTCGCCTTAATCCACCAGACAGCATAGGTGGAAAAGCGCACGCCGCGGTCAGGGTCAAATTTATCGGCGGCCTTCATCAAGCCCAAAGACGCCTCTTGGATAAGGTCGTTCATGGGCGCGCCGTAGCGGCGGAATTTTGACGCCATGGAGATGGCCAAGCGCATGTAGGCGGTGATCAGGCGGTGCAGCGCCGCCTCATCGCGCTGATCGCGCCACGCATAGGCAAGGCGCAATTCGGTTTCAGCATCAAGAAGTTCCGCCTTCATCGCTTGGCGGGACATGGTTTGGTCGCTATATCCTGCTTGTGCCATCGTTTCCCCCTTGGCCGTTGCTCTATTCGTTTCGTTTAAATTAATTACGCGTCCCGGTTGCGATTGGATCATAATGATGCTGCAAAAAATCTTGCCCCCCCTAACGCTGGTGACGGGGGGCGCGAAATCGGGCAAATCGGGGTTTGCCGAAGGGTTGGTCGTGGGGTCGGGGCGCGCGCGGGTGTATGTGGCCACCGCGCAAGTTTGGGATGCGGAAATGCGGGTGAAGGTGGACGCGCACCGGGTGGACCGAGGGCCGGATTGGCGACTGGTGGAGGCGCCGCGCGATATTTCGGCGGCGCTGGCGGAGGTGGGCCCCAAAGAGGTGGCGCTGTTGGATTGCGCGACGATGTGGCTGACCAATACGATGCTGGCGCAAGCGGATATGGACGCCGAGATGGACGGGTTTATGGCGGCGCTGGCGGGCTGTGCGGCCCCCGTGGTTGTGGTCACGAATGAGCTGGGTTGGTCGATTGTGCCAGATAATGCGCTGGCGCGGCGGTTTCGCGATGCCCAAGGGCGGTTGAACCAGCGGCTGTCGGCGCAGGCGGGGCTGGTGGTCGCGGTGATTTCGGGGCTGCCCTTGGTGTTGAAGGGGGCGCTGTGACGCGGTTTTTCTGGGTCCGCCACGGGCCAACGCATGCGAAATCTATGGTCGGCTGGTCGGACCTGCCCGCGGATTTATCGGACGTGGCGGCCTTGGCGCGGCTGTCGGATTATTTGCCGGATGCGCCTGTGGTGTCATCGACCTTGATCCGGGCTGCGGCCACGGCAGATGCCATTCAAGGCGGCAGGTCGCGGTTGCCGCATGATCCCGATTTGCGCGAAATTCACTTTGGTGCGTGGGAGTTACAGCGCTTTGATGATGTAAAAGATCAAGCGCATATTCGCGCTTATTGGGAGGAGCCGGGCAGCGTGGCCCCACCGGATGGCGAAAGTTGGGATGCCGTTTCAGCGCGGGTGAATGGCGCGGTTGATCGGTTGTTGGTGCATCCTGAGGTGATTGTGGTCGCCCATTTTGGCGTGATTTTGACGCAAGTGCAGCGGGCGCTGGGGATCAGTGCCTATCAAGCGTTTGCGCAAAAGATTGATAATTTGTCAGTGACCGAAGTGGTGTTTGACGGCGCGTGGCGGACGGGGGCGATCAACAGGATTTTGTAAGCGTTGGTTTGTAAGCGCTGGTGTTTAAGCGCTGGCGGGGCAAATGCGGGTTTGTGTTGTGGGTTTGGCGCGGATAATCTGTGCGAAACCCCATCAAAGGACGCCGCATATGACCTATACCCTTGCCATCGGCGACCGCGCTTATTCCAGTTGGAGCCTGCGAGGCTGGCTGTTGTTTGATGCCTTTGGCATCCCCGTCAAAACCCAATCGGCGCGGCTTTATACCGATGAATTGCCAGCAGTGTTGGCGCAGTTTGTGCCCGCGCGCACGGTGCCTGTGATGCGCTGCCCGGACGGGGCTGTGGTGCCCGACAGCTTGGCGATGGCAGAGGAGTTGGCAAGCCGCCACCCGGGCGCGGGGCTGCTGCCCGCTGACCCAAAAGCGCGGGCGGTGGTGCGGGTTTTGATGACGGAAATGCATGCGGGGTTTGGCGCGCTGCGCAATTATTGCCCAATGAACCTGCGGGTCAGTTACGCCAATTGCGCGGCCCCGCAAGCGGTGCTGGATGATCTGGCGCGGCTGGAAACCCTGTGGGATTGGGCGCGCGCGCAGACCGGGAACGGGGCGTGGCTGTGTGGGGCTTACAGCGCGGCGGATGCGTTTTACGCGCCAGTTGCCGCACGGATTGCGGGGTATAATTTGGGCGTGGGGACGCAGGCGCAGTCCTATGTCGCGGCGCATTTGGCGCATCCGTCGTTTCGCCGTTGGCGCGCGATGGGCCATGCTGACGGCGCAGATCAGGCCAATTATTTTCGCGATTATCCGCGCCGTGATTGGCCGGGTGCGGGCGTGGCGGGCGCGTTGGCAAAGGGTCCATCGGTCAATACCGCTTGCCCTTATTCGGGCGATCCCGTCACCCATTTCATGGCCTATGGCGACCGGGTTTGGGGGTTTTGCAACGCCTTTTGCCGCGACAAAACTTTAGCCGATCCGGGCGCGTGGCCGCAGTTTATGGCGCTGTATAATTCGTAAAGCCGTTTACACTTCGTAAACCATTGCCCGGCTAGATGTTAATCAAGGTTAACGGGAGTGCGGTTATGGTGGCGCGGGCCTTTACGGTTGCGTTTGAAGGGGTGGAGGCACGGCTGGTGGAGGTGCAATGCGCATTATCCCCAGGCCTGCCGCATTTTGGCATCGTGGGCCTGCCCGACAAGGCCGTGTCGGAGGCGCGCGAACGGGTGCGGGCGGCGCTGGGGGCGATGTCGATCGCCCTGCCCTCCAAACGAATCACTGTGAACTTGTCGCCCGCCGATTTGCCCAAAGAGGGGTCGCATTTCGATTTGCCGATTGCGCTGGCCTTGTTGGCGGCGCTGGAGATTATTCCGCGCGATGCGGTGGAAAACACCGTGGCGCTGGGAGAATTGTCGCTGGATGGGCGGCTGATTGCGGTGATTGGCGCGCTGCCCGCAGCAATGGCCGCGGCAGAAGCCGACCGCAGCTTGTTGTGCCCGCGCGCTTGTGGGCCCGAAGCGGCCTGGGTTGGGGCGGCCCAAGTGCTGGCGGCAGACAGTTTGGACCAAGTGATCCGCCATTATACCGGGGCCGCCCCCATTGCGCCCGCCGAACCGGGAGAGGTGCCAGCCCAGCCGCACGGCCGTGACATGGCGGATGTGAAGGGGCAAGAACGGGCCAAACGAGCGATGGAAATTGCGGCGGCGGGGCGACATCATTTGCTGATGGTGGGGTCGCCGGGGTCGGGTAAATCCATGTTGGCGGCACGATTGCCCAGTATTTTGCCGCCGCTTTCGGCGGTGGAGGCGCTGGAAACATCGATGATTCTGTCGCTGGCGGGGGTTCTGACCGAAGGTGGCATTTCGCGCGCGCGGCCCTTTTGTGAACCGCATCACACCGCGTCGATGGCGGCGATTGTGGGGGGCGGTCGGGGGGCAAAACCGGGGCAGATCAGCCTGGCGCATAACGGGGTTTTGTTCATGGACGAATTTCCAGAGTTTCCGCGCGCGGTGCTGGAAACCCTGCGCCAACCGATTGAGACGGGCGAAGTGGTGGTGGCGCGGGCCAATGCGCATATCAAATATCCTTGCCGTTTCTTGCTGATTGCGGCTGCAAACCCTTGTAAATGCGGGTATTTGGCGGACCCTACCCGCGCTTGTGCAAGGGTGCCCCTGTGCGGAGAGGAATATCTGGGCCGGATATCAGGGCCGTTGATGGACCGTTTTGATCTGCGGGTGGAGGTGCCCCCGGTCGGCTATACCGACCTTGACCTGCCCAGCACGGGCGAAAGTTCGGCAATTATTGCAGCACGGGTTGCGGCGGCGCGCGGGGTGCAAAGCAAACGCTTTGCGGATGCCCCGGGGGTGCGGGTGAACGCAGAGGCCGAAGGCGCGCTGCTGGACGCGATCGCCACGCCGGACGCAGAGGGCAAAGCGTTGCTGAACCGGGTTGCCGAACGGTTTGGCCTGTCGGCGCGCGGCTATCACCGGGTGCTGCGGGTGGCGCGCACGATTGCTGACCTTGACCATTCGGCGGATGTGCGCAGCCCACATGTGGCCGAGGCGGTCAGCTTTCGGCTGGCAATTGGACTGCGCGAGACCTGATGGAAGGCGTTTGTACGGCGAAAACCCCGGATCAAGCGCGCTTTTTCTCAATCACCTCCCAGATTTTGGCGGCAGTGTTCGTGCCGTCAAACCGCTCCAACTCCTGTATCCCCGTCGGAGATGTCACGTTGATTTCGGTCAACCAATCGCCGATCACATCGATGCCAACGAAAATCTGACCATTGTCACGCAAGGTGGGGCCGATGGCGGCGCAAATTTCCAGATCGCGTGGGGTCAAATCCACCTTTTCGGCGCGGCCACCCACATGCATGTTGGACCGCGTTTCACCCGCCTGCGGCACCCGGTTGATGGCGCCCACAGGCGCACCATTCACCAAAATCACGCGCTTGTCGCCTTTGGATACGGCGGGCAGAAATTTTTGGGCGATCAAAGGCTCTCGGTTGATGCTGGAAAACAGCTCATGCAACGAGGACAGATTGCGGTCATCGGGGCCCAAGCGGAAAACGCCTGCGCCGCCATTGCCATACAGCGGCTTCAGGATGATGTCGGAATGTTGGGCCTTGAAGGCACGGATCATGTCCAAATCCCGCGCGATCATGGTCGGTGGGGTCAGATCGGGAAAACGCAGAACCAATAGTTTTTCAGGGAAATTGCGGACCCAGAATGGATCATTCACCACAAGGGTTTTGGGGTGGATCATGTCCAAAAGATGGGTAGAGGTGATGTATCCCATATCAAATGGCGGATCTTGGCGTAGCCAAACAACGTCAAACGTGGACAAGTCCACCTCAACCTCCGCTTCATAGCTGACATGATTGCCCTTTTCGCGCCGCAACGTGATGGAAAACCCGCGCGCAACAACCCTACCTTCGCGATAGGCCAATTTGTCGGGCGTGTAGAAAAACAGCGAATGGCCCCGGGCTTGCGCCTCCAGCGCGATCCGAAAAGTGCTGTCGGCGTCAATATTTACAGACCCGATCGGATCCATTTGCAAAGCAACTTTCAGGCCCATGGCACATCCTTTTCATTCCATGCCCCTTCCTTGCCGCAAGCGACACAGCTTCACAAGATTTCTTCACCCCATAAATGCGTTTTCGACAACTTCAATGCGACCGTAGGAATCGACCAAAGCCACGTCAAACCGACTTTCGGTGTTTTGGCCTGCGGGTTCGCCCGCCAAAAATTCAGAGGCCGATGCATAAATGCGGGCCATTTGGCGCGATGTCAGGCGCAATGCGGCCTCCGCATGGGTCGCAGCCTTTTTCACTTCAATAAAAACAACTGCCGCACCTTCGCGCATCACCAGATCAATTTCACCCGAACGCCCGCGCCACCGCGTCGCGGCCAAAACCCGACCTGCATCCGCATAATGGCGTGCCACGGCCGCCTCTGCAGCTAGGCCCGCGTGATAAGACACCAATCCGCTCATTCTTCATCCTCCTGCGCCAATTTCAACGCCAGTTGATACACATCGCGCCTGGGCAGCGCCAAATCCGCTGCCACAATCGCCGCCGCATCCTTGACCGATTTATCTGCCAAATGCAGACGCAGCCGATCCTCGATGGTTTGTTCGTCGGGTTTTTCAGACACCGCCCGCGCAACCAACAACACAATTTCCCCTTTGACAGCACGCCCGTCAAATGCCGTAGCCAAATCGCCAAGCGTGCCGCGCGACACTTCTTCATATCGTTTGGTCAACTCGCGGCAGACAACGGCTTGGCGGTCGCTGCCCCAGTGTTCCGCCAATTCTGTTAAAATCCGGTGAATCCTTTTGGGGGATTCGTAAAATATCAAGGTGGCAGGGATATTTTTTACCTCTGCCAGCATCCGTTTGCGAGCGCCTGCTTGGGTGGGCGCAAAGCCTGCAAACAAAAACCGATCACTGGGCAGGCCCGACACTGTCAGCGCCGCCAGCACCGCTGATGCGCCGGGTGCGGACAGCACTGTGTGCCCATCGGCAATCGCCGCCCGCCCCAATTGAAAGCCCGGATCGGCGATCAGGGGTGTGCCTGCTTCGGAGGCATAGGCGATGGATTTGCCGTCTGCCAGCGCGCGCAGCAATTTGGGCCGCATCGCTTCGCCATTGTGGTCATGATAGGCGAAAACATGGCGGTCGCCCAAAGGCACGCCGTGGATCTCCATCAGGTGTTTCAAAGTCCTTGTATCTTCGGCCGCCAGCACATCAGCTTTTGCCAAAATATCAAGGGCGCGCAAGGTGATATCGCGCGCGGCCCCGATGGGGGTGGACACGAAATAAAGCCCAGCCGCCAAAGGGCGCGGATCAGGGCGGTGGGCAGGCGCATCAGCGTTTTCGGCATCATCGCGCGTGGGGGTGTCGGAACACATGGCGATCCTCCCTTCCAAAGTTTACTTCACATTCTGAAACGCATAGGGTTAACCCCGCTGCTGTGCCACCGTAAACGAGGGACCCCTATGTTGTCGTTATTCAAAACCGCCCGCAAGTCATTGATCCATTTGGGGACCCGTCTGGGAGGCCGTGTGGGTTTTGTCGTGGCCGGGTTGGCTTTGGCTGCTTGTCAGCCGATTCCCCCTGGCGGTGGTACTGGACCCGCGGCGGCCAATTCGGGGCCTGTGCAGGTTGCCCTTTTGGTGCCAAGCGGGTCCGGGTCGGCGGGGGATGATGTTTTGGCGCGGTCGCTGGAAAACGCGGCCAAGCTGGCGATTGCCGATCTGGGCAGCACGCAGATCGTCTTGCGCGTGTACAGCACCGGGGGCAAACCTGCCGGGGCCCAGGCGGCGGCGATCAAGGCGGCGGACGAGGGTGCTGCAATTATTCTGGGCCCTGTTTTTGCACAAAACGCCAATGCGGCGGGCGTGGCTGTGTCGGCGCGCGGCATCAATGTGTTGTCATTTTCCAACAACACCGACATCGCGGGGGGCAATGTTTTCGTTCTGGGGCCAACCTTTCAGAACACCGCCAACCGTTTGGCCACCTATGCCGTGGGCCAAAACAAGCGCAAGATCATGATTGTCAACGACCGCACGCCTGCGGGTGAAATTGGTCGCGTGGCGATTGAGCGCGGCATCGCCAGTGCGGGCGGGTCGATCGTTGCGCGCGTGGGGTACGAGTTTTCGCAAAACGGTATTGCCAAAGCGGCCCCCGAAATTGCCAACCAAGTGCGTGCGACAGGGGCCGAGGCGGTGTTTATGACCGCCGACACCGCGGGCGCCCTGCCGATGTTGACGCAAATGTTGCGCGACAACCGGATTGATCCGTCGGTGGCGCAGTTCATTGGCCTAACGCGCTGGGATATTCCGGCGGAAACCACGGGCTTGCCGGGTGTGCAGGGTGGCTGGTTTGCGCTGCCAGACCCCGCCTTGTATCAGCGGTTCCAAGCGCGGTTCCAAACCGTCTATGGCACCCCACCGCATCCGATTGCAGGGCTGGCCTATGACGGGATTGCCGCCATTGGTGCGCTGGTGAAACGTGGTACGCCGCTGAATACGCAGGGTTTGACGCAGAGTTCTGGCTTTGTTGGCGTCAATGGCATTTTCCGGTTGCGCGGCGATGGCACCAACGAACGCGGGTTGGCGATTGCGCAAATTCGCAACAATCAAATAGTGATCATCGACGCCGCCCCCCGCAGCTTTGGCGGTGCCGGGTTCTGATCCGGCCTTTTTTGGAACGGATATGACCCCGATGCCCCGCACATCTGCGGCCCAAGAAATACCCGCCGCCCCTTCGGCGGGTATTCCCTTTCCCAGCCTGCCCCACCTGTCGTTCGACGATTTACTGTTGCCGCCAAGCGACTTGCTGGATGCCCCTGCCCTGCTGGCGCATATCCGCGCCGATATTGCCGCCGATCCGCTGGCCATCGGGCGCGAGGCGCGCGGCATTGTGGTGCGCCATTTGGCCGCCGGCCGCGCCCATGCCAGCGCGGCGCTGGAGGCGGCTTTTGCACGCGATCCGCACAATGCACGCGCCCTGATCCGCGCGCAGGCCTGGCTGACCGACCGCATCGTTAGCATCGCCTTTGCCGTGGCATCACAAGACCTGCACCCCCTTGCCACCCCAACCGAGGCGGAGCGGATGGCCGTGGTGGCCGTTGGCGGCTATGGGCGGGCTGAAATGGCCCCACAATCGGATGTCGACCTGCTGTTTTTGACCCCCTACAAGGTGACGCCTTGGGCGGAATCGGTCATCGAATCCATGCTGTATATGCTGTGGGACCTGAAACTGAAGGTGGGTCACGCCACCCGCACGATCAAAGATTGTATCCGTTTGGCGCGGACCGATATTACCATTCGCACCGCTTTGCTGGAACGCCGTTTTTTGGCGGGGGATGAACCCCTTGCCCGCGATCTACGCACACGCCTGTGGTCGGAACTGTTCCGCAAAACCGGCCCCGAATTTATTGAGGCCAAGCTGGCCGAGCGCGCGGAGCGCCACAAGCGCCAAGGGGGCCAGCGTTATGTGCTGGAACCCAATGTGAAAGAGGCCAAAGGCGGCTTGCGCGACCTGCAAACCCTTTATTGGATTGGCAAATACCTGCATGAAGTGCAATCGGCCAGCGGATTGGTTGGTGCCGGGCTGTTGACCCAAGATGAATATGACATCTTTGCCGTGGCGGAAAATTTCCTATGGGATGTGCGCTGCCATTTGCATTACATCACCAAGCGCCCGATGGACCAATTGACCTTTGATATGCAGGTCGAGGTGGCGGCGCGCATGGGATATGCGGACACGGCCGGACGGCGCGCGGTGGAATATTTCATGCAAGATTATTTTCGCCATGCCACGCGCGTGGGCGAATTGACCCGCATCTTTTTGACCCAGTTGGAGGCGCGGCACGCCAAATCCGAACCCGCCTTGATCGGGCTGTTTCGCCGCCGCAAAAAACTGAAACATGGGTTTGCACAAGAACAAGGCCGCATCGTGTTTGGGGATGGGGCCGATTTTACCGCCAACCCCCTGAACCTGCTACGGATATTTGAAGAGGCGCTGCGCACAGGCCTGCTTATTCACCCCACCGCAATGCGCGCGATTGCGGCCAACCTGCATTTGATTAATGATGATCTGCGCGCCGACCGCGAAACCGTGCGGATTTTTCTGGACCTGTTGTTAAAGCACGGCAACCCCGACCGCGCGCTGCGCCGGATGAATGAATTGGGGGTGTTGTCCGCCATTATCCCCGAATTTGAAGCGATCGTGGCGATGATGCAGTTCAACGTGTACCACCACTACACGGTGGATGAGCATACGATCCAATGCATCTCCAACCTCGCCCAGATTGAGCGGGAGGAGTTGGTGGAGGAATTGCCCGTCGCCTCCAGCATTTTGAAAGCCGGGGTCAGCCGCAAGGTGTTGTATGTGGCAATGCTGTTGCATGATATTGGCAAGGGCCGCCCCGAGGATCATGCGATTTTGGGCGCACAAATCGCGCGCAAAGTATGCCCAAAGCTGGGGCTGAACGCCGAGGAATGTGAGACGGTGGAATGGCTGGTGCGCTATCATCTGTTGATGTCAGATGTGGCGCAAAAACGGGATTTAAGCGACCCGCGCACGGTGCGCGATTTTGCGAAATTGGTGAAAACCCGCAAGCGGTTGGATTTGCTGTGTGTGTTGACCGTGTGCGATATTCGCGGTGTTGGCCCCGGCACATGGAACAATTGGAAAGCGATGCTGCTGCGGCAACTTTACCGCGATACCACCACAGCGCTTGAAGGGGGGTTGGAAACCCTGAACCGCGAAAACCGCGCGGATGCGGCGAAAAAGCTGCTGCGTGAGGCGTTGGTGGGCTGGGATGCCAAGGCGCTGCGGATGGAGTTGGCGCGGCATTATCCGCCTTATTGGCAAGGCTTGCCGACCAACACCCAAGCGGTGTTTGCGCAACTGTTGACCGATATTACCGATGACGAAATTCGCATTGATCTGCACCCTGATGCAGACCGCGACGCCACGCGCGCGGCCTTTGCGCTGGCCGATCATCCGGGCATCTTCTCGCGGCTGGCGGGGGCGCTGGCGTTGGTGGGCGCGAACGTGGTCGATGCGCGGACCTATACATCAAAGGATGGGTGGGCGACGGCGGTGTTTTGGGTCCAAGACGCCGATGGCAAACCGTATGAAACCTCGCGGCTGCCGCGCATGCGGTCGATGATTGGCAAAACCCTGCGCGGTGAGGTGGTGACGCGCGATGCCATGGCCGACCGCGACCGCGTGAAAAAGCGTGAACGCGAGTTTCGCTTTCCCACCCACATCACCTTTGACAATGAGGGGTCAGAGATTTACTCAATCATCGAGGTGGACACCCGCGACCGCCCCGGCCTGCTGTATGATTTGACGCGGACCTTGGCGGCCAACAACATCTATATCGCCAGCGCCGTGATCGCGACATTCGGCGCGCAGGTGGTGGACAGTTTTTACGTCAAGGACATGTTCGGCTTGAAATTGCACACGAAATCCAAGCAAGAGGCGCTGGAGCGCAAACTGCGCCAAGCCATTACCGACGGCGCCGAAAGGGCAAAAGCATGAAGCCGATCCGTTTGGTCAGCAGTTTTCTGACCGTGGGGGGGTGGACGTTGGCCAGTCGGGGCGTGGGGTTTGTGCGCGACGTGATGATGGCGGCCTATCTGGGCACCGGCCCCGTGGCCGAGGCGTTTTTGATCGCGTTCTCCCTGCCCAACATGTTTCGCCGTTTCTTTGCCGAAGGGGCGTTCAACATGGCCTTCGTGCCGTTGTTCGCCAAAAAGCTGGAGGCGGGCGAGGATGCAAAAGGGTTCGCACAAGATGCGTTTTCGGCCCTTGGCGCGATTTTGGTGGTGTTCACCATTCTGGGCACGGTTTTGATGCCATGGCTGGTGTGGGCGATGGCGTCGGGGTTTGTGGGCGACGCGCGGTTTGATTTGGCGGTGACATTTGGGCGCATCGCGTTTTCCTATATTCTGTTTATCTCACTCGTCGCCCTTCTGTCGGGCGTTCTCACCACGCTGGGGCGGTTCACCGAGGCGTCCTTTGTCCCGGTTCTGCTAAACCTCATCTTCATCGCGGCCATGCTTTTGGCAGCATGGGCGGGCTGGGATATGGGGCTAACGCTGGCTTGGACCGTGCCATTGACAGGGGTGGCGCAATTCGCCTTTGCCTGGTGGTGGGCGAAAAAGGCCGGGTTCACGATCATCCCCCGGATGCCACGCATGACCCCGGAATTGCGCAGGTTGGCGGTGATCGCAGCGCCTGCGGTGCTGGCGGGCGGCGTGGTGCAGATCAACCTGTTGGTCGGCCGCCAAGTCGCCAGTTTCACCGAAGGGGCGGTGGCGTGGTTGACCTATGCCGACCGTTTGTACCAACTGCCTTTGGGCGTGGTGGGCATTGCGATTGGCACCGTGTTGCTGCCCGACCTGTCGCGCCGCTTGCGCGCCAATGACAGCGCAGGCGGCCAAGACAGCTTTAACCGCGGCACCGAATTTGCGCTGGCGCTGACCGTGCCATCGGCGGTGGCGCTGGTGGTGATCGCGGGGCCGCTGATTTCGGTTCTGTTTGAACGTGGCGCGTTCACCGCCGCCGATACCACCCCCACGGCGCTGGCCCTCGCGATTTACGGCCTCGGCCTGCCCGCCTTCGTGATGCAAAAAGTGCTGCAACCACTGTACTATGCCCGCGAGGATACGCGCCGCCCCTTTCATTACGCAGCCCTTGCGATGGTCGTCAATCTGGCGCTGGCAGTGGCTTTGCTGCCCCTGATCGGCTTTGCGGCGGCGGCTTGGGCCACCACAATTTCCGCTTGGGTGATGATGGCGCAGCTGTGGTGGGGCGCGCGGTCGATGGGGATTGAAGCGCGGTTTGACGACCGCTTGCGCCACCGCGCCCCGCGCATTATTGCGGCGGCGCTGCTGATGGGGGCCTGCCTGTTTGGCATGGCGCAGCTGTTGGATTTGCCGCTGGCCACCCCGGTTTGGCGCTATGGCGCGCTGGTGGTCTTGCTGTTGACCGGGATTGTCAGCTATTTCGGCTTTGGCAATGCGCTCGGCGCGTTTCACCTGTCAGATTTCGCCAATGCACTGCGCCGTAAGCGGGGCTAATCCTTCCCTCTTCATCTTGGCTTAAATACCTAAATCCGGCATCCCCCAAAGCGCGGGCGGCGGGACCATAGCCCTGCCGCCCAACCGCTTAAGCCGGGTCTGCGATCACGTCTTGGCGTTGTGCGCCCAACCCTTCGATCGACAGTTCCACCACATCGCCCGCGCGCAAATATTGCGGCGGCTTTTTGCCCATGCCAACGCCGGGGGGGGTGCCGGTGGAAATCACATCGCCCGGATGCAAGGTCATGAATTGCGACAGATAGGCCACCACATGCGCCACGCCGTAAACCATGGTTTTGGTGGACCCGTTTTGCATTTCCTTGCCGTTCACCGTCAGCCACATCGCCAATGCTTGCGGGTCTGCCACCTCATCTCGGGTCACCAAATAGGGGCCGATCTGGCCGAAATTATCGCAAGATTTGCCTTTGGTCCACTGCCCCGCACGTTCAGTTTGAAAGGCGCGTTCGGACACATCGTTGGACACGCAATAGCCCGCGACATGGGCCAAAGCATCGGCCTCAGTCACATATTTGCACTTGGTGCCGATGATCACGCCCAGCTCCACCTCCCAATCGGTCTTTTCGGACCCACGCGGGATGATGATGGGGTCGTTGGGGCCACAAATCGCTGATGTGGCCTTCATGAAAATCACCGGCTCAGGCGGCACAGCCAGCCCGCTTTCGGCCGCATGATCGGCATAGTTCAGCCCGATACAGATGAACTTCCCCGTGCCCGCCACGCAAGCGCCCATACGCGTGCCAGCGGCCACCAACGGCAGTGTCATCGGGTCAATCTTGGCCACCGCGGCCAGCCCCGCATCCGACAGCACATCGCCGCCAATATCGGCCACATGGCCCGACAGATCGCGCAAGCTGCCATCGGCGGCCAAAATCCCCGGTTTTTCGTGGCCTAAATCCCCGTGTCGAAACAGTTTCATATCGTCGTTCCTTTCAAGTGTTGGACCAGCCGCCATCAATCACATGGGCGGCCCCGGTGGTTAGGCTGCTGTCATCAGACCCCAAATACACCACCAGATTTGCAATTTCTTCGGGCGTGCCAAGGCGGCCCATCGGTTGGCGGGTCATAAAGGCCGCGCGGCCCTTTTCGTAATCGCCGCCGCCCAGATCGGTCATGCGCTGCGCCAGCGACGGGCTGTCGATGGTGCCGGGGCAAATCGCGTTGCAACGGATGCCTTGGGTGATGAAATCGGCGGCAATCGCCTTGGTCATGCCGATCACAGCGGCCTTGGTTGCGGCATAAACAAAGCGGTTGGGGGCTGCGATAATCGAGGATGCGACCGACGACATGTTGATAATCGACCCGCCGCCATGGGCCAGCATGGCGGGCAAAAACGCGCGCGTCACGCGGTACATTGCGGTCATGTTCAGATCGACGCTGAACGCCCATTGATCTTCGTCGCAATCCAAAATCGTGCCATGCGCCACAAAGCCCGCGCAGTTGAACAAAATATCAACCGCGCCGATTTTGGCGGCCATATCGGCAACAGCCGCTTTGTCGCGCACGTCCAAAAGATGCGTTTGCAGCCCGTCACCTGCCAAGGTTTGCAGCGCATCACCGTTGATATCGGTGGCAAAAACTTGCGCCCCTTCGCGCGCCATCGCCAATGCTGCCGCCCGCCCGATGCCTTGTCCCGCCGCCGTCACAAAAGCGCGTTTGCCTGAAAGTCTGCCCAAATCCATCCCCTTTGGTTCTACCATACAAGGGTGCAGGGTCATGGTTTTTGGCCCCATGTCAACCGCCAAGTCACCCGGCAAGTCACTCGGCAAAACCGGGCTTAAGCGGGGCGGTTGGTTTGCGCCCGCTGGCGCGCAAGGGCAAGGTGCAGCGCCCCGTCCAGCCCGCTGCCTTTGGCGGGCGTGATCGCCGCTTGCACAAGCTTTGGCAAATAGGGCGCATAATGCGGGCCAACGCCGCCCGTTAGGCACAGCACGTCAGGCGGGGCAAACGCCAACACCCCCAGCGCGCGGCACAGATAGGCCGCCCCCCGCTGCATCAACTGCACCCCGCCGGGCGTACCTGCCGCCGCCGCCTGCACCACTTGCGGCGCAAACCGAGCGTAATCGGCGGGTTTTGCCGTGGCGGCAAAGGCAACCATCGCAAGGGGATCCCGTTGAAATTCATCAAAAGTATCGCGGGTCAGATCGCAAAAGGCATCCAACCCGTCATGGCACCTCAGGGTTTGTTCCAATGCGCAACGCCCCAACCATGCACCCGATGCTTGGTCCGACAGCTGCAGCCCCCAGCCGCCAATCCGCATGACCTGCCCACCCTTTGTGCTGGCGATGATGGTGCCGGTGCCCAGGGCCATCAGCACCCCGTCACCGCCCCCCAGCGCCCCCGCCAGCGCCACGCCTTGGTCGCCCGTCACGCAGATATTGCGCAAGGGCAGCGCTTGCGCCACCCGCTGGGTCATCTGCGCAGATGTCACGCCCGCAAGGCCGAAATGCGCCACAGCATTTGAAACATCCAGCCCACCCGACTGCGCCACCGCCTGCGCCAAGGCCGCACGCAAATTGGCCAAAGCGGCGTCAAAATCAGTGGTGACATTGGCCGGACCGCCCGCCCCTTGCGCCAACACGCGGCCCGCCAGATCGGCGATCACAACATGGCACCCCGTGCCGCCGCCGTCACAGGCGATGATCAGGGTCACGCCAGTCAGGCTTTGGTCTTTTTCGCCTCAAGCGCGTCAAGGCGGGCGGACAGGGCCGCATTTTCCTCGCGTGCTTTTTGGGCCATGCCGCGCACGGCGTCAAATTCCTCACGCGTGACGAAATCACGGCTGGCGAGCCAACGGTCCACCATCGAATTCATCGCGGTTTCGGCCTCTGTCTTGGCCCCTTGGGCGACGCCCATCGCGTTGGTCATCAACTGCGACATATCGTCAAAGAATTTGTTACGGGTCTGCATCGGGGCCTCCTGCTTTGGTTCCGGTGTTGTGCTGCATATATGGCGGTTTGGGGCGGCCACGACAAGGCCAAGGCGCAAGGCCGCCTTGCGGCGAATTGGTTGACATCAGCGGATGCGCGCCCGACAAGACGACCCACGCGCGTCACGCTGCAAAAGGATTTATGATGCAAGGCTATATCGCCTTTCCAAACCTGTCGCCCGACCTGTTTTCGATCAGCGTTGGCGGGATGACATTCGCGCTGCGCTGGTACGCGCTGGCCTATATCGTGGGGCTGTTGGTGGGGTGGCGGTTGGTGCTGCGCGCGCTGGCCCCAAACCTGTGGGCGGGCAAACCGCCGATGACCGCCGATCAGGTGGAACGCTTGCTGACATGGATCATCGCGGGGGTGATTTTGGGTGGGCGATTGGGGTTCGTGTTGTTTTACCAGCCCGGGTATTACCTGTCGCACCCGACCGAGATTTTGAAGGTCTGGCAAGGGGGCATGTCGTTTCACGGTGGGTTCTTGGGCGTGGTCATCGCGGGCTATGTGTTTTTTCGGATGGAAAAAATCCCGCTGCTGCCTGCCGCCGATTTGCTGGCACTGGCCGCCCCCCCCGGTATTTTGCTGGGCCGAATTGCCAATTTCATCAACGCCGAGCTGTGGGGGCGCGCGACCGATATGCAGTGGGGCGTGGCCTTTCCGGGGGATGCGGCGCAATATTGCCCCGATGTGATCGGCATTTGCGCCCGCCACCCCAGCCAACTCTATGAGGCGGGGCTGGAGGGGCTGTTGCTGGGCGCGGCGCTGTTGTGGTTGGTGTTCCGATCTGGCTGGCTGTCGCGGC
Source organism: Pseudorhodobacter antarcticus (assembly GCF_900110135.1). Classification (GTDB taxonomy): domain Bacteria; phylum Pseudomonadota; class Alphaproteobacteria; order Rhodobacterales; family Rhodobacteraceae; genus Pseudorhodobacter; species Pseudorhodobacter antarcticus. Next base: position 57,693 of record NZ_FOCO01000012.1, on the reverse strand, counting down.
CGGGCCAAATTGCGGGGCTGTTTCTTGCCGGCTACGGTGCCGCGCGGTTTTTCGTGGAATTTTTCCGCCAACCCGACGCGCAGTTTGTGACGGACGGCAACCCTTTGGGCCTTGCGTTTCAAACGGGGGGGTACGGGGTGACGATGGGGCAAGCGCTGTCGGTGCCGATGATCGCGGTGGGGCTGTATTTGATCTGGCGGGCGCGGCGTGCTGCCTGATACGACCTTAGAATCCTTGTTGTTGGCACAGATTGCCGCCAATGGCCCCCTACCTTTGGCCGATTATATGCAGGCCTGTCTGCTGCACCCCGATCATGGCTATTACACCACCCGCGACCCGTTGGGGCGGGCTGGTGATTTCATCACATCACCCGAAATCAGCCAGATGTTTGGCGAATTGCTGGGCCTGTGTTTGGCGCAAGCTTGGGTCGATCAAGGTGCGCCTGCGCGGTTTGTGCTGGCCGAACTTGGCCCCGGCCGCGGCACGTTGATGGCGGATTTGCTGCGCGCCACCCGCGGCGTGCCGGGGTTTCACGCCGCAGCCGAGGTGTGGCTGGTGGAGGCGTCAACGCCTTTGCGTGCGGCACAGCGCGCGGCACTGCCGGGTGCGGTGCATTGGGCGGATAATTTGGGCGCTGTGCCGGACGATGCGCCGATCTATCTGATTGCGAATGAATTTTTTGACGCGCTGCCCATTCGGCAAGTGACCCGCCATGTGCAAGGGTGGTGCGATACGATCGTGGGGGCGGCAGACGGGCGGTTGGTCAAAGGCTATGCGCCCCCCTTGCCCTTTGCCGTATTGGACGGGCGTTTGGCGGATACCAACCCCGGCGATGTGGTGGAACTGCGCCCCGATGCCACCCCGATTATGGCGCGGATTGGCGCGCAGATCGCTGGCCACGGGGGGGCAGCGGTGATCATTGATTATGGCAACTGGCGGTCCAAAGGCGACACGCTGCAAGCGATGCAAGGCCACGCCTTTGCCGATCCGTTCACCGCGCCCGGCCACGCCGACCTGACCGCCCATGTGGATTTTGAAGCGTTGGCGCTGGCTGCAGACCCTGCGCGCGCAACTGGGTTGACCGACCAAGGCGCGCTGTTGGCCCGTTTGGGCATTGGGGCGCGGGCCGAACGCCTTGCGCGGGGGGTGAACGGGGCCGCGCTGGAAAATCATCTGGCCGCCACTCAACGCTTGACCCGGGCCGAAGAAATGGGAAGCTTGTTCAAGGCGCTGGCCCTGTTTCCCCCCCACGCCCCAGCGCCGCCGGGGTTTGACTGATATGCTGGAAATTATCACATCTGACGCGCTGGCCCCGGTCCAACACGGGTTTTTCACCCGCAAAGGCGGGGCATCATCGGGCATATTCGCGGGGCTGAACTGTGGCCCCGGTAGCACCGATCAGGCCGATGTGGTGGCGATAAACCGCGCGCGGGTGGCAAATGCGATGGGTGTCGAAGTGGCGCAATTGTTGACCGTGCATCAAGTCCATTCCGCGGATGTGGTGGTGGCGGACGGCCCCCTGACCACGCGCCCCCGCGCCGATGCGATGGTGACGCGCACCCCCGGCACAGCGCTGGGGATTTTGACCGCCGATTGCCAGCCCGTGCTGTTTGCCGACGCCCGCGCAGGCGTGATCGGGGCGGCGCATGCCGGGTGGCGCGGCGTCAAAGACGGGGTGCTGGAGGCGACACTGGACGCGATGGAGGGGTTGGGGGCCGCGCGCGCCGACATCACCGCCATCATTGGTCCCTGCATTTCCCAAGCCGCCTATGAAGTGGGACCAGAGTTTTTGGAAACGTTTTTGGAGGATGACCCGGCCCATGCCCGGTTTTTTGCCAATGGCGCAGGCGACCGTGCGCTGTTTGATTTGCCCGCTTATGGATTGTCGCGCCTGCGGGCGGCGGGGGTGGGCCATGCGGAATGGACCCGCCACTGCACTTATAGTGACGAGGCGCGATTCTTTTCCTATCGCCGCACCACCCACCGCAATGAGGCCGATTATGGCCGCCTGATTGCGGTGATCCGGCTGTAATTGCGGCAAACGCTGGGCGATATGTGCCGCGAATTTGCCGTAAGTTTGGAAACAATCCCTTTGGTTTTGGCCAAATTGTCGCCGCAACCAAGCATTTCCCCAAGGAATAAAGGCGCAAAGCGATAAGGCGGGTTTGCCTTAATCACCCTGCCCGTTGCCCTTAAAATTTTCGACAAACCCAGTACTTTGCCAAATCCCCGCCCCATTGCCCCGCGATATTGGCATCAACAAATGACCGCAGGAGCAAACCATGAAAACCCCACGTTGGATGAAATCCACCATCGCCACCAGCGCGCAGCCCATGCCCGCCATGCCCTTTGCGCGCGCCACGCGCAGCAAACCGGCTGCGTTCAAATCCATTTCCGCGTCTGCCCAAGGGCAAACGCCCCGCGCCATCGCGGCCAAGTAACGAATCATCAAATTCAGAATGTGGCCGCAGATTTGGCCACATTCCTGCCCGATTTTGCATAAATCGCGCAACAATCCCGGCCAAGCCGCCCGGATTACCCGCCAGAACATGGCGAAAAAACAATTAACTTTGACAACCCGCCCCAATTCAGCCATGTTATGATTGTGAAGCGCGAGAGTGTGGATCAACGGAGGTTCGGACGGCAAGCGCGATAAGACCACAGGGCGACCGGGCCCAAGGCACTCTTCCCGTCATAACGGCCAGGTTTCAAAAAGGGCGGCCCTGATATGCTCCTCTGGCATATCGTGACGGGGCCGCCTCTTTTGTTTTTAAACCCTAAATTTCAGGTGTTTGGCGATGGTTTTCGCCTCATGCATTTCGCGTAAGACGCGCCTCTAGCACGTCAAACGGCACACCGGGATCATCCTTGGCAACGCGAATGACCAGACTGGTTTTGACGCTGGCGACATTGTCCGCTTTCAGCAAATCCCCGGTCAGAAAGCTTTGAAAACTGGACAGGTCGGGCGCTACGCATTTCAAAATGAAGTCGATTTCGCCATTCAGCATGTGACATTCGCGGACCAAAGGCCACGCGCGGCAGCGGTTTTCAAACGCCGACAAATCGCCTTCGGCCTGCGAATGAAGGCGCACCATCGCGAACACCTGCACTTCAAACCCCATTTCGCGCGCGTCAATATCGGCGTGATAGCCTTTGATATAACCCGTTTCCTCCAACGTGCGCACGCGGCGCAGGCAGGGCGGCGCGGAAATGCCCACCCGCTTGGCCAGTTCCACATTGGTCATGCGCCCATCTGCTTGCAGTTCCGCAAGAATCTGGCGGTCAATCGGGTCGAGTTTGGAGCCAGCCATGCGTAAATTCCCTTTGATCTGCGATGTTGCGTGCTGGACCTTATGTTTTCTGCCCGGTTTGCGCAATATTCTTTCGCACTTGCGCAATTTTTTGTCATCATGCCCGCGCGACACTGCGGGGGGTTTTCGGCTGCACATGATGCGCCTATACCGGGGCAAATATTGCATTTGGGGGGCTATATGGCCGAGACACGTCACAGCAAAATCCTGATCATCGGCTCCGGCCCCGCAGGATATACCGCCGCCGTTTATGCCGCGCGCGCGATGACCAACCCGATCTTGGTGCAAGGTTTGCAGCCGGGCGGCCAATTGACCATCACCACGGAAGTGGAAAACTGGCCGGGCGACACGCATGTGCAGGGCCCCGACCTGATGGTGCGGATGGAAGATCATGCAAAGGCGATGGGGGCGGAGGTGATTTCCGACTACATCTCCAGCCTAGATCTGTCCAAACGGCCCTTTACCGCCCAGGCCGACAGCGGCACCACATATACCGCTGATGCGGTAATTTTGGCGACGGGCGCACAGGCGAAATGGCTGGGCTTGGCGTCCGAGGAAAAGTTCAAAGGGTTTGGCGTGTCGGCCTGCGCCACCTGCGATGGGTTTTTCTATCGCGGCAAAGAAGTGGTGGTGATTGGGGGCGGCAATACGGCGGTGGAAGAAGCGCTGTTTTTGACCAATTTTGCGACCAAAGTGACGCTGATCCACCGCCGCGACAGTTTGCGCGCCGAAAAGATCATGCAAGACCGGTTGTTCAAGCACCCCAAGGTGGAGGTGCTGTGGAACCACTCGGTGGAGGAGGTTTTGGGCGATACGGCCCCACTTGGCGTTACGGCCGTGCGGGCGCGGCATGTGGAAACGGGCGTGGAAACCGATATACCCTGCGCCGGGTTCTTTGTCGCGATTGGCCATGCGCCTGCGTCTGAACTGGTCAAGGACCAGTTGGAATTGCACAATGGCGGCTATGTTGTGGTAAAGGCGGGGACAACCCAGACGTCCATTCCCGGCGTGTTCGCGGCGGGCGATTTGACCGATCATGTGTATCGCCAAGCCGTAACATCGGCGGGCATGGGCTGCATGGCGGCATTGGACGCCGAAAAATTCTTGGCCGAACACGGCTGACAGGGGTCGCGCCCCGCATGCAGCGGGGCACGACCCACATCAATGCACGCTGACCGGGGCCAGATCGTTTTCGCGAGCCAGCGCAAAGGCCAGTTTTTTATCCGCGACCAGCGCCAATTGCGCACCATCCGTGCTGTGAACTGCGTAAATCTGTGTCAGCCCTTCAGCCTGTTCTTGCAGGGACAATGGTAAATCAGCCACCTCCACCGCGCGGACATAGACAATTCGGTCGCCCATTGCGGGCATTTGATTAAAAGGTGTGTTCACAAAACGCTCCTTATCTGCGATCAATTGGGATGGTTTGCACGACCACATCGGGCGGTGAACGGCGCAGTTCGATGTGCAGCAGCCCGTGTTCAAGGGCGGCGCGGGCCACATCGACCCCTTCAGCCAAGACAAAGGACCGCTGGAACGCCCGCGCGGCGATGCCACGGTGCAAAAACATCCGATCGCCCTCATCTTCGGCCTGACGGCCCCGGACGACGAGTTGGCGGTTTTCCACCGTGATGTTCAGATCTTCATCGCCAAAACCGGCCACTGCCAGCGTGATGCGGTAATCGTTTTCTGATACCGCCTCGATATTAAAGGGCGGATACCCTTCGGCGGCGGTTTTGGCGGTGCGTTCGACCAGCCGTTCCAGCTGTTCAAACCCAAGGAGGTGCGGGTGCGCCCCAAAGCTTAATTTTGTCATCGACTTGTCCTTTGCAAAGCGACACATCGTTTGGGCCCAATGGTTGGCACCCTGTCTGCTTTAAATATGGGATGCGGGCCGCCTGCCCGCAAGGGGCGCAATCGGGCGGATTTTAGCGCAGTTTTCGCACACATTTCGCGCACTTGCGTTATACTGCTCAAAAGACCTTGAAGTTGAGTGACCGATGAACGCCTCCAGCGAATTGAACCCTGATGAAATGCTGCGCATTCGCCATGCTGTGATGCAGCGCCAACACCGCGATCTGGATGAGGCGATTAAAGCGGTGGAGGCCAGCGTGAACCCCGACCAGCTGATGCTGCGGCGGTTGAAAAAGCAAAAGTTGGTATTGAAAGAGCGTTTGGTGAATATTGAGGATGATTTGATCCCCGATATCATCGCTTGATGTTGTGGGACGGTCGCGGGGTGCGCTCGCGCCCCCCCCTTTGCCTTGCGGCAAATTCCCCCCTGAAGGTATTTTCACCAACGCGAATTGGGGGCATTGCGACTTGCCCTTGGGCGGCGCACTTGTATAGTCCAGCCTTCATTTTGGTGCGGAGGGCAGTATGGCCGTTAAAGTGGGAATCATCATGGGCAGCCAGTCTGACTGGCCGACGATGAAAGACGCGGCGAATATGCTGGACGCGTTGGGCGTGGCGTTTGAAGCGCGGATTGTGTCGGCGCATCGGACCCCGGACCGGTTGTGGGACTATGGCAGAACGGCGGTGGACCGTGGTTTGCAAGTGATTATTGCAGGCGCTGGGGGGGCCGCGCATTTGCCTGGCATGATGGCGTCGAAAACGCGGGTTCCGGTGATTGGCGTGCCGGTGCAAACCCGCGCGCTGTCTGGGGTGGACAGTTTGTATTCGATTTTGCAAATGCCGCGCGGATATCCGGTGGCAACCATGGCGATTGGGGCGCCCGGTGCGGCCAATGCGGGGTTGATGGCGGCGGGAATTTTGGCGCTGTCGGACCCGGAACTGGCCGCGCGGTTGGACGCATGGCGCGCGGCGTTGACCGCGTCGATCCCGGAGGAGCCGGTTGATGAGTAATCTGTTGCCCGGCGCTGTGATCGGGATTTTGGGCGGTGGGCAATTGGGCCGGATGCTGTCGGTTGCGGCGGCCCGGTTGGGGTATAGGGTTCATATATTTGAGCCGGGGGCGCATCCGCCTGCTGGCGATGTAGCGCATATGGTGACTTGTGCGCCCTATGATGATGTGGCGGCGCTGACCGCCTTTGCGCAATCGGTCGATGTGATCACCTATGAGTTTGAGAATATTCCGACCGCCGCATTGGATTTGTTGGAAACCCTGCGCCCCTTGCGCCCCAACCGCCGCGCGCTGGCGATCAGTCAGGACCGGTTGACCGAAAAGGCGTTTTTGGCTGAATTGGGGTTGGCGGTGGCCCCTTATGCGCCCGTGAAAACGGCCGCCGATCTGGAGGCCGCGATTGCGACCGTGGGCACGCCCGCGATTTTGAAAACCACGCGCCTTGGGTATGATGGCAAGGGCCAAGCGCGGATTATGAGCGCTGCCGATGCGCCAGCGGCGCTGGCTGCGATGAATGGGGCCGATGCGGTGTTGGAAGGCTTTATTGACTTTACACATGAGGTGTCGGTGATCGCCGCACGCGGGCTTGATGGGTCGGTCGCAGCCTATGACCCGGGACAGAACGTGCATTTGGCAGGTATTTTGCACACAACCACCATCCCCGCCAAATTGACACCCAGCCAGCGGACAGATGCCGTGCTGCTGGCCGCCCGCATTCTGAACGCGCTGGATTATGTGGGTGTGATGGGGGTGGAATTGTTCGTGACGCCCAAAGGGTTGATCGTGAACGAGATCGCGCCGCGTGTCCATAATTCCGGGCATTGGACGCAGAACGGCTGCGCGGTTGACCAGTTTGAACAGCATATTCGTGCAGTGGCGGGGTTGCCGCTTGGCGACGGGTCGCGCTTTGCCGATGTGGTGATGGAAAACCTGATTGGCGATGATATTGCGCGCCTGCCCGCCTTTTTGGCCGAACGCAACACGGCGGTGCATATGTATGGCAAACCAGATGCGCGGGCTGGCCGAAAGATGGGGCATATCAACCGGATAACAGGTCGCGCACCCTGAAGGTGCTGCGGACTTAGCGCACCATCTGTTCCAACGGGTCATACAGCATGGCGCCGCCCCAAGCCGCGTCGGGCAGGCTGTCGGGCTTGAACCGGATATGGGCCAGCTCGCCTCGGCTGAAAAAACGCCGCTTGGTCACCACACCTTCGGGGTCGCGCCACGCATAATCCACCACGCCCGCCGTGATCGTGCAGCGAAAATACACGTCGCATTGGTGAAACCCATGTTCGGGCGCGTGAAATTCATTGATCAGCACCGGGGCCCCCACGGCGACGGTTAACCCCGTTTCCTCATGCACCTCGCGGATCAAATTGTCGGGCAGGCTGCTGTGGCTGTTCACGCCGCCCCCGGGTGCGCACCACAAATCCGACACCGAACCGCGAAAGGCATTGACGAGCAAAAGCCGATCTTGATGCAAGATCAGCGCGCGAACAGCAAGGCGGGGGGGGCGTGGTTTCATCATCCCATGCTGGCCCCGCAACCGCGCGTTGTCCAGACCTAACCGCCGCGCCGGATGCCACCAAAACTCGCCAGCGCCACACCGCCCAGCACAACACCTGCCGCAATCGCAAACTGCAAATCCAACGCCTCCCCCAACCAAACCGCCCCTGCCACCGCCGCCAAAATGGGCACCGACAATTGGGCGACCCCGGCCCGCGCCGCCCCCAATTGCGGCACAACCGCGTACCACAGCGCATAGCCCAGCCCCGATGTCACTGCCCCCGAAACCAGCGCCACAGTGACACCAAGCGTATTCATCCCCGCCGCGTCGACCTGCAATAACAGCGCCAGCCCCGCAATCGGCAAGGCCAAGCAAAAATTCGCCGCCGTGGCCAGCACCGGATCGCGCGCGCCACGCCCCGCCAGCGAATAAATCCCCCAACCAATGCCCGCCGCCGCCATCAAAACGGCGGGCCACAGCGCCACCGCCTGCCCAAATGGCGACACCAGCCAAACCAACCCACCAAAGGCCATCAGCGCCCCCGCCCAACGCGGCATAGGCACCACCTCACGCGCCAAAACCGCCCCGCCAAACATCGTGACCTGCACCATGCCAAACAAGATCAGCGCACCCACACCGGTCGCCAAATCCACATAAGCATATGAAAATCCAAACAAATACACCAGCAGGCCAAACACGCCGCCCGCACGCCCCCGCCACCCCGGCCACCACGCCCCCCTGCGCCACATAACCAGAACCGCCAGCATCACCGCCCCCGCCGCCAGCCGGATCACCGCAAACACAACTGCGTCCATGCCCAATTGACCCACACCAAACCGCGTCAAAACCGAATTGCCGGCAAAGGCCAACATCGCAAGTCCGGTCCACAAAAACAAACGCATCCCGCCCCCCATCATTTGGTCTTAAATATCTCTGCGCGCAGCGCCCGCCCGCAATCCCAAACACTGCCTTAAAACGAAAAAGGGCAGCCCTTGCAGGCCGCCCTTTCCCAAAGTCCCGTAAGGGCTGATTTACATCATGCCGCCCATGCCGCCCATGCCGCCCATGTCACCCATGCCGCCGCCAGCTGCTTCTTTCGAAGGCTTGTCAGCAATCATGGCTTCGGTGGTGATCAGCAAGGATGCGACCGACGCTGCATATTCCAGCGATGTGCGCACAACCTTGGCCGGGTCAATGACGCCGAACTTGAACATGTCGCCATATTCTTCGGTCTGGGCGTTAAAGCCGAACTTCAGGTCTGTGCTTTCGCGGATTTTGCCCGCAACAACCGAACCGTCCACACCAGCGTTCTGCGCGATTTGACGCAGCGGTGCTTCCAGCGCTTTGCGCACAATCGCAATGCCATTGGTCTGGTCAGAGTTTGCACCCTCAAGGCCAACCAGCACTTTGCCAGCTTGCACCAAGGCCACGCCACCGCCCACAACCACGCCTTCTTGCACGGCTGCACGGGTTGCGTTCAGTGCGTCATCGACACGGTCCTTACGCTCTTTCACTTCGATTTCCGACATGCCGCCAACGCGGATCACAGCAACACCGCCAGCCAACTTGGCCACACGCTCTTGCAGTTTTTCCTTGTCGTAATCGCTGGAGGTTTCTTCGATCTGGGTGCGGATCTGGGCCACGCGGGCTTCGATCTCGGCCTTTTCGCCAGCGCCATCGATGATGGTGGTGGTGTCTTTGGTGATGGTAACTTTCTTAGCACGGCCAAGCATGTCCATGCCAACATTTTCCAGCTTCATGCCCAGATCATCGGAAATCACCTGACCACCGGTCAGAATGGCGATGTCTTGCAGCATGGCCTTGCGACGATCGCCAAAGCCTGGGGCTTTTACAGCCGCAATCTTCAACCCGCCGCGCAGCTTGTTCACAACCAAAGTGGCCAAGGCTTCGCCTTCAACATCTTCGGAAATGATCAGCAGCGGCTTTTGGCTTTGGATAACCTGCTCCAACAAGGGAACCATTGGCTGCAAGCTGGACAGCTTTTTCTCGTGCAGCAAAATCATCACGTCTTCCAAGTCGACAACCATTTTGTCGGCATTGGTGACGAAATATGGCGACAGGTAACCACGGTCAAACTGCATGCCTTCGACGACTTCAGTTTCGGTTTCCAGACCCTTGTTTTCTTCAACAGTGATCACGCCCTCATTGCCGACTTTCTGCATCGCGTCTGCGATCTGGCGGCCAATTTCGGCCTCGCCATTCGCAGAAATCGTGCCGACCTGTGCGACTTCAGCGCTGTCCGATACCGGACGCGATGCAGCTTTGATCGCTTCCACGACTTTGGCGGTGGCCAAATCGATGCCGCGCTTCAAATCCATCGGGTTCATGCCAGCAGCAACGGCCTTCAAGCCCTCGATGATGATCGCTTGGGCCAACACGGTCGCCGTGGTGGTGCCGTCGCCAGCCTCATCATTGGTGCGGGAAGCAACTTCCTTTACCATCTGTGCGCCCATGTTTTCGAACTTGTCGGACAGTTCGATTTCTTTGGCAACCGTCACACCGTCTTTGGTGATGCGCGGCGCGCCAAAGGATTTTTCGATAACAACGTTACGGCCTTTTGGGCCCAAAGTCACCTTAACCGCATTGGCCAAGATGTTTACGCCGCGCAACATACGATCGCGGGCATCGGTATCAAATTTGACGTCCTTAGCAGCCATTTTGCTTGCTCCAGTTTGTCTTGAATTTCAGTTGGTTGGTCGCATCAAGCGTAGGGTGGGTGCAAACCCACCGCCCCGCCAAATCACTGGCTTCAGCCAATGATCCCCATGATGTCGCCCTCTTTCATGATCAGCAATTCCTTGCCTTCCAGCGTCACCTCGGTGCCGGACCACTTGCCAAACAGCACGCGGTCGCCAACTTTGACGGACGGTGCGATCAACTCGCCGCTGTCCTTGCGCGCGCCTTCGCCCAGCGCAATCACTTCGCCTTCTGCTGGCTTTTCTTTTGCGGTGTCGGGGATGATCAAGCCGCCTTTGGTCTTGTCTTCGCCTTCGATGCGACGGACCAGTACACGGTCGTGCAGGGGTTTGAATGCCATCTGAGAACACTCCCTTGGTTTCAGGTTAAATTCAGTAGCACTCAGGGTGCCTGAGTGCCAACGATGATTACCTATGCAATGCCCCCCACAGTGTCAAGGGATGGTCCCGGCAGAATTTGATGCAAATCCCGCACCCGATTGCCCCGCCTCTTGGATATGCCGCAATTGCATGGCACCCTGCCCCAAACGCAGCCAGACATCGGGGCTCCCATGCCATTTCGCTTCCTTCTTACCACGCTCATGGCCCTGCTTTGGGGCGCCACCGCACAGGCCCAATGCGTGGGCACCAACCTGATCGACGCGTTGCCGCAAACGGATCAAACCGATCTTACCACCGCCGCCCATGCCGCCCCTTTTGCGACCGGAAATTTTTGGCAAGCCACGCGCGGCGACCAAACTATCACCATTGCGGGCACCTTTCACCTCGATGATCCGCGCCATGATGCGGCCATGCAAACCTTGCTGCCCCACCTTGCCACCGCCACGACTCTGATGGTCGAAGCGGGCCCAGAGGAACAAGCCGCCTTGGACCAAAAACTGGCCGCAGACCCCAGCGCGATGATGGATCCGGGCGGTGCGGGCCTGCAATCCGCCCTGTCGCCCGATGAATGGACGCAGCTTACCGCTGCGCTGCTGCAACGCGGCATCCCCTCTGCAATGGCCGACACGTTGCGCCCTTGGTTTGTGTCCATGCTGTTGGCCATCCCGCCTTGCGCGTTGCAAATGGCCGCCGCCGCCAACGGGCTTGATAAACGCCTGATAGGTGCGGCAACGGATGCGGGCCTGCCCGTCACCGCCCTTGAACACTATGACACCGCCTTGGGCCTATTCGACGGCCTTTCTATGGACGAACAGTTGGTTATGATCGGCAATGCGCTGCACGTCGAACCCCAAGCCGATGATTTCCTGACCACCACCGCCGACGCCTATTTCAAAGGCGACAGCCGCATTGTTTGGGAATTTTCGCGCTATCTTGCCCTACAACTTCCGGGTGCCGACCCTGTGAAAACCAACACAGATTTCGCCAAGACCGAAGCCGCCCTAATGACCGACCGCAACCGCGCTTGGATTGCCCCGATTGAGGCGGCTTTGCAAAACGGCCCCGTCTTTGCCGCCTTTGGTGCGCTGCACCTGTCGGGCGATCAAGGCGTGCTGGCCTTGCTGCAATCGGCGGGGTTCACCATCACCGCCCTGCCCTGACGCCCCCCCCCCCATGACCCACCCCTCATGACGCACCCGTGACAATCCCCGGCGCAGCCCCTATAAGGCGGAAAAATCGCGTAACCCACAGGGGTATCCCCATGACCATCCTCGTTTTCGGCCACAAATCCCCTGACACCGACAGCACCGGATCGCCCATCATCTGGGCATGGTATCTGAATGATGTGCTGGGCACGCCTGCCAAACCCGTGCTGCTGGGCGAACCCAACACCGAAGCGGCGTTTATGCTGACCCATTGGGACCTGCCAAAGCCCGAAATCATCGCTGATGTCGCAGCCACGGACACCTGCTGGATTGTGGACACCAACAACCCGGCCGAACTGCCCGCCTCCATCAATGATGCCAATATCCAAGGTATCATCGACCATCACATGCTGGTGGGCGGGCTGAAAACCCGTGGTCCCATCAACATCACCATCCGCCCGCTGGCTTGCACTGCCACCATCCTGCACGACCTGATGGGTGATGCGATTATGCGCGCCCCACGTGGGATCAAAGGCGCGATGCTGTCGTGCATCCTGTCAGACACGCTGGAATTTCGCAGCCCCACCACCACGCCGCATGACCGCGTGATTGCCGAAAAACTCGCCACCGATTTGGGCGTAAATATCCCCGATCTGTGCGCCGCAATGTTTGCCGCAAAATCCGATGTGTCACGCTTTACCGATGCCGAATTGTTGCGCATGGACAGCAAGGAATACACTGTTGCGGGCAAGGATTTGCGCGTGTCCGTGCTGGAAACCACATCCCCTGCCACAATTTTGGCCCGCAAAGACAGCCTTATGGCCGCGATGACCACTGTGGCCGCGCAGGATAACGCCGACCAAGTCCTGCTGTTCGTCGTGGATATCTTGCGCGAAGAGGCGACGCTGCTGGTCCCCAACGATCTGGTCAAACACATGGCCGAAGCATCGTTCGGCGTCACTGTCATAGGCGATACCGTAGTGCTGCCGGGCGTGATGAGCCGTAAAAAGCAAATCATCCCCGCCCTCAAACTCTAATCCTGAAAGCGCAAAAATGCCCGATATCGTTGATAATTTCTCAGAAATCAGCTTTCGCTACCGCGCCATTTTTTGCGATCTTTGGGGCTGCGTGCATGATGGTCACGCGCCTTTCCCGGCGGCGGTCGCGGCCTTGCAGGCGTACCGCGCCAAGGGCGGCGTGGTCATCCTTGTGTCCAATGCGCCGCGCCCCAAACCCAGCGTGATCGAACAGTTGGACCGCATCGGCGTGCCAAGGGATGCTTATGATGATGTGGTCACCTCTGGCGATGCCAGCCAATACGCCTATTTTTCGGGCGCGGTCGGTCACAAGGTGCATCACATCGGCCCCATGCCCAAAGATATCGCCTTTTTCACCGAATTTGCCGACCCCGCTTTGGCCACCCTCGCCGCCACCAACCCCGTCGAAATTGTCCCGCTGGCCGAGGCGGAGGGGATTATTTGCACCGGCCCGAATGAAGAATTTGATGAAACCCCCGATGACTACCGCGCAGCCTTCCTGCTCGCCAAAACCAAAGGGCTGAAATTCCTCTGTGCCAACCCCGATATCGTGGTCGATCTGGGCGACAAACGCATCTATTGCGCCGGTGCTTTGGCGCAGCTTTACACCGAAATGGGCGGCACCTCGCTGTATTTCGGCAAACCGCATCCGCCCATCTATGACCTTGCGCGCCGCCGCCTGTCCGATCTGATCGGCCAAACCGAAAGCGACGATATCCTTTGTGTCGGCGATGGCATCGACACCGATGTGCTGGGCGCGATGCAAGAAGGGCTCGACAGTCTGTTTTTGACCGAAGGGTTGACCGCAGGCCAATTTGGCCCTGCCGATGCGCTGGACGCGGGCGCGCTGGACACTTGGCTGGAAGGTGGCGACCGCAACCCAACCTATGTGATGGGGCTACTGCGCTGATCGACCGCGCAATATAATTGCCACACACGGCAAATTTTCGGAAATATATTGCGCAACGGATTGCGCCGCGGCGCAGCATTTGCTACACGACCCCCAACACAACCGGTGATCGACCATGTCCGACAACCATCCACGCGGCACCATTTGTATCGAAGATATCGAAATGGGCATGACCCGCCATCTGTATAAAACCATCACCGACCGCGATATCGAACTGTTTGCCGAGGTGTCGACAGACCGCAACCCCGTCCATCTGGATGACGCTTACGCCCGCGACACGATCTTTGAAGGGCGAATCGCGCATGGCATGTTGACCGCTGGCTTGATTTCCGCGGTGATTGGCGAACAATTGCCCGGCCACGGCACCCTCTATCTGGGCCAAAGCTTGAAATTCATGGCCCCCGTGCGCCCCGGCGATACGGTATTTGCCCAAGTCAAAGTCACCGCAATTGATCACGCCCGCCGCCGCGTGACCCTTGAAACCCATTGCGCGGTGGGCGATACCGTTGTGCTAAAGGGCGAAGCGCTGGTTTTGGCGCCCAGCCGCAAATTTGATTGACGCAGGGCCACAGGCCCGCAGGGGCCGCGATGAAGATTTATCAACATTGGCAAGGGGTTGACCCGGCGCATTGCGGCGCGTCTGTGGCACTGGGCAATTTTGACGGGCTGCACCGCGGCCATCAGCATGTGATCAATCTTGCTGCCGCGCACGGCCCGCTGGGTGTTGTCACGTTTGAACCCCACCCCCGCAGCTATTTTGCGCCCCAATCCGACCCGTTTCGCTTGATGAACGCCGAAACCCGCGCCAACCGCCTGTCTCGCCTCAATGTGCAAACTCTGTTTGAACTGCCGTTTGACGCCACCCTTGCCGCCCTTACCCCCGCCGAATTTGTGGACCAAGTGCTGGCAAACGGCCTTGGCGTGCGCCACGTCACTGTTGGCGCGGATTTCTGCTTTGGGCGCGGGCGAAAAGGCACCGCTGCCGATCTGGTCATGCTGTGCGCGGCCCACGGCATCACCGTGCATCTGGCCGATCTGCTGGCAATCGACGGCACCGATATTTCATCGACCCGCATCCGCGCGGCGCTGGCGGCAGGCGACACGCTGGGCGCGCGCCAAATGTTGGGCCATTGGCACCGGATTGATGGCGCGGTGATCCACGGTGAAAAACGCGGGCGCGAGTTGGGCTATCCCACCGCCAATATGGATGTCACGAACCTGCACCTGCCCCGCGCGGGCGTGTACGCCGTGCTGGCCGATGTGCTGACCGGACCACAAGCGGGCCAGTATTTAGGCGCGGCCAACCTTGGCGTGCGCCCGATGTTCGGCGAAAACCGCCCCAACCTGGAAACCTATCTGTTTGATTTCACCGGCGATCTGTACGGCCACCACATTTCCATCGCGTTTGTCGAATGGTTGCGCGGCGAGGCGACATTTAACGGCCTGCCCGCCCTGATCACCCAGATGGATGCCGACTGCGCCCGCGCCCGCAGCGTTCTGGCCGCCCTATGACCGACAAACTGCCCCCCATCGCTGGCAAAAACCTGCGCCCCCGCTTTTGGGAAACTGTGCCGTTGAAAAAGATGTCGGGCGCCGAGTGGGAGGCGCTGTGCGACGGTTGCGGCAAATGCTGCCTGAACAAAATTGAGTATGAGGATGATGGCGAGGTGGAGTTTACCCGCGTCGCCTGCCGCCTGCTGGACGGCGACACCTGCCGCTGTTCCAACTATGCGATCCGCCACAATTATGTGCCCGAATGTGTGTCGCTGACCCCCAAAAAGCTGGAAAAAATCGCCTATTGGCTGCCGCAAACTTGCGCCTACCGCCTGCTGCACGAAGGCAAACGGTTGGAGGAATGGCACCCGCTGGTGTCCGGCGACCCGGAATCAGTGCACACCGCAGGCATGTCGGTGCGCGGCTGGACTGTATCGGAATCCGATATCGACGAAGAAGACTGGCAAGATTACACGATAGAGGAGCGCCCTTGATGTTTTTCGCATCCGATAACGCAGCCCCCTGCCCGCCTGCAATTATGGACGCGTTGATGCGCGCCAACGCCGGGTTCGCGATGTCATACGGCGCAGATGCCGCCACAACCGCCTTGCGCGACCAAATCCGCACGCTGTTCGACGCACCTGAGGCGGAGGTGCAATTGGTCACCACAGGCACCGCCGCCAACGCGCTGGCGCTGGCGCTTTATACCCCGCCTTACGGTTCAATTCTGTGCCACCGCCATGCGCATATTGAAGAAGACGAATGCGGCGCGCCCGAATTTTTCACCGCCGGGGCAAAGCTTCATTTGATTGACGGCGCGCATGGCAAAATCACCCCCGATGCGCTGACCACGGCGCTTGCGGGTGCTGGCGGTGCGGTCCATTCCGTGCAACCCAGTGCCCTGTCGCTGACCAATGTGACCGAGGCGGGCACAGTTTACACTGTGGCGGAAATCACCGAACTGGCAAGCATCGCCAAAGCGCGAGGTTTGGGCGTTCACCTTGATGGCGCGCGCTTTGCCAATGCGCTGGCCGCAACCAACGCCAGCCCCGCCGATATGACATGGCGCGCAGGCGTGGATGTTTTGTCGCTGGGCGGCACCAAAAACGGGCTGCTGGCAGCCGAAGCGGTGGTGCTGTTTGACCCCTCCAAAGCGTGGGAATTAGCGCTGCGCCGCAAACGCGCGGGCCACCTAACATCAAAAATGCGCTATGTCTCGGCGCAAATGGCGGCTTGGCTGGACGGTGGTTTGTGGCTGGATATGGCCACCCACGCCAACGCCATGGCCGCGCGGCTGGCCACAGGTTTGGCAATGATTGAGGGCGCAACGCTGGCGCATCCGGTCCAAGCCAACATCGCCTTTGCCCGCCTGCCCGCCTCCGCCCATGCCCGCGCCAAAGCGGCGGGCGCGGTCTATTATGACATGGGCGACGGTCTGTGCCGCCTTGTCTGTTCATGGTGTACCACGGCAGATGATGTGGACGCGCTGCTGGCCGCCTTCAACGGCTAACCGCCTGTATTGGCAATAAATTTCGCCATGACCCCAGCACAGTCTGCCGCATGGGTCACGGGCAACATATGCCCCGCCCCCGGCACTACCACGCGCTGCACTTGCGGCAAGCGGCGCGCCAATTCAGCGTTCACAGCCCCGATCACCGCCGGGCTGTCTGCCCCCTCCAACAGCAAAACCGGAACGCCCAGCCCCTCTAACCGGCCATAGGTCAACAGCCCCGCTGCATCATCCAACAATGCAGGGTTTTGGGCCGCGATCAGTCCAATCCGGTCCATAATATAGCAGCGCTGATGTGCAGGCAGCGCGTCAAACGGCGCGTCCCGCCCCCAAATGCCCTGAAACGCCGCCGCCGCCTGCGCTGCATCCCCCGCAGCCAGCGCCGCTGCAAATCCCGCGTGCTGCGCCAGATGCGCGCTAAATTCCGGCCCACCCGCCGAACGTGCCGCACAAAACAACACCGGTTCAATCAACGTCAGGCTGGCGATATGGTCCATATCCTCCAACGCAATGCGCAAAGCCACGGTCGCGCCAAAGCTGTGACCAATCAAATGCACGGGGCCACTTGGCATCGCCCCCATCGCTTGGCGCGTCACGGCCCTGTGATAATCGCCGCGCCCCTCCCAATCGCCGCTGCGCCCGTGGCCCAACAGGTCAATCGCGGTCAAACACAGCTCCGGCAAGCCCTGCGCCACCCCCGCCCAAATCCCAGAATGGGCCAAGGCGCAATGCAAGGCCAACGCGGGCGCACCCGCCCCAGCAATCGCCGCATCAAAAACGCGCGCAAACGTGGGCACCCCACCAAAAACCGGCAAATCCATTCAGATTTTGCCCGCCAGATGCAAATCCAAATCCTCCAACCGGTCCTGCCCCCAGAACCGCGCGTCGCCCACCATGTAAAACGGCACCCCAATCACACCGCGCGCCACGGCCTCCTCAAGGTTGGTGCCATACGCCTCGGCGCTCGCCAACATGTCGCGGCTGGCCAAATCCGGGTCAAACCCCGCCTCCGCCAGCGCGGCACGGATCACATCATCCTCCGCCACATTGCGGTCCTCTGCCCAACACGCCCGCGTCAGCGCATGCACCAAAACCCCCATATCCCCACCACCAGCCGCCTGCGCCGCAATCACCGCATAGGATGAAGGCGCGCGGTTGGTCGGGAAAAACGCAGGCCGCGCCGACATCGCCAACCCCAGCTTTGCCGCCTGCCGCGTGCGGTCCTGCAGGCCGTAATCGACACGCGCCGGATGCACCTCGGCGGGTTTGCCCATCCGCGCAAACAGCGCCGGGCCGTCCAGCGGTTTATAGGTGATGGTGGCGCCATGCTTGGCCGCAATCGCCTCCATCCGCGTGCCTGCCAAATAGACAAAGGGCGAAATCGTCGCAAAGTAATAGTCGATATGGGCCATTTCGCAGGGTTCTCCGTTGCACAAGGTTTGCAAGACCCTAACCCGGTGGTAAGCCGTGTCAACGCGCATCCGATTCCTCCGCAAAGGACACAAACATGGCCCCGATGAACGAACCAAAGCTGATCTCTGGCAACGCCAACATGCCGCTGGCCACCGCCATCGCGCGACGCATGTCGCTGCACCGGGGGATGAGCGTCGGGCTGGTCGACGCGCGGGTGGAACGGTTCAACGACGGCGAGATTTTTGTCGAAGTGTTCGAAAACGTGCGCGGCGAGGATATGTTCATCATCCAGCCCACATCGAACCCCGCCAATGACAACCTGATGGAACTGCTGATTATGACCGACACGCTGCGCCGGTCGTCCGCGTCGCGCATCACCGCCGTGATCCCCTATTTCGGCTACGCCCGCCAAGACCGCCGCACCAAAGCCCGCACCCCGATTTCCGCAAAACTGGTGGCGAATATGATGGTCGAGGCGGGGATCGAACGCGTGCTGACACTGGACCTGCATGCCGCCCAAATTCAAGGGTTTTTCGACATTCCCGTGGACAACCTCTATGCCTCGCCCATCTTCGCCCTTGATATCATGGCGCATTTCAAAGGCTCGATGTCGGACATGATGGTGGTGTCACCCGATGTCGGCGGCGTGGCCCGCGCGCGCGAATTGGCCAAACGCATCGGCGCGCCGCTGTCCATCGTCGACAAACGCCGCGAAAAGGCTGGTGAGATTGCCGAAATGACCGTGATCGGCGACGTTGCGGGCAAAAAATGCATCATCGTGGACGATATGTGCGACACGGCCGGCACCCTATGCAAAGCCGCCGAGGTGCTGCTGGAAAATGGCGCGTCCGAAGTACACGCCTACATCACCCATGGCGTCATGTCCGGCCCCGCGGTGGACCGCGTGACGCAATCGGTGATGAAATCGCTGGTGATCACCGATTCGATTGCGCCCACGGATGCGGTGAAAAACTGCCCCAATATCCGCATCTTGCCGACCGCCCCGATGTTTGCCCAAGCGATTTTGAACATCTGGAACGGCACATCGGTATCATCATTGTTTGAAACCGAAACCCTTAGCCCGATTTACGAAGGCATGTATCAGCGCAGCTGACAAAAGGGGCGGTGGGTTTGCACCCACCCTACCCCCGGTGCGTAGGGTGGGTGCAAACCCACCGCCCCTTCAATATAATTCCCAATCATCCTCATCCTTGGCGCGCCCAATCGCGGTCCAATCTGCACGCACCCGCGCCACCTGCGTATCGCCCCAAGTTTTGAACACCAAATGAAACCCCTCTGCCGTGATCGCCTCGGCCGACAGATCGGCGCGGGAATTGGTTTTTTGGTCCATATCCCACATCGACAGCGACACCGTCACAACCGGGGCTGCCACATAGGCCTCAGGGAATTTGACAATATGGCGGCTTTCGCGCGGCCCCTGCCCGGTCCACATCACGCCCCCATCGGCAAAATCGGAAAACATGACCCTAGAGCCTTGCTGTATCCCGATGGTCTGCGCCGAAAATCGCTTCATCTGTAAATATCCCGATCCATTCGTGCCCCATCGCGCGCACCTGCAAAGGCAAGCGCCAACATCCCGCGCCCCGCGCCCCGCGCCAATGAGGAAAGACGCAAATTAGTAGTCAACCTAGCGTGTAATCAAGGCAAAATTTGGAAAACCCACGCCATTCCCTGCGCCAGACATGAAAAAGGCCCCGAAATCATCGGGGCCTATTACGCAAATACCGGAAAAGATCAGTGCGCTTGATGCTGGCGCAAGGCCATCATGTCTTGCACCAATTTTTCCGCCATGTCTTTGTCATCGGGCAGCGCCATCGACGCCAGCTCGCGCGCTTGGTCAATCATTCCGTCCAGCACAGTCCCCGAAAGGTCCTCCACCGGCACGGCCTGTTCGGCCAAAACCGACACGCCCGCCGCTGTGATTTCGGCAAAACCGCCGGTCACCGCAAAGGCCAGTGTTTTATCCGTGCCAACCGCTTTCAAAATCCCGGGCCGCAGCGTGGTGATGGTGGGGGTGTGCCCCTCCATCGCCGTCATATCGCCATCGGCCCCTGGAATCTGCACCTCAACCGCCTGAAATGACGCGAGCCGCTTTTCGGGTGACACAAGGTCAAATTGCAAAGTCGCGGCCATATCGCCCCCTTATGCCGCTGCGGCAGCAAGACGCTGCGCTTTGGCGATCACTTCATCAATGCCGCCAACCATATAGAAGGCTGCTTCGGGCAGGTGGTCATATTCACCGGCCACAACCGCTTTGAACGACGCAATCGTGTCTTCCAAAGGCACCTGTTTGCCGTCTGCACCGGTAAAGATTTTTGCGACGTCAAACGGCTGGCTCAGGAAACGCTCAATCTTGCGCGCGCGGGCCACGGCCACTTTGTCATCTTCTGAGAGTTCGTCCATGCCCAAAATCGCGATGATATCCTGCAACGACTTATAGCGCTGCAAAATCTGCTGCACTGAAGTCGCCACCGAATAATGCTCATCCCCGATGATCAACGGGTCCAGCAAGCGCGAGGTGGAACCCAAGGGGTCCACAGCCGGATAAATCCCCTTTTCCGAGATCGAACGGTCCAGAACGGTCGTCGCGTCCAAGTGCGCGAACGATGTCGCAGGCGCCGGGTCGGTCAAGTCATCTGCGGGAACATACACGGCCTGCACGGAGGTAATGGAGCCGTTTTTGGTCGATGTAATGCGTTCCTGCATCGCGCCCATGTCGGTTGCCAGCGTTGGCTGATAGCCCACAGCGGAGGGGATACGACCCAAAAGTGCCGACACTTCCGAACCCGCTTGGGTAAAGCGGAAGATGTTGTCCACAAAGAACAAAACGTCCGAACCGGTTTCGTCACGGAACTGTTCTGCCAGCGTCAAACCCGACAGGGCCACACGCATACGCGCGCCCGGAGGCTCGTTCATCTGGCCATAAACCAGCGCGATTTTCGACTTTTCCAGATCATCCAAGTTGATAACGCCGGATTCGATCATCTCGTGATACAAATCGTTGCCTTCACGGGTACGCTCGCCCACGCCCGCAAACACCGACACGCCAGAGTGGACTTTGGCGATGTTGTTGATCAATTCCATGATCAAAACTGTTTTGCCCACGCCCGCGCCGCCGAACAGACCAATTTTGCCGCCCTTGGTGTAAGGGGCCAAAAGGTCGATCACTTTGATGCCCGTAACCAGAATTTCGGTCGCGGTGGATTGGTCGGCAAAGCTTGGCGCCTCGCCGTGGATAGACCGCTTTGCCTTGGACAAAACAGGACCACGTTCGTCAATCGGGTCGCCCGTGACGTTCATAATCCGGCCCAAGGTGCCCATGCCAACTGGCACGGAAATTGGCGCGCCGGTGTCAGACACCGCTTCGCCACGCACCAAACCCTCAGTGGCGTCCATCGCAATGGCGCGCACGGTGCTTTCGCCAAGGTGCTGCGCAACCTCAAGGATCAGTTTCTTGCCGTTGTTGCTTGTCTCAAGTGCGTTCAGAATGGCCGGCAGGTCACCCTCAAACTGCACGTCCACGACAGCGCCGATTACCTGCGTAATCTTGCCAGCTGCTTTTGGTGCTTTCGCCATGTCAATTCTCCGTTAAGCGGGTCAAAGCGCCTCAGCGCCCGAGATGATTTCGATAAGTTCTTTGGTGATCGCAGCCTGACGCGAGCGGTTGTAGATCGTCGTGTATTTGTCGATCATGTCGCCTGCGTTGCGCGTTGCGTTGTCCATCGCGCTCATCCGGGCCCCTTGTTCGGAGGCCCCGTTTTCCAACAGCGCGGTAAACACTTGCGTGGCCACACCGCGCGGCAACAGGTCGGCAAGGATGCCTTCCTCGGACGGCTCATAATCATACAGCGCAGTTGTGGTATCCTCCACCGCCTCAAACTTGGCGGGGATGACTTGCTGCGCCGTTGGCACCTGCGCAATCACCGATTGGAAGCGGTTGAAGAACAACGTCGCCACATCAAATTCGCCCGCATCAAAGCGCTGCAAAATATCCTTGGCAATCGCTTGCGCCTGCACATAACCGACGCGCTTCACCTCTGACAAATCGACATGGCCCACAAAATGCGCCGCAAAATCGCGCTTCAACTGCTCGCGGCCTTTTTTGCCCACGGTCAGAATTTTCACGGTTTTACCTTGGCCCAGCAGCGCGTTAATCCGCACCCGTGCAAGGCGCACTATGGTAGAGTTGAACCCGCCACAAAGCCCACGCTCTGCGGTCATCACAACCAACAGATGCACTTTGTTGCTCCCCGTCCCGGCCAACAGCCGGGGCGCGCTTGTCGATCCACCAACCGATGCCGAAAGCCCCGCCATCACGGCATTCATCCGTTCAGCATAGGGGCGTCCAGCCTCGGCCGCTTCTTGCGCGCGGCGCAATTTCGCCGCGGCAACCATCTGCATGGCCTTGGTGATTTTCCGAGTATTCTTGATACTCGTGATCTTGTTTTTTAAGTCCTTTAGGCTCGGCATTGACCTACCCCTTTAGGCGAAATCTTTGGCGTATGCGTTCAGCGCGGCCTTGATTTTATCCTCAAGCTCGCCCTTCACCTTGCGGTCATTGTTGGTGATATCGGCCAACAAATCAGCGTGGTTGCTGCGCAAGTGCTTCAACAGACCGGCCTCATAACGGCCAACCTCTTTTACCGGGATCTTGTCCAGATAGCCCTTGGTGCCCGCAAAGATCACGCAAACAATTTCCGAACCCGTCAGGGGCGAATACTGTGGCTGCTTCATCAATTCGGTCAAACGCGCACCACGGTTCAGCAACTGCTGGGTGGAGGCGTCCAAATCGGACCCAAACTGCGCAAACGCCGCCATTTCGCGGTACTGCGCCAACTCCAGTTTCACCGGGCCAGCGACCGATTTCATCGCATCTGTCTGCGCGGATGAACCAACACGAGACACCGACAAACCAGTGTTCACAGCCGGACGGATACCCTGATAGAACAATTCGGTTTCCAAAAAGATCTGACCATCGGTGATCGAAATCACGTTGGTTGGAATAAACGCGGAAACGTCCCCACCTTGGGTTTCAATGATTGGCAGCGCGGTCAACGACCCCGAACCATGCTCGGCGTTCAACTTCGACGACCGCTCCAACAGGCGGGAGTGGAGATAGAACACGTCGCCCGGATAAGCTTCGCGGCCCGGTGGGCGGCGCAACAACAGCGACATTTGACGATAAGACACGGCCTGCTTGGACAAATCATCATAAATGATCAGCGCATGGCGGCCGTTGTCACGGAAATGTTCCGCAATGGATGTCGCGGCATAAGGTGCCAAAAACTGCATCGGTGCTGGGTCAGAAGCGGTCGCGGCCACGACGATTGTATAGGCAATCGCGCCGGTTTCTTCCAGCTTCTTCACCAACTGCGCCACGGTGGAGCGTTTCTGCCCAATAGCCACATAGACGCAATACAGCTTTTTGCTTTCGTCGTCGCCGGCAGCCTTGTTATAGGACTGCTGGTTCAAAATTGTATCCAGCGCAATAGCGGTTTTGCCGGTCTGGCGGTCCCCAATGATCAGTTCGCGCTGGCCACGGCCAACCGGGATCATCGCGTCAACCGACTTCAGGCCAGTCGCCATCGGCTCATGCACCGACTGGCGAGGGATAATGCCGGGCGCTTTTACGTCCGCAATCGCGCGCTTGGTGGTGCCCAAGGGGCCTTTGCCATCAATCGGCGTGCCCAAACCATCAACCACACGGCCCAACAGCTCGTCGCCCACAGGCACGTCCACGATGGACTTGGTGCGCTTAACGGTGTCGCCTTCTTTGATCGAACGGTCATCGCCGAAAATAACGATACCGACGTTGTCCACTTCCAGGTTCAACGCCATGCCGCGAATCCCGCCTGGGAATTCGACCATTTCACCGGCCTGCACATTGTCCAACCCGTGAACGCGGGCAATCCCGTCGCCAACGCTCAGAACCCGGCCAACTTCGGCCACTTCGGCGTCTTGGCCAAAGTTTTTTATCTGGTCCTTCAGGATCGCAGAAATTTCAGCTGCTTGGATACCCATTTATCCGACCTCTTTCATTGCATTCTGGAGGGACGCGAGCTTTGCCTTGACCGACGTGTCGATCATAGTGGAGCCAAGCTTGACGATCAGACCGCCGATGAGGGATTCATCGACAGCGGTTTTCAGTTTCACATCCTTGCCCACGCTGGCTTTCAGCGTGGCGGCAAGGTCTTTGGCCTGTGCGGCAGACAGCTTGACGGCCGAAGTCACCTCAGCGGTCACCTCGCCCTTTTCAACACTGATCATGTCCTGCACGGATTTGGTCAGATAGGGCAACACGAACAAGCGGCGCTTGGACGCCATCAAGGACATCGTGTTGGCCATCAGGGACGACAGCCCCATCTTTTTGGCAATCGCGGCAATCGCGCGGGCCTGATCTTCGCGGGTGTAAACCGGCGAGGAAATCAGCGCTTTCAGGTCAGCAGATTGGGCCAATGCGGTGTCGAGCGCGTCAATATCGCCCTCCAACGCCTTCAAGCCTTTGCTTTCCTTCGCCAGCTCAAACAAAGCGGTGGCGTAGCGTGCGGCAATGCCGGAGGAGATCGAAGCTGGTTCTGACACGTCATCCCTTCCGAAATTAAACCCCAGATGCCTAACGATAAGGCACAAGGGCATTCTATGGCGCATACGGGGTGCATGCGTCTGAATTTCGATGCGGTGTAGCAGAGGCGGAAAATTGCTGCAACCGTCAACAAAGGGTAAAATGCGCGTGAGGGGCGCTAACATGCCGCAGTTATGCCGCAGCGCAGCTTTGCATCACTGGGCAACGGTGGGATAGGGCGCAAATCAACGGGTCCACGCCGCATTTGCCCGCATGTGCCACGTCAAAACCGCTTTGCTTCACCGCGCCACAGCACCTTGCGATTCTGCTCCGCCCGCCACGCGCGGCACTACGCCTGCGGTCTGCGTTACCCTTGGGCGGGGTGGGCCTGCCCGTCCTCCGCCGCACCCGTTTGCGCAGCATTTTGGCCCCCATCACGCGCCACCCCGTCCGGCATCGCAGGCGCGCGCAAAGCAGGTGAGCGCAAAGCAGGTTCGGGCGCGCCCTGCCCCAACCCTTCCAAAATCCGCAACGGTCGGCGCACCGCCGCCACCAACCCACTGCGCGAGGGCGGGCGCTGCTTGGACACCTCCACCATCAACGCACCACCCGCCAAAAACGGCGCGACCCTGCGCCCGTTGCGTTCAAAGAAATCCGATGTGCGCAACCAAAACGGATGCCCCGATGGCGGTGCAAACAGCGCGGATACGCTGTGTTCCACCGTCAAATCATGGCGTTTCAGCTGCGCCTCTAACTGCCCCATTGAATAAGGGCGGCCAAAGCCGAACGGCGTGCCATCGCGCCGCGCCCACAGCCCCGACCGGGACGGCACAATGAACAACGCCCGCCCGCCGGGGCCAAGCACGCGCACCACCTCGTCCAACACGTGCGACGGTTGTTCGGATGTTTCCAACCCATGCATCATGATCAAACGGTCCACGCTGCCCGTGGCCAGCGGCCATTGCGCCTCCTCCACCAACAGCGATACGTTTTCCATGCCCGCAGGCCAAGCCATCACGCCCTGCGGCGCGGGCATCAAGCCAATCACACGGCGCGCATCGGCCAGATAGGGGCGCATCAGCGGCACAGCAAACCCGTATCCCACCATGGTCTGACCCACCAAATTGCCCGCCCCTACAGGCCACATCCGCACCACGGCATCGCGAATGGCACGCTGCGCCACCCGGCCCAACTTGGTCCGATAGTAAAAGTTGCGAAGGTCCAGCACATCAAGATGCATTGCAAACAAAGCCTTTTTCGGGCGACACTGCCCGACCATACCAAACCTGACCTTACCAAACAAAGGGCAAAAGACCATGGCACTTGATCGTATGACCATTCCCTGCCTATCAGATAATTACGCCTATTTGATCCACAACCCCGCAACGGGCGATACCGCTTTGGTCGATGTGCCCGACGCCGCCCCCATTCTGG
Source organism: Pseudorhodobacter antarcticus (assembly GCF_900110135.1). GTDB lineage: Bacteria > Pseudomonadota > Alphaproteobacteria > Rhodobacterales > Rhodobacteraceae > Pseudorhodobacter > Pseudorhodobacter antarcticus. The sequence continues at coordinate 31,388 of NZ_FOCO01000012.1, read as the reverse complement.
TTGCCCTTGATGCGCGTGGGTGGACCCTGACCGACGTTTTGCTGACCCACCACCACTGGGACCATATCGACGGGCTGCCCGACCTTTTGACCGGCCTTTCGCAAAAACCCCGCATCTGGGGCGCCGCCGCCGATGCCCACCGCCTGCCGTCCCTCGACCATGCCCTGCGCCCCGGCGATACGGTCCAAATTTGCGGCGAGCCCGTGCAAATCTTTGATATGCCCGGCCACACAATTGGCCATATCGCTTACCATTTTCCCCAGTCGAAACTGCTGTTTTCCGGCGACAGCCTGATGGTCATGGGCTGTGGCCGCTTGTTTGAAGGGACGCCGGCCCAAATGCACGCCGCAATCGCGCAAACCAACGCCCTGCCCGCCGATACGCTGCTGTGTTCCGGCCATGAATACGCCGCATCGAACATTCGCTTTGCCCTAACCCTTGATCCCGGCAATCCGCAGCTTATCTTGATTTCAGACAGGGTGCAGGATGGGCTGGCGAATGGCCAACCCTCTGTACCCACCACCTTGGCCCAAGAGCGTCAAACCAACCCGTTCTTGCGTGCCCACAACCCCGACATCAAGGCGCATCTGGCCATGCCAAACGCCGCTGACGTCGATGTTTTCGCTGAAATCCGGGCGCGCAAAGACAAATTCTAATGCCGCCCCCCAACATCCGATCACTTTTTCCCACATAGTCGCGCGAAACGCTAAATATTTGGAAAAAAGACTTGAAGCCGCCGAAATAAAACCGAACCTTAACCATATGAGGCCAAGGTCAGAACGGGCAGCCCGCCCCAACGGACCGCAGAACACGAGGAGCACTATACCGTGCCATCTTTTTCCACGACGCTTGAACAGGCAATCCACGGCGCTTTGGCCCTCGCCAACGCGCGTCGCCACGAACTCGCCACGCTGGAACATTTGCTTCTGGCCCTGATTGATGAACCCGACGCCGCGCGGGTGATGAAGGCTTGCACCGTCGATTTGACCGCGCTGCGCAAAACGCTGGTCGATTTCATCGACGACGACTTGTCCACCCTTGTGACCGATGTCGAAGGGTCCGAGGCGGTGCCCACCGCCGCCTTTCAACGCGTGATCCAGCGTGCCGCAATTCATGTGCAATCATCCGGTCGCAATGAGGTGACAGGCGCCAACGTGCTGGTCGCCATCTTTGCCGAACGCGAATCCAACGCGGCCTATTTCCTGCAAGAACAGGAAATGACCCGCTATGATGCCGTTAATTTTATCGCGCATGGCGTGGCCAAAGACCCCGCCTTTGGCGAGGCGCGCCCCGTCACGGGTGCCGAGGAAAACCAGCACGAAACCCCCAAAGGGGAGGCGGGCGATGCTAAAGATTCCGCCCTTTCCAAATACTGTGTCGATCTGAACGTCAAAGCGCTGAAAGGCGATGTGGACCCTCTGATCGGGCGCGAGGCAGAGGTGGAGCGTTGTATCCAAGTTCTGTGCCGCCGCCGCAAGAATAACCCCTTGTTGGTGGGCGACCCCGGCGTGGGCAAAACGGCAATTGCCGAAGGGTTGGCATGGAAAATTATCAACGGTCAAACCCCTGAAATCCTTTCTAAAACAACGATCTACAGTCTTGATATGGGTGCGCTGTTGGCAGGCACCCGCTATCGTGGTGATTTTGAAGAACGCCTGAAAGCGGTGGTAAAGGAGATGGAGGATCACCCAGACGCGGTCCTGTTCATCGACGAAATCCACACCATCATCGGTGCGGGGGCGACCTCGGGCGGTGCCATGGACGCGTCAAACCTGCTGAAACCTGCGTTGCAGGGCGGCAAACTGCGCACCATGGGCTCCACCACTTACAAGGAGTTCCGCCAGCATTTTGAAAAAGACCGCGCGCTGGCCCGTCGGTTCCAGAAAATCGACGTGAATGAACCCTCGATCCCCGACACCATCAAAATCTTGATGGGCCTGAAACCGCATTTCGAAGAACATCACGATCTGCGTTATACCGCCGATGCGATTAAGGTCGCGGTGGAACTTGCGGCGCGTTATATCAACGACCGCAAACTGCCAGACTCTGCGATCGACGTGATCGATGAGGCGGGCGCGGCCCAGCACCTGCTGACCGAGTCCAAACGCCGCAAAACCATCGGCACCAAAGAGATTGAGGCGGTGGTCGCCAAAATCGCCCGCATCCCCGCCAAAAACGTCTCCAAAGACGATTCCGAGGTGCTGCGCGGTTTGGAACAATCCCTAAAACGCGTGGTGTTCGGTCAGGACAAAGCGATTGAAGCGCTGGCCTCCGCGATCAAACTCGCCCGCGCAGGCCTGCGCGAGCCGGAAAAACCCATTGGCAACTATTTGTTCGCCGGGCCAACGGGCGTGGGCAAAACTGAGGTCGCCAAACAACTCGCCAACACCCTTGGCGTGGAACTGTTGCGGTTTGACATGTCGGAATACATGGAAAAACACGCGGTGTCCCGTCTTATCGGTGCGCCTCCCGGCTATGTCGGTTTTGACCAAGGCGGCATGTTGACCGATGGCATCGATCAGCATCCACATTGCGTCTTGCTGCTGGATGAAATGGAAAAGGCGCATCCGGATGTCTACAACATCTTGTTGCAGGTCATGGACCATGGCAAACTGACTGACCACAATGGTCGCTCCGTCGATTTCCGCAATGTCATCCTCATCATGACCTCGAACGCGGGTGCGATGGAACAGTCCAAATCCGCCATCGGCTTTGGCCGCGACCGCCGCACGGGTGAAGATACCGCAGCGATTGAACGGACATTCACGCCCGAATTTCGCAACCGCCTTGATGCGGTGATCAGCTTCGCGCCCTTGGGCCGTGGCATCATCCGCCAAGTCGTCGAAAAATTCGTGCTGCAGCTGGAAGCGCAGCTGATGGACCGCAACGTCCATATCGAAATGACCGATGAGGCGGCGAATTGGTTGGGTGAAAAGGGCTATGATGATAAAATGGGCGCGCGCCCCCTTGGCCGCGTGATCCAAGAATACATCAAAAAACCGTTGGCCGAGGAGTTGTTGTTTGGCAAACTTGTCAAAGGTGGCTTGGTAAAGGTCGGCGTCAAAGACGACAAAATCGACATCACTTGTGAAGAGCCCAGCAAACTGCGCATCGCAGGCAAGAAAATCCCCCTGCTCACCGCAGAATAAAGGCGCATGAAAACGCTTGCTTTCCTTCTTTTGGCCCCTGCGCAAGCGGGGGCCTTTACTTTAACATTTCCGGTTGATTGCACGCTGAACCAAACCTGTTTCATCCAGCAATTCAACGACCGCGACCCCACGCCCAACGCCACCGATTTCACCTGCGGCCCCCTCAGCTATGATGGCCACAAAGGCACCGATTTCGCGGTCCCCACGCTGCAAGATATGGCAAACGGCGTCGCCGTCCTTGCCGCAGCGCCGGGTCAAGTCCGCGCCATCCGCGACGATATGGATGATATCGCCAGCAACGCGCCCAACGCCCCTGACATTTCAAACCGCGAATGTGGCAACGCCGTTGTCATCACCCACGACGGCAGCTGGAAAACCCAATATTGCCACCTCAAACGCGGCAGCGTTACCGTCAAACCCGGCCAAACCGTCACGCCGGGCACCCCCTTGGGTCAAATTGGGCTGTCGGGCAACACCGAATTTCCGCATCTTCACCTTTCGGTCCGCCAAAACGGCCAAGTCATCGACCCGTTTTCCCCCGGCGACACCGCCACCTGCAACGCGCCCGCACCCGGCCTTTGGTCCCCCGCCCTGCCCTACCAACCCGGCGGGCTGATCGACGCAGGGTTCGCCAGCGCTGTCCCCAGCTTTGACGCTGTGAAATCCGGCACCGCCGCCGCGCCATCCCTGCCCAAAACGGCCCCAGCTTTGGTCATCTGGACACATATTTTCGGCCCCCGCGCGGGGGATACGCTGACCTTCACCCTGACCGGGCCCAAAGGTCGCATTTTACAAGAAACACTGAACATCGACCGCACCCAAGCCCGCGCCATGCGCGCCGTCGGCAAACGTTTGCGCGCTGCCGCTTGGCCCCCCGGCACCTACACAGGGTCGGCCACGCTGACCCGCGCAAACCAAATGATCGGCGATAAAAGGGTCACTTTGAACATCGCGCCCTAATCTGCGCGCACCGCCTATCTCTCGGTCAATTTCAACTCAATCCGCCGGTTTTGCGCCCGCGCCGCCTCGGAATTGCCCGCCGCCACTGGCTGCCATTCCCCAAACCCCGTCGCCGCCATCCGGTCGGGCGGAAAGCCCAGGTCATCCTGCATGAACCGCACCACGGACAAGGCCCGCGCTTGGCTCAACTCCCAGTTGTCGCCAAACGTCCCCGCACCCGACAGCGGCACGTTATCGGTGTGCCCATCCACCCGAATAATCCAATCAATCTCTGCCGGAATCTCGCCCGAGATTTCTTTCAACGTCGCCACCACCCCCGCAATTTGCCGCCGCCCCTCGGGTGCCAGATCGGCCGACCCCGGCTGAAACAGCACCTCAGACGAAAACACAAAACGGTCGCCCACAATCCGCACCCCGTCGCGCCCCGCCAACAGTTGCCGCAACTGCCCAAAAAACTCTGATCGGAAGGTTTCCAGCGTTTTCGCCTCCGCCTCCAGCCGCACCCGCTCCGCCGCTTCCATTTCCGCGCGGCGTTTTTGCTCCGCCGCCACTTGCGCCAATGCGACGTTCAACTGCGTGCCCAGCGCATCCACCCGAATATTCGCATCCGCATCCCGCACCGCAGATGCATCCAGCAAACCCTGCAAATTCCCCAATTGTCCACGCAACGCCGCAATTTGTTCGTTCAACAGCGCCATACGCCGCGCCGCCTCCGCGCTTTGCGCCTCCTCTTGCGCCAAGGCTGCCCGCGCCGTGGCCAGCACCGCATCGCGCCCGGTCAACTCTGCCGCCGCTTGGGTTTGCGCCGCCGCAAGCAAGGTCAGCGTCTCCTCAGCCCGCTTGCGCTGCGCTTCCAAATTCATCGTCATTGCGGTCAATTCAGTACCCGCCGCCGCCAACCGCGCGCGCAATGCCTGCGCCGCCGCCAGTTCCACCAGCCGTGCCGCCTCCGCCGCGTCAAGCTGCCCCGTCAACTCCGCCGCCACCGCTTCCGACTGCTGCAGCGCCGCCAGACTTTGCGCCAGTGACACCTCGCCTGCCGCCGCATCGCGCCGCAAATCGGCCACCAGCGCTTCAAACGCCGCTGTCTTTGCCGCCTCCAACCGCGCCGCCGCTTCCAAATCGGTTTCCAATGTCGCGACCTGCCCCAGCGCCGCGTCCCGCGCCGCCAGCAACCCCGCCACTTGTGCTTCAAAATCCGCAACCCGCGCCGCCGCATCGGCTTGGGTGGCCAGCAACGTCGCGTTCAGTGCGCCCAAATCATCGGCCAGCCCATCGGCGCGCGCCTGTTCCAACCCCAGCGCATCCGCCAACCCCGCGACCTGCGCCGACAAGCTGTTCAATTCCGAACCTTGGCTGTCGATGGTTTCGCGCAGTACTGATTGCACGATCATGAAAATCGACAAAACGAACATCAGCACCAGCAGCAAAGCGGTCATCGCATCGACAAACCCGGGCCAAATCGCCCCGCTCATCCGCTGCCCACCCCGCCGAGAAAGCGCCATGCCCTACCCCTTGCCCCCGGGGCTGCGCGACAATTGCCGCACCGCATTGGTCACGCCCGCCAGATCGGCGCGCAAATCTTGCATGCTTTCTTGGCGTCCCGCCACGATTTCTTCCAAAATCCGCAACAGTTGCACGTCGATCGACCGCAGGCGCATCCGGCTTTCCGCCTCTGGCCCCTCCGTCGCTGCGCGGTCCTGCCCGTCCGCGATCCGCGTCAACAGCGCGGTTTGCGCCGCCGCCAGCTCTGCCAATCGGTCCTGAATATGCGCATCCGCCTGCACTTGCGTCGCCAAACCCTGCACCGCCTCGCCCAGCAAACCCAACCGATCATCCGCCAAACTGCGCGACACATCGGCCTGCACAAACAGGTTTTGCAGCGTTTCCAATTGCCGCGCCACTTGGTCCATCACCCCACCAAGGCCCGCCATATCGCCGCCATCGCCGTCGCCCGCACCATCCCCGTTGGAAAACCCCAACCGCGTGATCGACGACAGCCATTCCTCCAACTCGCGGTAAAACCGGTTCTGGCCGTGGCTGGCAAACAGCTCCAGCATCCCCACCACCAGCGACCCGGCAAGACCCAAAAGTGAGGATGAAAACGCCGTGCCCATACCGCCCAGCTGCGCCTCCAGCCCGCCCATCAGCTTGTCAAACACCTGCATCCCCGTCTCGCCCTCTTGCGGGGCAAGACTGCGAATGGTTTCGACCACGGCGGGCACAGTGGTCGCAAGCCCGTAAAACGTTCCCAAAAGCCCAAGGAAAACCAACAGGTTAACCAAATACCGCGTAATATCACGCGCTTCATCAATCCGTGTCGCAACGGAATCTTGGATTGACCGGGCCGAAGATGCCGAAATCCGCATCCTTGCCCCCCGGCTGCGCAAAAGTGCGGCCAAAGGGGCCAACAGGCGCGGCGGTTGCGCCCCCGCATCCGACCCTTCGGGCGAAAATTCCACAATCCAGCGCACGGATTGCGACAGTTGCAGCACTTGCCAAAAACATGACAGCACGCCGATGAAAAACACAAAAACGATGAACCCATTCAGCCAGATATTGGCCAAAAATATCCCCGACAATTGCCCCCAGGCGAAAAACGCCCCGACAACCACCAAAATAATCACCGCCAGCATCATCACAATCTGGCGAATGGGTTGGGTGAACGACAGCTCTGCCTCGGTTGTGGTCTTTTCCATGCGACCCTTCTGGTTTGCTTGACCTGTAGCTTAGGCGCAGACCGCCCATCTGCCAACCTTCATTTACGCCCGCAAACGGCGCACCCGGTCGCACAGCCAATCAAGGTCCGCGTCCGCAATCCCTAAACTTGCCAAATGCGCGGCGGTGTTGAACAAATATTCACAATTGCGCCCGCGCCCGCCCACCGCCGCCGCGATAATCTGCGCTTGCGCCTCCAACGCCAACCCGCCGCAGTATTGCTCATGCACCGGGTCAATCACATAGGTTAGCGCGCGCACCGCAGCCCCGCCCACCTCTATCTCTAGCCACTCCTCCAGATAGGCCGATGATATCAATTCCCGCGCGCGCAACGCCTCTATCGTGGCATCCTCTGTCCAGGGTTCCACCCGAAACGCCACGCCCGCACAGGCCGCACCCTCCGCACGGTCCAGCGCCAGCACCAGCCCCGGCGCGTCCACCGTGCCACGATGATGGATTGACCGCATGCAAAAACTGCGCCGCCAGCCCGGCAAAACCGCGACCCGTTGTTCCGCAACCGCAAATCCGGGGTTCCAGATCAGCGACCCATATCCAAAAACCCACAAGGCTGCGTCCATGCTCTGGCCCCTTTCGCTTTGCCCCTGTAGAACGCAAATGGGACAAAATGAAAAGGGGGGCGGGCAATGCGGGCATTAACGGCGGTTGTCGTGGTTTTGGCGGGCCTGTGGTGCGGTTATTGGTTCATTGGCGCGCGGGGGTTTGATACGGCCGCCCGCAATTGGGTCGCCCAAGTCCAAGCCAGCGGGCGCCAAGCCGATGTCGCCGCGATGGTGGTTCAAGGTTTCCCCAACCGCTTTGATCTTACCGTGACCGAGCCGCGCCTGTCCGACCCCGCCACGGGTCTGGGCTGGCAATCCGCGTTTTTTCAGGTCCTCAGCCTCAGCTATAAACCGTGGCATGTGATCGTCGCCTTTGCCCCCGAACAGCGCCTGACCAGCAGCCGCGAAAATGTCACCCTGCGCAGCGAGAAACTTCAGGCCAGCGTAGTGGCCCAACCCGTGCCCGCCCTGCCGCTGGACCGCATCACCTTGATCGGCAACAATCTGACCCTGATCGGGGATGGCGGGTGGCAAATTGCAGCCCAAGCCTTGCGCTTTGCCACCCGCCGCGCGGAACGGGGCGAAAACGCCCATGACATCGCGCTGACCCTGACCGACATTACCCCCGATGCCAGCCTAACCGCGCGGTTCGGCACGGCCCTGCCGCCGCAAATCGCCTTGGTCCGGCTGGATGCCACCACCGCCTTTACCGCCCCGATTGACCGGATGGCCCTGCAATCGCACCCCCAAATCGCGTCCATTGATCTGGGCGAATTTCGGGTGGATTGGGGCCAGATCGGTCTTTCCGCCAAGGGACGCATCACCCCCGACAGCGCAGGCTTTGCCGAAGGTGACATTCGCATCAGCCTTGAAAACTGGCCGTTGGCGCTGGACGTGGCCCAATCAATGGGGGTGATCGCGGCCAAGGACCGCAAAATGTGGGATCAAGCGGCGGGGTTCTTGACCATGACCGCCGCCGACAAAACCCGCATCGAATTGCCGCTGACCTTCAAAAACGGCATCGCCCTAATTGGGCCGCTGCCCGTGGGCACCGCACCGCGCCTGCGCTAAATCACTTGCAATACGGCCCACCGCGATACCGCGCGGTGTCAAAATGTAAATGGTTTTCGTGGTATCCATCCGACCCCGGCCCCAAGGTCGTGCCAAATATCCCGCAGGCCCCTTTATGCGCGGCCCGAATGGCCTTGCCCTGCCCGCCCTTGTAATGTTTCAAGATCGACAGATTTCGCCCATCGGCCAGCGTAAACCCTGAAATATCAATGGCTTTGCCGCGCCCATGTTCCGATGTCCGCGCGCTTTTTTTGTTGTTGCGCCCCCGGCAGGCATAATGCGCCGCCACTTGCAACTCCGTCACGCGCGCCCCGCCAAACGCAGGTTGCAGCTTTTGGGTGACCCAAGTGCGCAGCGCCCGCGCCGTGTCGCAATCCATCGTCGCAGCCACGCTCAACCGCACCCCATCAATCTCGCTGACCCGCACTGGGTTTTTCACGCCGCACCCCCGCTGCGCGCCTTTAATATCGGGAATACTCACCCCCCGGATCGCCGGGTCCTGACACACAGACCCCTTCACCGATGGCGCAGATTTCGGCACAGATTTGGGGGCTTGTTCTGGTGATGGTTGCGGCGCAGACGCCTTTTTGGACCCAAACAACCACCCCAACAACCCTTTGCCGGGGTTGCGTGGCGCGGCCTGCGCCAAAATAACCGCCATATCGGGGCGACGTGGGGGGCGAATGGACCGCGTGGGCGACACGGCCGCCCCTTGCGCCACCGCCACTTGGGCGGCAATCACAGGAACCGCCTCCGAAACCGGGCGCGGCATTGGACGGACAGACGAAAACTCAGCAAAGGCAGGCACCGCGAAACAAAAGACAACCAGGAAACTCACAAACCTCATGCAGCATCACCACCTTGCTTGGTGCCGGGTTTCGGCCCCAATTTCGCACCAGACCCACGCCCAAAATCAGGTGCATCAGTGTCTTGCCCCGCCTCGATAATCCCGCGCCGAATGGCCCGCGTGCGGGTGAAATACGCGTGCAAATGCGCGCCGTCCCCCTTGCGAATGGCGCGCTGCAGGGCAAACAACTCCTCGGTGAACCGCCCCAGAATTTCCAGCGTGGCGTCCTTGTTGGTCAAAAACACATCGCGCCACATGGTCGGATCGCTCGCGGCAATCCGCGTAAAATCACGAAACCCGGCGGCCGAGTATTTGATGACCTCGCTGTCCGTCACCCGGCGCAGATCATCGGCAACCCCCACCATGGTATAGGCGATCAGATGCGGCGTGTGGCTGGTGACGGCCAACACCAAATCATGGTGTGCGGCGTCCATTTCCTCTACATTGGCGCCCATCCCCTCGCACAATGCGCGCAGCCGCGCCACCGCGCCCGCGTCCGCCCCTTCGGGCGTCAGCAACCACCAGCGATTGTCAAAAAGTGTTGCAAAACCGGACCTTGGCCCCGAATGTTCGGTCCCCGCAATTGGGTGGCCGGGAATAAAATGCACCCCCGCAGGCATATGTGGGGCGACCATATCAATCACCGCCTGCTTGACCGATCCCACATCCGTCACCGTGGCACCCGGTTTCAAATGCGGGCCAATTTCCGCAGCAATCGCGGCCATAACCCCCACTGGCACCGCCAAAACCACCAAATCTGCACCCGCAACCGCCTGCGCCGCCGTGGCAAAAACTGCGTCGCAAAACCCCAGTTCCAGCGCCGCCGCCCGGCTTTCCGCCGATTTCGCATGGCCAACAATTTGCCCCGCCAGCCCGCGTTGCCGCATCGCATGCGCCATGGATGACGCGATCAACCCCAACCCGATCAGCGCCACTTTTTCATAAATCACGGCCATCAACGCCTACCTTTGAACTGCGCCACGGCATGGGCCACGCGCCTGCACGCACTTTCATCGCCCACCGTGATGCGCAAACAATGCGGCAGCTTATACCCCGCCACCCGCCGCACAATCAGCCCTTGGTCGCGCAAAAACAAATCGCAGGCCTCTGCCTCGGCGGCATCGGCAAACCGCGCCAGCACGAAATTGGCCAGCGATGTGTCCGATGGCACGCCAAGTTCTGCCAACGCCTCGGCCAGCCAATGGCGCATCCGGGCGTTGTCGCTGCGGCAGCGCGCCACGTAATCTTGGTCGCGCACCGCCGCCTCTGCCGCATCCAGTTGCGTACTCGACAGGTTAAACGGCCCGCGAATCCGGTTCAGCACATCGACAATCGCCGCAGGCCCGTAGCCCCAGCCAATCCGCAACCCGCCAAGCCCATAAATCTTGGAAAAAGTCCGCGTCATCACCACATTCTCGCGCCCTTCAATCAGCGCAAGCCCACCGTCATATCCCTCGATATACTCCGCATAGGCACCGTCCAGCACCAAAATCGCTTGGGGCGGCAGACCATCGGCCAGTTGCGCCACCTCCGCCGCCGAAATCATCGTGCCCGTGGGGTTGTTGGGGTTGGCGATAAACACCAGCTTTGTGCGCTCCGTGCAGGCCGCAAGCAGCGCCGCCACATCCGTCGTGCGCTCACGCTCCGCCACCTCCACCGGGGTCGCCCCTGCGGCCATGGCCGAAATGCGGTACATCAAGAACCCGTGTTCGGTAAACAACACCTCATCCCCGGGGCCCGCATAGGCTTGGCACAGGAAATGGATAATCTCGTCGCTGCCCACGCCGCAAATCACGCGGGCACCGTCCAGCCCATGCGTTTCGGCAATCGCCGCGCGCAACGCCGCGTGATCGGTCGATGGATAGCGGTGCAGCGTATGGACCGACCGCCCAAACGCCTCCTTGGCGCGATCAGACGGGCCAAACGGATTTTCGTTCGACGACAGCTTTATCGTGTTGGCCTGCCCCGCACCCGGTGCTGCCCCCCCCACATACAAAGCAATATCCATAATCCCCGGCCGCGGCCGAATGTTTAACGTCATACCCAGACTCCCCACATGCAGCGGACAAATAGCGCCTTGCACGCCCCCTGACCAGACCCCCAAACGCAAAACGCCGCCCCAAACAGGGGCGGCGTTTTGTTTGGCCCGCAAATGCAGGCCCAATCTCAGGCCAAGATCAGTTCTTGGCGTAATATTCGACCACAAGGTTTGGTTCCATAACAACCGGATATGGCACGTCACCCAATGCAGGTGTGCGCACAAATGTCGCGGTCATTTTGGAATGATCAACTTCAATGTAATCCGGCACATCGCGTTCGGCCAAGGCAACAGCCTCCAGCACGATCGCCAACTGCTTGGACCGATCACGCACAGCAATCACATCGCCTTCTTTGACACGGTAGGACGCGATATTAACGCGCGCACCGTTCACAGTGACATGGCCGTGGTTCACGAACTGACGCGCCGCAAACACGGTTGGCACGAATTTCGCACGGTAAATCACCGCATCCAAACGACGCTCCAACAGACCCACCAGCATCTCGCCCGTGTCACCCTTGACGCGTTCGGCCTCGGTAAAGATTTTGCGGAATTGCTTTTCGGTCAAATCGCCGTAATAGCCTTTCAATTTCTGCTTGGCGCGCAGCTGCGTCCCAAAGTCAGACAGTTTGTTCTTACGGCGCTGGCCGTGCTGGCCGGGGCCATATTCGCGCTTGTTCACCGGGGACTTTGGACGGCCCCAGATGTTTTCGCCCATACGGCGGTCAAGTTTGTGTTTGGCAGAGGTGCGTTTGGTCATCTCTGATCTCCTTCTTTACTGTTCGTCCGTGACTTACCCAAAAACCGGTTCCCTGTTCGGGTTGCGGCGCGGGGTCACAGACATGAAGGGCGTTGTCCTTCCCCGCCGCCCCTTCATTTCTGAAAGCGCTTTGGGTGACAGGCATCCCCTTGCGGGGTCCACCAACACCAATGAAAAGCCCCCGGGGGTTAATCCGGGGACATGACGCGGCTTATACTCCGCCCTTTAGCACTGTCAACGCTTAAGCGGCCAAATCATGCCGCAAAATCGCGGCCTCGGACCCGGACAAGTTGCGCCGCGCATAATCGCCGTACACATGCGGGTTAATCTCCAGCCCCGGCAGCAACTCCAACAGCCGCCCGCGCTGCCCCGGTTCCACCGTTTCCAGCGCGGTGTTGGAGGGGTGAAAACTCTCCGTCTCCAACCCATTCGCCCAAATCACCTGATGCTGCGCCAACAAGATATGAACATACGTCACCTCGCGCACGGATTGATCGACCAGAATACTGGTGTCATTTACCAAATCCTCCGCCGCCACCAACACCTCATCGGTGTTAAACAGCGCGCGCGCCGCAGCCCCTTTGATCAACATCCGGTGCTGTGGCGACACCAGCAAATCATCGTCTGGCCGCCCAAGGCCCATCGCACCCGCCGTAATGCGCACCGGGCGCAAATGCGGCATCGCATGCAACCGCGCCCCCGACATCCGCCGCGTGCCTTTCCACAAAATTTCTTGCGGGCCATTGTCCTTGGTCGCAATAAAATCGCCGGGCGTCAGGTTTTCGATCAACCGCTTGCCATCCACCGTGCGAATGACCGTGCCGGGGGTAAAGCAAATCACCCCCCCCGCCGCCCGTGCGCCTGCCGCCTGTGCATTGCGATCAATCGACAACCGCACCACCCACAGGTCCAGATTGGCGGGCGGAATGTCATCGACAAACATCAACAACCGCGCACCCGTGTCCTTCACCTCGATCATGGTCACCGAATAGCTTTGCGTGCCATCCGTCACGATGAACCCCTGTTCGGCGTCGGCGTCACTGCCCAAATCCTGTGCGTTTTCTTGCCGTGCGGGCGATGTTATCGCCGACCCGATCAACCGACGCACCATGCGCGCCGCCCTTTTGCGAATGTCCGCTGCCCCCTCGGCCCCCGTCAAAAGCAACACGTCCTGCGCACCATCAACGCGAACCGCATCCCCAGTCCAGCGCCATGAGGCGCCAACGGCGAGTACGTCCAAAGGTGCGGCCTTCAGGCCGTCTGTTTCTGTCTGTGACCAAGAGATGACGAACGTGCCACGAATGCCCGTTCCCATATGCCTGTACTGCCTGCTCGTTTTTTATGTTTATAACAAAATGTTAACAGCAGATACGTGCCTTGGCTATGGCATTTGCGCAACAAAGCCCAAGAAACACTTGCGCAGCCCTGCATGTGACGCAGGGGAAAGCTGCACCCCCCCCGACATCCGCAGCCCCCCTAAACCGCCGCACCCCAAAACCACCCCAAAACCCGCCCCGCACAAACCCGCCCCAAAAACCGCTTAAAATCCGCAACAAATGCAGGATTTAACCAGTCACTTATCCTTTCGTGCGACAAAGGGTCATCCGGCAGAAGCGCGGATATGGGATTGGCGGCGCGCGGCAGGGCAAAACCCCTGCCCGCCCGGCATAGGCGCCACGCCCCACGCGGGGCCAGTGCGCACCCCGCTTCTTCATCAAAAAAACGGGTTTGGGCAATGTCAGCAACAATCAACGGCAGCAGTGGCAACGATACGATCACCACCGACAGTGGCAATGATGTGATATCCGCCAATAATGGCAACAATATCGTCTATGCTGGCGCGGGAAATGACACCGTGTTTGGCGGCGATGGCGAAGATGATCTGTACGGCGGCACCGGCGATGATCGGCTGGACGGCGGTGCTGGCAGTGATTGGATGTTTGGCGACGATGGCAATGACACCCTTTTTGGCGGCGCGGGCAACGACGAGATGTATGGCGGTGCGGGCAATGATCTGCTGTCGGGCGGTGCGGGCGGCGACCAGATGTATGGCGGCGCAGGCAATGACTTGCTGGATTATTCCAGTTCCACCGCAGGGGTAAACGTCAACCTTGCAAAAGGTGCCGCCTCGGGCGGGGACGCTGCGGGCGACACGTTTTCCGGTGTGGAGGGGATCATCGGGTCAAACCTTAACGACACCCTCACCGGCACGTCAGGGCAAGACAGCTTATACGGCGGCGGCGGCAATGACAGCCTGTGGGGTGGCGCGGGCAACGACATACTGCGCGGCGACAATCTGTGGAGCAATCCTTTCGATTTCATCTCGTCATGGGGCGGCTTGCCCATCACGCTAACCGTCACCAACAGCACCGATGGTCCGGTGGACCTGTGGTGGATCGACCAATCCGGCACGATGCAAAATTACGGCACCATCCAACCCGGCGCAACGATGCAACAGCCCACCTTCATGGGCCACAACTGGATGCTGCGTGACGCCAATGGTTTTTATCTGGAAACTATTCAAACCAACGTTACCCAATCGGTGAATTTCGGCGCAGGCGGGATGAATGACACCCTGTTTGGTGGCAGCGGCGATGACAGCCTTTATGGCGAATACGGCGATGACAGCGTGTTTGGCGGCGATGGCAATGACTATACCGAACTCGGCAGCGGCAACGACACTTTCGGCAACTTTTTTGATGAAGGCGGCAACGACACCGTTTTTGGCGGCACGGGCAATGACAGCATCATCGGCGGCGCGGGCGATGACCTGCTTTACGGCGATACGGGCAATGATACCCTGTCGGGGGGCAAAGGCGCTGACACGCTGTTTGGCGGCGATGGCAATGACGTAGTCCTCATCACCGACGACCATGATCAGGATGTGATCGACGGCGGCGCGGGCTGGGATTTGATTCAATATTCCAATTTTGTCAGCACCGCAGGCGTCACCGTCACCTTCAGCGGCTCGGATGCGGGCAGCTATACCTATGGCAAAGGCCTTGCCACCGGCACATTCACCAATATCGAAGCGGTTTTTGGCACCTCCTATAATGATTTCCTAAACGCCATCGCCGATGCCAACGGCGTCACCCTCGACGCGCTCGGCGGCAATGACAGCGTGGTTGGCGGCAGCGGTAACGACAGCCTGAAAGGCGGCGATGGCAATGACACCGTCCTTGGCGGCGCTGGCGCGGATGAGGTGTTTGGCGGCGCAGGCAATGACAGCCTGCTGGGCGGCGATGGTAATGATGCGCTGTTTGGCGGCGCGGACAGTGATATCCTCTATGGCGGCACCGGCGACGACACCCTGTTTGGCGGTGACGGCAAGGACACGATAAACGGCGGCGAAGGCAATGACGCCCTTTATGGCGGCAGCGGGGACGACAGCCTGATTGTCGGCAATTCTGGTGCCGACAGGGACAGCCTTTATGGCGGCACGGGCCGCGACCACCTTGATGCAGGGCGCGGCATTTCCGGATTGCTCGACGTGGGCGATGACGCCGATGCCTTGCACATTGGCAGCGATCACACCTCAAACACCCTGATCGGGGGCGAAGGGGGCATCGACTATGACAGCCTTGTGGCGCGCAATTACAACGGCGACACTGGCGGCTTAAACCTAACCTTCAGCGGGTCCGAGGCGGGCAGCGGCACTTTTGGCACCGGCACTTTCACCTTCACTGAAATTGAGGTGATTGACGGGTCCAGCGGCAATGACCGCGTTGATGCCAGCCTATCGACCACCAACCAATCCCTGATCGGCAATGCGGGCAACGACACGCTGATCGGCGGCAGCGGCAATGACAAACTGACGGGCGGCACCGGCGATGACAGCATAACGGGCGGCGCGGGTAATGATGTGCTGCTGGGCGACGAAGGCAACGACCACCTTGATGGTGGCAGCGGCAATGACTTTATCGAAGGCGGCGATGGCGCAGACACCCTGATCGGCGGCAGCGGCGACGACCTTATGCTGGGCAGCGCTGGAAATGATCGGTTGTCAGGTGATGCGGGCAACGACACGCTGGATGGCGGCACGGGCGACGACCTGACCTATGGCGGGGATGGCAACGACATATCCTTTGGCGGGGCGGGCAATGACACGCTGCATGGCGACGCGGGCAACGACACCCTGCGCGGCGATGATGGCAGCGATCTGGCCTATGGTGGCGATGGCGCAGACCGCCTGTTTGGCGGCGCAGGCAACGACAACCTTGATGGCGGCACCGGCAGCGACGAACTCTACGGCGGCGATGGCGATGACACGCTGCGCGCCGACGCCGACGCCGACGCCGACGATGGCGCATTTGGCGGCGCAGGCAATGACCTGATCCTTGGCGAAGGGCCGGGGGTCGCCAGCCTGTTTGGCGACGAAGGCAATGACACCATCACAGGGTCTGCCACCGGCCAAACATTGGCTTATTGCGGCACGGGCGATGACCAAATCACCGGCGGCAATCAAACCGATATGCTGCTGGGCGACGCTGGCCACGACACCATTACAGGCGGCGGCGGCGACGATTACCTGTACGGCGGCGCGGGCGATGATCACCTGTTCGGTGGCGCGGGCCGGGACGTGCTTTATGCTGGCGATGGCAACGACAGCTTGACGGGCGGCGATGGCGGCGATGAACTTTATGGCGGCGCGGGTAACGATACGCTGCGCCCCGGCGAAGGGATGGACCGTGGCGCTTACGGCGGCGAAGGCAACGACCTTCTGATCGGCGAAAGTTCGATCTACTCTTTGCTTTACGGCGACGAAGGCGATGACACGATCATCGGGTCCGGCTCAGGGTATGTTCAGGCTTTCGGCGGCGATGGCGATGACCTGATCAGCATCACTGGCGCCAGCACCTATAATGAAATCCGTGGCGATGCTGGCAACGACACTATTTTTGGCGGCAGTGGCGAAGACTACCTGTTCGGCGGCAGCGGCAATGACAGCATGTCAGGCAACGACGGGGGCGATTACCTCGACGGCGGGGCCGGCAGCGATACGCTTTCGGGCGGTGATGGCGCCGACAGCCTTTTCGGTGGCGATGGTGACGACACGCTGGACGGTGGCGCTGGCAACGATGTCCTGACGGGTGGCTCCAACGACGACCTTTTGCGCGGTGATGGCGGCGATGACCTCCTCTTTGGCGGCGATGGTGACGACACGCTGCAAGGCGGCGATGGCAATGACAGCCTCGATGGCGGCAGCGGCACCAACATCCTTGATGCAGGGGCGGGCAATGACACCGTCCGCGCCAACGGCCAAAATGACACCGTCACACTGGGCGATGGCGCGGATTTGGTGACTATCGGCGAAACATCCACCGCCACCATCACCGATTTTGACCTGACCCTGACAAATGGCCACTACACCGACCAAATCGACGTGTCCGACCTGCGCACCCCCAACGGCCAACCCATCAAATTCGCCGATATCACCGTCACCGATGATGGGCGTGGCAACGCCGTCCTCACTTTTCCCGAAGGCGAATCCATCACCCTCGAAGGGGTCACCCCCGAACAGGCATCCAGCAAACAGGCGATGGCCCGCATGGGCATCCTGTGTTTTGCCAGCACAACCCCCATCGCCACCCCCACAGGCTGGCGTGCGGTTGAATCGTTGCGCGCAGGCGATCTGGTGCGGACCCATGACGGCCAATCCGCCCCCATCCTTTGGGCAGGATCGCGTCCACTTGACGCAGACACCTTAAATGCCGCCCCCAAATTGCGCCCCATCCACATCGCGCGCGGCACCTTTGGCAACGGCCACGACCTGCTGGTGTCGCCACAACACGCCATACTGATGCATCTGGCCAATGGCGAACATGTGCTGGCCCGCGCCATTCATCTCGTGCGCGCCAAAATGCCGGGTCTGCGCATCGCAATGGGCAAACGGCAAGTCACCTATCACCACCTTATGTTGCCCCGCCATGCCATCCTCAACGCCGATGGCGCCGCGATGGAAAGCTTTTATCCCGGTCCAATGGCTCTGGCAGCCCTCGGCGGCCCCGCCCAACGCGCCATCGCCCGCGCCATTTGCACGGCGCAACCACGCGCCATTTGCACCGCGCAACCGCGCGCCATTTGCTCTGCCCAGCCCCCCGCCATTTGCACCGCGCGGCCCCCCGCCCCAAACACCACAACTCAAAACCCCCTCACCCTCCAATATCTCTACGGCCCCCGCGCCCGCCGCGTCCTCACCGCGCCCGAAATTAACGCCGCCTTGCGCGCAGGCACCCTGACCCCGCTGGCCCGCACGGCATTGGTGGCGTAATCCGCCGCCAAAACCGCCGATTTCCGCCGAAACGCGCAGTGGCACTTCCCACGGCGCGGCCATACCGATATAATGCGCTACAGCGACAGGACGTTTTCAGGGCACACTGCCTCACAAAGCGCCCAAAAAGCGTGGCAAAACACAAGCGCATCACAGAATGTGCGCAATCGTAAAGGCAGGACATGGCACGGGCATCGACACAGGCATTTCTTATGGCAACCGCTGCGGCTTTCCTGCTGGCAGGCTGCCAACCAGGCTCTAACCCCTTTGCATCAAAGGAAACTGCGCCAGAAGGCAGCGTGGCCAGCGCCACCTCTATCCGCCTTGTGGACCGCGATGTTGAAGCGCCCAAAGTGTTCCAAGTCAGCGATGACGCGCTGTGGGATGGTCGCCCCTCGCTGGGTGGCGTCTGGGTCGCCTCCCCCGATGCGGTCGATCCTGAACGCGTCATTTTGCGCAATCCGGCCAATGGCAAATTCGTGATCGGCGCGCTTTTCCGCCGCGAACGTCTCAATCCCGGCCCACCATTGCAAATTTCCTCCGATGCGGCGGCCGCTTTGGGCATCCTTGCGGGCAGCCCGAATAAAATCTCCGTGACCGCCCTGCGCCGCGAAGAGGTGCCGCTGGAAACACCAGACGCCGCCCGCCCAATCCTCGCCGATAATGAAGCGGTGCAAACCACCTCGCTGGACCCCGTGCAAACCGCATCCGCCGCTTTGGACAAGGCTGCACCCACCCCAATCACCCCAACTGCCGCGCCAAATCCCACCTCCAAACCCGCCGCAGCCGCCCCAAAACCCGCCGCTGCAGCCTCCGGCACCCGCACCGTCCAAATCGGCATTTTCAGCGTCGAGGCGAACGCGAACCGCGCAGCCACCACTCTGACCAAGGCAGGCATCCCCGCCAAAGTCAGCAAGGACAGCGCGCAAGGCAAGGATTTCTGGGGCGTCACCGCAGGCCCCACCGCCACATCCACCTTGCCCAAAATCAAATCGCTGGGCTTTAACGACGCCTATTTCGCCCGCTAATCCGCCCAAAACCGACCCAAAAGGAACCACCCCATGTTGAAACGCCTTTTGTGCCAGTGCCTCACTTTGTTCGCCCTTGCAGCCCCCGCAGCGGCGTTTGAAACCCGCGCCACCGCCGCATGGGTCTATGACATGGCGACCCAAACCGTGTTGATGGATAAAAACGCCGACCAAGCGCTGCCCCCCGCCTCCATGTCCAAACTCATGACCCTGAACATGTTGTTTGAGGCGTTGCGCGATGGCCGTGTCACCATGGACACCGAATTTACCGTGTCCGCGCGCGCCAAGGCGATGGGCGGCTCCACCATGTTTCTGAATGAACGCGACCGCCCCACCGCGCGCGATTTGATCCACGGCATTATCATCAATTCGGGCAATGACGCCTGCGTGGTCGTCGCCGAAGGGCTGTCTGGCACCGAGGAAGCGTTTTCCAAACAAATGACCGCGCGCGGCCAAGCGTTGGGCATGACCAATTCCAACTTTGCCAATTCATCGGGCTGGCCCGACCCCAATCACCGCATGTCGATGCGCGATCTGGGCATCCTCGCCAAACGCTTGATCGAGGAATTTCCAGAATATTACCCCATCTTTGCCGAAACCGAATTTAACTTTGGTGACCGCGCGGCCTCCAACCGCCACAACCGCAACCCGTTGTTGAAACTGGGCGGCGGCGCGGATGGCTTGAAAACCGGCCACACGGCTGAGGCGGGCTATGGCCTTGTCGGCTCCGCCAAACAAGGCGACCGCCGCGTGATTTTCGTTATCACCGGGCTCGATACCGACGCCGCGCGGGCCGAGGAATCGGACCGCATGATGAACTGGGCCTTTCGCCAATTCGTTCTGAAAACCGTTATCAAATCCGGCCAGCGCGTGGCCGATGCGGATGTGTGGCTGGGCAACACCGCCAGCGTGGGCCTTGTCGCAGCGCAAGATGTCACCATGCTGGTCCCCGCCTCCGTGCAGGACGGGGTCAAGGCGCAAGTGAATTACACAGGCCCCCTGCGCGCGCCCTTTGCGCCGGGCACCCCTGTGGGCACCCTGACCATTTCCGTGCCCGACCTGCCCGACCGTCAAATCCCCTTGATCACCGAAACCGGGGCTGATGCCGCAGGCTTTATGCAGCGGATACAAAAGGCGGCAAGCATTTTGCGCACCCGCCTGGCCGATGATGCAGAACCTGCAACCTGATATGCCCACAATCCCTGATATACTTGTTAAAAAAGGGCTTTTCATCAGCTTTGAAGGGATCGACGGGTCGGGCAAAAGCACCCAAGCCCGCCTTTTGGCCGAAACCCTGCGCACCCTTGGCCACACCGTTCTGCTCACCCGCGAACCCGGCGGCAGCGCGGGCGCCGAAGAAATCCGGCGACTGGTTCTTGAAGGTGACCCCGACCGCTGGTCCCCCGAAACCGAAATCCTTTTGTTCACCGCCGCCCGCCGCGATCATCTGGAAAAAACCATAAACCCCGCCCTTGCGCGCGGTGACATCGTGATCACCGACCGTTTCGCCGACAGCACCCGCATGTACCAAGGCATCCGCCACGGCACCGGGGCCGATCTGCGCGCGATGGTCGACGCGCTCCACAGCCTGATGATCAACGTCGAACCCGACCTCACGCTCCTCATCGACATCGACGCCGATCTGGGCCATGCCCGCGCCGTATCCCGCGCCGGGGCCGAACAGCGGTTCGAAGATATGGGCCGCGACCTCCAAGCCCGCCTGCGCGATGGTTTCCTCACCCTCGCCCGCAGCGCCCCGCGCATCCATGTCATCAACGGCGCAGCCACCCCCGACCAAGTCGCCCAAACCGTCCTGCAAACCGTGCAATTCCGGTTATGAGCCGCGCCCCCAAAACTGCCATTGAGGATCGTCCAGAACCCGATTGCGTCAGCGGCGCTTTGCACCCGCGCCACACCCAAACCCTGATTGGTCACGCGGCCGCTGAAACCGCCTTCCTCACCGCCTTCAACGCAGGCAAACTGCACCACGGCTGGATGATCACCGGCCCCCTCGGCCTTGGCAAAGCGACCCTTGCGTGGAAAATCGCCCGCTTCCTGCTGGCCACCGAAACCCCCGCGATGTTCCCGCCGCAATCCCTCGACGTCTCCCCCGATCACCCCGTCGCGCACCGCCTTGCCGCCTTGTCCGAACCCCGCCTGTTCCTGCTGCGCCGCGCGTGGGATGACACCGCGCGCAAACTCAAAACCACCATCGGCGTCGACGAAGTCCGCAAAATGAAAAGCTATTTCACTCTCTCCGCCGCCGATGGGGGCCACCGCGTCGCCATCATCGACGCGGTTGATGAAATGCAACCCGCCGCCGCCAACGCGCTTCTGAAACTGCTCGAGGAACCGCCAGCAAACGTCACCCTCCTGCTCATCAGCCACCAACCCTCCAAACTCCTGCCCACCATCCGCTCGCGCTGCCGCGACCTGCGCCTCACCCCCCTGTCCGCCCAAAACATGGCCACAGCGCTGGCCACCACAAACGATGCGCCACAAAACCCCATCCCCCTCGCCGAACTTTCCGCCGGTTCGGTGGGTGAGGCGGTGCGCATTCTCAACCTCGACGGCCTCAAACTCTACGCCCAACTCATCGCTCTCATGTCCACCCTGCCCCGTCTTGATCGCATCCGCGCCCAATCGCTGGCCGACATCGGCGCAGGTCGCGGCAATGATGAAAAATTCGACCTGCTGTTGATGCTGATCGACCTCTTCCTCGCTCGCCTCGCCCGCGCAGGCACCCTAGGCCACGCCCCGCCCGAGGCCGCGCAAGGCGAAGCCGCCCTTATCGCCCGCCTCTCCCCCACCCCCCACGCCGCCCGCCATTGGGCCGATCTGGCGCAAACTTTGGGCAACCGCGCGCGGCGTGGCAGGTCGGTCAACCTTGACCCTGCCGCCCTTCTCATGGATATGGTTCTAAAGATTGATGAAACGGCGGGCACCCTCGCCCAGAGGTAATCCATGACCACCCCCGAACTTGTCGACAGCCATTGCCACCTCGACTTCCCCGATTTCGAAAACGAACTGCCCGACATTATCGCCCGCGCCCATGCTGCTGGCGTCAAACGCATGGTCACCATCTGCACCAAACTGCGCAATGAACCCGCCGTGCGCAAAATCGCCGAAACCTACCCCTCCGTCTACTACGCCGCAGGCACGCATCCCATGAGCGTGGCAACCGAACCCATGGCCACCACCGATCAGCTTATCGCGCTGGCAAACCACCCCAAATTCGTGGCAATCGGTGAAACGGGCCTCGATTACCACTACACTGCCGAAAGCGCCGCCCAGCAACAAGCCAGCCTGCGCTTGCACATCGCCGCCGCCCGCCAAACCAACCTCCCCCTTATCATCCACGCCCGCGACGCCGATGATGACATGGCCGAAATCCTCACCTCAGAATACAAAAACGGCCCCTACACCTGCGTCATGCACTGCTTTTCCTCCAGCGCCGCCCTTGCCCGCGCCGCAATCAACCTCGACTTTTACCTCTCAATGTCCGGCATCTCTGCCTTCCCAAAATCCTCCGATCTGCGCGACATTTTCAAATCCGCGCCAATCGACCGTATCTTGGTGGAAACCGACAGCCCCTACCTCGCGCCGCCCCCGTTTCGCGGTCGCCGGAATGAACCTGCCTACACCGCCCACACCGCCAAAATCGGCGCGCAAACGTTCGGTGTCACCGTTGAGGATTTCGCCAAAACCACCACCGCCAATTTCCACCGCCTGTTTTGGAAAGCAAAATGACCGCCACCTTGCGCTTCACCATTCTCGGCTGCGGATCGTCCGGCGGCGTGCCCCGCTTGGGCGGTCATTGGGGCGATTGTGACCCCCAAAACCCCAAAAACCGTCGCCGCCGTTGTTCGCTACTGGTCGAACGCCTCACCGATGCGGGCACCACCCGCGTCCTTATCGACACATCCCCCGATATGCGCGACCAACTCCTCTCGGCAAATGTCGGCACGCTCAACGGCGTCGTCTACACCCACGCCCACGCCGATCATGTGCATGGCATCGACGATCTGCGCCAAATCGTGTTCAACATGCAAGGCCGCTTGCCCGTTTGGGCCGATGCTCCAACGCAAACCGCGCTCATGGACCGTTTCGCCTATGTGTTCACCCAAGCACCCAATTCCCCCTACCCCCCCATCCTTGACCTAAACCTGCTGGACGGTCCCGTGACCGTGCCGGGTCCGGGCGGCGACATCACGCTGCACCCCTTCACCGCCGATCACGGCTCCATGGATGCGCTGGGGTTTCGCATCGCAAACGTGGCTTACCTGCCCGATGCGGTCGCCATTCCGGGCGCCGCGTGGGACCAGTTGCAAGGTCTCGATGTCTGGATTGTGGACGCGCTGCGCCGCAAACCCCATCCCACTCACGCCCATCTGGCGCTGACGTTGGACTGGATTGCCCGCGCCAAACCAACTCGCGCCATTCTAACCAACATGCACATTGACCTTGATTATCAAACTCTTGACACGGAAACCCCCACCCACATCACCCCCGCCTATGACGGAATGGTGTTTGAAATCCCCGATACATGAACGCGCTGCTTGATGTCATCCTGCCCGTTTTCCTCATCCTCGGGGCCGGATATGCCGCCGCTTGGTCTAAAATTCTCGATGATGCCGCCGTTGATGGTGTCATGCGGTTTGCGCAAAATATCGCCATTCCCTGCTTGCTGTTTCGCTCCCTCAGCCGCCTCGATCTGGCGCAAAGCTTTGATGCGGGCCTACTGACCAGCTTTTACGCGGGCGCTGTGATTTCTGGCGCCCTCGCCTATTTCGGCGCGCGCCACCTGTTCAAACGCCCCGCCACCGATGCTATCGCCATCGCCTTTACCGCCAGTTTTTCCAACACCTTGCTGTTGGGCCTGCCAATAACCGAACGCGCTTACGGCGCGGATGCGCTGGCCGCCAATTACGCAATCATCGCGCTTCACTCGCCGTTTTTCTACGCGCTTGGCATCACCTTAATGGAAATGGCGCGTACCAGCGGCCAAGGCCTCGCGAAATCCGCACTGGCCTTGCGTGTGATCAAATCCATCCTGAAACAGCCTTTGGTGATCGGCATCCTCGCGGGGCTCATGGTCAACCTTAGCGGCGTCACCACCCCCGGCGTGGTTGATGCGGCGGTCGATATGATGGTGCGCGCGGCCCTGCCCGCCGCCCTCTTTGGCCTTGGCGGCGTTTTGCTGCGCTACCGTCCCGAAGGGGATATGGGCACCATCGCCATGCTGTGCGCGCTGGTGCTGTTGGTGCATCCGGCGGTCACTTACGGCCTTGGCCGTTACGCTTTCGGCCTCACCACCGATCAACTCCGCTCTGCGGTCGTCACTGCCGCAATGGCCCCCGGTGTAAACGCGTTTTTATTCGCCAATATGTACGGCGTGGCCAAACGCGTCACCGCCTCCACCGTGCTGCTCGCCACCGCTGGCACGCTGTTTACCGCATGGGGCTGGCTGCATATCCTGCCGTGAACATCGCGATGCGCAGGTTAAGATTGGGTTAACAACAAACACGATATTCAGCGTTTTCAAGCTCTTACCTTGCGCATCGCGCGCGATGCATCAGCCAGGCGTCACGCCCCGCATCCGTTCCGACCGGCGGCGCAGCAATTCCACCACCGCCAGCAAACAGACCGAAAATATCACCAAAATCGTCGCCACCGCCAAAATCGACGGGCTGATTTGCTCGCGAATACCGTTCCACATCTGGCGCGGAATCGTCTGCTGTTCATGGCTGCCAATGAACAAAACCACCACCACCTCATCGAATGAGGTGACAAAAGCAAACAAAGCGCCAGACACCACACCCGGCGTGATCAAGGGCAATTGAACCTTGAAAAACGTGGTCACAGGCCCCGCCCCCAAATTCTGCGCCGCCCGAATAAGGCTGCGATCAAACCCCATCATCGTGGCCGTTACCGTGATAATCACAAACGGAATCCCCAGCGTGGCATGGGCCAACACCAACCCAAAATAGCTGCCCGACAGGCCAATCTTGGAATAGAAAAAGAACAATCCCGTGGCCGTGATAATGATCGGCACAATCATGGGAGAAATCAAAATCGCCATGATCAATTTCCGGTACGGCATTTCAGGGCGTGACAATCCCATGGCCGCAATCGTCCCCAAAACGGTGGCCACAATAGTCGCGAAAAACCCCACGATGATCGAATTTTTCGCCGCCTGCACCCATTTCGCATTGGCCCAGACATCCGCCCACCAACTGCTGTCGCGCACCGCATCAGGGGCCGCGGTCCCGAATGTCAGCAAGTTATCATACCAGCGCATCGAATAGCCCGCGGGGTCAAATGCCAGCATTTCGGAGGTAAAGGTGAAATAAGGCTCCACGTTGAACGACAGCGGCATGATGATCAAAATCGGCGCGATCAAAAAGATGAAAATCAGCGCGCAAATCACCCGGTAGGTGTAATACCAAATTCGCTCCAACGGGTCCGCATAAACGGGAAGTGCCATATCTGATTACCCCAACTTCATATTATCAATGCCGACCATGCGATCATAGGCCCAGTACAAAACCAAAACCGAGGCCAGCAGCATCGCTGCCAGGGCCGCCGCCAGTGACCAGTTCAACGATTTTTGCATATGGAACGCGATCTGGTTCGAAATCAGCGTGCCATCCGCACCGCCCACCAACGCAGGCGTAATATAATAGCCCACAGCAAGGATGAAACACAAAATCCCCCCTGCCCCGATCCCCGAAACGGTTTGCGGCAGATAAATCCGGCGGAACGTGGTCCAGCTGGTCGCCCCCAAACTGCGCGCCGCGCGGGCATAGCTGGGGGGGATGGTTTTCATCACCGAATACAACGGCAAAATCATGAACGGCAGCAAAATATGGGTCATCGCAATGATCGTGCCGGTTTGATTATACATCATCTCCAGCCGCCCATCGTCGCCCACAATCCCGGCCCAGACCAGCAGATCGTTGATCACCCCTTGGCCCTGCAACAGCACCATCCAACTGGTGGTCCGCACCAAAAGTGAGGTCCAAAACGGCAGCAACACCAAAATCATCAACAGACTGGCGTATCGCAGCGGCAAAGTTGCCAACAAATGGGCGATGGGAAAGCCCAGCAGCAAGCACAGCCCCGTAATCACCACCGACAACACAAAGGTGCGGATGAACAGCTTGACGTAAATCTGCACATTTTCCGGCGCAGCCTCAAATGTGCCATCCGCGCCGATTTGGCGGTCCAACGCCGCTTGATAAAAGTTCAACGTGGCGGCGGCCGAGGCAGACCGCATCGCCGCCCAAAGGTCGGGGCGCGCCCATTTTGGGTCTTGGGCCAACATCGCTTCTTTGAACGGCGGCGCCATCTCGTCCGCACGGCGCGCAGCCGAAGTGAACATAGACCGCGTGCCCGGCAATTCATAATTGATCCGCGTGCCGACATTGCCGGCAGACCGCTGCGCGGACGCCACTTTCAAATCGGCAACCAGCGCCGCATAGGCCGCCTCATCCGGGATAAGGCTGTCATTTTCCGCAAACCAAGCGCCCAATTGCAGCATGTTTTCTGAGAATTTTTCATCCACCACCGACCGCGACAGCATTTGCCCAATCGGCACCACAAAGGTCAGCAACACAAACACCAACAGCGGCAGAACCAATAAAAACGCACGGATGCGGGCACTGCGTGATGCACGGGTCAGCGCCTCTTTCAGCGGTTGACCATCGACGGTGCGCAAAATTTCGGGGGCGGTGTCAGAGTTGGACATGTGCAGGGTCCCTGTCGGTTGAATTTAACAGCCCTCTGGTTGGGCTTTGAAAGCAAAAGGGGGCGCCAAGCCGCGCCCCCGATCTTAGGCGCTGATCAGTTCAGCAGCCAAGCGTTGAAACGTTCATTCAACTGGGTGTCGCGGTCGGCCCAGAATTCAAAATCGGATGCCAGCGCGTTGGTCAGGTTGGCTTCGGCGGTGGGCATAAAGGGGCCCATCTCGGTCTTGCCATCTTCAAACAGACCCACCAATGGGCCGGACGATTTGCGCGCCGGACCATAGCTGATGTATTTCGCCTGATCGGCCAAACGCTGGGTGCCGGTTGCAAAGGTTATGAACTTTTGCGCGGCTTCCATGTTTTTCGCCCCTTTTGGGATCGCCAGCACGTCATATTCATAGACCTGCCCATCCCAGACAGAGGTGAACGGCTTGCCTTCAGACACCGCAGCCGCAAAAATCCGACCATTATACGCGGTGGACATCACAACTTCACCATCGGCAAGCAGCTGCGGCGGTTGCGCGCCTGCTTCCCACCAGACCATATCGTTTTTCACCTTGTCCAGCATGGCAAACGCACGGTCCACGCCTTCGGGGGTTGCCAAAACGGTGTACACTTCGCCCGCTGGCACGCCATCCGCCATCAAAGCCATTTCAAGGTTGGCCTTGGCCCCCTTGCGCATTGCGCGCTTGCCGGGAAATGCCTCAAGATTGAAAAAATCGGCCATTGTGGTTGGGCCATTTTCTGGAAACTTGGTGTTGTCGTAGGCATACATCTGCGAAAACACGATCGTTGCCACCGAACAATCGGTCACAGCGCCGGGCAAGAAGTCGTCCATCGCAGGCGTGCCATCGGCACCATCAGCCAAGATCGACTTATCCAGCGGCTCCAGCAACCCTTCGTCGCACAGGCGCACGGCATCGGCAAATTCCAGATCGACCACGTCAACGGTTACGTTGTTCGCCTCGACCATCGCTTTGATAGGGGTGGCAGGATTGTCGGCGTCAACCATCGTGGTTTTAATACCGGTTTCAGCGGTAAATGGCTTCAGATACGCCTCGGTTTGGCTTTTGCCATAGGAGCCGCCCCATGACAACAACACCACCTCTTCGGCAGTGGCAGCATAAGCAAAGCTCGTAAGCGCGGTGGAGAGAATGAGAAGATTTTTCATAATTTCCCTGTTCGTCCTTTTATAATGGCGGCATTTTTGCCGCCTTGAATTGTGGTGTGGGCACGTCATGCCCACACCGGCGTCGCACCATTTGGTCTGGGCGCAAACCGCCCCCAGCCCAAAAGATTACTTCAAGAGCCAAGCGTTAAAACGCTCGTTCAAATCAGTGTCACGGTCCGCCCAGAATTCCAGATCGGAAAACAAGGCGTTGGTCAGGTTGGCCGGGCTGGTGGGCAAATTGGGGCCCATTTCGGTTTTCCCGTCTTGATACATGCCCACCAATGGTGCCGACGATGCGCGCGGCGGACCATAGCTGATCCATTCGGCGGCCTTAGCCAACGGTTCGGTCCCGGTAGAGAAGCTGATGAAATCCATCGCGTTTTGCAGGTTCGGCGCGCCTTTTGGTACCACCCAACCTTCGACGTCATAGACCTGACCATCCCAGATTATCTCAAACTCTTTGCCCTCGGTCACGTTGGCGTTGAAAATCCGGCCGTTATAGGCGACCGTCATCGCCACTTCACCATCTGCCAACAGCTGCGGCGGTTGTGCGCCCGCTTCCCACCAAATGATCTCCGATTTGATTGCATCCAGTTTGGCAAACGCCCGCTCAACGCCCTCTTCGGTGCGTAAAGTTGCGTACACTTCGGACGTGGGCACACCATCACCAACCAGCGCCATTTCCAACAGAACCTTGGCGTTCTTGCGCGCGCCACGCTTGCCGGGGAATTTTGTCAGGTCGAAAAAGTCGGCCATTGTGGACGGCGATTCCATGCCCGCATATTTCGTCGCATCAAAGGCGATGACCGTTGCGAACACATCGGTCGCCACAAAACATTCGGTCACAGTGCCGGGCAGGAAATCATCCATCGCGGCGGTGCCGTCGGGGGCCGGGGTCAAGATTGCGGGGTCGATTATTTCCAGCAAACCTTCATCACAAAACCGCACCGCGTCGGCAAATTCCACCGATGCGACGTCAAACGTGACATTGCCCGCATCGACCTGCGCTTTGATCGGGGTCGCTGGGTTATCCGCGTCGATCGACACCACCTTAACGCCCGTTTTGGCGGTGAACGGCTTGTGATACGCCTCCACCTGACTGATGGAATAGGCCCCACCCCAGCCCATCACGTTCACCTCTTGGGCCACAGCGGGCAGCGAGAGCGCCCCCAGTGCAGTGGAAAGAATCAGCAGCTTTTTCATTGGACGTCTCCCTTTAGGTTAGCAGATAAGGTGATCTTTCCCCTATCCAGATGACTGTTCAAGTGGGATTAAGGCTGCAACGCGCGCGCATCTGCGGGGGCCCAGCCAATTTTGATCTTTTCCCCCGGGCGCAGCATGGTTTGCCCTTGGGTGTTGCGTGATTTAATGACGAAATCATCATGCCCCGCCACCCGCAACCGGGTGCGAAACAGGTCGCCCATATAGATAAATTCCAGCACCTCGGCGTCGATCATATACGCCCCTTCGGGCATCATTTCTGGTTTGAATTCAATACGTTCCGGGCGGATGGACACCAGTGTCTTTTCCCCCTTTTGCGTCACATTCACCGGGGTCGCGGCAATCAATTCGCCGGTGGCAAGGCGCACTTTGGCCTTGTCGCCTGATATTTCCTCAATCACGCCTTCCAGCTTATTATTTTCGCCAATAAATTGCGCAACAAAGGCGTTGTCGGGGCGTTCATACAATTCATTCGGCGGGGCGAGTTGCTGAATACGGCCGTCGTTGAACACCGCCACGCGGTCCGACATCGTCAATGCTTCGCTTTGGTCATGGGTCACATAGACCACGGTGATGCCAAGGCTTTCGTGCAAATGCTTGATTTCAAACTGCATATGTTCGCGCAGCTGCTTGTCCAACGCACCCAGTGGTTCATCCATCAAGACCAAACTGGGGTCGAACACCAAAGCGCGGGCCAAAGCGATGCGCTGTTGCTGTCCGCCCGAAAGCTGCGCAGGGCGGCGGTTGATGAAGTCATACATCTTCACCATGTCAAGCGCGCGCTTAACCTTGGTTTCCCGCTCCGACTTACCCATGCCCCGCACTTCTAGCGGAAAGGCCAAGTTTTCACCCACCGTCATATGCGGAAACAACGCATAGTTTTGGAACACCATTCCGATGCCGCGCTTGTGCGGAGGCACCGTATTGATGGGGCGTCCATCCAGCAAAATATCGCCATGCGTCGCGGTTTCAAACCCGGCCAACATCATCAGGCAAGTGGTTTTGCCCGAACCCGATGGCCCCAACATGGTCAAAAACTCACCTTTCCCGATGGACAGGTTCAAGTCCTTGACCACTAGCGTTTCACCGTCATAGCTTTTTTGGACGTGATCGAACACGACGAAGCCGTCGCTTTGGGGCTGAGTGACCAACCTATTCTCCCTGATCTTTTCGGCAGCTGACCTGCGCTTTGATTGGTCCTAACTAAAGCGACATGTCGGGCACATTGCAACAGCATCGAAGAGAAGCACTGCAGATTCACCTAAATGCAGGATTTTCGGTCAATTATTGCGTTTTTTTTAGGCTTACGGCCCAAAAAGCGTCTGTTTTGTGAATGTATGGTAGATGAAAAGATCAGCGCTTCCGGTGCAACGCTAGCAAAAATCAAGATTCTGCAGTGCCCTAGGCGGGAAGGAGTTTGAATAACTGGTCTTGCCCTGTTTTAGTTCCGGTCTCTTTCGAGCAATATTTGCTATGAAGGAGATATGGAATGGCAAAGAAATACACAGACGAGTTTCGGCGTGATGCTGGAGGGTTCACATCCGGCTGGTCGGTCAGCTTGCCATCCAGCAGCCTGTGGAGCAGGTTCAGCACATGGGTTTTGGTCGGCACACCTGCTTCGAGCGCCATTTCCACGGCACACAGCACCGCCTGCTCATCATGGTGCAAGACAAGTGACAAGATATCGACCATTTCGCGGTCCCCGCCGGGTTGGCGCAGCATCTTTGCCTGTAATACGCGGAAAGGTTCGGGCATTTCCACGAAGGGGGCACCATTGCGCAGCGCCCCGGGCTTGCGCTGAACCACCGCCAGATAGTGGCGCCAGTCATAGATCACGCGCCCCGGC
>NZ_FOCO01000107.1 GCF_900110135.1 Pseudorhodobacter antarcticus | reverse complement strand
TGTATCGTCGCCCACCGTGCCCACTTGTGTTGCAGCGCCGCTGAAATCACCGCCAAACACCACAAAGCTCGCCCCAGAGTAGCCGCCATTCGGGGAGTCGCTGTTGGCCCCGACGATCAGGTCGTCAAACCCGTCGCCGTTCACATCGCCTGCAGAACTCACCGACTGGCCCGAGAGGTCATACGCCGAGACGCCGTTAATCACAAAGCCACCGGTGCCCGCCTCAATCGCGGATAGCTGCACCGCCGTGCCGTCCGTCTTGCCAAACACCACAAAGATCGCGCCAGAGTAGGCGCCATTCGGGGCGTCGCCCGGTGCCCCGACGATCAGGTCGTCAAACCCGTCGCCGTTCACATCGCCCGCAGAACTCACCGACCTACCCGACTGGTCATCCGCCGACACGCCGTTGATCACAAAGCCGCCGGTGCCCGCCTCGATGGCAGACAGCTGCACCGCCGTGCCGTCCGTCTTGCCAAACACCACAAAGCTCGCGCCAGACTTGTTGCCATTCGGGTCGTCAGAGGGAGCCCCAATGATCAGGTCATCAAACCCGTCGCCGTTCACATCGCCCGCAGAACTCACCGACACGCCCGAGCTGTCATCCTCCGACACGCCGTTGATCACAAAGCCGCCAGTGCCCGCAGCGATGGCTGACAGCTCCACCGCCGTGCCGTCTGTCTTGCCAAACACCACAAAACTCGCGCCGGAGTAGGCGCCATTCGGGCCGTCGCCAAAGGCCCCGACGATCAGGTCATCAAACCCGTCGCCGTTCACATCGCCCGCAGAACTCACCGAAGCGCCCGAGTAGTCATACGCCGACACGCCGTTGATCACAAAGCCGCCGGTGCCCGCCTCGATGGCCGACAGCTGCACCGCCGTGCCGTCCGTCTTGCCAAACACCACAAAGCTCGCGCCAGAGCTGTAGCCATTCGGGGAGTCGTACCGTGCCCCGACAATCAGGTCGTCAAACCCGTCGCCGTTCACATCGCCCGCAGAACTCACCCAATAGCCCGACTGGTCATACGCCGAGACGCCGTTGATCACGAAGCCGCCAGTGCCCGCCTCAATCGCTGACAGCTCCACCGCTGTCCCGTTCGTCTTGCCAAACACCACAAAGCTCGCGCCAGAGTCGGTGCCATTCGGGTCGTCTTTGTCGGCCCCGACGATCAGGTCGTCAAACCCGTCGCCGTTCACATCGCCTGCAGAACTCACTGAAGCGCCCGAGTAGTCATCCACCGACACGCCGTTGATCACAAAGCCGCCGGTGCTCGCCTCAATCGCCGACAGCTCCACCGCCGTGCCGTCCGTCTTGCCAAACACCACAAAGCTCGCGCCAGAGGAGCCGCCATTCGGGTCGTCGCTAAGGGCCCCGATGATCAGGTCATCAAACCCGTCGCCGTTCACATCGCCCGCAGAACTCACAGAAAAGCCCGAGAAGTCACTCGTCGACACGCCGTTGATCACAAAGCCGCCGGTGCCCGCCGCGATGGCCGACAGTTCGACGGGGCTCTGTTGCACAAATCTCATGAGGGATTCATCTTGTGAATCCAGCATGGTAGCTGTGTGGTATGAGTAAACC
>NZ_FOCO01000053.1 GCF_900110135.1 Pseudorhodobacter antarcticus | reverse complement strand
GCGCCCGGCGCCAATCGGTCAGGGCCGAGGAATAAAGCCCCTCACGGCGCAGGATGCTTGTGACACCGCCGGTGCCCTCTGACCGGTCCGTCTCATCCAGAATGCGCAGCTTGTATTTCGCCGTGAAACTGCGCCGCTTCGGCGTGCTCGTCAGCTCGGCCGTGGGGGCCAGCGGCGCTGAGACAACACGGGCAGGTGTTCGGGAAGCTGTGACGTCGGGTATCATATTGTCGGACGCGGCATTCGGCGAAACCAGCATCTGTGAAGGCATGACCATCTGTTCGTTCTCCTGCGCCCTCAAGTGTAAACTTCAGCCAGTCGATTGTCTCACGATTATTGGCACGGAGGGGCGCGCTCGGCAGATGGTCGAGCAGTGCTCCACTTGTCTCGCTGAACGGCAGGTAAGCCTTGCATTGCACTCCGGCGCTGATTGGTGTTAGCCCCGATTGTAATTCTTCCGCTTGAACGAAAATCGGCAGTCACCGCGATGCCGCTGATCTGCATCAGGGCGCTACAACCTTTGATCAGGTATTCTTTAAGGCGTCCGACAAGGTTAAATGGCCCTTCTGGGCTTCAAGTGGGCCATGGAATAAAACGTCTAAGCCGCCCGCGAGATCCAAGTTAACCTAACCAAGCGCGGCCGCTGAAAAAAACGCCAACCAAAAATAATTGCCCGATTGATATCCAATCGCGGTGTGAAAGGGGATGTATGACCAGCTACGCAAAAACGAGAATATCTAACCCTGCCCGCTATTTCAAAACGCCAGATATTGTTCTGAGGGACAACAGGCTCAGCCGTGATGATAAGGCGAAGGTTCTAAGGTCAATGGCTGTTGACGCAGATCAGATGCTAGAGGCCACGTCTGAGGGTATGACTGGTGCCAAGCCGGCATATGACGCTAAAGAACTTCAGTCTGCTCTGATCCAACTCGAAAAAAACAAAGAACATGGGACCGTTGATGAATCACGTCTGCAAAACGCGCGCTTCCAGCGGATCATGGTCGTAACGACCGTCAACCAGGATATGAACCGCGAAATCGCGGATGTCGCCTTTGACATGGCGGAGATCATGGGCGGCAAAGTGTATTTGCTTAGTGTTGTCCCGCCGGCACTCGAAGAGACCGGACTATCAGCTGCGGGACATATGGGCACCGTCATTCCTCTAGGCTCTGCTGATAACATTCAAGTCATTGAAGACCGCAATAAACAACTTGCGGAACTGGCCTTTGATAGCGGCACAGATATTGAAACCGAGATAGAAGTGCGCATCGGTCAAGTCGAAGAGGCGATCATTGAATACGCCGATGACTGCGAAGCTGATATAATCGTGGTTGGTTCTCCAAACCGTTCCTGGCTTGAAGCATTATTCGAATCTTCAATCGCCAGTAGGGTCACTAAATCGGCACCCTGTCCTGTTTTGATCGTACCACAGCAAACATAGCCTGTTTAGTCTTCGTCACTTACGCGAGGTATTTTGTTACATGTTCCCAAAGTCTAGTGCGGCCACAATTTCACAATCTGCTCGCCAGTCCCAGCCAATCACTTCGAGGTTGGTAGTGTATTTGTGGGCGTTGAAGCATCTTGGGCTCAAGATTGAAGTGCGACACCGACCGCCCGAAGGGCACAGGATGTTGCCACGGAAAGACACTACAAACACTTGGACGCCGAGGAACGTGGCGTGATCCTTGCGGCACCACCGGAACCGCGACGTCCCGTCAAACGTTTGTATTAGGCAAGGAGTTGAAATGACCAGTCTGCGCGCAAATTACCTGACAAAGCCAATCCACAAATGGGCCAAGGGTGTTCTGCCTGCCCTGTCCCAGACCGAAAGCGAGGCGCTAACCGCAGGCGAAGTCTGGTGGGAGGCCGAATTGTTTTCGGGCAACCCAGATTGGCCAAAGTTGCTGGCGGTCAAACCACCCAAGCTAACGGCCGAAGAGCAGGCGTTTCTCGATGGACCCTGCCAGGAACTGTGCGTGATGATCGACGATTGGAAGATCAACCAAGAGGACGGCGATCTGCCACCCGAGGTGTGGAAATTCCTACGCGACAACAGATTCTTTGGCATGATTATTCCAAAATCACACGGCGGGCTGGCTTTTTCTGCCTTCGCCCATTCCGAGATTATACGCTTTATTTCAACCCGTTCTGTGGCCGCCGCCGTTACGGTCATGGTGCCAAATTCGCTTGGGCCGGGCGAGTTGCTGCATCAGTTTGGCACCGATGCGCAAAAAGATTTTTGGTTGCCGCGTTTGGCCGATGGACGCGAACTGCCCGCCTTTGGCTTGACCAGCGCCGAGGCAGGGTCAGACGCGTCCGCGATGATTGATGACGGGGTGATTTGCAAGGGCGAGTGGCTGGGCGAGCAAGTTTTGGGCATCCGCCTGAACTGGGCCAAGCGTTATATCACGCTGTCACCCGTTTGCACCGTGTTGGGACTGGCATTCAAGCTGCGCGACCCTGACGGATTGTTGGGCGATACCGAAGACATCGGTATCACTTGTGCGCTTGTCCCAACCGACTTGAAAGGTGTGGAAACCGGGCGGCGGCATTTGCCATCTTCGACCATGTTCATGAATGGCCCGACCTCGGGTAAAGACGTGTTTATCCCCATTGAGAACATCATCGGTGGGCCGGATTATGCCGGACGCGGCTGGATGATGCTGATGAGCGCCCTTGCCGCCGGCCGCGGAATTTCGCTGCCCTCAATGGGCTGTGCTGCCATTGCGTTGTCGGCGCATGTGACGGGTGCCTATTCCCGCATCCGCCAGCAATTCAACCTTCCCATCGGCAAATTCGGCGGCGTGCAGGCGCGCATGGGGCGATTGGCCGCCGATGCCTATGTGATGGACGCGGCGCGGCATCTGACCTGTGCGGGGCTGGATGAAGGGCGCGCGTTGTCGGTGATTTCTGCCATTATGAAGGCTCACGCGACATTCCGTATGCGTGACGCATTGAATGACGCGATGGATGTGCATTCCGGCAAGGCGGTAATTGACGGGCCTTCGAATTACCTGCTGCCGCTGTATCGCGCCGTACCCATCGGGATCACAGTCGAAGGCGCGAACATCGTCACCCGTAGCCTGATTATCTTTGGCCAAGGGTCGATCCGCGCGCATCCTCATATGTTGGATAATATGCTGGCGTTACAAGAACCCGACCAAGACAAATCACTGGAGATGTTTGATAAATCTTTCTGGGCGCATGTTGGCCATACCAGCCGAACGCTGTTTCGGGCTTGGGGTCGGGCGCTGACCGGTGGGCGGTTTGCGCCAGCGCCCGATGCAGGCAAGGCGACACCGATTTACCGCCAGCTTGCACGCTGGTCGGCGGCCTATGCGCTGACAGCCGATTTCATGTTCCTGACACTAGGCGGGGCGCTGAAGCGCAAGGAAATGCTGTCGGGCCGGATGGGCGATATCTTATCAGACATGTATATCCTCTCGGCAGCCCTAAAACGGTGGCAAGACGAAGGCCGCCAACAGGCCGATCTGCCCTTGCTTCACTACGCCGCCGAGGATGCGTTCAAACGCATGCAGCAGGCTTTGGATGAGGTGATCGCGAACCTGCCGGCCCGCTGGGCTGCGTGGCTTCTGCGGTTTTTGACCTTACCGGGGGCCACGCAGCGCGGGCCAAGTGACCTTCTGGCCGTGGCGTGCAGCGATTTGATCTATGAACCTTCGGCCACTCGCGACCGCATCACGGGCCGTATCCATCTGGGTTGCAACAGCGATGGCGTGCAAGTGCTGAACACTTGCTATGCCAAGGTCGTGGAAATGGCCCCTGTTATGAAACGTTTGCGCGATGCGAAAAAGACCCCACAACAAGGGCTGGAGGCCGGCATCCTAAGCGCGGCAGAGCTGGTTCAAATCACGAAAATGAACGATCTGGTGGCGCAGGCCGTCGCGGTGGACGACTTCACCCCCAAAGAGTTCGCCCGCTATTTCAAAGGCCCTAAGACACAAAAACGCGTCAAGCCTAACCCCAAAGCGGAGGCCGCAGAATGACCGTATCCCACCGCCAACGCGTCTATCTGGCCGACGGCGCACGCACGCCGTTCCTAAAGGCCCGCGGCGGCCCCGGCCCGTTCACGCCCGTCGATCTGGCAGTGCAATGTGGCCGCCCGCTGCTGGCACGTCAAACCTTTGACCGCACCGCCTTTGACCTTGTGATCCTTGGCTGCGTCAATGTGATTGCCGATGAGATGAACCCCGCGCGTGTCGCCGCCCTGCGCCTTGGTCTGGGTGAATCGATGGTTGCCTTTACCATGCAGATCAACTGCGGCTCGGGCATGCAAAGCATCGACACCGCCTACCGCTATATCCGCGATGGCAGCCACCAAATGATCCTTGCGGGTGGGGCAGAGGCGCTCAGCCATGCACCCCTGACGCTGCGATCTTCGGCCGTGGAATGGTTCGGGCGCATGTATGCGGCCAAAGGTGCGTTGGATCAGGCGCGCGCGATGGCTGGCATCAAGCCCGCATTTTTCAAGCCCATAATTGGCTTGGAACGCGGCTTGACCGACCCGATCACCGCCCTGAACATGGGTCAAACCGCCGAGGTGTTGGCCCACCGCTTCAACATTAATCGCGAAACCGCCGATGCTTATGCAATGCAAAGCCATCATCGGCTGGCGCGGGCACAAGCGGACGGCACGCTGGATGCCGAGCTCATGCCAGCCTTTGACCACAACGGCACGGTTTATGACCATGATGATGGCGTGCGGCCTGACAGTGATATGGCAGGGCTGGCCAAACTTAACCCGGTGTTTGAGCGGCCCTATGGCAAGGTGACCGCGGGCAATTCCAGCCAGATCACGGATGGGGCAAGCTGGTGCATCCTCGCCTCGGAACGCGCGGTCGAGCAGCATGGGTTGCAACCCTTGGCGCAGATCACAGACAGCGAATGGGCGGGGCTGGACCCGTCGATCATGGGGTTAGGCCCCGTCATGGCGTCGACCCCGATTGCGCAGCGCAATGGGTTTGGTGTGGATGATATCGACCTGTGGGAAGTGAATGAGGCGTTCGCGGCGCAAGTGCTATCCTGCCTAGCCGCTTGGGATGACTATGATTTCTGTCGCGCTGTTCTGGGTCTTGACGCCGCCTTTGGCCACATCGACCGCGACCGATTGAACGTGGATGGCGGCGCGATTTCGCTGGGTCATCCGGTCGGTACCAGCGGCAACCGAATTGTGCTGCATCTGGCAAATGCCATGAAGACACGCGGCGCCAAACGCGGCATCGCCACCGAATGTATCGGTGGCGGCCTTGGCGGTGCGATGTTGTTGGAGGCAGTATGATGACAGGGCATGTGCTGAAATTCTTGGGCGAAACAAAATTGGAGCTTGGCGGTGCTGTCGCACGGCTTGGCAACTGGTGCGTAGGCCGTGACGGCGACGGCATTTTGTGGCTGGTACTGGATAAGAAAGACACTGGCACCAACACAATCTCGGAGGATGTGATCCGCGAGTTGGATGGACATATCAGTGCGGCGGAGGCAGATATGCCAACAGCGCTTGTGATCCGCTCCGCAAAACCGTCGGGCTTTGCGGCCGGGGCCGATATTTCCAGCTTTGATGACATGTCTGACACTGGGGCCGAAGCCCTTTTGCAACATGGCCACGATCTGCTGGACCGAATCGCGGCACTGCCTTGCCCGACGATCTGCGTGGTGCATGGTGCAGCCCTTGGTGCGGGGTTTGAACTGGCGCTTACCTGTGACTACCGTATCGCGACCCCCGGCGCGTCCTTCGGCTTCCCCGAGGTGCAGCTTGGCCTGCATCCCGGCCTTGGCGGCACCTTTCGATTGCCTGCTTTGATAGACCCACTGGACGCGATGACCATGATGCTGACGGGCAAAACTGCCCACACCGACCGCGCCAAAGCCTCGGGCATTGCAGATGTGGTGGTGCAAGAAAGGCATGTAGCCGCAGCTGTAAAGGCCGCCGCAAAGGGCAAGATTGACCCGCCGACACGGGGCCTAAAAGCCCATGCCATGGCGTTCGATCAAGCCCGCAGCCTTGCCGCCCGCCAAATGCGCAGCCAAGCCGAAAAGACTGCACCACAAGCGCATTATCCTGCACCCTACGCGCTGATTGATCTGTGGGAAAACCACGGCGGCGAC
This sequence comes from Pseudorhodobacter antarcticus, assembly GCF_900110135.1. Classification (GTDB taxonomy): domain Bacteria; phylum Pseudomonadota; class Alphaproteobacteria; order Rhodobacterales; family Rhodobacteraceae; genus Pseudorhodobacter; species Pseudorhodobacter antarcticus. The sequence goes on along the minus strand of NZ_FOCO01000053.1, from coordinate 11,196 downwards.
CCCAAAGCCATGCAGCAGGGCGAGATTGAAAGCTTTGCCAGACTGCTGAAAACCACCACGTCACAAAACCTGCGCCGCGTCTTTTTCCTGCGCCAATCGCTAAAGGAAGCGGGCGCGGAGGATGACAGCATCACCCATGTCCATGTGATTGGTGCGGGAACGATGGGTGCAGAAATCGCCGCTATGGCCGCGATCAAGGGCAAGCGTGTCACTTTGGGCGACGTCAACACCGATCCGCTTGGTCGCGCCTTAGAATCAGCGGTGCAAATCTGCAAAGACAGCCACCTCAGCCTTATTGAAACCCGCAATGCGCTGGACCGGTTGATGCCCGACCCAAAGGGCTATGGCATCGGTCAAGCTGACCTGATTATCGAAGCCGCACCAGAGGCTATGGCATTGAAAGAAAAGATTTTCACCGACTTAAAAGGGCGGATGAAAGACGGGGCAATTCTTGCCTCGAACACGTCGAGCCTTTCGATTGCGGATATGGCAACCCATGCCCCATCAAAAACGCGCTTTGCCGGCCTGCATTTCTTCAATCCTGTGTCCAAAATTGACCTTATTGAGGTGGTAACAGGCCCAGACACTGATGCGCAAACCGTGACCCGCCTTGCCGCGTTCTGCAAATCCATTGGCAAACTGCCAACCATGGTTAGCGACTATCCTGGTTTCATTGTGAACCGCGTGTTGACGCCCTACTTGATGGAAGCGATGGTTTTGATGGACGAGGGCGTGTCGAGTGAGGCCATCGACACGGCCGCGTTGAGCTTTGGTATGCCGATGGGGCCAGTGACATTGGCCGATCAGGTCGGACTGGATATCGGCCTGCATGTTGCAGAGTCTTTGCGCGAAAGTCTGGAAAAACCAATGGCTGAAATCTCGACAGCCCTGCGCGACAAGGTCAATGCGGGCGATTTGGGCAAGAAAACCGGCAAGGGCTTTTATGACTGGTCCGACGGCACGCCGCATCCCCATTCCGATGCCGGGCTGCCAGCGGATTTGACCGACCGGCTTATCCTGCCGATGTTGAACGCTTGTGTCGAAGTCCTGCGCCAAGGCGTAGCCAAAACCGAGGATCAGCTAGACGGCACCATGATATTCGCAACGGGTTGGGCACCGTTCCGAGGGGGGCCGATGCACTATGCCCGCACCCGTGGCATTGCCGAGATCACGACCCGCCTGAATGAGCTGGAGCAAACATACGGCCCACGCTTTGCCCCCGATGCCGGTTGGCAAGCCCTTGGCTAGAGCGCCCCAGACCTTTACCGATGCCGACACGATGGCTTTGGCACTATTCCATCGGGCAAAGGGAACGATCCGCCTTGCCCTACCGCTCGGACTTGGCAAGCCCGTGACCTTGGTGAATGCCCTGACGCGCGCCGCTGTTGCCGACCCATCATTGAAACTTTCGATCTTTACCGCACTCACGCTTCAACGCCCCACCCCCGGCTCAGATATTGAGCGGCGGTTTTTGGAACCCGCCATGGATCGCCTGTTCGGGCGCTATCCAGACATCCTTTATGCCGAGCTGATTAAAAAAGGCAGTTTGCCTGACAACATCTCGGTGTCCGAGTTCTTTTTTCAGGCGGGTGTCTGGCTTGGGAATGACTATGCACAACGCCACTATATTTCGGCGAACTACACGCAGGCCCGCGATGATTTGATTGCGCAACAGCCCAATGTCTTGGCGCAACTGGTGCCCCAACGGGGCGATGCGTTCAGCCTGTCGTGCAATACCGATATCTCCTCCGATCTTTTTGCAATGCGCCGCGCGGGCGAGATGGATTTTATTGCTGTGGGCGAGGTGAATAACGCGCTGCCGTTCATGCAGGGGGCGGCGGTGGTTCGCGCAGACGCATTTGAAATGATGCTGGACCCGCCAAAACAGTTTGAGTTGTTTTCAGCCGTGCGCCGCCCCGTATCCGACGAACAACACGCCATCGGGCTTCATGTCTCACGCTTGATTGTGGATGGCGGAACGTTGCAAATCGGGATCGGCGCAATTGGCGATGCTGTGACGAATGCGCTGATGTTGCGCGACCGTGAACGCTTGGACGACCTATGGCACACGGCGCCCTTTCCCTTGGCAGGAACTCAGACTGGGCCTTTTGCCACGGGCCTTTATGCAGTTACGGAAATGCTGGTTGCCGGTCTGCTTGCCCTGTTCGACGCGGGCATCATCCGGAGGGAGGTTGACGGAACGGCAATCCATGCCGGCTTTTTCGTCGATGCAAGCGACATGTATGCGCGGCTACGTGATATGCCACAGGCAACTCAGGCAAAAATTCAGATGATGCCCGTCAGCTTTACCAACGCACTTTATGGTGATGAACAGGCCAAACGCGTTGCGCGGCAACACGCGCGCTTTGTGAACAGTGCGATGCAGATCAGCCTTTTGGGCGATGCGATGTCAGATGCGGCTGAACCCGGTCAGGTGGTCAGCGGTGTGGGTGGTCAGTTCAATTTCATTGACCAAGCTTTTGCGCTTAGGGATGGGCGCGCCATCCTGACACTTCCCGCGACACGCAAAAGCGGTGGTGCGGTCACGTCGAACATCGTTTGGCAACTGCCGCTGACCACCGTGCCACGTCACATGCGTGATATCGTCGTGACGGAATATGGTGTCGCCGATCTGCGTGGACAAACTGACGAGGCGGTGATCTGCCGCATGATCGCCATCGCCGACAGCCGTTTTCAACCCGACCTGCTGGCAGCCGCTAAAAAGGCAGGCAAGATCGCGTCCGATGCCAAAGTGCCCTTGGCGCATAGCAACAACTTGCCAAAGGCCGTTGCGCGGTGGCTCGCCCCCCATCGCAAGGAACTTTTTCCTGACTTCCCGTTCGGCAGCGATTTCAACCAGATCGAGCGTGTGCTTTTGTCGGCCCTGATGCAACTTGGTGATGCAGCAGGAAGCAAGCTGCAGCTCGCTGCCTTAATCTGGTCTTCCCTGATGCGGCCCAAACATCCAAACGAAGACAGCGCAATGGCGCGGATGGGTTACGCCGCAATACCGCGGCTGACCGAGGGCCTGCAAGCACGCGCTTTGCGGGGTGCGCTGCGCAGTCTTGTAACTAACGAGCGATAGATGTCACATCCCGGAAGCTGATAGAGCTGTTTTGTCGAACGGCTCCGGCTCAAGCTTGAGCCAGTGCTTCATCGCCTGGAAGGACGTCTTGCTGCCCAAATGTCGCTTTGACTCAAAATCTGGGTCGTCCGCGTTGGGCGTCGCTGGACCGCGTTCTTTGCCCTTATAGGTGGGATTCTGATCCGGTTTTTTCGTGATTTTCGATTTCATGGCGCGAACCACTAAGAATAGTAGCGCCCGATACGATCAACGGCGGAGAGTAGGTGGGATTCCTTTTAGTAAATTCGGAACAGAGCGGCCCTTACGAAGTCACCGGTGCCGACGCCGAACAACGCCGCTTTGATTACTGGATGCTTTTAGGCAAAGCTGATCGCTGCGAGTTGGAAGATACGGATGTCCGGATTGAAGCTCTACAATGCTGAAGCTGGATCTCTGCAGACATTCTTTGGCGTCATCGCAAAGGCAACGCCTCGCATAGCCCGTTGGATTTGGCAGGTTTTGTTCTGCATCGCCGCTTGCTAAAGCAGAACTGACGCGGCGCGTGCGCGCTGTAGCAATCTCTGCGGCGAGACGTTCACGCTGAATTTGGGCAATGTCGGCGTGAGCATTGCCCCACAGACCTGACGGTCGACTGCCCAAGCTCGTAGCCAATGCTTGAGTCAGGGGCCACCCAGCGCGTAATTCGAACCGGTTCAGAATGGGAAATACGCGGCAAAGCCGCTCGCCCCGGAGTCGGTGCGCTTTAGCCGCGACTGCAGGCTTACGAGCGGGGTTTTGGGCATGCTACTCATTTGAAGCGGGACATGGCGTTGTCGAAAGCGCTCGATATGCTATCCCAAGCCTTGTCGAAGCCGGACTTCATGTCGTCCCATGCGTCGTCACTCGCGTCGTGCAGCTCTTTCAGCTTCGCCTCAGCCTTGTCGCGCTGATTGCGCATCTCGTCGAGTTGCTTCCTGTATTCGATCTCCGCATCGGCGTCGGACCCGGCAACTTGCGCCTTGAATTTGTCGATCTCGGCGTTCCACTGATCCAGTTTCGCCTTGGCCTTATCGATGTATTGTTCTCTTTCGGTCATAGTGCGATCTCCTTCGGGGTTTGATGGCGCGATACGATGTTCCGCGCAATGCTACGTTGTCAAGTCGCTTGCGAAGTCGGAGGGGAGGAGTCCTGCCCAAGATGTTCGAAGCAGCGACGTGATTGTCGATCTACATCAATCGGGCACCGCAGCCTAGTTTGCGACAGGCCTTCCGCGTAGACTAACAACATCAGCGGCGGAAACTGTGCCCGCTTGGTTGGTCCATCTGCCACGGTCATGGTCTGAGAATCAACTGATCCAAAAACAATAGCGTTAACATGCATCAGTCAGCGCCCCATTGTGCGCAATGCCTCTTTCCGTCGACACTATTGGTCGGCCATGCCGTTTTTAGCCATGATGACGGCCTGAAATCCAATCAGCCAGTCTTGTCGGAAAAACAGAGCTTGAGCGGGGCTGACCGTTCGCCCAAGGTTCAGATCGCGGAAAAAGTCTGTTTGCACAACAACATGGATCAGTGCGCGATGTGGCACAACGCGCAACACTGTTCCAAAGTCATCAGTCCTAATCGCAATGCCGCGACAAAGGTAACCTGAAGAATGCGCTGGCTGCACGAAGGATCCGAAACCACCTTGCCAGACGGACTGTCGGCGAAAAGACGGGCGGTGCCCCTGCGCCAACCAGATTGAAAAGGAGACAAACAATGTTGATTGAAGCTTCGGATATTAAGGGTTTCACAATTGCTGCGACCGATGGCGGCATCGGTACCGTTACGGATTTCCTGTTCGATGATGAAAGCTGGACTCTCCGCTGGATCGTCGTCGAAACCGGCACTTGGCTGTCTGGCCGTAAGGTGCTGCTGCCGGTTTCGGTTCTGGGTCACCCAGATGCTGACGCCCGCAGCTTTCCTGTTCGTTTGACGATGGCTAAAGTCAAGGACAGCCCTGCCTTCGAGGCGCACGAGCCAGTGTCACGACAGCATGAAGAACGCATGTACGGCTACTATAGCATGAGCCCCTATTGGGGAAACGGCTTCTATATGGGCGGCTATGGCGGCTGGAGCGCAGGGATGTCAGAGACGCATTACGCCGATGCGAGACGACGGCAGGACGAGAGCTATGAAGCGCAGCATCGGGACGATGATCTACATTTGCGCAGCACAGATGCCGTAACCGGCTACAATTTGCAGGCCACAGACGGCGCCATCGGCCACATCGAAGGGTTTCTGATCGACGATACCGACTGGACAATTCATTTCCTGACTGTCGATACCAAAAACTGGTGGCCCGGCAAACACGTCCTGATCTCGCCACGCTCAGCGAAGAGTATCCTGTGGTCAGAAAACCTGGTCAATCTGGACGTTGACCGTCAGACGGTCATGGACAGCCCTGCTTATGACCCATCCGTTGCCGTGAACGCGGAGTTTGAGGCGCGGATGGCACGTCACTACATCCCCGCGGATACAAAAGCCTCCGTGTGACGCGTCAGGGGCATCAGGGCGGCCAAACAGCTTGACCCGCCGCAACCAATCAGAAGATCGGCGCGGTTCCATGGCCCCCGCCAATCTTTGATCGGGCTGCCACGCATCTTGCGTCTCCTTGATATTCAACCGCCCCGCCCGACAGAGAAATAGCAGGCGCCGACATATCCGGGAACCCAAAGCGTGACCATCTTGACGCCCGCAAACCCCAGCGACTCGCTGGATCTGAACCTGATTTGCCCAAACCCAAAGGATAATGCGGCGATAGTGGCTGCGGAGAGTGGAGGGATGCCGACACAAGCAGATTTGAACGCGCCCAAGTAGTTGCCCCATCAAGGCCATTAAGACTATCGGCAGGCTGAATTCGCGCAAGCGAGAGAGGAAGCGACATGACCGAACAAGAGAATGGCCCAGAGGATCAAGGACCGTGGAAAACCACACAAAAACGCAGGTCCCCCGAAATTGATGCCATGCTTCGCCGAGGCAGGGAACGCTTGGGCGGTATGCTTCCCGAAGGGCCGCCGTCTCTGAAAGTTGTTGTGGCCGCTGGCGTGGTCGCCCTTTTGGCGGCGGGCGCATGGTCGTCATATTACACTGTTCCCAGCGACTCGGTTGCAGTCATCCAACGGTTTGGGAAATTCACAGACGAAGTTTCGCCGGGTTTGCATTTCAAGCTTCCGCTCGGAATTGATGCCGCCACGCTCGTGCCGGTAAAGCGCCAGTTGAAGCAGGAGTTCGGATTCACGACACCGGGTGCCAGCGACCCTTTTCAAAGCCCAACGAATGGCCTGCGCGAAACCCAGATGGTGACGGGAGACCTGAATGCCGCCCTGGTGGAATGGGTCGTGCAGTACCGAATTTCCGACCCCTTGAAATACCTGTTCGAGGTGCGTGAGCCAGCCGCAACGCTGCGCTACGTCTCGGAATCCGTGATGCGTGAGGTGGTCGGCGACCGCACGGTCGACGAGGTTATCACCATCGGGCGGCAGGAGATCGAGAGCGAGGCGCTTTTGAAAATGCAGGAACTGACGACAAAATATGCCATGGGCATCAGCATCGATCAGGTGCAATTAAAGAACATCAACCCGCCCGGGCCGGTTCAGGCTTCCTTCAATGAGGTCAATCAGGCCCAGCAGGAAAAAGAGCGGCTGATCAACGAGGCTCGCCGGGAATACAACAAGGTCATCCCGCTGGCCGAAGGCGAAAAGGATCAGCGTATTCGTGAGGCCGACGGCTACCGGCTAAAGCGGGTCAACGAGGCTGAAGGCGATGCCGCACGTTTCGCGGCACTGTTGGCCGAATATGAGATGGCACCCGAGGTCACGCGGCGGCGGATATACTTGGAAACCATGCAGGATGTGCTGCCCGGCATTCAATCAAAGATCATCGTCGATGGACTGACCGGCAGCATCCTGCCGCTGCTGAATCTCGATCGGCCACAGAGGGACCAGCCATGAAAATCGGAATAACCATCATCGCGGGTATCGCAGTTGCCGCCGTCGTGACGGCATCCAGTGCAGTCTACACGGTTGGCGAGGTCGAACAGGCCATCATCACCCAGTTCGGCAAACCTGTCGGGGAGCCGATCACGTCGGCCGGGCTGAAATTGAAGCTGCCCTTCATTCAGGTTGTCAATCGGATCGACCGCCGGGTTCTGGAGTGGGACGGCAATCCATCCGACATGCCCACCAAGGACAAGCTCTACATCTCTGTCGATCTGTTCGCCCGCTGGAAGATTACCGATCCCCTCCAGTATTTTTTGCGCCTGCGTGATGAGCGCAGCGCCCAATCGCGCCTTGATGATATCCTTGGCAGCGAGACACGCAATGCGGTCGCTAAGCATGAGTTGATCGAGATTATCCGGACAACCAAGGGCCGGACACCGTTGCGTGATACGCTTCTGACGGATGAAGAAGTCGCGCAGGATATTGGCGCGCTTGTTCCCATCCAGAAGGGACGCGCCCTTGTGGAGCGCGAAATATTCGAGGCCGCAGCCGAGAAGGTCCGCGTTTTCGGCATCGAGCTTCTCGATATCCGGTTCAAGCGGATCAACTACAACGAAAGCGTGCGGCCGAAAATCTATGACCGCATGATTTCAGAGCGTCGTCAGATCGCTGAACGCTTCCTCTCTGAAGGTAACGGCGAAGCAGCACGTATCCGCGGCAACCGGATGCGGGATCTGAACAAGATACAATCCGAGGCCTATCGCGCTGTCGAGGAAATCCGCGGTGTGGCCGACGCCTCCGCAGCAGCAATTTATGCGGCTGCGTACAACACCAGTGCCCAAGCGGTGGAGTTCTATGAGTTCACCCGCACCATGCAGGCCTACAAGGACATGATTTCGGGGGGAACGACGCTTGTTCTGACGACGGACAGCGATCTTTTCAAGTTCCTGAGAGGAATGGAGGCTGGCACGTCGGCTGACAGCGACATTCCCCCCGGTTCCGGGGCCAGTACTGTGGCTGAGCGATGACCCGGTCGATGTCTATCCGATCAACCGTTAAAATTCGGGTGGCGGAGGCATCTGCCCATCCGAAGGCTGCTTGGCAGTAGTTCGTACCTATCGGCAATTACATCAAGGAGAACAATTCATGTCGAAGCTGACACAGACGAATGTCTTCCCGGTTTCCCAATCCAAAGCTGAGACGCCCATGGAAAAAACCACGCGCGCCGTGAGGGAAATCCTCGACGCAGATACGGAACAGCGCCAGATCAAGACAGCGCGGCTTCGCAAAGCACGTCGAGAGAGCGAAGCCAACCCGGTTGCCGAAGTCATTGGGCCCGCAACCAACGGAGTGCGCAAGACGCCAGGGGGCAAAGCCAGCACATGAATGTGTCGCGACCGTCGGCTGCAAAACATCCACGGGGTTGATCATTCCAGAACGCGCACCCAGCCGTAAAAGCCACTTGGAATATCGGGCGCAGGACCATGGGACGACTGTCCAGCCAGATTCACAACGGCCAGACGATCAACAACAGCGGCATGCTGACGGCGACCACCAGCACCTCGACCAACAGGCCCAACCGCCAGTAGTCGCCAAACCGGAACCCGCCGGGGCCAAGGATCAACGTGTTGTTCTGATGCCCGATGGGCGTCAGGAAAGCACATGACGCGCCAATCGCCACCGCCATAAGGAAACTGTCCGGATTGACGCCGAGTGTTGCGGCAATGCCAAGGGCGATGGGGCACAGGATGGCCGCAGTGGCGGCATTGTTCATCACGTCCGACAGAAACATGGTGGTGATCAACACAACGGCCAAAGCCGTGATGGGGTTGCCTTGCGCGATGGTCTCAACCAGAAACCGCGCGAGTTGATCGGCGGCACCGGTCGTCTGCATTGCGCCTGCAACCGGGATTAACGCCGCCAGCAACACGATTATCGGCCAGTCGATGGAGGTATAGATTTGCCGCAACGGAACCGTGCGCAAAAGCATTGAGGCCAGAACCCCAAGCGCAAAACCCACTGGGGCGGGTAGTAGCCCCAAGGTCACAATGCCGACCGCACCCAGCATGATCGCACCAGCGATGATTGCCATGCGCTTGTCAGGGATGCGCAACTCGCGCTCACCCAGCGGCACGCAGCCTGTATCCTTAATGAATTCAGCAATCATCTCGGCGGGGCCCTGCATCAGCACCAGATCACCGGATTTCAGCTTCAGATTGCGAAGCCGCGCCTGCGGGGTGCGCCCTTCTCGCGAAACAGCCAATAGATTAAGCCCATAGCGGGTCCGCAGCCGCAGGTCGCTGGACGAACGCCCGACGATGGTCGAGCCTGGCAGAACGGCCAGTTCTCGCAGCACCATATCCTCATCGCTCTCGTCTCTGTCTTCGGCCTTGTCATCCTTTTTTGTGGCGATTTCTGCTTTGGCCGTTTGCGATGTCTTTTTGGATGCGTCATCTGTCTTCACGTCTTCGCCGTCAGATGACTTTTTCTCCTCCTCCAGCTTGATGCCGAAGACCGACAGCGCTTCCGCCAGCGCGTCGACATTGGCCTGAAGCACCAAAATGTCACCCGCGAGAATACGACGCCCACCATGTGGCGCTGTTATGCGCACCTCATTGCGCACGAGACCGATAATTTGTGCACCACTATCCTCTATTTCGGCCTCGAAGCCGCGCAGGGTCAGGCCGACAGCCTTGCCTTTCTCGGGCACGCGCACCTCGGTCAGATAGGCACCGGTGTCAAAGTCGTCACCAACGTCAGATTTGCGCGCGGGCACCAGTCGCCATCCGATGGTGGCGATGAAAATAACGCCCAAGGCCGCAACCGCCACGCCGACAGGTACAAAGTCGAACATGGCGAATTGCCCCAGCCCTGCCCCTTCCCGAAAGCCCGAAACGATCAGGTTTGGCGGCGTACCCACCAGCGTGGTCATGCCCCCCAAAATTGTGCCGAAGGCAAGCGGCATCAAGACTTGGCCCGGCGTCAGCTCCAACCGGCCCGACAGCTGCACCGCAATCGGCATCAAAAGCGCCATGGCCCCAACATTGTTCATAAAGCCCGAAAGCACAGCACCCAGCCCCATCAGCGACGCCATGGTCATCAGCCGCCCGCCATTGCGCGGCAGAATGCTGCGCGCCAGCCAATCCACGGCACCGGTATTTCGCAACCCTTGGCTGAGTACCAACACACAGGCCACCGTGATCACTGCAGGATGGCTGAAACCCACAAAAGCCGCGCCAGCCGGTACCAGTCCTGCCACGACGCAAACCATCAGTGCAGCCAGCGCCACCACGTCATGGCGAAACCTCCCCCACAGAAAAAGCCCCATCATGGCAGCGAGAATGGAAAAGATCAGAAGTTGGGGGCTGGTCATTGAGACGGTTTTCCTGCTGGGTTGAGCAACTCCCCAATCCTTGGACAGTTTTTCGACTGATTTAGGCTAATGTCACGCCTGGTGATCGGTTTCGATGCTGTCGAAGTAAACCACAGCGAGCGATTGCGCGCTATAACTGTGCAAGGCGACTGATGGTTATGGAAGATGATCCAGCCCCCAACGCGCTCACCTAGATCTGCGAACAGCTTCCTTGAGCGTACAGATACTGTTTTGGCGGGCATAACTCTAACACGAAGCATGCTCCACGAGCGCCCACTGCACAGCCCTACCCGAGTATCCAGGGCGTGAATGGCATACCCCAAAATGCAAAAAACCCCCTCAATTTCAGGGGGACTCGTCAAACGTTGAGGTGGCGTTGAGGTAAAACTTCGAGTGCTATACCCAAGTGTTTTTGTCAGGTTCTATCTATCTGATCTTACGTGGAATTTTGGTTGCGGGAGTCAGATTTGAACTGACGACCTTCAGGTTATGAGCCTGACGAGCTACCGGGCTGCTCCATCCCGCGACGGTGGGCTTATTGGGCCCGTGCCCCAATTTTTAGTTTGGGGTTATATGACGATCGTTTGAGAGACAGCGTTTCTTACTAGGTTTGGCGGTGACCTACTCTCCCACGTCTTAAGACGCAGTACCATTGGCGCGACGGCACTTAACGGCCGAGTTCGGGATGGGATCGGGTGTTTTGCTCGCGCTATGACCACCAAACCGAGAAAGAAACGCTTCCCTGATTGCTCAGGGAGACAACATCAGTGGTTTTGCTAT
>NZ_FOCO01000052.1 GCF_900110135.1 Pseudorhodobacter antarcticus | reverse complement strand
AGCCGAAGGATCATGCGTCGCGGCAGGACTTCAACGACAGATGGGCAGACGAGGGGGCAGATCATCGATGCCGTGTCGATCCGCGACAGGCCGGCAGTGATTGAAGATCGTGCCATCCCTGGCCACTCATTGCCCGGCAGTGCATTTGCAAAGCAAAATGTCACGAGAGGGGGAAGGGGACCTTCTGATCGGTGCCAAAAACAGCCATATCGCAACGCTGGTAGAGCGCACCTCGCGCTTCGTGGTGCTGGTCAAGGTCGGCGGCAAGGACAGCGAGAGCGTTGTCGGTGCCCTGATCCGACAGGTTCAGAATCTGCCGCAGGGATTGATGGCATCGCTGACCTGGGATCGCGGAACCGAACTTGCGTATCATAGAAAGTGCAGCGTTGCGACGGATGTCAGCGTCTATTTCTGCGACCCCCGAAACCACCTCCCGGCAGATTTGCTTTGCAAATCGCCTGCCCGTTGCCCGGCAACGCATGCCAGCATGCGTGAGGGGGGGCAATGCTTGGCAACGTGGCAGCAACGAGAACACCAATGGTCTACTACGCCAATACTTCCCGAAAGGGACGGACCTGTCTGTCTACACGCAGTATGACCTCGATCAGGTTGCCTTACGCCTCAATACAAGGCCGAGAAAAACGCTTGGCTTCCAGACCACGGCTGATACCTTTGATCGAGCAGTTGCGCTGACCGGTTGAACCCACCGGCGCCTTTTTTAGGATGCCCTTTTTTTGTTCAATGAACCGGTGCTTCCAGGGGTTTTTCACCCTGTGAGGCGCTGACGCGGTCGCCGATCAGCAACCCGTCCGCGCTGGCAGACACCGCGATCGTGGCCCCGTCCAACACATCGCCCGACAAGATCATTTCCGCCAGCGGGTCTTGCAGGGTGCGCTGAATAACCCGCTTCAAAGGCCGCGCGCCGAACACCGGGTCATAGCCTTCATCGGCCAGCCATTGCAGCGCGTCCGCGTTCAAATCCAGCTTAATTTTGCGGGCTGCAAGCCGTTTTTCCAGCCGTTTCAACTGGATTGTCACAATCGCCGCCATATCCGTGCGCGCCAACCGATCAAAGATGATCGTTTCATCCAAGCGGTTCAGGAATTCGGGGCGGAAGTGACCGCGCACCGCCTCCATCACCTGTGCGCGCGCCGGGGCCGGGTCCGCGCCATCGGGCAGCTGGCTAAGGGCGACTGCGCCAAGGTTGGACGTCAGGATGATCAGCGTTTGCTTGAAATCCACCGTACGGCCCTTCCCATCGGTCAGCACCCCATCATCCAGCACTTGCAGCAGCACGTTGAACACATCTGGGTGCGCCTTTTCCACCTCATCAAACAGCACGACTTGATATGGCCTGCGGCGCACCGCCTCGGTCAGCACCCCACCTTCGTCATAACCGACATAGCCTGGGGGCGCACCGATCAACCGGCTAACCGCATGTTTTTCCATGAATTCGGACATATCAATCCTCACCATGGCCTGGTCATCATCAAACAGGTATTCGGCAACCGCCTTGGTCAATTCGGTTTTGCCCACGCCGGTTGGCCCCAGAAACAGGAACGAACCCAGCGGCCGGTTTTCATCATTCAGCCCTGCCCGCGCGCGGCGCACAGCATTGGCCACGGCTTTCAGCGCCTTGTGCTGGCCGATCACGCGTTTGCCCAGCTGATCTTCCATTTTCAGCAGCTTTTCGCGGTCCCCTTCCAGCATTTTGGTCGTGGGGATGCCGGTCCAGCGTTCCACCACTTCGGCGATCTGTTCGGGCCGCACCGCCTCGGACACCAGCGCATCGGATTCCAGCCCTTCCTGCGCGGCCAGTTGTTTTTCCAACTGCGGGATGATGCCATAAGACAACTCGCCGGCTTTGCCCAGATTGCCTTCGCGCTTGGCCGCATCCAGATCAGCGCGCGCGCGGTCCAGCTTTTCCTTCAGCTCGCGACCTGATTCCATCTTGTCGCGTTCGGATTGCCATTTTGCGGTCAGGCTGTCTGATTGCTCCATCAAATCGGCCAGTTCCTTTTCCAGCTTTTCCAAACGGTCCTTGCTGGCCGCGTCATCTTCTTTCTTCAACGCTTCCGCCTCAATCTGCAATTGCAGAATTTGGCGGTCGAGTTGATCGAGTTCCTCAGGCTTGCTGTCCACTTCCATGCGCAAACGGCTGGCCGCCTCGTCCATCAAATCAATCGCTTTGTCGGGCAAAAACCGATCTGTGATATAGCGGTGCGACAAGGTGGCGGCGGCGACCAAGGCAGAGTCCGAAATCCGCACGCCGTGGTGCATTTCATACTTGTCCTTGATGCCGCGCAGGATGGAAATGGTGTCTTCCACCGTCGACTCCTCCACCATCACGGGTTGGAAACGCCGCGCAAGGGCCGCATCTTTTTCCACATATTTGCGGTATTCATCCAGCGTGGTGGCCCCCACGCAATGCAATTCACCCCGCGCCAGCGCCGGTTTGATCAGATTGGCCGCGTCCATCGCGCCATCCGCCTTGCCCGCACCAACCAGCGTGTGCATTTCGTCGATGAACAAAATCACCTCGCCCGCCGCCGCTTCAATCTCCTTCAGGATGGATTTCAGACGCTCCTCAAACTCCCCCCGATATTTCGCGCCCGCAATCAATGCGCCCATATCCAGCGCCATCAGGCGTTTGTTGCGCAAGGATTCCGGCACATCGCCATCGACAATCCGCAGGGCCAACCCTTCGGCAATCGCGGTTTTGCCCACGCCGGGTTCACCAATCAACACCGGGTTATTTTTGGTGCGGCGCGACAGCACCTGCATGGTGCGGCGGATCTCCTCATCGCGGCCAATGATCGGGTCAATTTTACCGTCCCGCGCCGCTTGGGTCAGGTCGCGCGCATATTTCTCCAGCGCCTCATAGCTGTCCTCGGCACTCGCACTATCCGCCTTGCGCCCTTTGCGAATGTCATTGATCGCAGCGTTCAGGTTTTGCGCCGTGATCGCACCCGCCACCAGCGCGTCCTTTGCGTTGGTGTTGGTCATCGCCAAGGCCACCAAAATCCGCTCTACGGGCACAAAACTGTCCCCGGCCTTTTTGGCCAGCTTTTCCGCCTCATCCAGCACCCGCACGGTTGCCGGGTCCATATAGGGCTGCGCATCGCCCGACACTTTGGACATTTTCCCAAGCGTCAGCGCCAGCGCATCCACCACCGCTTTGGGGTCGCCGCCAGCGCGCGTGATCAGGTTGGATGCCATGCCCTGATCATCATCCATCAACGCTTTCAGCAGGTGTTCGGGGGAAAGGCGCTGATGGCTTTCGCGCAGCGCAATCGTTTGGGCAGCCTGCAAAAAGCCGCGCGACCGTTCCGTGAACTTTTCCAAATTCATCGGTATTCTCCTTTGTTGATAAGCGCCCGGCGTTTGGATGCCCAATTCTGGCACATCCCGGTTTCGGGCCTCGGGGCTATTTTACGACCTCAGGTTAAATTTGGGGGCACGCCTGCACCAATTCAAGCGTTTGTGACCGCGCAGGCCCTAAAAATTCGGAAACTAAATCTTCATTTATGCGTTGTTAAGTATAGACAGCGCCCCAACCGACAGGAATCATCATGGCCCGATCTGCCGTTCGCATTGCCACCGTCGTTTACGATGCCGCCCGCCGCAGCTTTCACGGCGCGGTGGAATTTTTCACGCCCGGCCTGCCCATGCCCCTGCGCATCGGCGTCACGCTGCCGGGCCCGCACAACATTGACCATGCAATGTTGGTGCGTGGCCTTGTGCGCGCCGCCGAACGGCAAATCCTGCGCTAACCCTTCGCCTTTGGTGTCAGCAATTTCGCAGGCCGCATCGCCTCGGCTGCTTTGAACAAGCTAAACGTCTGGTTAACGTAATTCACCGCGCCTGAGATTTTTTCCATATAGGCTTCCAGCTCCGCCGTGCGCTCCGCCTCCACCAACTGCACGGGGCGGTCGGGGCCAACCGCCTCAAACTGGCAATAAAACAGCGGCTCACCCCGGCGCAAAATCAGGTCTTTGGTCGGATCATGCCATTCAAACGCCCACATCAACGGGCGCGGCCACAGGTTCAACGGGAACCGCCCGCCGAAAATCGTGCCGGGCATCGGGTCGGGACGGTAATGCGCAAAGGTGCCAAGCTGGGTCAAATATACCGTTTCATCCGCGATGAAACAGTATGGCAGCATCAACTGCACCGTGGGGCGGTCGGGAAACCGCCATTCCGCCTCGCTCACCAACACCAAAACATCCGATATTTTATTGGCCCGAATGGGCGACGCCGCCCCCGCCCGGTTGATCAAATGCGCTTTGCCCTTGTCATCGCGCCCAAACCCGATGTGCAAATCAAACGGGCATTTCACCACAAAATACCGGCTTTCCATTTGAATAACGGCGGGGCAGCGGCTGGCCGATTTCGCATGGGTTTTGCTGGTTTGGCGCACGATCAACCGCTCTGGCGGGTCATACAGCACCGCCCCTTTGTCCTTGGCCAAAAACCACCCCACCGTAACAGGGCCCGCACCCGGTCCCTCATCACGGCGTTCAAATTCTAACGATACCTGCATAACCGCCTCGCATGTCTATTTTGCGCCAAGTGAATCGCGCCACAGCGCCCAAGTCAATGCGCAGCGCTTGACACACCCCGCAATAGCGCCCATCACGCAGCGGTTTTGCAAAATTCAAAGGGGAAACAACATGGCCGATGACCGTTTGATCGTGGCGCTGGATGTGCCAAACATCGTGCAAGGCATGCAAATCGCGCAGGCGCTTGGCGATACCGTGTCGTTTTACAAAATCGGCTTGGGCATGTTGACCGGTGGCGGGCTGGCCCTTGCGAATGAATTAAAGCAAGACCACGGCAAGCGCATTTTCCTTGATATGAAGTTTTTTGATATCGGCGCCACCGTCGAATCCGCCGTGCGCGGCATCGCCCAATATGACCTTGATTTTCTGACCGTCCACGGCGACCCGCAAGTGGTGCGCGCCGCCAAACAAGGGGCCGCTGGCACCAACCTGAAAATCCTCGGCGTCACCATCCTCACCTCGCTGGACCGCGCCGATCTGGACGCCAACCTGATCAAACCCGGCGACCTTGCGCAAATCACGCTGGAACGCGCCAATAACGCGCTAGAGGCGGGCGCAGACGGCGTGATCGCCAGCCCGCAAGAAGCGGCGCAAATCCGCGCCCTGTCCATTGCCCAAGGCCGCCTTATCGTCACCCCCGGCGTGCGCCCCACAGGCTCGCCCAGTGACGACCAAAAACGCACCGCCACCCCCGCGCAGGCCATCGCGGCCGGGGCCGATCATATCGTCGTGGGCCGCCCCATTTGGCAACACGCCAACCCCCGATTGGCCGCGCAAACCCTGCTGGCCGAATTGCCCCCCCAATAATCGGACCCCCAAAATGCCCCAAATCAACAGCCTTTTCGTCACCCGCCTGTACCGCGCCAACCTCGCGGAACTCGGCAAATCCCCTACGCCCGAACAGCTGGAGGATACTTGCCTCGCCATCGCCGAAGATGACACCGCAGGTCAGGATTGGTGCGAAGAAAACCAGTTTCCCGGCTACACCTCCTATGCCTCGCTCGATGATTTGGGCTGGCGCGACCCGGTGTTCAAAGACCTGATCAAAGCGATCGACAAACATGTGGCCGCTTTCGCCACCGACCTCGCCTTTGATCTGAACGGCAAAAAGCTGAAACTTGACAGCATTTGGATAAATATCCTGCCCCAAGGCGGCATCCACACCTCGCACATCCACCCCCACAGCGTGATCAGCGGCACAACTTACGTCGCAGTGCCAAAGGGCGCAGGCGCGCTAAAGCTAGAGGATCCGCGCCTGCCCATGATGATGGCCGCCCCCACCCGCACCAAAACCGCCCCCGACATGCTGAAAACCTTTGTCTCCATCGCCCCCGAACCCGGCGAGATTTTGCTATGGGAAAGCTGGCTGCGCCACGAAGTGCCGATGAATATGTCCGATGATGACCGCATCAGCATCAGCTTTAACTACGGCTGGGGCTAATCGGGGCCAGTCCTTAGCCAGTTCCTAACAATCCCGGCGCAATTTCTGGCAATTCAATTGCAAAACCACCGCGCCGGGTGCTTGCAGGGGCGAAATCCCGCCCCTATATACCCCCAGTAGCCGGAAATGGCGGACATACCGCGCCGTCTACAACTGGGATCGGGGATCAGGGGCCATAACGGGCCTGACCCCCACAACATCGCCGCAGAAGAATGAGGAATGTATCATGGCCAAAGTCATCGGGATCGACCTCGGGACGACCAACTCTTGCGTAGCCATCATGGATGGTTCGCAGCCCCGGGTAATTGAAAATTCGGAAGGTGCGCGCACAACGCCCTCCATCGTCGGGTTCACGGAAACCGAACGCCTTGTCGGTCAGCCCGCCAAGCGCCAGGCGGTCACCAACCCCACAAACACCGTATTCGCGGTAAAACGCCTGATCGGCCGCCGCATTGACGACAGCCATGTCGCCAAGGACAAGAAAAACCTGCCCTACGACCTCGTCGATGGTGGCAATGGTGACGCTTGGGTAAAGGTGCGCGGCGAAAAATATTCGCCCAGCCAAATCTCGGCCTTCATCTTGGGCAAGATGAAAGAAACCGCTGAAAGCTATTTGGGCGAAGAAGTGACGCAGGCGGTTATCACCGTTCCTGCCTATTTCAACGACGCCCAGCGTCAGGCGACCAAGGACGCAGGCCGCATCGCCGGGTTGGAGGTGCTGCGCATCATCAACGAACCGACAGCCGCCGCACTCGCCTACGGCTTGGACAAAAAAGAAGCCCGCACCATCGCGGTCTATGACCTTGGCGGCGGTACATTCGACATCACGATTCTGGAAATCGACGATGGTTTGTTTGAAGTGAAATCCACCAACGGCGATACCTTCCTTGGTGGCGAAGATTTCGACATGCGCATCGTGAACTACCTCGCGGATGAATTCAAAAAAGAACATGCCATCGATCTGACCAAAGACAAAATGGCGCTTCAGCGTTTGAAAGAAGCGGCTGAAAAGGCGAAAATCGAACTGTCGTCCAGCCAGCAAACCGAAATCAACCAGCCCTTCATCTCGATGGGCAGCAACGGCCAGCCGCTGCACATGGTGATGAAGCTGACCCGCGCGAAACTGGAAAGCCTTGTGCTTGATCTGGTCAAAGCGTCGATCAAACCCTGTCAAGCCGCGTTGAAAGATGCTGGCCTGTCCACAGGCGACATCGACGAGGTGGTTCTGGTCGGCGGTATGACTCGCATGCCCCGCGTGATCGAAGAAGTGACTAAATTCTTTGGCAAAGAGCCGCACAAAGGCGTGAACCCGGATGAAGTTGTGGCCCTTGGTGCCGCCATTCAGGCTGGCGTTTTGCAAGGCGATGTCAAAGACGTGGTGCTGCTGGACGTAACCCCGCTTTCCTTGGGCATTGAAACCCGTGGCGGTATCTTCACCCGCCTGATCGATCGCAACACGACGATCCCCACGAAAAAGTCGCAAGTGTTCTCGACTGCCGAAGATAACCAAAACGCCGTTACCATCCGCGTGTTCCAAGGCGAACGGGAAATGGCGACAGACAACAAAATGCTCGGCCAGTTCAACCTTGAAGGTATCTTGCCCGCCCCCATGGGCATGCCGCAAATCGAAGTGACCTTTGACATTGACGCCAACGGCATCGTGTCGGTGGGCGCCAAGGACAAAGGCACAGGCAAAGCGCAGAACATCACCATTCAGGCCTCAGGTGGTCTGTCCGATGAAGACATCGAGAAAATGGTGAAAGACGCCGAAGAAAACGCCGAAGCCGACAAAGAACGCCGCGAATTGGTGGAAACCCGCAACCAAGCCGAAAGCTTGCTGCACTCCACCCGCAAATCGCTGGATGAACATGGCGACAAGGTGGACCCGTCCACCGTGGAAGCCATCGAATTTGCGATGGTGCCTTTGGAGGACGCTTTGAAGGCCGAAGATGCGGGCAAAATCAAATCCGGCATCCAAAACCTGACCGAAGCCGCCATGCGTCTGGGTGAGGCCATCTATAAGGCCAGCCAAGAGGCAGAAAGCGGCGAGGAGCCTGACGAAGCGCGCTCCGTCGATGATGACATCGTCGATGCGGACTTTGAAGATCTGGGCGAGAAAAAGCGGAAGTAACACCGCGCGAACGACATCAGGGGCGGCCTTGTCCAAAGGGCCGCCCTTCTGCCGTTCAAAAAGCAGGGGTTTGCCATGGCAAAACGTGACTATTACGAAGTGCTGGGGGCCGCGCGCGGCGCATCCGCAGAAGAGCTGAAAAAAGCGTATCGCACCAAAGCGAAAGAGCTGCACCCAGACCGCAATTCTGACAACCCAAAGGCCGAAGATCAGTTCAAAGAAGTGAACGAAGCCTATGAGGTGCTAAAAGATGCCGATAAAAAAGCCGCCTATGACCGCTATGGCCACGCGGCCTTTGACGGCGGCATGGGCCAGGCGCGCGGCGGCCGTCCAGGCCAAGGCGGCAACGGCGATTTCGCAAGCGCATTTTCCGACGTGTTTGAGGATTTGTTCGGCGATTTCATGGGCGGCCAGCGCGGCGGCGGCGGTCGGTCGCGCGCACAACGCGGCTCCGATCTGCGCTATAACCTGCGGGTATCGCTGGAAGAAGCCTTTGCTGGTATCCAAAAAACCATCAACGTGCCCGCATCTGTTGCATGCGAACCCTGCCGTGGCTCCGGTGCCGAAGGCGGCGCAGAACCCATCACTTGCCCCACCTGTTCGGGCATGGGCAAAGTGCGCGCGCAACAAGGGTTTTTCACCGTTGAACGCACTTGCCCCACCTGCAACGGCATGGGCCAAACCATCAAAAACCCCTGCAAGAAATGCGCAGGCGCGGGCCGGGTGGAACAAGAACGCGCGCTGTCGGTCAACATTCCGGCAGGCGTTGAAACCGGCACCCGCATCCGCCTTGCGGGCGAGGGTGAGGCCGGATTGCGCGGCGGCCCGGCGGGCGATTTGTACATCTTCATCGAGGTCCGCGAGCACGCGATTTTTCAACGCGAAGGTGTGCATTTGTTTTGCCGCGTGCCCGTGACCATGGCGACCGCTGCCCTAGGGGGCGAGGTAGAGGTGCCCACAATCGACGGCGGAAAAAGCCGGGTGAAAGTGCCGGGTGGCAGCCAAACCGGCAAACAAATGCGCCTGCGGTCCAAAGGCATGCCCGCTCTGCGCGGCGGCGGCGTTGGCGATATGCTGATCGAATTGGCGGTGGAAACGCCGGTGAACCTGACCAGCCGCCAAAAAGAAATGCTGCGTGAGTTTGAAAAAATGTCCGAGGATAACAACCCCGAAGGACGGAGTTTCTTCTCCAAAGTAAAGACATTTTGGGATGTGATGAAAGGCTAAGGGGCGGCCAAAGGCGCGGGCATCGAGCCCCCGCCTTTGGCGCTGACGCGTCTTTTTCTTTTGGCGATGAGGGCGTGGCCCCTGCCAAGGAGGTATTTTTACCAAGACGAATTGAGAAGTTCGGTTTGGTTAACCTTTCCTTTACCAAAGTCGCAGCAGAGTTGGCGCATGAGCCAACCCCGCGCCTTTCACGAAGCCCCGATGCCGCTGTTTGCGGAGATGGATGAGGTTGTGCCCAGTGGAGCAGCCAAAATCCCGTCCTATTTGGCCGATCATCGCAAACGCTTGCGCACCCGGTTTATGGAGGGTGGGGCGGCGGCCATGCCGGATTATGAGATGTTGGAACTGGTGCTGTTTCGCGCCATTCCCCGGCAGGATGTCAAACCCCTTGCCCGGCGGCTGTTGGACACGTTTGGCGATTTCAACCGCGTGCTCACTGCCCCCCCGGCACGGCTGGTCGCGGTGCAAGGGGTTGGCGACGCCGTCGTGCAAGAGTTGAAGATTGTGGAGGCCGCGGCCCAACGCATGATGCGCGCGCGGGTAATGAACCGCCCCGTACTGTCGTCTTGGGATGCGTTGCTGGATTATTGCCACACGGCCATGGCGCACCGTGAAACCGAACAGTTCCGCATCCTGTTTTTGGATCGCAAGAATGTGCTGATCGCAGATGAAGAGCAAGCGCGCGGCACCGTCGATCATGTCCCCGTCTATCCGCGTGAGGTGGTGAAGCGCGCGCTGGAATTGAACGCCAGTGCATTGATTTTGTTGCACAATCACCCCTCAGGCGACCCCACACCATCGGAGGCGGATATCGTGATGACGGGCCAAGTGCAGGACGCAGCGCAAGTGTTGGGGATATCGCTGCATGACCATTTGATCATTGGCAAGGAACGAGAGCTGAGTTTTCGCGCTGCCGGGTATTTGTAGGCCGCGCAAGGGTGCAGGTCGCATGTGATCGGCGTGTCGCAACCCTGCGCAGCGCTTGCTAAGGGGCCGCACTCGGCCGTGGATGCAGCCACAATTCGACGCGGCGGTTGATTTGGCGACCCGTGGCGGTGGTGTCGCAGGCCATTGGCAGCGCCTCACCAAACGCCTTCACCTGCGGCAATTGCGCCTCGGTCAGGTCCGGCGCAAGCGCCATCAACGCCGCGCGCACCGCGTCGGCCCGGTTTTTGGACAAGGCCAAATTCACATCTGCCGCTCCCGACCCATCAGAAAACCCGGCCAGCACCAAATCCTGCCCCGCAAACCGCCCGGCCCCGATGTGACGTGCCAAATCCGCCAAGTTATCCGCGGAATGGGCGTCCAACTGCGTCGAACCATCTTGAAACCGAAACGTCAGCGACAAACGCTGCCCCCCGGTCATCGCGGCGGCAAGGCGTTGCAGCGCGGCCAAATCCACCCCCGCCCCCGCATTGCGAATGGCCCCCAACAGCCGCGCGCCATCTTGTGTCAAAGGCGCAAAGCCAAGGCTGCGGTCGATATACCCCGCACCCACCACGGCCGCCGCCGCCGTATCACTGGCCAGATATTCCAAAAATTCGCGCAGCAGCAGGGGTTGGCGATACCGCCCCACGCCCATAAACAACGGCGCGGTCAGGGGGTAATCCTCAGCCTTGATCGCCAAGGGGGTGGCCGCATACGGAAAATCGCACGCATCTGTCAGGGGCAAGGCCCGCGCCGCCCCCTGTTCGGATCGCCCTGTCAGGGCCACTGCCCACGGGTCGCGCGCCACAACCGCCGCCAGCGTTGCTGCATCAAAATGGCGCGGCCCTGCAGGCATACCCCCGACGCGAGCGCGAATGGGGGCCGCAAGCGCCACCCCATCGGCCAACCCATGCACCACAATCGGCATATCCGGACCGCCAATCTCTTGCCAATTCGTCACCCGCCCCGACAGCGCCGCCGCCAAATCCGTGCTACGGATCACGGAAAACATATTGCTTGCCGCCACAATCGGCACCAACGCCTCTAGGCCCAGCGTGTGGTTGCGCAGCGCGCTGTGCGGCACAAAACCGATGGTCAAGCTGGCACGGCGCGACAGCACCGCTGCCAGTGCCGCATCATCATCCATCGGCAAAAACCGAATACGCGCAAGGGTTTGGCCTGTTGCAGGGTCGCGAACCTCCGCCACCTCACCCGGCACAAACCCAAGGCTGCGGCTGGCCGCAAACCCCGCAAACAGCGGCTCCAGCAACCGCCCCGCAGGCCCTTCTGGCCCCACAACGTCGATCACGGCCAATGGCGCTGTCAAATTCGGGCAGGCAGGGCCGTCGCAAATCACGCCTTCGGCGGCCACGGTCAACCCACCATAAACCGTTTCAATCCGGTAAAATTCGCCATCAAAACTGACCAATTGCCCATTCAGCGCCAGCCCCCCATCGCGGGCGGTCAGCGTGATATCTTGCGCCACAGCCGCTTGCGCAAAAAGAAGCGCTGCGAAAACCGCAGCGCCCCTTAACCTATGCAGCAAAAACCGCAACAAACTCTTTCGCATGTGCCCCCGCGCGAAACCTTAATTGGCTGCGGCCAGTTTCAGGTCAGGCAACGGATTGTTCAACACCAGAACGTCACCAATCGCATCACAATCGGGCGTTGCCATCGTCAGGTCGGTTTTTGTCACACTTCCAGCCTCGCTAAACAGCACTTCGCCCAGCAATTCGCGGTTGCATGTCGCCTCCGTCACCTCCGCTTCGATGGTCAAATCAACCGCCTCCGCCAAATCGACTGGAAAAGTGTACACTTGCGCCATCATCGGCAACGGCGCTGTTTGATCGCCTAACACGGTCAAATACCCACCCTTTACCGGCACATTCGGCAACCGCCGCGCCGGATTGGCCGCCGACACGTGCCCTACTGTGCCAAATTCCGCGCCATTTTCAAACGCGTTCAGCGCAAAGGCATCATCGGCCACCCATTGCACCGCGAATCGGCGATACATCGCAAGGTCAGGCAGCGCCTCCGCCCCGTTCGCTTCAACGCCATCGCTGAAATACACGGACACTTGCCCGCGCGCCTCCAGCCCCGGCAAGGTGGTGAACAACGACCCCGAAGGAGAGGTCATGGCCGTCACCGCCAGCCCCCCGTGCCGGATCACCACACGTTCAGACGGGCGGCAAGGTGCGATCAACGTCAGGTCCAACCGCGCTTCAGACATCGCCATAACGTCCAACTGCAAGGGGCAGGCCGCATCTGCCACCGCCGCCTGATCTGCCATCTCAGGCACCACTTCTGGTGCTGCAACGACATCCGGCGCAGGCGGGCCAAACGCGGCCTCCGGCAGCATTGGCGCTTTGACGGCAGGGGTGGCCACCTCGGGCGATCCCAGACCAGCGGCCAGCGGCGTAATGCCCTGCGGGATCGGTGCGGCGGCCATCTGTTCCGGCGCGCCCCCAAGCCCGTTTTGCATCAGATGCCCAGCCCCAAGGGCCAAAGCAAGCGTGCCGATAGCCATTGCCAATTTGCGCTTCATTTCCATCACGGACCTCCTAAGGGTCAAGGTATCCAGATGGGGATAGGCACCAAGCAAGGCGCGCTTATGGCAGGAATGGGGAATGTTTCCAGCAAAGCGGGCAAATTTGCCCAATCCTCGCCACAAAAAAGGGGCGGAAAACCCGCCCCCTCACCAGACAATCAGGCGATTTTGCCGTGACAATGTTTGAATTTATCGCCCGACCCGCAAGGGCAGGGGTCATTGCGCCCCGGATCACCCCAGCTTGCAGGGTTTTCCGCGTCAAATCCGTCTTTCGCACGCAGCGCATTATCCGCCAAGGCAACCGGCTCCGGCGTGCCAGCCGCCGCGCGCTGTTGGGCCATATACTGCTCCAACATCGTCTTTTGCTCTGACTCTGACAGCGGGCGCACTTGTGCCAATCGCTGCGACACATCTTGGCGCAACGAATTCAACATGGATTCAAACAGCGAAAACCCTTCGGTTTTATACTCCGACAGCGGGTCGCGCTGCGCATAACCCCGGAACCCCACGACAGACCGCAAATGTTCCAGCGTCAGCAAATGCTCGCGCCATTTCGCATCAATCGTTTGCAGCAACACCTGCTTTTCGATGTTGCGCATGGTTTCGGGTCCAAACGCTGCCAGCTTTTCCGCCATCATCGTGTCGGACGCTTCGCAAATCCGCTCACGCATCAACTCGTGGTCCACGCCTTCCTCGGCAGTCCACGCGGCCACAGGCACATCCAACGCCAACCGTTCCACCAGTGCCGCGGCCAACCCATCGGCGTTCCACTGATCGGCATAGGATTTTGGCGGCAGGAAATCATCAATCAAATCGTCGATCACATGGTGGCGCATATCCTCGGCAATCTCACCAAGGTCTTGGCTTTCCATAATCTCCAACCGCTGGCTGAAAATAGCCTTGCGCTGGTCGTTCATCACATCGTCAAACTTCAACAACTGCTTGCGAATGTCAAAGTTGCGGCCTTCCACCTTGGCCTGCGCTTTTTCCAAACTTTTGTTGACCCACGGGTGAACAATCGCCTCGCCTTCCTTCATGCCCAGCTTGGACAGCACAGAATCCAACCGTTCGGACCCGAAAATCCGCATCAGGTCATCTTCAAGCGACAAAAAGAACGAAGACCGCCCCGGATCGCCCTGCCGCCCGGACCGCCCGCGCAACTGGTTGTCAATCCGGCGCGATTCGTGGCGTTCAGTGCCCAACACAAACAGGCCCCCCGCCGCAATCACGCGGGCTTTCTCGTCTGCATGTTCCGCTTCAATCCGCGCGCGAATAACATCCGGCTCCGCCTCAGGGTCGGCGGCCAACGCCTCCAACACCTTCATTTCAACATTGCCGCCCAGCTGAATATCGGTGCCGCGCCCGGCCATGTTCGTCGCAATCGTCACCGCGCCAAATTTCCCGGCATCCGCCACAATCTGCGCTTCTTGTTCGTGCTGGCGGGCGTTCAGCACATTGTGCACCACCCCGTCCACCTTCAACATCTCCGACAATTGTTCAGATTTCTCAATCGACGTGGTGCCGACCAAAATCGGCTGCCCCTTTTCCGTGGCCTCCTTGATAGACTTCACCACGCCTTCAAACTTTTCGCGCGCGGTGCGGTACACTTGGTCGTGATCATCCACCCGCGCGATGGGGCGGTTGGTGGGCACTTCGACCACGCCAAGGCCGTAAATCTCCATAAACTCCTCGGCCTCGGTTTTCGCCGTGCCGGTCATGCCGCCCAATTTATTGTACAGGCGGAAATAGTTTTGGAACGTCACCGATGCCAGCGTCACGTTTTCGGGCTGGATGGTCACGCCCTCCTTGGCCTCAATCGCTTGGTGCAACCCGTCCGACAACCGCCGCCCGCGCATCATGCGGCCCGTAAATTCGTCGATCAGCATCACCTCACCATCACGCACCATATATTGCTGGTCGCGCTGAAACAGCGTGTTGGCCCGCAGCGCTTGGTTAACGTGATGCACCAATGTAGTGCTTTCAGGGTCATACAAATTCTGCCCCTCTGGCAACAAACCCGCCTCGCGCAAACGGTTTTCAATAAACTCGTTGCCTTCCTCGGTATAGGTGACGTTGCGGGTCTTTTCGTCCAGCTTGTAATGCTCGGGCAAAATCTCGGGGATCAGCGCGTTCATGGTGGTGTACAAATCGCTGCGGTCCTGTGACGGGCCGGAAATGATCAACGGCGTGCGCGCCTCGTCAATCAAGATGCTGTCCACCTCATCGACAATCGCATAAAAATGCCCACGCTGCGACATATCCTCGATCGACGATTTCATGTTGTCGCGCAGGTAATCAAACCCCAACTCGTTGTTGGTCGCATAGGTAATGTCGGCCTTATACGCCGCGCGCTTTTCATCATCGGGCTGGTACGGGTACACAACCCCCGTGGTCAGGCCCAAGGCGCTGTAAACCTTGCTCATCCATTCGGCATCGCGCTTGGCCAGATAATCGTTCACGGTGACAATATGCACACCCTTGCCCGCCAGCGCGTTCAAATAGGCGGGGAACGTCGCCATCAGCGTCTTACCCTCACCCGTTTTCATCTCGGAAATATTGCCCTGATGCAGGAAAATCCCGCCTTTCAACTGCACATCAAACGCGCGCAGCCCCAACGCCCGGCGCGCGCCCTCCCGGCAATTGGCAAACGCTTCGGGCAGCAGGTCGTCCAGGCTTTCGCCCCCTTGCGCCCGCATCGCCAGACTTTCCGTTTTCGATTTGATTTCATCGTCCGTCAGGGCTTTGAATTCAGGCTCCAGCGCGTTGATCTTATCGACCAGCGGGCGAACCGATTTGACCTTGCGATCATTTGGCGATCCAAAGACCTTTTTGGCAAGTGTTCCCAGACCCAGCATGTTTTCTCCGTGGCACGTTCCTGCCATACCAGGGCTCCCTGATATGATCGTGCAAGCGTCTGGCCTTGCCCCCCCCCATTTGGTTGCTTAAATAGGGGTCAGGCCTGCGATGGCACGTCTTACACGACCTTTGCGATGTAAGCGGCACAACCGGGCAAGTCAACGTAGCGCAGTAACGCGGCATCAGCCTAAGGACGATAAAAATGGGTAAATCAGTGACTTTCGCGGCGGCTCTCGCCTTTTCCACGGCTCTGACCTCCACGCTGGCGATGGTCCCTGCAATCGCACAAACCGCCGCCCCCGTTGAAAATGCAGCACCCGCGGTCCCCCCCACCCCACCCGAAGGCGGCGCAAACGCAATCGTGGCCACCGTAAACGGCACCGACATCACACTGGGTCACATGATCGTGCTGCGCGCCAACCTGCCCGCACAATACCAATCCCTGCCCGATGATATCTTGTTCAAAGGCATCTTGGACCAATTGGTGCAACAAGCCGCAATGGCCCAAAGCGTCGAAGGAAAAACCACCCTGCGCGACACGCTGGCGATGGAAAATGACCGTCGCGGCTACCTCTCTGGCGTGGCGCTGCAAGCGGTCGCAGGCACGGCCGTCACCGATGCCGCCCTGCAAACCGCGTATGACGCGAAATTCGCGGATGCTGCGGAAACCAAAGAATACAACGCCGCCCACATCCTCGTGAAAACCAAGGAAGAGGCGGAAAAGATCAAAGCCGACATCACCGCAGGCGCTGCTTTCGCCGAAATGGCCGTGGCACATTCCTCCGATGGGGCAGCGGCCAATGGCGGCGATCTAGGCTGGTTTTCGGATGGCATGATGGTCCCACAGTTTCAGGACGCAGTGTTTGCAATGGCCGTCGGCGATGTCTCCGCGCCCGTCGAAACCCAATTCGGTTGGCACCTGATCCAACTCAAGGAAACCCGCATCAAATCCGCCCCCACCTTGGATGACATGCGCGAAGAACTCGCCACTGAAATCGAACAAGCGGCGGTAGAGGCGCATATCAAATCCATCACCGACGCCGCCACCATCGCGCGCCCGGGCGAAGGGTTCGACCCCGCTTTGCTGCGCGACCTTTCACTGCTGGACAAATAATCAATAAACCGGGGGATCCCATCATGGCCAAAACCGACTGGAAATCCAAAACCAAGACGTTGAAGAAAAAGCTGAAAATGCTGAAAGCCGAGGTGGAGCTGCGCGTCCATGATGCCGCCCTCACCGTGGCGGCAACCACCACCTCTGCGACAACCGCCATCACTGATGCGGCGGCCTCCGCCGTCGCCTCGGTGAAAAAATCGGCCAAACTCGTCTCCCCCCTCGCCCCCAAAGGCGGCTTTCCAACCCTGCCCGCCATTGCAGGCGTGGAATTTTCCGCGGCCGCGGCAGGCATCAAATACAAAAACCGCACCGATGTTACCTTGATACGCCTCGCCCCCGGCACATCCATCGCAGGCGTGTTCACCAAATCCACCACCCGCGCGGCCTGCGTACTGGATTGCCAATCCAAACTCGCGACCAAAGTGCCCGCCGGGTCCGGGGCCGCGATCATCGTCAACTCCGGCAACTCCAACGCATTCACCGGCGCATTGGGCCAAAAATCAGTCAGCGCAGTCACAGGCGGCGTGGCAAAGGCGCTTGGCCTCCCCGCCTCCCGCGTGTTCTCCTCCTCCACCGGCGTCATCGGCGAACCCCTGCCCCACGACCGCATCCTCGCCGCAATCCCCGCCCTCACCACCGACTTGCGCAGCGACGCCATCGCCATGGCCGCCAACGCGATCATGACCACCGACACCTTCCCCAAAGGCGCCAGCGCCACGATCCAAGGTGATGGCGGCCCCATCCACATCGCAGGCATCGCCAAAGGGTCGGGCATGATCGCGCCCGACATGGCCACTATGCTCGTCTACATCTTCACCGATGCCAAAATCTCGCCCACCATCTTGCAACGCATGCTGACCCGCACCACGGATACCACCTTCAACGCGATCACCGTCGACAGCGACACCTCCACCTCCGACGCGCTCCTCCTCTGCGCCACCGGCCAAAGCACCGCCGCACCCCTGAAAGGGGCCACCGCCAAAGCGTTTGAGGCGGCTTTGCACACCGTCATGCTCGACCTCGCCAAACAAGTCACCCGCGATGGCGAAGGGGCGACCAAACTCGTCGAAATCCAAATCACCGGTGCCGCAACCGACCATGATGCGCATCTCGCCGGCATGGCCATCGCCAACTCCCCCTTGGTCAAAACCGCAATCGCAGGCCAAGATGCCAATTGGGGCCGCGTCGTCATGGCGATCGGAAAATCCGGCGCGCAAGCCGACCGCGACAAACTCTCCATCCGCTTTGGCGACCTTCTGGTGGCCGAAAAAGGCTGGCGCAGCCCAAAATACTCCGAAGATGATACCTCCGCCTATATGAAAAACGACGAAATCATCATCCGCGTCGATATGGGCCTTGGCAAAGCGAAAAAGACCGTGTGGACCTGCGACCTCACCCACGGCTACATCGACATTAACGCCGACTACCGCTCCTAACTTTTTCTGTTCATAAATATCCTCGGGCGGGGGTCTGGGGGAGGGCAGATAGCCCTCCCCCAGCGGTTGCCCAAAAGCCCGACCCAGAAAGCCACGCATGAAAATCATCCTCGTCTCCGCCGTGGCCCTTATCGACGTTGATGGCCGCATCCTGCTGGCCCAACGCCCCCCCGGCAAATCGCTGGCGGGCCTATGGGAATTTCCCGGTGGCAAGGTGGAACCCGGCGAATCCCCCGAAACCGCCCTCATCCGGGAGCTGCAAGAGGAGTTGGGCATCGACACCCACGCCTCCTGCCTCGCCCCCCTCACCTTCGCCAGCCATGCCTACCCCGATTTTCATCTGCTCATGCCGCTGTTCGCCTGCCGCAAATGGACCGGCATCCCCACGGGCCGCGAAGGACAAAACCTCGCGTGGGTCCGCGCCGACAAACTGCGCGACTATCCCATGCCCCCCGCCGATCTGCCGCTTATCCCCATCCTGCGCGACTGGCTGTGACCGCCGGAAAATAATGCACATTCCGCACGATTATTGCGTGCAAGCCCCAAAATTCAGCTAGATTTTGATCAATTACTGTATATCTTGAAACAACCCCTCTAACAGGGGGATTTAGCAATGCTCAGAACAATCACCATAGGAAGCTACGTTTCGGTGCAGGGCTTGCAAGTCGGGCAAACACCGGACGGGATGTTGATCGTCCGCGTCGATGAAAAAAACTATGTCGGTCGGCCCGTCATCACCACCCGCAAGTCTTAAGTAAGCGTCCGGTCTGACTGCCCTGCCTGCGTGATGGAGTGGGTGATAGTGTCCACCATCGGTAGTGGACATCTTGCGGTCGGTGATGGCGGGGGAGAAGGGTTTGAAGAATCGGATCTGGTCGGATGACGAGAAGCGCACGATTTGCGCGCAGACGTTGACGCCGGGCGTTTCGGTTGCACAGGTTGCGCGGCGCTATTCGATGAACGCGAACCTGATTTTCAAATGGCTGAAGGATACCCGGTTCGCGCCAGTGGAGGGTGGATCGTCGCCCGAGGAGAGTATCGCTCTTGAGGGTGTTTTTCTTCCGGTCGAGATAGAAACGTCCACCTTGAAAA
>NZ_FOCO01000051.1 GCF_900110135.1 Pseudorhodobacter antarcticus | reverse complement strand
GGGCGGCACCCTCGTGCGCACGATCGGTCTGGTTCGGGCCAAGGCCAAAATCGGGATGAAGAATCTCACCTACAACATGCGCCGTCTCGCCCAACTGGGTCGCATCAACCCTCACCCAGCCTGAAACACGGGCGAACACAGACGCAGATCATGCTGCGCATCGCCAAAAACGGCCCTGAACCGAAGGTCCGCGAAGCGAAATGGGCAGCACATCATCAAACCCAAGGCAACACTCTGTCAGTTGAAGGTCGCTGACGCGCTTTGGGCGGAACCTGCTATCCCGTTGCCGCGAAAACAGTCAAAAATCGAGGTGCCCTTTGATCAATGGGAGTAGGAAACGTCCAGCAGATCTGAAGCTATAAGAAACGCAAGGACCCGAGCCATGATCACAGCTATCAAAACCCTAGGTGTTCAGTCCCGGCATTTGGTGGATCGCATTTAAGGTGAATTGTTCTGGCTCTGATGTCCAGTTTTTGCAGATGTATTCGTATGGCGTGAGGCCATTGAGGCTCTTTAGCCTTCGGGCGAAGTTGTAGGCTGCCATGAAGTCGATGAGGTGGGTGCGCAACGGATCGTGGCTGTGGTAGTGGAAGCGCTTGACAGTGGCCTCCTTGATCATGCGGTTCATCCGTTCGACCCGTTGCCCGGCAGGTGTTTGCAAGTAAACACCGAGAGGGAGGCCGTTGGTCTAGGGTTGATTGGGTTTGGTCAGGCGGTGCTCGATCCCGTTGACCTCGCAGATCATGACCGTGTCATAAACCTGCTGCGATTGAAGGGCGCCAACATCAATCAAAGTGGTTTGCGCCATCACAGCGGCGGGGATGAACGTGATCGCAACAGTTAGAAAAGCTGTCGCATGGCAAACTCCGAAAATGCCTGTCGAGAACCTTGGGCAGCTTGCCGGCTCATCTTCCGCAGGTTGGCTGATGAGCGGTGCCACGCGCCCGGCTTGGACGGCTCAGGATGAAACCCGCCGCCAACGCCATGCTCAGCGCCTAAACCGCAAGCACCCCAACCGGCACGGCCATTGCAAAGCTGAAACCAAATGCGCCCGCCATCATCACAATGGCAGTCGTTTTGTAGCGTGGGCAATCGCCCCGCTGGTCCGCCAGTCGCCAAGGATGGGACCAAACAAACGGCTGCGGTTCAGCCGGTCGGCCATCACGCTGGACCCCTTTGCAAAACATAAGGCTGCAAGGATCACAAACGGCGTCGTGGGCAAAACCGGCAGCACAATGCCCGCTGCGCCAAAACCAAGTGACACCCACCCAAGCCCAAGCCACATCAGCCTAATCGCGGCCCCGCCGCGCCCGCAACGCCCTTGGACGTTTGCGCCAGTATCGTCCCGAAGCATTTCATTTTCCGGCCACCGTCTTGTCATTTTGTCAAAATCAACTGCAACGCCCGCGAGATGCGCAAAATACAGCCCCCACCCGTGCAGGATCGCCTTTTATGGCCAGATCCCCGACCTTCCCAGCGCGCAAATTAGGGTTGCGCGGGGTGGCCCGTGCAGGCCGCAGCACAGGCGGGGTCATTGCCGCACCTCGCGACATTCACACAGAAATTCAAACAGCGGGTCGTTCTGATAGCCGCCATAAAGCGCCGCGCAAATCACCTCGTGTCGGCACAGCGGCTGCAAACGTCTTTTGGTTTCTGGCACAGGCACCTGACCCATATCGGGTTCTGGGTCACCCGACGGGTGCATGATCTGCATGAAACTGGCCTTCCGCAAGGGTGAATGGGTCTGACCCATCAGGATCACCTATAAAGTTGAGTTAATCCGTCGGGATTGTCAATATAATTGTTGACTAAAAGACTTTGCCAATCCAAAACCACCCTGTCGCTTCCCGCGGCGTTACAAAAAAGGAGAGACCCATGCAGCGCATCACGCTGATCCCGGGCCTCTGCCTCGCCACCGCAGCCATCGCGATGAATTTCGCGTCCGCCACGTCCGCCACCGCAGAGACCATCACCATAACCGACATCGCCGGGCGCACGGTTGAGGTTGAGAAGAACCCTGACCGCATCGTTCTGGGCGAGGGGCGGATGATCTATTCGCTGGCGCTGCTGGACCGCGCAGACCCCTTTGCGCGGGTTGCGGGCTGGAAGGATGATCTGATCAACTATGATCCCGATGCCTGGCGCAAATATTAGGTGGCCTTTCCAGCCGCCGCCGATATTCCCCGTCTGGGCAGCCCCTATGCCGATGACTGGAACCTTGAATCGGTGATCTCGCTTGGCACCGATGTTGTGTTCATGAACTTGGGCGAGTTGCTGAAAGCACAGGAAAGCGGGATCATCACCAAGCTGGATGAGGCGGGCATTGCCACCGTATTTGTCGATTTCCGCCAAGATCCCACGACCAACACCGTGAGCAGCATCCAGCTGATGGGCCGCATCCTTGATCGCCGGGATGAGGCGGACGCGTTTACCGATTTCTACACCCAGCAGATGAGCCGTATCTATGCCACTGTGGAAAACATCCCGCTGGATGATCGCCCGGTTGTGTTTATCGAGCAAGCCGCAGGCTATAACCCCAACAAATGTTGCAGCACTTTTGGCGCGGCAAACCTTGGGCGGCTGGTGGACTTGGCGGGCGGGCGCAACTGGGGGTCGCAAAAGTTTCCCGGGTTTGGTGGCGATGTCAGCCTGGAGGCGGTGTTTGCCGACGACCCCGATGTGATCATCGGCACCGGGGCCAACTGGTCCGAGGCGAACCCCGCCACCACCGCTGTTCTGTTTGGATATGAGGCCACGCCCGAGGCGGTGCAGGAACGGCTTGCAGCCCTCGCCGCACGCCCCGGCTGGGCTGAGATGTCGGCAGTGAAAAATGGGCAATTCCACTCGGTCTATCACCAGTTTTACAACAGCCCCTATCACTTCGTGGCCATGCAGGCCTTTGCCAAGTGGATGCATCCCGACCTGTTCCCAGACCTTGATCCCGAGGAGACGATGAAGGAACTGCACGCGCGGTTCTTGCCCATCGACTATTCGGGCGTGTTCTGGGGAACGCTGGACAGCCCTGTGAACTAAACCTCCAAAACCACCCCGCGCAAACCCTGCGCGGGGCCCCCCCAAGACAGGAGGCCGCGATGGCCATGATGACCGACACCGCGGGCTTGCGCGCGGGCTATGTCGCGCAAACTGCGCGCCGATACTTCGTGCTGGCCATGGCGGCCGCGCTGCTGACCCTTAGTTTTGTGGTCGATGTGGCGACCGGGCCGGGCAATTACCCCCTGCGCACCGTGATCGAGACACTGTTTGACCCGGTGGCGCATGGCGTGCAAATCAAGGTCATCATCTGGGATTACCGCCTGCCCATTGCCGTGACGGCGGTGATTGTTGGCGCGCTTTTGGCGGTGGCAGGCGCGCAAATGCAAACCATTCTGAACAATCCGCTGGCCGAACCCTTCACCCTCGGCGTCTCCTCTGCTGCCAGCTTTGGCGCGGCGCTGGCTATCGTCATGGGGTGGAGCGTGCTGCCCGTGGTCGGCGCGCTGATGGTCACGGTGAACGCCTTTGTCTTTGCCCTGCTGACCTGCGGCTTCATCCTGTTTGCCACGCGGCTGAAAGGTGTGGGGTCAGAGACGATGATCCTGTTTGGCATCGCCATCTTCTTCACCTTCTCGGCGCTTTTGGCCCTGATGCAATACATGGCGTCCGAAGACCAAATCGCACGCATTGTATTTTGGATGATGGGGTCGCTGGGCCGGGCCAGCTGGGAAAAAATCGCCCTTGGGGCCGCCTTGTTGGCGGTTGTGATCCCCTTTGGCCTGATGCGCAGCTGGCAGATGACCGCGCTGCGCATGGGCGAGACAACCGCACAAAGCATGGGCGTCGATGTCGCCCGCCTGCGGGTCGAGATGCTGATCGTGGTTTCAATCCTTGCCGCAACCGCCGTGGCATTCGTCGGCACCGTTGGGTTTATCGGGCTGGTCGGCCCGCATATCGCCCGCATGATCGTGGGCGAGGATCAGCGGTTTTTCCTGCCGCTGTCGGCCTTGGCCGGCGCGCTGGTGCTTTCGCTGACCTCGATCATCTCTAAATCCCTGACGCCGGGTGTGATCTACCCCATCGGCATCATCACTGCCCTGATCGGCGTGCCGGTGTTTGTATCAATCATCCTGTCCACCCGCAGACGGAGCCTGTCATGACCCTGACCATCCAAGGGCTGCACGCCCGTTATGGCGCAGTGCCGGTGCTGCATGATGTGACGCTTGCCCCCATCCTGCCGGGGCAGTTCGTCGGGATGATCGGGCCGAATGCATCTGGCAAATCCACGCTGTTCAAGACGCTTTCGGGGTTGGTGCGGCCCAGTCACGGCACGATCCGCTTTGGCGACACCGACCTGTGCCGCCTGTGCCGCCGCGACCGTGCGCGTTGCATTGCCTATATGCCGCAAGCGTTTGGCTGCAATGCCATCCTGACCGTGTATGAAAGCGTTTTGCTGGCGCTGAAACAAACGACTGGCTGGCGGGTTGCGGATGCCAACCATGACCGCGTGGCGCAAACGCTGGCAGCCCTGAACCTGTCCCATCTGGCGGATCGGGGGCTTGGCAACCTTAGCGGTGGGCAGGCCCAAATGGTTGCCGTGGCACAAACGCTGGTGCGTGATCCGGCGATTGTGCTGCTGGATGAGCCGACAAGCGCGCTGGACCTGCATCACCAGCTGTCCATTTTATCTTCGGTCAGGGCCGAGATGCAGCGCCGCGGCACGATTGTCATGGCGGCCCTGCATGATCTGAACCTTGCCGCCAAGTTCTGTGATCGGCTGATCCTGATCCGCGAAGGCCGGATCATGGCTGATGGCACGCCGGAAGATATCCTGTCCCTGCCCGAAATCGGGGAAACCTACCGGGTTGAAACAGCGCTGGAACGCACGCGGCGCGGATCGCTGTATGTCGACGCCACTTTGGGGGCGGCGTATTGAATACACCCTTGCGCTACTTTACCCTAGTGGACGAACACCGCAGCTATTGGTCGAACCGTGCGGCGATGTTTGATCCGGAGCCGCAAGAAACCCTTGGTGTCTTGATGGGTCTGGCCGTCGCGGCATGCCACGGGCTGTCGGCCTATGCTGGGCCCAAACCAACCAGATGATTATCCCAGGCAAGCGTATGCCGCGACAGCAGGGCAAGCCCTTCCTCCTGCACCTGCCAAGTGGTTCCAGACCCGTCTGTCACGACAAAACTGCCCCCAATGGCCGCCACGCCAGACAGATCGGCGCGGGTGTGGCAGGCGGTCTGATGGCCCATTTCATCAAATAACATGACCACCCCGCCGGGAGCTGAGGTCAGGGCAATGCGCTTGCCGTCCTGCGTGGCGGCAATTGACCCGGCATAGCCTTTCATCGCAAAGGCGAAAGCATCATCTGGGGGGCATAAAACCGCACCCTTACCCGGTGCCCACAGCCCCAAAAGCGGCACGGGTTGGGCGGCATCGCCCTCCCATTGCATCGCAAAAGCGATCTTACCCGGAAGCAGCGCGAGATGGCGGATGGAGTTTTGCCGCAGTTCTGTGGGCAGTTCGGCGCGGTCCAGCACCTCCCCCTTTGAGGACAGAAGGGTCAGGTTTGGCCGCATGGTTGCAAGGTTCAGCTTGGTACGATCCGCAGGATCGGTCTGAATGCCGCCATTGGCCACCACAATGCGCCCACCCGGCAGCCGCTTGATATCATGCGGGCCAATGCCACCACTGTCCCATTCAGCGACCCGGCGATAGGTGTCGGTTTCCCACAGCCCGATGCGACCGGCGGAGCCTTCGCTTACCACTTCCGATGTCATCAGAAGCGCGCCATCCGCCGAAAACACGCCATGGCCGTTGAATTGCCGCCCCTGCGGCGGCTCAAGTTGGTGCAAAATGGCGCCACTGGCGCAGTCGATCACCAGCCCGTAAGTGCCGGGCCTGCGCGCAAAAGCCACGGCAATCGCTTGGTGCGGATGCCCTGCCGCGGCATGGCCACGCGCGGGCAGCGGCACCGAGAACAGGCTTTCGCCATCGCCCGTCAACCCATGCAAAACAAAGCCGCTGGCGGTTTTGCCAGCGGCCAAAAAGGCAGGGCTGCCGATATCGGCCCATCCCATCCGTGGCAAGCTTACAGCCGCAAGGCCCGCCAGAAACGCGCGGCGCGCGATCATGTCAATCGCCATCGGCGGCGTTAAAGCCGATGCCAACATCAAGTTCCGGCCCCAACTCTGCCAGAACCGTATCGCGCAGCGCTTCAATGGTCTGTTGCAGGATCTCGATTTTCAAACGCCCCTCAGGCGTCGCGACCCCTGCCAAGGTTGGATCATCCAACGCCCCGGCCAAAGCAAGGGCATGGTCAAACCCTGCAATGGTCAGCGGTGCATCCGGGGTCAGCGCCAACACCAAGGCACGCTGCGCCTGCAAGGACAGGGTGATGTTGCGCAAGGACCGCCCCGATGCCACCGCCTCGGCCCGTTCCGGGCGCGGTTGGGTAAAGCTAGCCAAGGGGCGGCCAAGGCGATTGTCATCGGTGAATTCCAGCGCAGTGACCAGCTGGGTAAACAGCGCCTGACGCACCTCAGGGCGAGTTAGGTAGGTGGTATTGCCCGCCTCGCCCGCCGTCAGAACGGTCTGGGCATAGGTGTTTTGCCAATCGGCGTTGATCGCTTGCGCAGTGCGGGCAAGGTCGGTGGCGGTGGCCCGGATCAGGGGGCACGGGTCGGCGGGCAGGTCCGCGCTGGGGTAAAGCAGGCGTTCCAGCGCAAAGAGCCCCCGCGCGGCGATGGATTGTTGGGCGAACATATCGGGTTCAAGGGCGGCCTGATCGCCTGTCAACAGCGCCATCTGCGCCCGCGCGCCGCTGCCCTTTGGGTCCGGCCAAAAGGCGATGGACAAACCGCGCCCCTCCACCTCACTCGGGCCAAAACGCAGGTGTTGCACGCCCATCCAGGCATCAAACGCGGCGTGATAGGCGGGGCGCAACGCGGCCATATCGCAGGTTTGGGTGGCCGTGTCGGCCAATGTGCCCGTCGCTTCGGCGAGGTTTGCATATCCCGGCAGGATATGGCCCGAGACCGCCTGCGGAAAATCCGCCCATGCGGGGGTGGCAAAGCAAAGGGTAACGGCAAAACTGCGGGCAAGGCTGCGGATCATGTCAAAGGCTTTCCAAAAAGGCGATAAGCGCGTCGCGGTCAGCGGTTTCCAAGGCGACCACCCCATCGCGGGCGGCTTGCGCCTCGCCGCCGTGCCACAAAAGAGCCTCTAGCAGGTTGCGGGCACGCCCGTCATGCAGGAATTGGCTGTGGCCCGAGACTTGTTCGGAAAGCCCAATGCCCCAAAGCGGCGGGGTTTTCCATTCGCGCCCCGTTGCGCGGCCCTCGGGGCGGTTGTCGGCAAGGCCATCGCCCATGTCGTGCAGCAAAAGGTCGGTATAGGGCCAGATCAGCTGAAAGCTTTGCTCGGGCTGGCCTTCCAGCCGCGCGGTGACGTGTTTGGGCGTGTGGCATCCGGTGCAGTTCAGCGCATAAAACACCTCTTTGCCGCGCAGCACCTGAGGCGCGGCCACATCGCGCCGCGCGGGCACGCCAAGGTTGCGGGAATAGAAGGTCACCAGATCAAGCGAGGCTGCATCCACCTCCAGCCCGTCGCGGTTGCCGGGTTCTTGGCCATGGATTGCAGCGATGCAGGCAGGCTGGCCGTCCGTGCAGTCGCCCCAAGGGTTTGGGTGCAAGGGCGTGGACAGGCCCATATCGCCCGCAAACGCCCCCGCTGATTGGTCGCGCACTGTGGCGGCCCCGCCCTTGTAGCCAAAGCGCCCCAGCATAGGCACACCAAATTCGGCACTGGGCACGATGCTGGGGCGGCCTGAAATACCGTCGCCATCCGCATCATCCGGATCGGCAAGCGCCAGAATATCCGCCACTGGAATGGCCTCCAGCAGGCCAAGCCCGATCATCTGCGGGGCCACGCGGGGCGATAGCATGGTGCCCGCGTGCAGGGGGCCATAGCCGGGGTCGCCAACCGAATAGGAAGGCGCGCGCAGCGTCACCACCATACCATCCGCCAGTGTCACCGGCACATCGGTATAGGCGATCTGCATCTGCCCTTCGGCAGCTACGCCGGGGCTGGCGAAATCTTGCAGCTGGCCGCCGTATACAGGCTCATTCGCGGTGGCGATCCAGTCCTCAATCTCACCCGGCGCACTTGGTGCGGGGCCCGTTGCTGGAATGGACAGGCGCAGGAACATCGACACGGCCCGGTCATCCGGCCCTTCCGGCGCATGGCCGCGACCGTCTTTCAGGTGGCAATCTTGGCAGGCGCGCGCGTTGTAAAGCGGACCCAAACCATCAGACGCCAGCGTAGAGGAAGGCGAGGCCACCCATGTTTTGCGAAAGAGCGCATTGCCCAGTTTGAAATCCATCTCATGCGCGAAGGGCATGTTGGCCGAGAGTTGCGAGAACGCATCCGCATTGGCGCGCGCGCGCACGGTGGCGGCCCCTGCGGGTTTTTCCTCAAACGCCTCGGGCTTGGTGAAATCGGTGGTGGCGGCGGTGACGGCAGCAATGCGGGCGGCCTCCTCTGCCGTGCGGGGCACAGTGGACAGGTGCAGGTCCTCCAGCGTTTGCGCCGCCGCTGGTAGGGAAAGGAAACATAAGGCAAGGGCGGCGCGCAGCATGGTATTCTCCGTCATCGAAATCGCCGGGGCCTGTCACGCCCCGAGCAGGTTATTCCGCCTGATCGGCGGGTTTTGCGTTGAGTTGGCCGTATTTCTCGGGCCCGATCTGGTCATAAAGCGATATTTGGGTTTCGAGAAAGTCGATGTGCCCCTCTTCATCCGTGATCAACTCCTCAAACAAGGACTTGGAGGTGAAATCGCCAACGGCATCGCAATGTTTGCGGGCCTCGATATAGAGATTGCGGGCGTCATGTTCGCCTGCAAGGTCGCATTCAAGCGTTTCGCGTAGGGTTTCGCCAATGCGCAAAGGGTCCAGCTTTTGCAAGTTCGGGTGGCCTTCCAAAAACAGGATGCGCGCGATCATCTTGTCGGCGTGGTGCATCTCCTCGATGCTTTCCGCGCGGGATTTGGCGGCCAGATGGCCGTAGCCCCAATCCTCTTGCAGGCGGTAATGCAGCCAATACTGGCTGACAGCGGTAAGTTCAGACCGCAGTGCTGCGTTCAGATAGTCGATGACTTTGGGGTCGCCATTCATGGGGTGCTCCTGTTTTCAAATTGGGAATTGTCTGGCTGGACGGGGTCGTCGTGGCTGGCCCTAAACTGGCACAGTTGCGCATGGTGTCAAGGAACAGCGGCATGCAGCCGCCGCAATCGGCGCGCTTGCCCAGCGCGCGGTAGATTTTGCCGGGGGTGATAACGGTATCAGGGTCCGCCGCGCGCATCCAGTCGACTGCCGCGGTGATTTGGTGGTTGGTGATGCCCATACAGTGACAGATGATCATGGCGAACCCGTTGTTTGTCAGTGGTTTATCTTTGATTTATTGGAAAACAGCGCCGGGGTTATCAAGGCTGTCTGACCCCTCAATCGCCACGCCTGATGCCCCGATGACGGTGACCGCCCGGTTGATCGACGCCGTTTGCGTGACGAGTGCGGCAACAGCGCCCATAATCAGCGCCTCACCTTCCGCATTGCCTGCCGCCAGCATCTGATCGTAAGCCATCCCGCTTTCGGCAGCGGCCTTGACCGCGCCAAGGGCTGCAACTGAGGCGTCAAGCTCTGCCTTCAGCTGCGCATCGACGGCCGGGTCGGCGCTTGCGACCAGCGCGGAAAGCGATGGCCCCGAGACCACGCTGCCATCCACCCGGGTATAGCTGCCCAGATAGACGTTCCGGATGCCGACGCCATCGTAATAATGGCTGTTATGGGTGTTGTCGGAAAAGCAATCATGCTCCTCCTCGGGGTCGTTCAGCATCACACCAAGGCGCATCCGCTCACCCGCCAACTCGCCGTAAGACAGGCTGCCCATGCCGGTCAGCATGGCCGAAAGCGCCGCGTTCGGATCAGCGGTGATGGTGGAGCGCGCCTCGCCACCCATCGCCCATTGGCCCGCCATATAGGCAAGATCCGTTACCAGAAGGTCCGTG
The DNA here is from genome assembly GCF_900110135.1 of Pseudorhodobacter antarcticus. GTDB lineage: Bacteria > Pseudomonadota > Alphaproteobacteria > Rhodobacterales > Rhodobacteraceae > Pseudorhodobacter > Pseudorhodobacter antarcticus. Next base: position 9,282 of record NZ_FOCO01000051.1, on the reverse strand, counting down.
GCCGCCTTCAAATACGCGGCGCGGCGGTCGCAGTTGCCATTGGTGCAACCACTGTCTTGCAGATAGTCTGTATGGCTACGCGCGCCCGCCCCCGGCCCGGTGCCATTCAGATCCTGCCCCCAAAGCAGAAACTCAATGGCATGATAGCCTGAGGCGACATTGGCCTCGATACCGTCCACCTCATGCAAGGTGCCGGAAATGAAGTCGGGTGTCAGATTGGTCGCATCGACCTGCGCGCCCGACAGGGTAAAGGACGCATTGGCCACGATGTTCAGCGTGGACAGCGGGTTTTCCTGCGAATGGTCATAGCTGGCATCGACATAGTCGATCAGGCCTTCGTCCAGCGGCCAAGCGTTCACGCGGCCCTCCCAATCATCAACGATCGGGTTGCCAAAACGGAAGGCTTCGGTTTGCTGGTAAGGCACGCGGGCTGCAAGCCATGCCGTTTTGGCCGCCGCATGGGTTTCCTCGGACGGGGCTTTGAGGAACGCATCGACCGCTGTCTGCAATGCCTGCGCGGTGGTCAGGCTGTCACCATAGCCCGCAGCCGCCAGTTCAACATAGGTCTGGGCGACCTCTTGGGGCGAGGCTGCGAAAGCGGGGCTGACAAGGGCGGTAGAGGTGAGGGCGGCAATCAGATAGTGTCGCATTAGACGTTCCTTATTTGGGTCAATTCAAGGTGGGCGGGCGGCGGCACAGGCCCAGAAGGCCCAGGCCCACGTCCTGCGCCTGTTGCACAGTTTGCCAAGCCGCGCCGGGTTGCATCAGGATCAGAGCAAAGGCCATCGCATCGTCGCGGTCGCCCACGGTGGCTGCGGCAATCATATGGGCAAATGCCGCCTCATCCCCACCAAAGCAGGCGCAGGACAGGCCGTGGCGCATGATCGCCCGGCGGGGTGCGGCCAGCATCATCGCGATCAGATCGGCAAAACCGTTAAGCTCAAGCGCGGCGCGTGGCGTGTCATAGGCGCGTGAAAAGTCTCGGGCCACGGCCTCTCGCCCCTCAAGCCCATCACACCAAAGCCGCAGGGCCGTGATCGCGCAGCGCTCCAGCGCGGGCAGTTCGGCCAGCATCCCGACCGCCGCCGCACCCCGCAAAGGGGGCTGCGGCTGGTCATAGCGTTTGGGGGTCCATGAAATGCTCATTTGGTCAGGATCAACTTTTCGGCCTTGGTGATGCGCAGGGTATAGACCTGCCCATCAAGCACGATCTGTGCGGTAGGTTGCCCGCCTAGCAGCGCGCGCGCATCAAAAACCGGAACTTTATCAGCTGTTTGCACACATAGGTTCATAGTGCTTCACCCGTGTTAACCGGCCAAACAATTGAACCGGCAGCGTCGTTGTGCGTTCGGCGAACTGGGGGACTTATTGATACGGTCATGTCGCTCTCCATGGCGAAAGAAAGACCGGGCTTCCCGCTTAGGGTGGCTTGGCGTGTCATTATACTTACTAATTCAGTCAGGAATGTAAACCCGATTCTTTTAGTCAACTACGCTTGACGACACCGCGCTCGCTGATCTACGTCTTGATTCCCGACTAAAACACTTGGACATTCAAATCAACGGAGATCACGATGCAATTCCCGTCCACCCCCATCAAGGCCCTCACCGCCCTTGCCCTTGTGCTGACCGCCAGCGCCGCCTTTGCCGAAGGCGAGGTGAACATCTATTCCTCGCGCCATTATGACACGGATGAGCGGCTGTATGCGGATTTCACCGCCGCGACCGGCATCACCATCAACCGCATTGAAGGCAACGCCGATGAATTGATCGAGCGGATGCGCGCCGAGGGTGCCAACAGCCCTGCCGATATTTTGATCACCGTCGATGCGGGCCGCATCTGGCGCGCGGAGGAGGCAGGCCTGCTGTCGCCGGTCGCGTCCGAGGTGCTGGATACGCGGATTCCGGCCGCGCTGCGCGACCCCGCCGGGCATTGGTTTGGCTTTTCCACCCGCGCCCGCGTGATTTTCTTTGACAAGGACAAGGTGCAAAACCCGCCCCAAACCTATGCGGCGCTGGCGGACCCTGCGTATAAGGGCATGGTCTGCATGCGCTCGGCCACCAACATCTATTCCCTGTCGCTGCTGTCTGCCATCATCGCCAATGACGGCGAAGAGGCTGCCCGCGCTTGGGCGCAAGGCGTAAAGGACAACCTCGCCCGCGAGCCTGAAGGCGGCGATACCGACCAGCTGCGCGGCGTGCTGTCAGGCCAATGCCCGATCGCGATTTCCAACACCTATTACTTCGCCCGCGCCATCCGCACCGAGGTTGAGGGGTTGACCGCCGCCGATGGGTTTGACCGCATTGGCTGGACCTTCCCCGACCAAGGCGGCCACGGCACGCATGTGAACATCTCGGGCGCAGGGGTTGCGGCCAATGCCCCGAACCGCGACAATGCGATTGCTTTCCTTGAATACCTCGCATCCGATCAGGCGCAGGCTTATTTTGCCGACGGCAATGATGAATATCCGGTGGTCGAAGGCGTGGCGCTTGCCGCATCTGTGGCAGGCCTTGGCAGCTTCACGCGCGACGATCTGAACCTTGCGGAACTTGGCCGCAACCAAGCCCTCGCACAGACGATCTATAACGATCTGGGCTGGAAATAACGCCCTCCCCCCCCTCTGTCTGGCCTGATCGGCAGGCAAAGGGGGATTGACGCAGATGCCCATTTTCCGGCATCGAACGGTTTCCCTCTTATCCAAAACCACAGGCCCGATGACCGTTTCACCAGCCGAAAAGCCCACCATCCCTATCCCCGGCCGCGTCATGCGGCTGGGGCTGGGGCCGATTGCGGTTCTGGTGGCGGCGATCTGCCTGCTGCCGGTCGTGGCGGTGCTGGTGGCGGCGCTGACCGGCTCGTTTGATACATGGCGCCATCTGATGGCGACGGTGCTGCCGGGATATGCGCTGAACACCCTTCTTTTATGCGCGTCGGTCGCGGTGGGGGCGGCGGCGCTGGGCACAGCGGCGGCGTGGCTGGTCACGATGACACGGTTTCCGGGTGTGCGGATATTTGAGGTGCTGCTGGCCCTGCCGCTGGCCTTTCCGGCCTATGTGCTGGCCTATGCCTATACCAGTTTTCTGTCCCATTCCGGCCCGGTGCAATCGGGCCTGCGGGGTATGATGGGCTGGGGGCCTGCCGGCTATTGGTTTCCTGATGTGCGCTCCCTGCCGGGGGCGGCGATTATGCTGATTTTGGTGCTTTACCCCTATGTCTACCTGTTGGCGCGGGCCAGTTTCCTGCAACAATCCGCCTCGGCGTTTCTGGCGGCGCGGGCCTTGGGGCGGGGGCCGTGGTATGCGTTCTGGGCCGTAAGCCTGCCCATGGCACGCCCCGCGATTGCGGGTGGCGTGCTGCTGGCGGTGATGGAAACGCTGGCCGATTTCGGCACCGTTGCCCATTTCGGGGTGCAGACACTGGCCACCGGCATCTACCAATCATGGTTCTCGATGGGGGACCGCACAGCGGCGGCGCAACTGGCGTTCTGCCTGATGACGGTGGCCCTGTTCGTGACGCTGCTGGACCGGCAAAACCGGGGCCGCGCGCGCCACAACAATACCGGCAAACGGTTTGAAACCTTGTCCCCGATGCCCTTGCGCGGCTGGCGTGCCGCAGGGGCGATTGCGCTATGTGCGGTGCCGGTGACGCTGGGCTTTGTGCTGCCGGTTATCGTTCTGGCGCAAATGGCCGTCGGCTCGGGGCAAGATGTCACCTCGCCGCGCTATCTGCATTTCATCGGCAATTCGCTGATCCTCGCGGGGCTTGCCGCCTTGCTGACCATGGCAGGGGCAATGGCGCTGCGGTTCCATGCGCGCTTTCAGGCCGGGCGTGGTCCCCGCGCCATGGTCGAGATTGCGCGCCTAGGCTATGCCGTGCCGGGCGGCGTGATTGCGGTCGGGCTTTTGGTGCCTGCGGCGGGATTGGACAACGCACTCGATGCTTGGATGCGCGCCAATTTCGGCCTCTCGACCGGGCTCTTGCTCACCGGGTCCATCGGGTTGATGCTGCTGGCCTACCTTGTGCGGTTCAGCGCGGCGGCGCTGGGCGCGCTGGACGGCGGCCTCGCGCCAGTGCCGCGCAGCATCGACCTTGTGGCGCGCACGCTTGGGGCCGGCGTGCCGCGCACAATTTGGCGGGTGCATCTGCCGATCATGGCGCCCTCGGTCCTGACCGGGGCACTGATCGTCTTTGTCGATGTGATGAAGGAATTGCCCGCAACCCTGATCTTGCGGCCCTTCAATTTCGACACGCTGGCCGTGCAGGCCTTTCGCCTTGCCTCGGACGAGCGGCTGGCCGGCGCCGCCGTGCCCAGCCTTGTCATCGTCGCCATAGGGCTGTTGCCGGTCGTTCTGGTGCTGCGCACCATGTCGCTGCGCGGGCGGGCCTGAAAAGCAGCACCATTCAAGTGCGCACTGATTTTCACCAGGTTATGGGCGCGCCAAACCCCCTTCATCGAAAGCAGGCCGTTGACGCGCAACGGAGGGCGCTTTGGCCGGGACGGAGATCAATCCGCGTGTGTGTCGCTGCAATCCGTTATCATTTTGCTATCGACCTTCGATGTGAGCGGTTACCGGCCATCCGCCGCAGTTGGTCCCAAGGTCTATACCGCAGACTTAGCGGTCATTGGCTGCACCTGCACGGATGGCCGCTTTACCATCCTCATTGACATAAATTTTGAGGATTGCGCGCCTAAATATGGCTAGCTCTCCCAAAATCAGTGAGGCCATCACAAACTGTAAAGGGAACTCTGGCCTGCTCAGGAAGTGATCAGTAAGCGGTGCGCCCACCCCACCTTCCTTGTGATCGTCTGATCTGAGATTCAGCCCTGACGGATAGATTATCAGGGAGTTTCTCCATGGAGCGCTCAACCGAGTTTCTCAGTGACATTGATATGGTGGTGGGGCCGCGTGGTCACCGCCGGTGGCCAGATGCGGTGAAGGCACAGATCGTGGCTGAGACGTTGGTGGAAGGTGCGACAGTTGGCGCTGTGGCACGGCGGTATGACATGCGGGCCAATCATTTGTCAGAATGGCGGCGCATGGCGCGCGAGGGCAAACTGGTTTTGCCCGCTGTGACCGAGGAACCAAAATTTGCAGCGTTGGTTGTGCGCGACGATGTTGAGACGACACCTGACCCTGAGCCGCGGTCGCCGTTGGACCTGATCTTTGGTGCCGTCACTGTGCGATTGGATGCAGGCACATCAGCAGCGCGCATTGCCGAGATTGCCCGCGCCTTGAATGCGTCCTCATGATGTTCCCCTCGAACCGGGTTCGGATCGTTGTGGCGACCAAGCCTGTCGACTTCCGCAAAGGGCATGACGGGCTCGCAGCGTTGGTCAAAAACGAGCTGCGCAAGGACCCGTTCACCGGGACAGTTTTTGTGTTCCGCTCGAAGCGGGCAGATCGGCTGAAGCTGCTATATTGGGACGGCACCGGGCTGGTCATGGCTTACAAACGTCTGGAGGAACACACCTTCACTTGGCCAGCTATCAAGGATGGCCTAATGTCGCTGAACCATGCCCAGTTTGAAGCGCTGTTTTCGGGCTTGGATTGGCGCAAAGTAAGGGCCTTGTCGGCGCGGCCTCCCACTGCGGCAGAGTGAATCAGGCTGTCTTTTGCAGGGGTGTTGAGGTGCAGGAAATGGTAGTCATTCCCCATGTCCAAACCTGCAGATCTTCCTGATGATGTTGAGGTCCTGAAAGCGCTGCTTGTCGCTTCAGAGGGCCGCAATCTGCGCAAGCAGGATCGTATCGATCAATTGGAGAAGCTGGTCGCCGACTTCAAACGCGCCCTGTTTGGCGCACGGTCCGAGAAGACCGACCCTGAGCAATTTGAGCTGGCGCTGGAAGATATCGAAACGGCGATGGCTGTGGTCCACGCGGAGGACGAAGCGGTAGATGCGCCTGCATCGCGCATGACAAAACCACGCAACACTAATCGTGGATCATTGCCCAAGCATCTGCCCCGCATCGAAGAAGTGATTGAACCTGAGGAGGTGACCTGCAGCTGTGGTGCCACGCGGCATGTCATTGGTGAGGATACGTCTGAGCGCCTCGACATCATCCCCGCCCAGTTCCGTGTAATCGTCACACGCCGCCCAAAATATGCCTGTCGATCCTGCATCAATGGGGTAGTGCAAGCGCCTGCACCAGCGCGCCTGATCCCAGGCGGCATGCCGACTGAGGCGACCGTGGCGCATGTGTTGGTCAGCAAATACGCAGATCATCTACCACTGTATCGTCAGGCGCAGATTTACAGCCGCCAAGGGATCGATCTGGATCGGTCCACCCTCGCAGGGTGGGTTGGCAAAGCGGCCTATGAACTGCGGCCAGTGTTTGATGCGCTGATTGCTGATCTAAAAGGATCCTCGAAGCTCTTCATGGACGAGACCCGTGCGCCCGTTCTGGACCCCGGCAAGCGCAAAACTAAAACCGGATACTTCTGGGCACTGGCTCGCGACGATCGACCGTGGGGCGGTACGGCCCCACCCGGTGTTGCCTTCACTTACGCGCCGGGACGGTCCGGCCAGCATGCAGATGACATTCTCAAAGGCTTCTCTGGCATCCTCCAAGTGGACGGTTATGCTGGATATAACCGTTTGCTCAAACGCGCCGATGACCAAGTTGCACTCGCTTATTGTTGAGCTCATGCGCGGCGCAAACTGCATGAGGTTGCACAAGCAGGCACAGCGCCCATCGCTGAAGCCGGGCTGAAACAGATCACTGCGCTCTACCGGATTGAAAAGGATATCCGTGGCATGACCTCCGAGGAACGTCTGGTCGCACGGCAAGACCGATCAGCCCCGTTGATCGCCGCGTTTGAGGTCTGGCTGACAGCCCACCGTGCCCGTATCTCAGCCAAAGCACCTTTGGGGGAGGCACTCAAATACATTGCAAAATACTGGGATGGTCTCTGCCTGTTCCTGACTGACGGTCGCATAGAGATGGACAGCAATGCCGTGGAGCGCACAATCCGTCCTATCGCCCTCAACCGCAAAAATGCACTCTTTGCAGGCCACGACGCAGGAGCCACAAACTGGGGCGTCATCGCCTCCTTAATTGAGACCTGCAAAATGAACAGTGTCGATCCGCATGCCTATCTGGCCAACACGCTCTCAGCCATCGTCACAGGCCACAAACAAAGCCAGATCAACGACCTGCTACCATGGAACTATATCAAATAGGTGGGATCGGCGCACCGCTTACGTTGCACGCACAGTCATGGCACTCGAAGACATTCCAATCGGTATCGTAACCGGGTTGATCGGAAGCGCGTTCTTTGTCTGGTTGGTACGGCGCAGGGCCAAGACGAGAAGCGGATAGGTCAATCTATCTAACTAGTGGACTCGCGCGGATCATCCTGAACGAGGTGAATGACTGTCTCGACGCGCGAAACACGATAGCCATCAGGAATTTTCGGCGACGTCCCATCGGCGTTCGACGCTTTTATATCGATAACCCTATCTTCCGAGACGACAAAAAAGTGATGATGATTACTCGGGTCGGTATCATATAAGACCCGCTCACATCCCAAAATCACACGCCGCACAAGACCCGCTTTGTCGAACGCCTTCAAGACATTGTAGACGGTCGCAAGGGACACTTTTATTGCAGAAGTCTTGAGCTCTACATGCAGGCATGTTGCATCGACATGTCGTCCTCCATCTTTAAAAAGGGCATTGGCAATAGCAAGCCGTTGCCGTGTGGGGCGCACACCATGTATAGACAGGTGTGCCGCCATTTTGTCATCATAGATCAAGAATTTACCGCATCGTCGACGCGCAGCATTGAAGTGCGGCGCGTGATGATCTGGCGCCTGACGAAGGCTGCAATGAAGATGGCCGTCATAATCAGAATAATCGTTGGCGCGGGCGCGCTGTCGAGGAAGAAACTGGCATAAGTTCCTAACAACATCGACGCCATACAAATAATCACTGAGACCCAAAGCATCGTGGAGAATTTGCGCACCAACAGAAACGCAATCGCGCCCGGTGCAATTAGTAAACCAATCGCGAGTATGAGCCCCGCAGCGGATAGTGTGGCTACGATAGTAAGCGAAAGGGCCGCCAATAGCCCGTAATGCAACCAGTTGACCCAGAGCCCAGAGGCACGCGCCTGTGCAGGATCAAAGCTGTGCAGCAACCAGTCTTTCCACTTTAGCGCCAGCATCAGACCAACGCCCAAGGATATGATACCAGCTGTCCACATCTCGTGGGCTTCAACACCCAGCATGTTGCCGAAGAGAATGTGATCAAGGTGCATGTCGGTCTCAACAGAGACATAAAGCACAATGCCCACGCCGAACATGCCCGAAAACACGACCCCCATCACAGTATCCTGTTTCACACGGCTGTTGGTGGACAGATAGCCGGTCGCAATCGAGCAGGTCATGCCAGCGGCGAACGCGCCGATGATGAGGGGGATACCAAGAATATAGGCCAGAACGATCCCTGGTAGAACGGCGTGGCTGACGGCATCCCCCATAAGCGCCCAGCCTTTCATGACCAGAAAACACGACAGCAAAGCCGTGGGGACCGATACGATCATCGAAATATAAAACGCGTTCTGCATGAATGCGAACTGGAACGGTAAAAGAAGGCTATCCATCATTTGAACTCCGCGGCGAGGTCACTTGGACCACGTTCCAACGCCTGTTTCGCTTTGCGTTTGGCGGCCAGAAGCCCGTGTTTGGGGGCAAAGACAAAGGCAACCAGAAAGATAAGGGTCTGCAAGGTTACGATGATGCCCCCCGTTGCACCATTCAGAAAATAGCTAATATAGGCGCCAAGAAAACTGGTGATTGATCCGATTACGACGGATACGATGATCAAACGGGGGAACCTGTCGCAGAGTAGATAGGCGGTCGCACCAGGTGTGACGACCAAAGCGATCACTAAAAAAGCACCGACAGTTTGCATGGCGGCGACAACGCATGCGGACAGCAAGACAAAGAAAATCGCCTTGAGCAGTCCGGGGCGTAGTCCAATGGTCCGTGCGTGGTTTTCATCAAAGAATGTGACCATCAGGTCTTTCCATTTTGCCAAAAGGACGGCTAGCGATACAAAACCAATGATCGCCAGTTGCAGCGTGTCCTCGGGAGTGATCGCAAGGATATTGCCCATGGTGATCGTCTGAATCGACACCGACATCGGATTGATCGACACAATAAAAAGGCCTAACCCGAAAAAGGATGTGAAGATCAGGCCGATGATCACATCAACTTTTAAGCCCGAGCGTTCAGATAAAAACAACATCGCACCCGCCGCCAATCCGCCCGCGACAAA
>NZ_FOCO01000081.1 GCF_900110135.1 Pseudorhodobacter antarcticus | reverse complement strand
AGCCATCATCTGCTTGTGTGGCAATGCGCTGGGCGTGGCGCGTAGAGACTGCCATATGCTCGCCTGTCTTGCGGCTTCAACCGTGTGGCGCTGCCGCGCAAGCTCAGGCTCTTTGGTGTTCAGAGACTTGATGACCTCCGATTTCCCGAAAATTGCCCGCAGGTCGGCGGGGGTTTTCTGACGGAAATAGTAGACGCCTGTCTTGGGATTTTTGTGTGGTCTGGACATGTGTAATACCATCGTGGTGTAGACCCTCGGTGTATATCCGAGCATCATCCAAACCACTAATAACCGTCATCTTTTTGATAATAAAGGGGAAAAGATGGTGCTGTGAGAGAGGATTGAACTCGGGAATTTCTACTGGTGTACTTTGTTTTTATTGAACAATTTTTCGGCCGATACAAGCCCGGTGTAGAACCTTAGTGGTGCACTGGCCGAATGCCGCTAAGGTCCCGTGCAGTTCGAGTTTGGCAATCATCAACTACCTGCCAGCAGCTTAGGAAAGCCTCCTCTCGCTCCTTGGCGCCTAGTAGAGTTGACAGAATCCAAGGAGCACAGCCTCGAGACTTTCTCTTAGCCCAGATTTTACCCAGAGCAAAAAAATGAAAAAGTAGCCCTTGGAGTGCTTTCTTAATCACCCGATATTTATAAGCAGTTCGGTTCCGGTGGTAGGGATGTTCGACCAAATCGAACTTGCTCCTGAAGCGCCAATATCCAAATTTTTTCAGATACTTACACAGAATATCAACTTCATGCAAAAAGTCCCATGTGCACTTCATGAGAGTTTTCTGCGTATCGTTTAAGACAGCCCAACGGTGTGGTCAACATGCCGCATCCCAGAGATTATTTTACATTCGGGGAAAAACTCAGTAACGCAGCTCTACAAGAGAGGATTTAACTCGGAGCAGATTGGCGTTGACCGTTGATTTTACTTATAGATAGTTGCAGTCGCCGGGTTTAACATCGGTAGTGACGGGCGAACGCTTGCTTCAGTTGCAGGGTGGAAACTAACTGCTGACAAAGCGGGCTCCTGAGCAATCACATTTTGAGTTTCCTGTAGGATTGAATAGTGTTTTAATTGTAATATTTTTTTGCACAATTATTGTGTGCCTACGGAGAATAATTTTGATCCTTCTCTTAGGGAGATCAATTGCTTTGCCGACCTGAGCATGCCAAAGTTCAGCGTCTTTTAAAAAGAAATTACTAACTTGCGAGACACGTTTTTATGGACCTTTCAAAAATTCACTCAGTGACTAAATCATATAGCTGGAAAGGCGAGTTCATAGGATATGTCGCTGTGGATTCAGGCACCGCTCAACAGATGTGGATTCCACTCGATGAAGGGAACTATCACTATCAGGCCGTCGTAAAGGCGGTACAAGACGGGGCTTGCCATATTAACGAACCGCTGTTTACGTTTTTTTATTCGGTTTTGGGGAAGTCGAAGAAAGTAGTCGGTTATAACACCAACTTAGGTTTTGTACCAGCAGATGATCAAAACGCTTTATATGTGTTATTGTTAAAAGTAATAGCCGAGCGGACGGCAGAAAATAGAGGGAGTGCTGCTAAGGGAGATATACCGCGTTGTACGCATCTAAAGTTCTGTCTCTTTTTTCCACGCCCATGGCCTCATCTCTCAGGGCCTTTTTTTTGTAATTGGAGTTACAATTTATCCAAGGACTCAAATCCAGTTACATGCCTAATCACTTTGTCTAATCACCCTGAAAATCCATCAAATCCGATACACGCAGCAATTACATCATTAGGCATTGAAAATCTCCAAGTCGCTACATCCGCTTTATTACTGCAGCACGCTATGCTTGAGATTGATTTTGATATAGATGACCTTTGGCGTCTTTTTAAGGCAGAAAGAAAGGCAGGCTTTGGCTCAAATAGCGATTTTATTGATGACCAAGTCGAACAGGGTCGAATTCGATTTGATTGCAAAAAGGGGACTCCGGATACGCGCGTCTTGTTGCAAGTTGCGCCCCAGTTTTTGCGGCGGGCGGTAGCAGACATTGCAAACGATGTAGCACAAGCATTCAACCGAGAATATGGGGGCTATAGCGTCGGATTTATACGCGAGCCAAATCTCCAAGAACAGTTTTTGTGTCTTTTGCACAATAATGGGGATGAACATCACCTATGGCAATTTGGCCAACAGAGTGGGCATTCTTTCAATCTTTCTGGTGAGTGGCATCGCCGTGGACCCGTCGCCCAATCCAAAACCTTATCGTTGGGTTCTGTCGCAAATCGACTTCGAGCGCTTATAGAAGCTGGCTTCGCCCTCGAAGCGATAGTGGTCGCAAACGCGTACAACGAAGTTGTCTGTCGCGAAATAGTGGCAGCCATTGTTTCACACGACCAAGGGGCAATGGAATGGGTCCTTGCGAGCACGAAATTCGGTTATGATCGAAGCCGCGAACTACTATTAAACGCAATCGATTGCATACCAGACGCGTCGCACAAATCCGAGCTCGTGGCTTGGCTAAAAAATTTGGCGAGTGTGTATAGACACAGGAATGCCTATGCACATGCACTCAAATCGATCAATCACGAATTAGATAAAAGTGTTGATACAGTGCGGGAGGCTGAGATGCTGCTTCGGCCTCTTCTTGACGTGTTTGAGAATGGCCGCCTCATGGGTATGATTCAACAGCTCTTAATTGGATCTGAAGAAATCATTAGCCACAAAGCCAAGACTGAAATGCTATCAAGAATCAAAGAACAAATGGTGGCCGCTGAGGTGCATGTCCGATCTGGATAGATATCGATATAAAATAGATATGGAAATGAAAGCGCGCTGCGACACCTAACCACTCTCTTTTTATCTGAAACTCGGCAACAAGCGCTGGACTTTCGTAGCGACAAAGCTGAAGCGTTCCAAGCATGGGACACACGTAAGGTTCCATATTGTGCTGCAACTTGCGGAACCCGGCTAAGAACCTCGCCTTTAGTGTGCAATCTCGTAAGGCATGGAAAGTCTTTAAAAGCAATGCGCACATTCAAACAGGTGGCTAAAAGTGTAGGTTTTGTTAACATTTACCGCAATAAGATTGAGAGGCAACGCGGCCAGCCTGCTCGCATGATTTCTCCGAGAAAATTCGAAACCCTGTGATAGATATTATGGCTACGCAGTACCCCCCGCCACCCCTCATAGAATTTAGAAGGAGATTATCTATGTATCGTTTTAGTCAGCTTTTTGCGGTCATGTGGCTCGGCTTTCTTGCGAGTGAGGCCAGCGCCTATGTCGCAGGCGGGCATGAGTATGAAGACAGCTGCAATGCTGATGGGTATGTTCTTACATCCAAATATCCTGTGACCAGAACCATCGGACAGGGTGCCTCAAACAGTTATGTCACAGGCATCGAGAAGCTGTATCTTGGGCGCAGTTGTGATGCCTACCACGCGATTTACGGCGATGGCCAATGGTGTTGGGCCAACGGCGGTTTTCTCGCTGAGTTCGAGGATGCAGAATTTGGCTTTGGGCGTCAGGAACTCTTTTGCCGCAGCGACGAAGACCTTGGCCTTGAATGTCGTTGCCAGTGACACGCCCATCAGTAGCGGTATCCTCGGCTTGCCGGGGCGGCACATCTGCGAGATCGTCTCAAAGGGCTTGCTCTAATGCGACGTCTCAAAAGGTAGAGTTCTCCGTCTCACATAAATGGTATTGACATAAAGAGACGGTCGCGCCTATTACATCTCAAGACTTCAAAGAGACGTTGATAGGAGAATGCATCATGCTTATTGGATACGCCCGCACCTCGACCACCGACCAGAAGGCAGGCCTTGAAGCCCAACTTCGCGACCTCTCCCAAGCTGCCTGTGAGCGCGTGTTTCAGGAGGAGGTTTCCTCTGTGGACAAAGATGGCAGGGGCCAGCTTGAGGAAGCCCTACAGTTCATCCGTGAAGGAGACGTGCTTGTGGTCACGAAGTTGGACCGCTTGGCCCGGTCCGTAAAGCACTTGCTGGAAATCACGGAACGGCTTGAGACCAAGAATGCCACCCTGCGCATCATCGGCATGGGCATCGACACCGCCACCCCGAACGGGCGCTTGATGCTGAACCTACTGGGCAGCATTGCACAATTTGAACGTGAAATCATGTTGGAACGCCAGCGTGAGGGCATTGCCAAGGCGAAAGCTGACGGGAAGTATCGGGGTCGGAAGCCGACGGAGGAAAATAAGGTAGAGGAAATCAGGCGACTTGTGCATGTCGATGGGCTTTCTGCAACTGAGGCAGCCAAGCGCGCAGGGGTGGCAAGGGCTACGGCTTACAGGGTCTTGAAGGACGCCTGAAGTAGGGCACCAAAAGGTTGGAGGCGGGGGCTACGACCTGATAACCCAATAACCCACACCCTTAGACCAAAACACCCGGCCCCCCGCGAATAACCCCCACTATAGCCAAAGAAGTCGCCCTGCCTGTCTCAGGTGGGGCGCAATCTATTCCAACCCCCTAAGTCGCACCTTTGCGCCTCCCTTTGGTTCATCCTCAGGGAACCCTTTTCGCTTTGTCACACTCAAAGGACGCATCACCATGCACAACTTCGCCCGCCGCAAGACTTCAGGCCAAGAGCGGACTCTCCGTTTCGTCTCCGACCTCACCGCCGCCCAGCGCCAACACCTCCCAGAGTGCCCTTCTGTGGCCGCCGCAATCATTACAGCAAAGGCACGTTCGTGGCGGACCATCCGTCTTCGCCCTGAAGTTCTTTCGGTACTGGATGGCCTAATGGCGCGCAGTCGCAAGCACCTAGGAGAGGGGGAATTGTCCCTCTCTGAAGTCATGGCCGCGCTGATACTCGCAGGCCTTCCAAAGGTTTCTTCGCAGTTGCCCTTCAATGTGTGAGGCCCCGCCCATCAGTCCCATTTTACTCAAGCCAATGGAAACCCAATCATGACCATAAATCTTGAAATCAACCGCCTCATAAACGACCCCGCGTTCTCACCGCGACTGGCCACCGACAACCGTCACGTTCACGAACTCGCCCGCGCTCTGCGTATAAGTGGCGATCTGGACCCAATCAAAGTTTGGGAGGAGCCTGAGACTAAGAGGCTCGTCATTCTCGACGGTCGCCATCGTGTCGCTGCATATCGCCTTTGCCAGATGGACAGCATTCCTGCGCGTGTCGTTGAGGGGAACCGGAAAGCAGCCCGCATCGAAGCTGCAAGGGACAACTCCAAGACCTCTTTCCCTTGGACCACCTCGGAATGCACCCAATATGCTTGGGGTCTGGTTATCGAAGGTGCTGGGTCAAAAGCACAGATAACCGCCGCTACCCGCGTGACACGCGAAACCATAAGGAAGATGCGGAGGCGGTTAGATGAGATCACAGCATCCGGTAAAACCCCAACGGGCAACTGGTGGAGCGACCGCAATGACAAGCAACTTCAAGGTGCCCCGGAAGAGGACACTGATGCCGCCAAGCAAGCCCGCATCGAAAAGATTAGGGATTTGCTGAACGCAGTTGAAACACGGTTCAAGAATGAGTTCGCCAAGAGGGCCACAATGGAAGAACTTGGTCTAGCCTTACGCTGGCATCTAGGACAGGCACGGTTCAAAGCGATGTATTCAGGTGGCCATCTAGCCGACGAGGATGAGTTCAGCGCCAACTTTGAACACCACCCAATTGCACCACCTCCAAGCGACCCCAACGACGACTTCTGACCACCCAAAGGGGCAACCCTGACTAGGCCAGAATGGCCCCCCTGATGGCCTTTCGCGTCCTACGCAATAACCTTCCACAAACCCGATGCAAATACCCCCAGCGACTCGCTGAAGGGGCCTGAAGCGCATCACTCAAAAACCCAAAGGAAACACTTATGACAAACTCGAACACATCGGCTTTGGCCGAACAAGCCCCTACAACCAACGGTGACCAGCCACACGATGGCCAGACCCATATTGAGATTTACACCGATGGCTCATGTATCGGAAATCCCGGACACGGCGGTTATGGCGTCGTTATTCTTCGTCGTGACAACAACGGCGCAATCCTCAATCGGCGGGAGCTTTCTGGCTTCGAACTCTCGACGACCAACATCCGCATGGAGATGACCGCCGCCTGTGCCGCAATCGAAAGCCTTGGACGTGTCACCGCAGAACCAATCACGGTCTTCTCTGATGCCAACCTTATCCCCAATGCGATGAACGGTTGGCTGGCAAACTGGAAGGCAAAGAATTGGAAGAAAAGCGATGGCAAGACCGTTGTGAACCAAGATCTCTGGCAACGTCTAGAGGCGGCAGCCAAAGGGCGGAACGTAACATGGGCTTGGGTGCGGGGTCACAACGGCAACGAACACAATGAGAGGGCGGATAGGCTGGCCTATGCTGGATCACGCAAAGCCGAAGCCAAACTAAAGGCCCCATAAGGCCTGCGCTACAATGCCTCGGCGGGGAAACCTGCCGGGGACATTATAAGAGGCTTTCTTCTTTCAGGCCCCGATGTCTACGCGAGGGAATGCGTCTATCGCTCGACGCATCGCTTTTATCGTTACCTCACCATAATCTGAAGCTGAGGTTCCATCGTTATGGCCTTGGATTACGTCGCGAACTTCTTGGTCAATTCCGACATCTCGGCACAATGTCTTGAAACGGTGCCGCCAAGCGTGGTTTGGCCAGATGCGTTTGTCGGTTATCCCTACGTCCTTACGTACCCATTCGCCGACCTTTCCGCTTATCACTGCGGCCAGTTTGACAGAGTCAGCGGTTGGCTTTCCCAATGCGAAGAAGAGGGCCCCCGGCGGCTGGCTCTCAATGAAATCCACCAGCCCAATTTCAATAAGATGGCGATGAAGAGGGACTATGCGGTACTTGCCAGTTTTCACGGTTCCGCTCTCAGGGGTTATGCGTAGGCATGGCACTCCGTATTGCAAAA
>NZ_FOCO01000078.1 GCF_900110135.1 Pseudorhodobacter antarcticus | reverse complement strand
TATGATACGTAAGGGCCAGATCTCAGCAAATGGCTCCACCGCCTTCCAGACCTTTGCTGGGCTCGCGGCATAATTATGTCCTGTAAATGGGCATCCTCAAACAACGACAAAGTTTGCGACACAACCACAGGGTAGAACCCCGTCTCGAACGTTTCTCTGGACCGATTTTGCCATGAGCAGGGCAGATCGCCGAGGGGAAATGTGATCATCCGGGGTGGAACAATTAACTCCGTTAAAAATGTTGGTGTTAATTGTTCCGTTCCGCATGCTTGGGAACAATGTAGATTTTCAACCTTTCCAACTCTTCAATAAGATTTTCTAAATCCTCTTCTGAGACCGTGTTATCACGATAATGCTCGGTATTTGAATCATTTTTGTTTGCGCTTCTCAAGTCTGACACTACCAGCGCATTTTCATAGAGATTATAATCATGTAAAGTAAAAGCGCGTTTGACAATAGTGTTTATGGCAGTATTGGGACTCTCAGGAAAATTACATCCCGCATGATTGCGCAGCGAATTGAAGAATCTATTCAGGTATGACTTGTAGCTATTTTTTATCCATGGCATAGGTGTTCTGTTCCTTCAGCTTAATTTCTGTGACAGCAAATTATATAACCGAAAATGTCGCATCAGGACATATACCAAGCCAAGAGCGCCGTGAAATTGACTAGTTTTTGGCGCATCTCAAAAGCGATGTTTAATAATTTTTACCATTCCGTTGGTGTGGAACAACGTCTGCAATGTCGCTTGGAGCTTGAAGTTGGCTGCGGCGAATTGTTGGTCAGGCTCATGGATATTCGTCGTCTGATACTCCTGTGGTATTAGAGGCCGCTAGGTTAATTATTACTATTTCAACTGCACGGCATTTATTTTATTTCTCTAATTAACTGATTGCGAAACAGAAAATTTTTTCTATTCACATACATCGTCAAATTACGATAGAAATTTATAAATTGGTTACACAGCGCTATTATAAATTAAAGCAGTTTTCTACTTAAATTTTTAAATTCCGAATCCCAATATTTTAAGAAAGAATGTCAGTCGAATCAACTGATCTTTCTTCTATACCCCTGTGCCTTAAGGGCATTTTTCGTCCCAATGACCCTCATATTTACAGATTCTGCTGGAGGACGGCATATCTCTATAATTGATTAAAAAATAATAGAAAAAATGCCAAGCCATACAAGCGTACCTAGTATGCAGCTAGGCAGTAGCCACCAACCCGACACCCTGAAGCGATCGCGTTGGCGATCAGAGACCTTCAGCATTGAGTCGCTAAGTTCATAGACGGTCTCAGGTTGTCGGCGGCCATTTCCTTTCCTATTAACCTTGTTCCTGTCTTCGAAAAGATAAATTTCATCATTGATCATCCACAAACCTCCTTGCGCTGTGTTGGAAAGCATAACTCTTTTTAATGTTTTGAATGTCGGACTGATCGATCACGGTTTGGTTCTTTGACGAAACGCGCTTGACGAATTGCCACGCTTTATGGTCTCTGATTTCGAGACGCGCCAGCGACGCATAGACTTTTTCTAGATCAGGAAACAGGAACCTGAGTTCCTCTATTGCCGCTGGCCTCAACATCAAAACGGCCTGAGGGCCGAGAAAGAAAGACTCGGTCCGCATGTTCTCACTGAATATCAATTGATGCTCATCAAAAAGGATGTGCCAGTATTCAATGCCCTTGGAAATCGAAAGCGTTTCTATCCCGTCCAAGCCACGCAGGTCTTTTGCGGGAATCAACACTTCGCTATCGCCAAACATCGTCTCGGCGATCGGCGACTTGATCAGCACCCTATGCTGACGTGTCACAACAAGATCTCGCTCTGGCAGCCCATTTCCCATAGCACCGGCGCGGATCCGCACCGGCAGTAGCATGTCATTCCGTTGCAACTCTGCGTAGGCCAATTTGCGACAGCCAATCCACCGGATCTTTTTGAATCCATTATCAGAAGTCAGGACAAGATCCCCAACTGAAAGGTCTTCAACTGCAACCATACCATTTGGGGTGCTAATGCGCGCCCCGGTTGCAAAACATATAATACCGGTATTTTCCGTAGTCATGGTAAAAGAATTGACTGCGACCCCGCTATTTTGAATCTGTAGGTCGCCAGTCTGATTAAAAATACCATTATTCTTTTGGTCAAAGCGCAAAAGTTCAAGTGGCGTTTTAAACTTTTTAGTGGGATTTGCCGCATTCCACGCGGCAAGCGTTGTTGTATTATAGAATAGAGCCAGATCAACATAATCGTTGTTGGTCGAATCGGTATCACCAACGCCCGAGGTTGCGTCAAAATCAGTGTTCAAATAAGCATCACCGCTTGCGACAATAACGTCTGCTCCCAGTCCGCCGGTCAGCGTGTCTAGACCGGTGCCGTCATAAATCGTATCCGCACCAGTGCCGCCGAATAGAGTGTCATTGCCAGAATCCCCGTACAGTACATCGTTGCCAGCGTCACCAAATACAGAATCGTTGCAACTTGCCGCCCTGATTGTGTCATTGCCGCCGTTGCCAAAGATTTTGTCGGCTTTTTTGGTTATCCGATCTCCTTGGGCGTCCTGATATCCAAGAGGCATATTTTGGCCTACGTCCAAGCCATAAACGTCGCCATTACTTGGGCCTGCTAGCGTGTAATTCGTATTCGGATTAATATTGAAGTTGACCAATAACTCGCTAAGCGATGGCAAACTATTAGGCGCATAGATGTACATCTGAGTTGGGTCACCAACCGAAAAGATTACAACCCGCCGTGAAAACAATTCGATCCCTAGAAGACTTAGAACTGAGGCAGTTCCAGAACCAAGGTAAGTCAGCTCTTGGGGCCAACCGCCAGCGATAGACACCGTCGTAGACGTACTTTCATTTGAAGAAAGTACGCCGTTGTTGCTGACGATGGTACCGCTTTTTGAGGTACCTATCGCGTTGAGCCGGTTGGTCCCTAAAATACCCACCTGTAGCGAGGCCAGGCTGCCGGTGTAAGCATAAAGGTTGTTTACATTGACTGTGACGCTCATGAACTATCACCCTTTTGCAAGAAAGTGGCTGGAACACCAATGCATTGGATTCGCGCTGAAGTTGTTCGATGTGGCTTCTGCCAGAGCCATCTCGGCAAAAGAAACCTTAACGAAAAATAAAAGACGCAATTTCTGGTGCATATCTTACCCAATTTTTTGTTTAATCGTTGGACATGAGTTTCGAAGAAACTCAGCTTTATAGTATATTTTCCCACGATTAGTTTACTTTTCCTCATGATCCTGCTCGGCTCTTGGGCACAAACGCTTAGATGAATTTTCTTATAGTTTCTCGCGATAATTGGCCGCATGAAATGATTTACATCACCCACCTAGAAAGCTTGGTACTGACCGTGTCACAATGACCGCTCATCCTCTGCATCGCTCTGAAGGTTGGGCTTGACTTAGCCATAAACGGTTGGGCCACGCTAAAGACCCCAATCGGTACAACAGGCGGTTTTCACTTTGCGCTATCAAACCAAATGTGCAAATCGATGCACAACCTGGCCTCCCAAGAGAGGCTTTTTATTCTTGATATGACGGAGCGCAAGTATTCGCGCCTGCTTGTTTTTAACGAACGGGCGGCAGGACTTGGCCATAAAGTTCGGTGAAGCTACTTCCGGAAACAATTCGTAGATTTCTTCCCGACCCGCCGCGCTAAGGCTTTTTTGCGCCTCGCGGCCGAGATAAAGACTTTCCGAAGGAACGCCATCAGCATAGATTATTTCGTGTTGATCAAACAGGATGTGAAAGTAAGTCACATCCTCAAAGTGATCGCAGATATCTATTCCCTCAATTGCGAGAAGTTGTTTGGCCGGGACCAAGATTTCCACACTGCCAAACATCCGCTCAGCCACTTTCGAGGCTATTAGCACTCGGTGTTGCGGTGATACAGTCAAATAGCCGATACCTCCCCCATCGCTGATAACATCTTTGCGAATGCGAATAGGGCGCAAGTTTTCATTTTCGGCTAATTCTTGGGCGTCAATATAGCGACGCCCAATCCAGCGAATTGGCTGCAATCCGTGGTCGAGGGTCTGAATGAGGTCACCAACCACGAGGTTTTCAACTGCTGTTTTGCCATTAAGAGCCGCGATCAGGCTGCCTTGTACAAAACAGATAGGAGCAAGACAGTGTGGCGTGGTCTCATCAACAGGATCAACGTTGATGATCAGGGACGATCTTACACCATTGCTGTCAGTATAGTTGATCACAGGAGCCGGTCCGTTGTAATTTGGAGCAGGCGTAAAAGTGTAACTACCGTCGTTATTGATCTGTAGATCACCCTCTGTGCGGGACGCGGTTTCACCAGCGTTAAAGGTGGTTGTTCCCACCTCGAACTTGGTCACGGTAGCACCGGACGAGAGGGTGAGGTTAGCCACCAACGGCGTATCCTCAAGCGTCGTGACGGTGGTGTCGACATCAACGATGTTTTCGATGTTTTCGAACGTTAACGTATTTCCAGTTCTGGTTCCGCCAATCCCGTCTAATTCGAAGACAGTACCGGCTTTCGGATCGCCTGCCGCGAATTCAATTTCGTAGGGGCCAAAGTCTTTAAGGTTGAGGACGTCAAAGTCGCCACCATCGGCGTCTTGGCCACCATCAACCACATCGCCAACTGTGCCATAGATAACGTCAGACCCGGCACCCGCACTCAGAGTATCTGCACCGGCGCCACCGTCCAGCACGTCAGCACCATCACCTGTTATGATGGTATCGTTGGCGCTGCCTGTGGTGATGTGAAATTCCTCGACACCCGCATAGATCGTTCCGTTAAATATGCCTGAATAGGTCCCGGCGACGTTAACAGCCGTGTTGGTGACAGGAGCTATTGAGGAAGAAAAATCCATAATGAGCCGGTCATGTCCGGCACCCGCAGTCAAAGTGCCTGCACCACCGGCGTCTTTTATAATATCGTTGCCACCGCCTGTGTCGACGGTGTCAGCAGCATCACCAGTTTCAACGATGTCGTTGCCAAGTCCGGTGGTGACTGTATTGGCCCCGTTTCCTGCTTCGATAACGTTATTGCCGCCCATCGCGGTAAACGTATCGACCTCGCCGCCGCCTGTGATGAAATTGTTGCCCGACCCAGCAGTGACCGTGTTGGCCCCTTCCCCTGCGGCAATGTAGTTGTTCCCATGACCAACCGTAATTGTATCGATGCCGTTGCTGCCAAGAATGGTATTGTTGCCAAACCCGGTTGCACTGGCGGTAATCGTATTGGCCGCTGCAGTGCCAGCACCTGCATCAATGCAGTTGTCGCCACCACCAACGGTAATCGTATCGATGCCGATGCCGCTAATAATGACGTTATTGCCAGAAAAGGTTGGCCCAACCGTGATTGTATTGGCACCGTCCCCAGCCTCAATACGGTTGTCACCGCCGCCAAGCGCAATCGTATCAATGCCGTTGCTACCAAGAATGGTATTGTTGCCCGATCCGCCCGTTATTGTGTTGGCGCCGATGGTGCCAAAACCCGCATCAATAGTGTTATTCCCGTTACCGAAAGTGATGGTATCAATGCCTGCACCAGTTATGACGGTGTTGGCTCCATTTCCGACAACAATCGTGTTAGCGCCCGCCCCGGCATCAATGTAGTTGTCACCGTCCGCAGTCGTAAAGGTGAGGATGTCGGCGCCAGCTCCGGTCAACACTGTAAAATGCTCAATCGAACCCGCGGACACTTGAACCGTGCCTGGTGTGCCACTGATGACAGTTGTAGTTGCTGTTACGACGCCCGCTGACGCACTGTAATCCACTACCAACCGGTCGTCACCATCGCCGCCGTCAACGGTATCGTTGCCGGTGCCGCCATTCAGGATGTCATTGCCCGCACCGCCCAAAAGGGAGTCGTTTCCCGGCCCGCCCTCAAGCGTGTCATCGCCGACACCGCCGTACAACGTGTCATTGCCCTCACCGCCAACTAGACTGTCGTTGCCTATGCCACCAAAAAGGATGTCATCGCCTGAGCCACCGTCGATTGTATCATTGTCAGCGCCACCGTCGACCGTGTCATTGCCTTCGCCTGCTGAAATGGAGTCATTACCAGCGTTCCCCAAAATGCTGTCAGCGCCATTGGTAATTAGATCACCTTGCGCATCGGTAAATCCGACATCCATCACTTGGCCTGCGACAGATCCATCGACAACACCATCAGGTCCGCTGAGGGGTAGGTCGATTTTCGTGTTTGGATCGATATCAAAATCTATCGAAAAGCCGCTAAGCGGCGGAAGACCACTGGGCGCATACAAATAAATTTGTCCGTTAGCCTCAAATGCCGCGACAGGACGTGTTAATGGCGTACTTCCAAAAACGTCAAGCAGCTGAACTGAACCTCCGCCAATGTAATCAATAGGGTAAGGCAAGCCGCCATTCAAGGTGAATGTTGTAACTCCATCGTCAGATTGGCTTAGCTGAAAGTTGTCATCGTTAAACACCCCCCCGCCAGTTCCGCCGACACTATTAAGAATATTAGTACTGACGGGGGATCCATTCAGCAAGCCAACCAGAGTGCCATTATATAAGTAGATATTTGATACGTTACTTGTTATTGGCATCTTTTTATTCCCTTAGCTTGCGGCGAACCCGTTTAAGCTGTGCCAAACGAACAAAATTTGTGCACATTCTCTTTTTAACTGGAAGAAAGCGGCCATAAAAAGCACTGGCCTCTAACGTCCAATTTTTGGATAACTAAGTTGGCATGTCGTACTACACACAAATTTTACATTTTCATATTTAGCACGCTTAGATGCGAGGCATCATTCAGCAATAGGTTTTTTTGTGTATCTTTAGTTGGGCGGGGTATCTAAAGAGATATCTGAAAATTGCCTATCCCATTCACCACGCCGAGGACCGCACCAAAAACCCAGCCTGCATTATCGCCTATGGTGTTGCCGTAAGCGGTGACTTGGTCTTGCCCCGTTTTAGTGGCACTGTCGCAACCTTTAAGGTTCCAGCTGAAGCAGAGATATGGCAACGTTCTCTGATGGTTACAGTTTCATATTTTTGAGGGCCCTCGGCATGAATAATTTCAAGGGCACGCAGTTCCCGAAGGCCGTCATGCTGCACGCTGTCTTTTTCTATGTGCGTTATGCGGTGTCTTATCGTGATCTTGAAGAAATCATGGCTGAGCGAGGTCTCAACGTTGATCACGCCACCTTGAACCGCTGGGTCGTGAAATTCTCGCCGCTAATTTCCGCGAATGCCCAATCCCGGAAACGCGCTACTGCGAATTCCTGGCGGATGGATGAGACCTGCATACGGGTCAGGGGCA
>NZ_FOCO01000036.1 GCF_900110135.1 Pseudorhodobacter antarcticus | reverse complement strand
CGCTGTATCTTGTCATCTTCATCTGAATCTCCTCGTTTATCTTGCCGAGAAAATTCTACTTCCGCAGCCCCTTACTTTCGGGGGGGATTACCCACGGTGGACATGTGCAGTAGGGGAACGGTCCCCCGCCTGCCCCTTACGGGCCAGTTCAGGAGGATGGTCTGTGCATCCGTAGCAAAGAACTGATCCTTTCTGGCGAGACAACGCGCCAGGTCACCCTCGCGCGCCGCCGACATCGCAAGGCATTGCCGGTAGATGAAATCGACCTTTGAGTAAATCTGCGGGAAGGTCACCCCGTTGATCTCGCAGATCCGGCTCAGCGGCACCTTGTTCACCAGATTAAGCAGGATGCTGCCGGTCTGATCCGTCCTTTTGTGACGCCGTGTGGCGGATCCAAGCGAAAAGGTTGACCCGCATCCCTTGCATTGATGTCGGGGATCTCCTTTGGCGGTAAAGCCAAAGGACCGATATGCCGACAGCGCCATTCTGATCGACAGGTTGCTGTTGCTGCAGCCCGCCTTCTGACAGGCATCCTGATGATACTTTCGAAAATGCAGCCCCGCCATCCGGGAATACTCTTGCACAACAGCACGATTGGATTTTAAGCTGTGATAAGTGCCGCATTCTGGGCAGCCATAGCTGCGCTCAATACCAGATCCAGTGACTGTGCCTTGATATGGTTAAACACCGCCTTCACGGGCGTCTTATGGAAATGGGTAAACCCCGAAACCGGAGCAGAAAGGGTTTCTACAGAATTTTACGGAGAATCCGCCAACGGCTAAGCGCAAACGACGTTTTGGCGTCGAAGATTTCTTCGAGAGGTTTGTGCCTTGCTCGTCTCCAGAATAATACGAAATAATAAGGAAAAAGCGACTAATTTACTGGCGGCTCTTCAGTTCGTCAACATTTACCGTAGGGGCTGGGCCCTAACCCGTCGCCTTTTTTCATATCCAAAGACGGGTCAATTTTCGCTATCGGCCGCCATCGCCGCCCGCCCACGAAACCCCATCGCCACCACGAATTTTTCCGAACTGTCAGACCGGCTTGCATTAGGTTTCACATTGGCCACCTTTTTAAAGTTGCGCTTCAACAGGTTTTGCATCTCCAACTCCGCCCCGCCCGCCAGCACCTTGGCCACGAACGTGCCGCCCTCATCCAATGTGTCGAACGCAAAGGCCAGCGCGGC
Source organism: Pseudorhodobacter antarcticus (assembly GCF_900110135.1). Lineage (GTDB taxonomy): Bacteria > Pseudomonadota > Alphaproteobacteria > Rhodobacterales > Rhodobacteraceae > Pseudorhodobacter > Pseudorhodobacter antarcticus. The sequence continues at coordinate 30,152 of NZ_FOCO01000036.1, read as the reverse complement.
CTCCACCAGTCCAATAATGCGCAAATGGTCCGTGCCCTTATGCCCCGATGCCGCCGCCGCCATATCCGACATCACAACATCCGCCATGCCCCCCAGCCATTCCTTAACCTGCGCATCCGCTTCCTCGGCCAGAAAATCCAGCTGGTAAATCTGCGCGCCCGAAATCGGCTCAATCGCTTGCAAATCGACACCCAGCACGGTGCCCACGGGCTTTTTCGGGTTCTGCCCCAACGCGTTCACCCGTTCCACCGCGATCTGGCACCAGCCGCCGGGCGCACAGCCCAAGTCCACGACCCGCGCACCAGGCACCAAAAACCCGTATTTCTCATCCAACTCGGCAATCTTATAGGCCGCACGCCCGCGAAACCCCTCTTTGCGCGCGCGGATCACATAAGGGTCGTTCAACTGCCGCTCCAGCCACAACGTCGACGACAACTTACGCCCCTTGGCGGATTTCACGCGCACGCGCAATTCGCGTTGGCCCCGGCCTGATGTGTTTTTCTCAGTCATCGTCTCATACCACTATTCATAAGGCCCATCGGTCAGCACGCCATCCGCGCTCATCTGGGCATAAAGCAATCCTTCGCGCAGGCCCCGGTCGGCCACCGACAAACGGTCCGTCGGCCAAACCCGCATCAAGGCCTGCAAAATCGCCGCCCCTGACATAATCAAGCTGTGCCTGTCGCGCCCAATCCGCGGGTCCGTCCGCCGCCCTTCCGGCCCCAAGGCCAGATATTCGCGAATGACCGTGTCTATCTGATCCGACGACATGCGCAACCCGTCCACCTTGGCCCGATCGTAACGTTTCAACCCCAAAAACGACGCAGCCACGGTTGTCACGGTGCCACTGGTCCCGATAATTTGAAACCCATCGCGGGCATTGTCCAAATTATACGGCGCAAAACTCGCGAGGTTTTCCTCAAAAAACCAACTCATCAAGGCGAACCGCGCCGCGTCATCTTCCACATCGCTGAACTGATCTTTCAGGGTCGCCACCCCCAACGGGACCGATATCCAATCCACCACCCGCGCTTGCCCCGCCCCCACCGGCGAAAACCCCGCATGCAGTCGCATAATCGCGCGGGGCCGGTCCGCAGGCTCCACCCCGGTCAGATCAATCCACACCAATTCGGTCGACCCGCCGCCAATATCCACGATCAACAACTGCTCGGTGGTCACATTGACCAAAGGCGCGCAAGAAATCACCGCCAGCCGCGCTTCTTCCTCCGGGCCAATAATCTCCAATTGGATGCCGCTTTCCTTGCGCACTTGGCGCAGAAAATCGCGCGAATTTTTCGCCCGCCGGCACGCTTCGGTCGCGACCAACCGCATCCGTTTGACCCGGTATTTTTCTAGCTTTTTCTGGCAAATACGCAACGCCTGAATCGTGCGGATCATGGATCCACGCGACAACCGCCCAGACGCTTCAAGCCCGGTGCCCAACTGCACCGTCTTGGAAAAACTATCGATCACCTGAAACTGACTGCCGCGCGGGCGGGCAATTAGCATCCGGCAACTGTTGGTGCCAAGGTCCAGAGCAGCATAAAGCTGCCCTGACCCAGACAGGGGGGAGGCAGACGGGTCGACCAGCGCATCCTCGACGTCACCCACGTCGTAATACTCCGGGATCGCGTCCTCCTCCCGGGGACGCTCGGGCGTCATGTCGCGCCCTCCTATTCACTGTTGCCCCTATGGTATCTGCGCGCTGCCCCTCACGCAAGCGTCCATCCCCCCAACACATCTCATAATAAAGATGAAGATTATGGGCCTATCCCCCCATCGCCCCCGCGCCGCGCCCCTGCTAAGAACCCGACACAGGTCGCGGACAGCGCTTTTCGTGTCGAAAAACGTCACCGCACAGGCCCGCCAATCGGTAAAAGAAACAAGACAGCTCAAGGGGAATCGCAGATGCCAGACGTAACCATAGTGTATTGGCGCGATATTCCCGCGCAGGTGATCGTGGGAAAAGGGCGCTCCGGCTCCAAGGTGCAGCTGCCAGAACGGTTTGAACAGGCGATTGACCGCTGCGCGATGAAAATCGGCGCCAAAGATGCTGATCTGTACCTTGCCGAATGGCGCAAAGCGACGCCCTACCCAATGGACGGCGAAGCGATGGACATCGCCACCGCCGAGGCAGCGCGCCTAGAGGCGGAATTTGACAAAGACCGCATCAAACAATTGATCGACAATGACGGCTGGGCCTAACAAACTTTGGGGGCCAAGACCGTGAACAACAAAATATGGGAGAATGTCGTGGCACTTTTCAACTTCAAACGCGAACCCACGGCCCCCACCACCTCCCCCGCGGTGGAGGCGTTCTTGCAAAACTATTCGATCGAGGTGATGCCACGCACCGCCGAAAAGGTCGAAAACTTTCGCGATCTGTTGCCCCAGCACACCCGCGTCTACATCGCCCATATCGAAGGCACCCCGATTGAAGAAATGGTATCAACCGCCAAGCGTCTGAAATCCCAAGGGTTTGATGTGATGCCCCACTTTCCGGCCCGCATCATCGCAGACCGTGCAACCCTGACCGATTGGATCGCACGCTATCAAGCGGAGGCGGATGTGAAACAAGCATTGCTGCTGGGCGGTGGCGTCAACACCCCCGCAGGCGACTACGACAGTTCCATGCAACTGATGGAAAGCGGCGCGTTTGACGGCTTCACCCACCTTCACATCGCGGGCCACCCCGAAGGCAACCGCGACATCGACCGTGACGGCGGCGACCGCGTGGTGATGGAGGCACTGAAATGGAAACAGGCGTTTTCCGAACGGACAGATGCCAAAATGGCGCTGGCCACCCAGTTTTGTTTTGAATCCGGCCCCGTTATCAAATGGGCCGACCGTTTGGCGACTGAGGGGATTGATCTGCCTATCCACATCGGCGTCGCAGGCCCGGCCAAGCTGCAAACCCTGATCAAATTCGCCATCGCTTGCGGTGTCGGCCCCTCCCTGCGTGTCTTGCAAAAACGCGCGATGGACGTGACCAAACTTTTGCTGCCGTATGAGCCGACAGAATTTGTCAGCGACCTTGCCGCGCACAAAGCCAAACATCCGAATTTCGGCATCCAATCCGTGCATTTCTTCCCGCTGGGTGGTATCAAAACCAACGCCACTTGGGCGATTGAAAACGGCGGGAAATCCGCCACTCCGGCCTCACACTCTTAAGAAAGCAGTTTAACTATGACCCGTACCGTCCTTGAATCCGCAACAAAAACGGTGATCATCGGTTTTGACGAACCTTTCTGTGTGATCGGCGAACGCATCAACCCCACAGGCCGCAAAAAACTGGCCGCCGAACTGGAGGCGGGCAATTTTGAAACCGTCCTGCGCGACGCGTTGGAACAGGTCGCTTGCGGGGCCACGGTGCTGGACGTCAATTCTGGCGCCGTATTCACAAATATGATGGCCAAGGATCCCCGCTACGCCGACAATAACTTTGTCGAACCGCCCCTTATGCACGAACTCATCACCCGCATCCAAGCGATCACCGACGCCCCCCTTTGCATCGACAGTTCCGTCCCCGGCGCTCTCGAGGCTGGCCTCAAAGCCGCCATCGGCCGCCCCCTCCTAAACTCCGTGACCGGAGAGGAGGACCGCCTGGAACTCGTTCTGCCGCTGGTGAAAAAATACAACGTCCCCGTAGTCGCCATTTCCAACGATGATACCGGCATATCTGAGGACCCCGACGTCCGCTTCGCCGTGGCCAAGAAAATCGTCGAACGCGCTGCCGATTTCGGCATCCCCGCGCATGATATCGTCGTTGACCCCTTGGTGATGCCCGTCGGCGCAATGGGCTCTGCGGGCCAGCAAGTGTTCACCCTCGTGCGCCGCCTGCGCGATGAATTGGGCGTCAACACCACCTGCGGCGCGTCCAACATCTCTTTCGGTCTGCCCCAACGCCACGGCATCAACGGTGCTTTCCTGCCCATGGCGATTGGCGCAGGCATGACCTCCGCAATCATGAACCCCGTGCGGTTGCAGGAAATGGAGGCCATTCGCGCCGCCAACTTCTTGATGAACCACGACGCAAACGGCGGCGAATGGATTCGTTTCGCCAAAGTGATTGAGGCGGTTGAAGGCGGCATGTCCTTTGCCGAGGCTTCTGCCTCCATCGGCGCTGCAGGCGGTCGCGGTGGCCGCCGCGGTGGTCGCCGCTCCGAATAACGCAATCGGCCTGCCGCCCCAAACGGCAGGCCAAACCGCGCTGGACAATCGCGCGCCAACGCGGCACAAGTCCCTGATGCCAGAACAAAATCGCCCCCTCGCAGCTTCCCTCTGGATGATCGGTTCGATCGTCGCTTTCCTCGCAATGGCCGTGGCCGGGCGCGAGGTTTCCGCCACCCATGACACGTTTGAAATCATGACCTTCCGCTCCCTCATCGGGTTTGTGATTGTCTGCGCCGTGTCCCTCGCCCTCAAGCGCCACCATGAAATCCAAACCACCCGCCTGCCCCGCCACATCTTTCGCAACGCCCTGCATTTCACCGGACAAAACCTGTGGTTCTACGCCCTCGCAGTCATCCCCTTGGGCCAAGTGTTCGCGCTCGAATTCACCTCCCCCATCTGGGTTATCCTGCTTGCCCCAATTTTCCTCGGTGAAACCCTGACGCGCACCAAACTGGTCGCCGCCGCCTTGGGTCTTACGGGCACCCTTATCGTTGCCCGCCCCGATTTCGCGGCCTTCGATCCCGGCATCGCCGCCGCCGCCCTCGCCGCACTGTGCTTTGCAGGCACCAACATCGCGACCAAGGCGCTGACCCGCCGGGAATCCATCGTGTCCATCATGTTCTGGCTTACGGGCATGCAACTGATCATGGGCCTTGTGATGGCCGGGTATGACGGCCACATCACCTTGCCCACCACGCAAACGCTGCCCTTCCTTATCCTCATTGGGCTTGCGGGCCTGACCGCGCATTTTTGCCTTACCACGGCCCTGTCCCTGGCACCCGCCTCCGTTATCATTCCTGTCGATTTCCTGCGCTTGCCCCTCGCCTTTGCTATAGGTTGGCTGCTCTATGATGAACAACTTGAACTCGCCGTAATCCTTGGCGCCGCGCTGATCTTGTCTGCGATCATCCTGAACCTGCGCGCCAACGCGGGGGCCGCAAAACGTGCCGCGCTGCAACAAATCTAACCCGATCAGGTTCTGACGCGGCGTCACAGATTGACCCAATCCCAAGGCCTGCTAACGGTTGCGATGGATCGGCGCAGCAAGCGCGCCACCGCCACAGGTTCTGGGAGGAACATCATGAAAAAAATCACCACCACACTTGGCGCCATCGCGCTCACCGCAACAGCTGCACATGCTGGCGGCATTGATCGTTCGGGCCAAAACATCGGCGTTTTGTTTGAAAAAGGCCGCGTGGTGGAACTCTCCTTTGGCCGCGTGATGCCAACAGTGTCGGGCAATGATATCGCGCGCCAACCCACAGGCAATGTCGCGATTGATTACAGCCAAGTCGGCTTGGCCTATAAATATGACATCAATGAAAAAGCTGCCTTCGCTTTGATCATCGACCAGCCATTCGGCGCAAAAGTGTCCTATGGCACAACCTCGCCCGTTCTGGGCCGCACCGCTGCGGATGCCAGCTCGGTCGCCGTCACAGGCCTGCTACGCTACAAGTTGAACGAAAACTTCAGCATCCACGGCGGCCTGCGCGCCCAACAGATTGAGGCGACAGTCGATCTGCGCGGCGCAGGCTATGGCTCCTTGAACGGCTATTCCGTAAAGTTCGACAAGGATTGGGGCCTCGGCTACGTCGCGGGCGTCGCGTATGAACGTCCCGAAATCGCGCTGCGTGTGGCATTGACCTATAATTCCGGCATCAAGCACAATTTGAAAACCACCCAAAATTTTGCGCCCGCTGGCAGCCCCGACACAGGCACCAAATCCCCGCAATCGGTCAACCTTGATTTCCAAACAGGCGTGGCGGCAGGCACTTTGATGTTCGGTCAAATCCGCTGGGCCGATTGGTCGGAATTCAAACTGCAACCCAGCGTTTTGCGCGGCAACAGCCTTGTGAATTTGGATGACACCACAACCTATACGCTTGGTGTGGGCCGCAAATTCAACGAAAACTGGTCCGGCGCCGTATCCGTGGTCTATGAAAAAGAGGGCAATCCGCTCGTGTCCCCCCTCGCCCCAACCACAGGCCGTTTGGGAATGACGCTGGCGGGCATCTATACCCGCGACAACATGAAAATCACCACGGGTATCAACTATACCAAGCTAGGCGATGCGACCCCCTACACCGGGGCGCTGCGCGATGTCTCCGCCAAGCGGGCTGATTTTTCGGGCAACAAGGCCGTGGGCGTTGGCATCAAGGTCGCCTACTCCTTCTGATCACACTCATTCCCTATCAAAGCCCCGCCCAGTTTGGCGGGGCTTTTTCATGCCTTACGCAGCGGGCAAATTCAACCACACCGCCCCATCGCGGTATCCGCCCGCAATCACATGGCCACCCAGCCCCACCTCCGGGTAATCAGCCGCCCAATCGCGAAAGCGGTCATTGCTCACCACCCGCCCCCCAACCTCTCGCGCGGTTTTCAGGATATAAGGGTCGGCCTGCACCCCTTTGGGCACCACCAACACACGCGCCTCTGCCACCCCCAACCGCTGGGCAAGGGCGTGATCGTGCAAATACCGATCTTCCAACAAATACCCGGCGTTGGCATCAAATACTACGGCAGGGGTCAATCCCGCCGCCTCCACGGCCCGCGCCACCGCTTGCACCGTGGCAATCTGCGGCGTGCCGTCCTTCCAATACATCACGTTGGACCCGTCAATCACCACCCAATCGCGCGGCCTGTCCGGTTTGGCCCGCGCTTTTGGATTGCGCCACGCCAACAGCAGCAAAACACCGCTGGCCACCGCCGACACCAGCGCAAGCAACATCGCATCCGGGCTGGTCCAAAACACAGCCACACCCAACAATGACAGCAAAAACAAGATCATGGGAACCTTCATACCCGCACGCTACGCCCCATGCGCAAAACTGCCAAGCCCCGCCGCACACGAATTTGCGTGAACTTACGCGCCGCCCGCGCTATCAAGCCCCATCGCAATTGGCGGAGGCTTTGATGCTCTACAAAACACCCGAAACGTGGGAAAACGCACCCGCCAAGCGCGTGCTGTTGTTCGGCATGTCTGGCCTTGGAAAAACACATCTTTCCAATATGTTGCGCGACGATGCTGGGTGGTTCCACTATTCCATAGATTACCGCATCGGCACCCGCTACATGGGCGAATACATCGCTGATAATTTCAAACGCGAAGCGATGAAGGTGCCTTTGCTGCGCGAACTCCTCCTTACGGATTCGGTCTACATCGCCTCCAACATCACTTTTGAAAACCTCGCACCGCTTTCCACCTACCTCGGCAAACCGGGCGATCCTGCCCTCGGTGGCGTGCCCTTTGCCGAATATTGCGCGCGCCAATCCCAACACTGCGCTGCCGAAACCGCCGCATTGATGGACACCGCGCGCTTCATTCACCGCGCCAGCGATCTTTATAACTATCAACATTTCGTCTGCGACAGCGGCGGCTCAATTTGTGAAGTGGTCGATCCCACCGATCCCGCCGACCCCCTCCTCACCGCCCTATCGCAAAACCTTCTCCTCGTCTGGATTGCAGGCTCGGACGCGCACCGCGACGCATTGATCAAACGCTTTGATCGCGCACCCAAACCGATGTATTACCAGCCCGAATTTCTGGCGACCATCTGGGCCGATTACCTAACCGAAAACGCCCTGACCGAATCCCAGGTCAACCCTGACGCCTTCTTGCGCTACGGCTACGCCCGCTTACTCGATCACCGCCAACCCCGCTACGCCGCGATGGCCAAATGGGGCGTCACCCTCACCGCGGATGAAGTGTATACCGTGAAATCCCCTCATGATTTCAACACCCTCATCGCCGCCGCCCTCGCCCGCCAATCCCAAAACACGGACCGCTAATATGCCCATCACCCTACCCTCCGACCTGCCCGCCTTCGACGTTTTGTCCAAGGAAGGCGTCATGGTGATCTCGCCCAACCGCGCCCAAACCCAAGATATCCGCCCCCTGCGCATCGCCCTCCTCAACCTGATGCCAAAGAAAATCCAAACTGAAACGCAGTTTGCGCGCCTGATCGGGGCCACGCCTTTGCAAATCGACCTCTCGCTCATCCGCATGTCCGAACACCAAACTAAAAACACCGCCGCCGAACATATGGAGGCGTTCTACCGCCCCTTCCAAGACGCCAAACACGAAAAATTCGACGGCCTCATCATCACTGGCGCCCCCATCGAACACCTCCCCTTTGAAGAGGTGACCTATTGGGATGAACTGACCGAGGTGATGGACTGGACCCAAACCAACGTCCAATCCACTTTTGGCGTCTGCTGGGGCGGCATGGCGATGGCCTATCATTTCCACAAGACCCCCAAACATGCCCTCCCCCAAAAGGCATTCGGCTGCTTTCGCCACCAAAACCTCACCCCCACCTCCCCCTTCCTGCGCGGCTTTTCCGATGATTTCATCATGCCCGTCAGCCGCTGGACCGAAATGCGCCAAACCGATATCGACCAAACCCCCGGCCTCACCACGCTGCTCACCTCCCATGACACCGGCCCCTGCCTTGTCGGCGACCCGGCCCACCGCGCGCTCTACATCATCAACCATCTGGAATATGACAGCGACACGCTGAAACAGGAATATGACCGCGACACGGCGGCGGGCACCCCCGTAACCTTGCCCGCAAACTATTACCCCGATGACAATCCCGCGATGAAGCCGTTGAACCGCTGGCGCAGCCACGCCCATCTCCTATATGGTAACTGGATAAATGAGATTTACCAGTCAACCCCTTATGATATCACGCAAATTGGCACCTAGCCTCCTTATCGCCGCCCTCGCCTTGGGCGGTTGCGCCGCCCTCGTGGACCGCAAAGCCACCGCCCGAGAGGACGCGGCAGCGACCCTATACCCCCCAACCGGCCAATTTGTCACCGTCAACGGCACCCGCATCCACGCCGATGTCCAAGGGGCGGGCCCCGACCTCGTCCTTATCCACGGCGCGTCCGGCAGCAGCCGCGATTTCACCTTTGACCTCACCCGCCGCCTCAAATCCACCTACCGCGTCATCGCGTTTGATCGCCCCGGCATGGGCTGGTCCGACAGCGCCCCAAACACCGATACCAGCCCGTTGGGCCAGGCCGATCTCCTCATCGCGGCCGCCACCCAACTTGGCGCAACCCACCCCATCGTCCTCGGCCACTCCTACGGCGGGGCGGTCGCCATGGCTTGGGCCTTGCGCGCCAAACCCACAGCCCTTGTGATCGTGTCGGGCGCCACCATGCCCTTCCCCGGCGACCTCGGGCTTTGGTACAAAGTCACCTCCTCCACGCTTGGCGGCCACACAATCATCCCCCTCATCACCGCATTTGCCCCACAATCGCGCATTGATGCTTCGGTCAACGCCGTGTTTGCCCCCCAATCGCCGCCTGCGGGTTACGCCGATTACATTGGCACCGGCCTCACCCTGATGCGCGATGCGCTGCGGGTAAACGGCCGGCAGGTCAACAGCCTCAAGCCCTATGTCATTGAAATGTCAAAAATCTACCCCGACCTTACGCTGCCCGTCGAACTTGTCCACGGCAGGGCCGATACCACAGTGCCTTTGAAAATCCATGCCGAACCGCTGTCCAAACTGCTGCCCAACGCCACCCTTACAATCCTTGATGGCGCAGGCCACATGCCGCATCACACCCACCCCGACGCCATCATCGCCGCCATCAACCGCGCCGCCAAACGCGCCAAACAGCGCTGATTGCACCCCAGCCCACAACCCGCCATACTGCAAAAAACAAATCCAAAAGGCGTGCAAGATGGACCTCCCCTTTGTCGGCGAAATCACTAAATTTCTTGAAAACGACGCCCCCAAATCCATCCGCAAAACGCTGGAAAAGGCGAATAAGGACGATATACTCTCCCCCGCCTATCCTTACAAACGTGAAATGAAGGGCAAAGAATACGACGCCCAGATGGAAACCCTGCAACGCCAATTGGTGCGCATGCAGGCGGACCTAAAAGAAACCGGAAAACGCCTTGTCGTGGTCTATGAAGGGCGCGACGCCGCTGGCAAAGGCGGCACCATTTCGGCCACCCGCGAAAACCTGAACCCCCGCGTGGCCTCCGTCGTCGCCCTGTCCAAACCAAGCGACCGCGAGGCGACGCAATGGTATTTTCAACGCTACATCGACTGGTTGCCAGCGGCGGGTGAAATGGTCATGTTCGATCGTTCTTGGTACAATCGCGGCGTGGTCGAACATGTATTCGGCTTTTGTACCCCCGATCAGCGCGAACATTTTTTCACCCAACTCCCCAGTTTTGAAAAAATGCTGGTGAACGAAGGAATTGTGCTGGTCAAACTTTGGCTCAATGTCGGTCAGGCCGAACAACTCCGCCGCTTCCTCGCCCGCGAAACCGACCCGTTGAAACAGTGGAAACTCAGTTGGATTGATGTCGAAGGCCTGAAAAAATGGGATGAATATTCCACCGCCATCACCGAAACTCTGGCCCGCACCCACACAGATCACGCGCCATGGACCGTCATCCGGTCCGATGATAAAAAACGCGCCCGCATCGCCGCCATCCAAACCCTGCTGCTCGCGGTCGATTACGCAGGCAAAGACACCGCCAAAATCGGCCAACCCGACCCCGCCATTTGCGGTGGCCCCGCTATGCTTGATGTCTAAAAAAGGCTATCATCACGGCAACTTACGCCAAGCCTTGGTTGAAGGCGCGCTGGACCTGATCACCGAAAAAGGCCCCCAAGGCTTCACCCTGTCCGAAGCGGCAAAGGAGGCGGGCGTCACCCCCGCCGCCGTTTACCGCCATTTCGCCGGCCGCGACGACCTGATCGCCGAAGGTGCCCGCCAAGGGTATGAAATTTTCGCCGCCCTGATGGAATTTGCCTATAATGATGGCAAACCCAGCGCCTTGGCAGCGTTTGAGGCGACAGGCCGCGCCTACCTTGCTTTCGCGCGCAAATACCCCGGCCATTACCAAGCAATGTTTGAAAGCGGCCTTGCGCTGAACGCCCACCCCGACCTTGCCGCCGTGGCAGCCAAGGCCCGCGCAGTTCTGGAAAAGGCCGCCGTCAAGGTGCTGGACCAACTCCCCCCCGAAAAACGCCCCCCCGCCTCAATGGTTTCGGCGCATATCTGGGCGCTCAGCCACGGCGTGGTCGAACTTTTCGCGCGCGGTGCCCCGGGGGCCAAAAGCCCCTATCCGCCCGACGCGCTTTTGGAATCGGGCATCGGTATCTACCTGCGCGGTCTGGGCCTTCTGCCCCCCGACCGCTAAGCTCCCCACCGCCATTAGCACCCCCGTTTCGGCTTGGTCCAAATACCTATCCGCCCGCGGCAAAAAGCGCGATCCCCAGGTGCGAACCCCTTAAAATTCAGTTAATAAAAAAACCAATCAACAGCAAAATCAATGCCTTACATCGCGCATCGCGCGCGATTTTTCAGCGGAACAACACCAACGCCCCCGGCGACCACGCCACCCGCGTCCGCGTTCCAATATCCAGCACCGGACGGCCAAAAACGTTGCGCATCGAAATCCGAACCGGCGCGTCACAGCCGTCCAATTTCACGTCATAATAGGTCATATCCCCGAAATAAACGACCTCCTCAATCACCGCCATCGTCTCACGATCGCTGGCCGTTTGCCCGTCAAACAAAATCGTCAGCGTTTCCGGCCGAAACCCAATCGCCGCCCCCTCAGCCGAGGCTTGCCCACCGCCCGGCGCTTGCTCGGCGTCCAGCGTCAGCTTGCCAAACCCTTTCGCCTCCACTTCAATTTTGCCCGCCCCTTCGGCCAAAATCATCGCAGGCAGGAAATTCATCGTGCCAATAAAATTCGCAACTTTCCGGCTGTTTGGCCGCCGATACAGCGTTTCGGGGTCCGCCAGCTGCGTGATTTCCCCTTCAAACATCACAGCAATCCGGTCCGACATCACCAACGCTTCTTCCTGATCATGCGTGACCAAAATGAACGTGATGCCCACCTGCCGCTGCAACCGGATCAATTCGACCTGCATCTGCTCGCGCATCTTTTTGTCCAGCGCCGACAACGGCTCATCCAGCAACAAAACCTTGGGTTTCAAAATCAACGCACGGGCCAGCGCCACCCGCTGCCGCTGCCCCCCAGACAGCGCATGGGCTGCCCGGTCGCCATACCCTTTCAGGCCCACCATCTCCAACGCCTCACCCACACGGGTCGCCAGTTCCGGCTTGGACAGGCCCGCCCGGCGCAGACCAAAACCCACATTTTCCCCAACCGTCAAATGCGGGAAAATCGCATAGGATTGGAACACCATATTCGTGGGCCGCTGGTTGGCAGGCACCCCCGCCATATTGCGCTCATCAATCATCACAGCGCCGGACGATATCCCCTCAAACCCCGCAATCGTGCGCAAAAGCGTGGTCTTACCGCAGCCCGACGGCCCCAGCAGCGAAAAGAATTCCCCGGCGCGGATCGTCGCCGTGATGCCCCGCAAAGCATGATAGTCGCCGTAATATTTATGCACGTCCTGAAACGCGATCATGGTGGGTTTCTCGGTCACAGGAAGCCTCCGGTATCTTTTCCGCCCGATTTCGCGATGCCACGGCGGCGGAAATATTCAGCAATGGTCAGCAAGACAATCGACAACACAACCAGCACCGTCCCCAGCGCCATAATCACCGGAACCGCCTGCGGAAAGCGGAACTGCGAAAAGATATAGACCGGCAGCGTCGGCTCGGTGCCCGCAAGGAAGAACGCGATGATGAATTCATCCAAGCTGATGGTGAAGGAAATCAGCAGGCTGGAAATGATGCCCGGCATCACTAAAGGCAGGATGATCAGGCGGAACGTGCTGGCGGCGGTTTCGCCCAGATCATAGGCAGCTTCCTCCAGACTTTGGTCCAGGGATTGAAAGGCGGATGACAGGATTGCGATGCAAAACGGCGTGCAAATCAACACATGCCCCAAGATCACGGTCCACAGCGACAGGCTGACCCCAAGGCCCAACAAAACCACCAGCAAAGACACTGCCACGATAATTTCGGGCAGCACCAAGGGCAGCATTATCAACCCCATCAACCCCGCCTTCATTGGAAACTGATAGCGGGTGGAGGCGCGGGCGGCGAAAATGCCAAGCGTGGTGGACAAGATGGACGCCGTGACCGCAATGAACAAAGAGTTTTTCACTGCGATCGTCAGCGCCGGCTTGTCCAGCATCTCCTCAAACCAGCGGGTCGAAAAGCCGGTCAGGGGGAACGCGATGATGGTGGCGTCGTTGAAAGCGAACATCGGCAACAGGATGATCGGCGCATAAAGAAACACCAGATATCCGATGGCATAGACTTTGAACCAGCCGCCCTTCATCGCTTGCCCCCTCGCAGATAACGCCTGTTCAGACCAACAAAAATCAGGCTGACAATTGTTACAATCACCATAGCCGACACTGCAATCGCGGACCCCATCGGGTAATTGTCCAGCTTTAGATATTGCAATTGAATCAAGTTTGCGACCATCCGCCCTTCCGGTCCACCCACCAATTGCGGGGTCACATAATCGCCAATTGTGGGGATGAACACGATCAAAACGGATGCAATCACGCCCGGCATCGCCAAGGGCAGGGTCACGCGCAGAAAGGTCATGAACTTGCTTTCACCCAAATCCTGCCCCGCCTCCAACAGGCTGCGGTCAATTTTTTCCAGCGCCACAAAAATTGGCAAAATGGCGAAAGGTGCGTAGGCATGGGCCAGCGTGATCACAACCGAATTGACATTATACAGGATGAAATCCAGCGGTTGATCAATCACCCCGATGCCGATCAGGCCCGAGTTGACAACGCCATTATAGCCCAAGATCACCTTCCACAAAAATACCCGGATCAGATAGCTGGTCCAAAAGGGAATCGTGATCAAAAACAACCACAGCGATTTTTTTGATGGGGCGACGTGAAAGCTAACGAAATAGGCGATGGGAAAGGCCAAAAACACCGTCACTGCGGTAACGGTCATGGCCACACCCAGCGAACGGACCATCACGGAGCGATACAGATCATTCGTCCACGCCTCGATGTAATTGGCGAAGGTGAAGGTGCGAATAATTTCAAGATAGCCATCGGTCAGAAAGCTATAAAGGATGATGGTGCCAAGCGGGGCCGCCAGCAGTAAAATAGCGTAAACTGCCGGGGGACTGATCATCAGCAAACCGTTGGCGCCCTCAGTCTGGCGCAGCTTGGCCCAACGCGATTGCCCCATTATTTACCCCGCCCATTCCGTTCCACAATTTGTGGCACAGCTTTGCAGCCGTGAAAAGGGCGGAGTTAGCAAAGATGTCAGACGGTGATCCGCTCTAATGCGATGGCGCGCTTGCCCACTTCGGCGATCAGCGCAGGGACGACCCGCAGCGCCGAAACCGCATTGCGCAAGGCATCGGCCAGATGCGCCTCGTTCACTTGCGCACCCGCAACACGCCAGATCATGCGGCGGCTGACGCCGTCATCATAGATAACTTCGGTGCTGCCGTTGCGTGCTTTGCGAAAGCCAAGAAAATCTGCGCCGCCGTGGGGCGCGTGAAAGCCAGTTTGGTATCCCATTTTGGGTCTCTTTTTTATTGTACTGCCTCAATTACGCAACAAATGAGCGCGGCGCGCGCGTTCGTCAAGCATATGGAAACAATAAAGCAATCTGGGTGGTGGCGGCGTTTCAACTTTGCCACAGTGTTGCTGCTTGCCACAGTGTCAGACGGAAAGTTCGGCTGGTGGGCTGTCGAGCAAGCGGGCCAGGCGGCGGCACGCCTCTTCAATTTGCGCGCGGCTGTGGTTGCCGGGGATGGCCAAACGCACGGCATTGGGCGCGCGACCGTGGATCAACGCAAATTCATCAGCGGAGCGCAGCAAGACCCCTTCGTTTTCGGCCATCCGAGCGAAAATCGACGCGCGCCATCCCGACGGCAAACGCAGCCAGACAAAGGGCAGTCCGGGCTGCCACGACAGATCAAAGCGGCCCAACACGTTAACAACCGCCTCTAGCCGGTCCGAAAATCCGTCCTGCACGGCCGCGCGCAAACTGGCCGCGGCCCCGCTGTCCAACAGCTGCAGGCACAGATCGGACACCGGGCGGGCAAGGCCGAAAAAGCTGTGTTGTGCGGTCAAACGCCCGGCCTGGCCCATGCCGCTGGGGCAGACCACATAGCCAAGGCGCAGCGCCGCTGAGATGCTTTTGGAAAGGCTGCCGACATACCAAGTGCGGTCGGGGGCCAGCGCGCGCAAGGACGGAATGTCGCTGTGAGCGATGGAATAACAATCATCCTCTATAATCTGGATATCGTAAGCCCTCGCCATATCTGCGATTTCTTGGCGGCGTGACAATGGCATGCGCACGGTCGTGGGGTTTTGCGCCTCTACCGTCAGGCACAGAATTTGGGGGCTGTGACGACGGCAGGCTGCCTCTAGCGCGTCGGGGCGCAGGCCATCTGCGTCCACCTCCAGCGCTTGAACATCGGCGCGCGACAGGCGGGCGGCATGGCGAAAACCAGCGTAGGCCAGATCTTCGATCAACACCATCGGGCGGTCACCGCGCAGGCAGCATTGAAAAATCAGGTTCACCGCACTTTGCCCGCCATAGCACAGCGCGATATCATCGGCGCTAACGGGGCCAAAAACGCGGCCTTGCAACCAATCGACGACCGCGTGGCGCAAAGGTTCCTCGGCGCGCTGGCTGGGGTAATCAAGCCAATCGGTGGCGACCTGTTCGGTTATGTCGGCCATCGCGGCGGTAAAGGCGGCACCCTGCCCCACATCCGGCATGCGCGGTGATCGCATGTCGATGCGCCCAGCCAGATAGGCGGGATCGCGTTCGGCATAAAAGCTTTGGGTGGGGCCAAAACGCGGGGTGGCAGAGGCAACGAAGGTGCCGCGCCCAACGGTGGCGGCCAAAAGCCCTTCTTGGGTGGCAAGTTGATAGGCGCGCGACACGGTGCCGGGGGTCACCTTAAGTTGCCAGGCCAATTCGCGCACGGTTGGCAGTTGTCTGTCGGGGGGCAACGTGCCAATGCGAACCGCCTCGCGCAGCGCGCGCACCAGCGCCAAATATTTGGGGCCGGGGAATTGTGTCAAGTCTGGGAGCCAAGTTGTATTGGTCACAATGTTCCTCTGGCGCAATTTTTAACATTGTGCGACATTGTAACCCTACAGTCAATGCAGATTGTACCATTACAAATGAGGCGACCCATGACATATCAAACGCTTACCGCACAAAATAGCCTGCCCCCTTTGGCCGCTGTTGTTTTCGCGATCGCGATGGTCGTGTTGAAATGGGAACAACGCCAAGCCACCCGCCGTGCCTTGACGCGGTTGGATGCGCATTTACTGGCGGATGTGGGGCTGGCGGGTTGTGTGGCCCATGCCGAGGGGCGCAAGGCCTTTTGGGTCGACTGAGCAAACCGACACCTGCCGCATTAAGATACCGCTGCGCGATCGAAAAACCATTAGCCTTGCATGCCGGACCGCATACGGGGTTTTTTCTGTTTCGCAGAATGTTTGTCAAACCAGCAGCGCAAATCAGGCAGCATTTCCCAAACCAACACCCATCACACGATGCGCATTGAGCAAAGAAAAAGCGCAGTAAAAACTGCGCTTTTTGTTGTTTTTTGCTCGCGGTTGAAAGATCAACGCTTAGCTATTCGGATGGATAGAAAAACATATATTTCTCAACATGTTACAATGAAGCAAAAAATCCTGCTAACTAACTGCTACCGCTTTACGCTCACTGCGCTTGCTTTCGAATTCAGTTGTCCTTTTGGATTTCATCATATTTTCAATAGCTTCGTCAAGCTCACCACCAGCCGCTGCTGCATACAAAGCCTGCAATGCGCCTTCAACGTCAGCCAACGCTTTCACAAACACTGCGTTGCCACCCTTGCCAAGCACCAGCGCTTTGCTTCCATACTTGCACTGCACATACCAACCGCCGTCCTGTTCAAAAAACCACGCACGTACCTTGCGCATTCGCTCTGTCAGTACCTTTTCGCCGTCTTTGTTCCTCGCCCACGTTTTGCGTCTTACTTCATAGCTTTCTCCGTTCACTGCCGCTGCAGCCGCTTTCAGCTGTTCCTCAATGCCAGCCATTAGCTTTTGCCTGCGTTGTCGCATTGGGTCTTGCTTGCTGGTGCGGGTTACGGATTTGATGGTTAGTTTGGACAATGCAGACATGATTTTGCTCCTTGTGTTTCAAACACAAGTTTGCTGCCTATAGTCAAAAATACGATCAAAAACAGACCGTTGATGAAGTTCTTGTAGTTGTAGTGAAGCAAGCTTCACTTGCTTTGATGCAAGCGTCAATAATATGCTTTGCCAAACTAACGATGAGGTAAGGATGGAATGACAAACAGCTGGAACATACCAAAATGGCTCGAACAAGAAGTTAGAGCGCGCGACACAAAGTGTGTTTACTGTGGCGTCAACTTTACGCACAAAAGCCTTTGCAGAAAAACTACAGCAAGTTGGGAGCATATAATAAACGACGCAAAAATCGTAACACGAGAAAATATCGCGCTGTGCTGCTGTAGCTGTAATTCAAGTAAAGGTGCAAAGCCAGTTACTGAATGGTTCAAAAGTATTTTCTGTACTTCACGCAATATAAATCAAACTACAGTTGCCACTGTCGTTCAACTAGGCGTTGAAACCCAAACAAAAATCTAATCTATTTTATCCGATTTAGCCGTCAATCATTCAATGCTTTTAAAGCATACGCAACGCAATTTTTCGCGCAGCAAGCAACGCAAGTTCGTCTACTTGATCGTGCGTTAATCTATAAATCTCTTGCTCAACGACATCTATTTTTACTTCGTTGATTGTGCGCTTTACTGCAAGAAAACTGCCACCTATGTTGCGCAAACTGCGCGAAGTAACAACACATGGAAAATCATCAGCGCTGGAGCTTGGTGAGTTATTTGCGTCAAAATGCACGCTTCTGTCAAACCACATTTCAAGCGTACCATCGCCTTTTATATGATCGCTCAAAAACTCAACCAAGCGCTCAAATTGCGTGTCAGCAGCAGCAAACAATTTCTTCGCAGTTACTTTCCTTCCCCGCCTGCTAGCTGATTCCGCTTTGCTGTAAGTAAATACTGCCTGCTTCAGATGTTTTTCATACTCAACAATTATGTCCGGTTTGTTCTTCAAGTCCTTACGTATTTCTTGCTGCACACGCCAGTCGTCCACAAACCGTGCATATCCATCTACGCCCAGCAAAGTGCGCAATTGCCGATTTTGCACGTTTTCTCCGTCTCTAAGTCGCTTCAACACAACTGTCAGTTTTTCAACGCGTTTAAAGTCTGCTGTCATCCCACCCACCCTCATTTCATCGCACCACATTATCAGCCTTTGCTTCCAAAGCATAAATAGTTTGGGAGACAAATATGGAAAATGGCAAAAACTTTAGACTACATGTGCAGAAAGCGTACAACGAATATAGGCAGATGGACAATGATGGACAGGCTGCGGCTTTGAATTTGGTTGCAGAGCTATTGCGAAAAATGCTGCGGGATAGCAGCGGAAGAAGACATAGCCTGACCGAACTGGGTGGCACTACAAAAACTGGCACAGAAACGCGAACGAACACTGAAAAAGCACGCGCGAAACTGATACGCAAGTCAAACGCAGTAAGTCCTCAAGCACCCATCAAGCCAGTACAAACGACGAGCAAAAATGAATTACGTAGAACTTAACAAACAACACGACGAATTAGCGGGCTGGCTTGCAGCAACGGAATGGACAGTTTTTGGCACGCTGAAGTTTACAGACGGGCACAGCATAAGTGAGCACAAAGCAGAGGCTATTGTGCGCAAGTTTTTTAACAGCTTGGATAGGGCATATTTGGGGCGCAATTTAGTTGATGCAGGACATAGAATTGAGCGTGTTGTTTTTAAGCAGGTGGGAAGTAGTGGTAGCAATTTACACTACCATTTTGTTGCGCAACCTTGCGCTAACGCGGAACAATTTTGCGAGGCAGCTAAGTGCAAGTGGGACAAAGCTAGCAGCTTTACTATGGGATATGAGCATACGATAATTGAGCGAGCGCGAAGTGCAGCGAACACAAGTGGCTATGGACTGCACGAGTTTTGGAAGATTGGAAGTGACACACTTTGCTTACAAGCAACGTATATGTCGCAGTGCCATCCAAAAATTAAGCCAATCCAAAAGCTACGTTGTTTGCTCAAAATGCAAGCACAGAACGAGTGCATTAAAGAAAGTGCACTTTTGCGAGTAGCTATTGCTGAACGCAGGAAGAAAATAGCAGCACAGACTGCAACATACTGAAAAACGGCGATGCTGACTGATGTGTGAATGGCGGAGACGCTGGAGGTTGCAAACGCACGTTTGCAGCTAATCCTTAGTTTTTGCCAAATTCCCAAATACAAAACGAAAAAACGAAATTTTCGAACAGGAGTAAGATAGATGAAATTATTGAACTACACATACATGAAGCTGATTGAGATTGAAGAAATTGAAACAGCAGAAGAGCTTAGCAAAGATTGGTGCAGTAAGAACCGGAACTGGTTTGCATGGCAAAAACACGCAGGACAGGACTTTAGCTTAGACGCTGCAATAAACTGCTTGGCGCGAACGCGGCAGAGATTGGCTGAGCGAGAAGACACAGCAGGAAAGCGCGGGCTAGAAGAGCTTGAGCAATTGCTGAGCGATTACTTGCTGCGCAAACACAAAGTCGCAGAAATCGACGCGTTTAGGGCGTTAGACATGCCTGAGCACAGACTTGACATTACACAAATTTAGCTGAAGATTTGACCCAAATGCATTTATAGGGACAGACAAAAATGACAAATGTAGAAGACTTGATCAAGCAGCGCGACGAAATGGACGTACAAATAAAAGAAGCGCTCAAAAATCAACGTGCTGCGGACTTAAAGGATGTGTTGGCAAAATGCAAATTGCACGGTTTTACTGCAACTGAGATGCGCAGTGCAATCAAGCGCAAGCGCAAACCCAAAGTTGCTACTACTTAAGGTGTTGAGGCGATGAAATGTTAGAAATTCAGTAATATCTAACATCTTCACTAAACCGCATTTGATTACAATGAGTTAGCCTAATTGCCTTTTCAGGTCGTTTTCCAAAATGTGTGACATTACAATGAATTAAGACATAAACACACATTTTAGGTGAGATATGAAACAAGCAAAGCTACTGACGCAGCCGGAACAAAAGCGTGTTAACGCGCTTATTGATGCTCACCGCTACAGCGCAAGAAACCGTGCAATATTTGCCATTAGCTTTTTCGCAGGTTTACGCGCATGTGAGATTGCAGGACTGAAAGTGGGTGACGTGTTTGATGCGAACGGCGCAGTGCGCGACACGGTGTATTTGGCAGCAGCACAGACGAAGGGCGACGAGGCAAACACGGTGCTGGTGAGCAAGCGGTTGGAAAAAGCGCTGCTTGCATATGCAGCTGCATATCCACTCCACACAATCAAGCCAAACGCAGCACTATTTTTCAGTGCAAAGCGCGGCGGGTTTAGTGCGCAGACAATTGTAAACTTATTTGCACGCTTTTACGCGCTTGCTGGCATTAAAGGTGCAAGCTCACACAGCGGCAGACGACAGTTTTTGACAGAACTTGCAGACAAGGGCGTAAATGTGCGTGTCATACAAGCGCTGGCACGGCATAAGGACATCAGCACAACGCAGCGATATATTGACTACAACGAAAGCAAGTTGCGTAATGCGATTGAGCTTTTTGGATAGGCAGTTGCTGACGATTTTAAAAATAACAAAGGTTGAAAAATGAAGAAGAAATTTAGACACATTTTGAAAGCGGTGGCAAAGGATGGCGAACTGAGCGTTGAAGAAGCAATTAGTAGGCTAAGCACGAATGAAAATTCACATACTGACTTGTACCCTTTGTCTTTGTTGATTGAGGAAGGTTTTTTGGGTTTAACTTTTACGCCAGGTCAAATCTTAGGTGCTGAAAGAATGCGCGAATACAGTTTGGCGATTACGTTGCACATGTTACGCTTGCCAAAAAATGAAAACGGTATCGTAGAATATAATGGGATAACAAGCGAAGGCTCATTGAATGCAAAAGACGAAAAAGTGTTTATAAAGGCAAAAGGACAGCTACACTTAGACGAGTACGCACGCAAATGGGAAGAAAGAGCTGTCTATGTTTTACTTGGCGTATTTGTGGCAATTGGCACGCAATATTTGCGTCAAACATTGGGGTTAGGTTAGACAAGTGAAAACGCTTAAAACGACGCGAAATTAATTTAATCAGATAGTGATTTTTAATTCTAGCGATACAAATCATATCCGGTTTTTTCAATACCCCATGGTCTAAAAAATAGAAATCTTACGGTTTCCATATACAATTTTATGTTGATTCAACTGCTCACAGTGCCATTGAACTTTACAAACATGCGCCTAACGTGCTTGCCCCTTAGCAATCGCTAAAAATGCCTCATCGCTCAACTCACCCATTTTGTAACGACGCAACGCCTCAGCCATAAACGCATCATTCTGCATCATAGCGCCCTGCCCCGTATCAACTGCAACCTTTTTCCTGTTCGTGCGCGTAATCTGCTGCCTTCGTTGTTTTGACACAACATGGCTATAGTGCGTTTCAATCTGCTTTACTTTGCAGCCCATGTTGATGCTCAAGTCGTACACGCTCACGTCGCCCTTCTCTAAGCGCAGCGTAGCATATGTGTGCCGCAAGCTATACAAACTGCGCCTGTCGCCATCCCTGTCGTTCAGCAAGCCGTGTTGCCTGCCGTCAAACGCAATCGCCCGCAAATACTGCTGAAAGCTTTTGTTTAGGTCGCTAATTTGTGTCGCTTTACCTTCAGCGTCTGTTTTCTGTCCAAACCAAACCAAGTCGCTACTTAACTTATGTGGTGAAATTTTCCGCCATTCTTTAAGTGCATTATTTGCGCCCGTCTGTGCTTGGACAAATCGCGCTTGCCCTTTTTTCGTCGCCTTGCTCACCCGCACTTCCGCAATGCGTTCTTCTTCACCTTCAACTTCAATATCAAATTTTATGTCGCTCCAACGCATTTCCCGCGCTTCACCAACGCGCAAACCACTGTGCAGCAAGAACATGACAAAATAGGATAGCTGCGCACGATGTAATTTGTGCCATGCGTTCAATCCCTCGCTAGCAAAGCGTCCAACGCAGTCTCTGTAGCTGCGCAAGTTTCGCACCAGCACCAAGTACTCGCTCGCTGTATCAAAGCCAGCACGCCTGTTTTGTGTTTGTCCATTTACCGCAACACGCATCTTTACGATTTGCTGCATGCGCCCGCGTTCCATTGCATCATAGAAAATCTGATTCAGCGCACTTTGTTCCATCTGCAACGTTTTCAAAGCGGGCGTTTTCTTTGCGTTTGCAGTTCCCAGTGTTTTCGCACTTCGTCGTTTTGGATTGTAGCTTTGCAGCTTTACAGCTTTTGCAGTGCTCCAATAGCTTTTGCGCCAATCCCAATACCCAGCCGCATACTGTGCAGTTATGTCGTTTAGCAGCATTGAACTTTTGTCAGCATTCGAAAAATAGTCTTTGAAGTAGCGATTGAAATACATTTTGTGCCAACGCGCCCGATCCGTTTTCCACGTACCGTTGCGCAAATTGCGTTCGTACCAGTCGTTCCAGTGCTTCTCAAAAGTGTATTCGTCCAAGCTGTGACCAAGCCGCGCAGCCTGTTGCAGCCGTAGCAACTCGCTCTTCGCAAACTCGTATGCATCTTCGTAAATCGTAATCTTTGTGCTGCGTGTTACGTAGCCTTTGCGCCCACCAATCTTCAAACGCATGTACCAAGTTTGCAGACGGTGAGATTTTGAGTTGGGAACAGCTACAGCAAGATTGCGTTGAAACAGCACAAGTGCGCCGCCGTAGTGTTCCCGCTTGTTCTCGTAAAATGCCACAGCTTCTTACTCTTCGTCCCCAGCCTCGTTTGCCTCTGAATCCTCAAGCACTCGCTCCAAACGCTCAGCAATCGTTTCACCTTCATATGTCCAATACTGCCAACCATTTACAGTTTGCCATGTATAGCCGTCTCGTTGCAGCAGTGTCAGTGCCGACTTGCTTAGGCTTGTCTCTTGCCCTTCGAAAAATATTTTCTTTTCGTTGATTACCTGCGCACAAATTTGGCTATTGTTTGCATAGTTGATTATGTCTCCAACTTTCAGACCAGCGTCGGAGAGTTTGTATATTTTTCGGGGCTTCCGCGTTGCTTTTTCAAGCGCTTTCACGCCTTCTTCATCTTCCGCAATATCCCCTTTCGGCGTCACATCTCGTCCGCGCGTAAGCTTGAGTGCAGCTATTACACGCTGTGGGTCAATTTCAAAAAACTCTCGCGTGGTTCTTGTTCTGTGATCTGCAAACGCTTGGTGCACAAGCCGCTCAACTTCTGAATCATCATCCACCTCGACTGCGTACACACAGCGAAATGGCAATGGCACGCTTGTGTTGTCTAACTGACGTAGCCGCTGCACCAAATTAGTTGTCTTTCCAACCTTCACATAATTTTCAAAAGCTGGATTTGTTAGAACGTAAACTACTGCCATACTTGAATAATCCTAGCTTAAGACATGCTGTAAATGCAGTCGTTATGCTAAATCCGCTAAATCAATACGTCAATGAAATCAGTAAGCTGCTACAAATCTGCTATGCATGAAAAAAGGGCTGCAAAATATGCAGCCCTTTGTAATTGTTGAACAATTTGCTCGTTCGTAGTTAGCGCTTAGAGAACTGGAAGCTCTTACGCGCTTTGGCTTTGCCGTATTTCTTACGTTCCACAACGCGGCTGTCGCGGGTCAGGAAGCCTGCGGCCTTCAATGCAGCGCGCAAGGTTGGATCGTACAGCTGCAGTGCTTTGGACACGCCATGCTTTACGGCACCAGCTTGGCCAGACAGACCGCCGCCAGCAACAGTTGCCATCACGTCAAACTGGCCTTCAACGCCAGCAACGGTGAACGGCTGCGCAAGGATCATCTGCAACACGGGACGGGCGAAATATTCGGCCATCGTTTTGCCATTGACCACAACCTTGCCAGTGCCCGGCTTGATCCAGACGCGGGCGACCGCATTCTTACGCTTACCGGTTGCATAGGCGCGGCCGAGCTTGTCGCGCATGGGTTCACGCACGATGGCGGCTTTGACGGCGGCGGCAGGTGTATCGGCCACAGCGGCTTTCAGATCGTCGAGGGATTTGATATCAGACATGATCAAGCGCTCCGCGTGTTCTTGGGGTTCATCGCCGCAAGGTCGAGAACGGTTGGGCTTTGCGCCTCATGCGGGTGATCTGGGGATGCATAAACGCGCAGATTTGTCATCTGCTGTGCGCCAAGAGAGTTGCGGGTGATCATGCGTTCAACCGCTTTGATCACAACACGCTCTGGGTGGGCACCGTCCAGCACTTGGGCCGCGGTGCGGAACTTGATGCCGCCCGGGTGGCCAGTGTGCCAGTAATACCGTTTGTCCGCGCGCTTGTTGCCGGTCATCTGGATTTTGTCCGCATTGATTACGATGACGTTGTCACCCATGTCCATATGCGGTGTGAAAGTTGGTTTGTTCTTGCCGCGCAGGATACTTGCCACGATGGTGGCCAAACGGCCCAAAACGATACCTTCGGCATCGATCAGGATCCATTTCTTTGTAATATCCGCAGGCGTTGCGGTAAAGGTTTTCATCGTACACCCTTTAAGTGTTGCGGGGGCATGGCCCCGGTGTCGTTGGTGAGCTGTGTATCGGTGAAGAATGGTGCAGCGTCAAGCGGCGCTATGGCTAATTTATGTAAGTAAAACAATGGTTTGAAAAATAGGTACAATGATACCTCAAACGCTTAACGCAATTTGGGTGGTTTTGTGGGGTCCATGCCGGGGCGTGCGCCGGGAACCACCGGATCAACGGCCGCTGGTTGCGGCAGATCAAAGTGATGGCCCACGCGAGCAATGCGGGCGGCGATGGCCGCATCCGGGGCCATAAAGGTCACGTCCATTTCGCCCGCCTCGACGCCTGAAAAGGTCAGCGCCTCGCTGGCGGCGCGGGTCAGGGCGGCCTCGGCCCCCGATGCAGCGCCGATGAAGGCCAGCATGTGGCCGCTGCGACCATCATCGTATTTTACCGCAGCAAGAAACGCAGCCTGTGCCAACCCGCCTGCGCGGTGCAGTTTTGCGTCAAGCGCTGTCAGAAGGGCGGTGGGCAAGCCGCGCGGGGCCTCAAACGACACGGGCCGCGCGGTCACATCGGTGGGCGCGTGCGACAGGGTTTGCGACAGCCAGATCAACGCATCCGGGGCGACCAGAAATTCGCCCTGCCCCACACCCAGATTGACCCCCAGCGCCACGCCCTGCCCTGCCAGTTGCGCCGCAATCACCCGGCCCGGCAATTCGGCATAGGGGACAGGCCCATCGGACGCAGCGGCCAAGCGATCCTCGGTGTCATAGGCCAGCACAACCGACCCTTCATCAAGGTCCACCACAACGGGGCGCACATCGCCGCCCGCTGCCTCCTCCTCCAGCATCAGATATAGCATCCCATCGGCCAGTTGCGCGTAATAACGCAGGCGCGCCGCCTCATCCTCGGGGGCGTCCATCATGGCGGTATGGGCCGGGTCTAGGGGGCTTGCGGTGTTCATGATGGGTGTCCTGTGTTGCCTATAGGCTGGCCTAATGAGATGCGAAGGCGGGGGCAAGATGCAAGCGTGGCACACCCCCCAGCCTTTTGTGCAGCCCCAATTGCGGCGCGCCCCGCGCGGGCCTATGGAGGGCGCTACTGCCCTCATTCACAAGGCTGCCGCCCCGTGACCCCCGCATCCCCCTATCTGTCCCGCTATGCCTATGCTTTGTTGATCGGGGCCGCGATTGCCACGCTGGCCGTGACCTTTGCACCATCCACCTATTACGATGCGATCGAATGGCTGCCGTTTGACAGCGACCCCTTGCACCGATTGCGGCTGTTTTATCCGGGGTTCACGTTTGCGAGCGTGGTATCCAGCCTGCTGATGCCTGTGTTCGTGCTGCTGATTGCCAAAGAAATTTGGGAGGCGGTGGTGCTGGAGCATGGCGGGTTGCATGGCAAGCTGGCCGTGGCCCCATTGGCAATGGTGGCGGGTGCGATGCTGGCCGGGGCGGTGGTGTGGCAAGGGTTGACCGTTTGGCTGGAAACGGCCGAGGAGGCGGTGGACGCGACCGGCTGGGTCATGCCTTTTGGCAGCGATATGGTGCTGGCATTTCTGTTTGGTCGGATGATTTTTGGCAAAGCGCACCCAGCGCTGCAGGTTTTGCTGTTTTTGTGCATTTTGGATGGGGTGATTGGCCTGATCATAAGCGGATTTGCCACCCCGATTGAAGATAATTTACGCGCCTTGTGGTTGATAGTGCCCCTGGCCGCTGCCAGTTTTGGCTATGTCAAGCTTACACGGCCTTTGCAAAACCAAAGCATGACGGAACGCAAGCGGCAGCGCACGGGGCGGTTGTGGCCGTGGGTGGTGCTGGGGGTGTTGTCGTGGATTGGCGTGTCGGCCTCGGGCTTGCCGCCGGCCTTGGGGCTGTTGCCGTTGCTGCCTGCGATGCCACATGGCACCCGCAGCTTTGGCTTGTTTGCCGAAGCCGAAGGGTTTTTGACTGACCCGTTGAACCGGTTGTCGCATATGTTGATGGGTCCGGTGATCGTGATTTTGTTTTTGTTTGGGGTCACGCGGGGCGGCGTGGATTTTGCCGCATTTGGCCCGACAACAGTTGTGGCGGTGGGTGCGTTTTGGCTGGGCAAACCGCTGGGGCTGTTGGCGGTGGTTATGGTGCTGCGCGCTGTGGGGCGCGATTTGCCAAACCGGCTGGATTTGCGCGATATGTGTTATGTTGCGGGGTTGATGGGGATTGGGTTCACCCTGCCCTTGCTGTCGTTGGAAACCGCCCTGCCCGGCGGCGCCATGCAAGAGGCGGCGCGGCTGGGATTGGCGCTGACGCTGCTGGCCGGGCCCGTCTTGATTTTCGTGGCGCGCAAACTGCCGCCCAAACCGCGCATGGGGGGGAAACGTGCCCGCAATTAACCTTTTGCCATCCGTCTTTTTGTGCAAAAGTAAAAACGACATAATGCTGACAGAATGAGGATGTATTCCGCGTTTCAATGGGCGGGAGGAACCGCACATCATCGTTAACAAAAAAATACGATTTCTGGTATAAACTGGGAACAAGAGGCGGCCACGGAAAGCAGTTTGATGATCGCGTTCGAGAATGTGAGTAAATCTTTTTGGACCGGCAAGACCCGCAAGGTTATCCTTGACCGGGCATCGTTCAAAGTTGAGGTGGGCAATTCACTGGGCATTTTGGCGCCCAATGGTGCTGGCAAAACCACGATCATCAACATGATGGCTGGCCTTGAAAAACCGGATGAGGGCGAGATTATTCGCACCTCGCGCATCTCGTTTCCGTTGGGGTTCATGGGCGGGGTGATGAACAAACATTCTGGCACCGAAAACTGCCGTTATATTGCGCGGCTGTACGGGCTGGACCCTGATTATATGGAAAGTTTTTGTCGCTGGCTGGCTGGCATTAACGAATATTTTGACATGCCTGTAGGCACTTATTCGTCGGGCATGCGGTCGCGGTATTCATTCGCTTTGATGTTGGCCCTGGAATTTGACTTCTATCTGATTGACGAAGGCATGCCCTCCACCGGGGATGTGGAGTTTAACAAAAAAGCTGGAGCAATTTTGCGCCAAAGACTTGAAAATGCAACGATTATTGTGGTGTCACATCAAGCATCCACGCTGGAAAAATTCTGTCGGTCCGCCGCTGTGCTGCGCAATGGGCAGTTGTACATGTTTGAAACACTGGAAGAAGCGAAACGTCTTTATGACTATGAAGCTCACAGCTAAGCGGTTCCGCACCCGCCGCCCCGAATTTCCCGCAGCCCCTGCGGAAGGGCAAACGGGGCTGTTTGACAATGCCGATGACGGCTTTGGTCCGGGCAAATTTCCAACGGCGAACCCGGCAAATCTGTCGTCGCCCGCTGAAGTCGCGTCCGAGGCAACGATGGACAAGATCAAGCAAGAAGGCCTGACTGGCCGGCAATTGCGCATGGCGCGCAAACTGGCCCAAAAATACGGGCTTCCCGCCACATCAGATTTTGATGCGGTGCGCGTGTTGCGCGCGGCTGGGGTTGATCCGTTCCAACGCACCAGCATGCTGGATTTGGTGACATCGGGCGGGCGGCCTGTGCAAATGCCCGAATCGCGCGCCCTGACCAATGTGCCGCAAGGCGATACGGTGCAGCTGCCGCAAACCATAAAGCCCATTCAGGTCCCATCGACCGAAGCGCGGGCAGAGGTGAACCACGCGGCCGACATTATGAAAATTCAGCGCGATTTGTCGCGGCGGCGTCGGCGCAAATCCAGTCTGCTGATCGCGCGGTTGGTGTTTTTCGTGCTGCTGCCGACCGTTGTCACTGGCTGGTACTACTACATGGTTGCCACGCCGCTTTATGCGACCAAATCCGAATTTGTCATTCAGCAAGCGCAAAACCCGACGGCAGCGGCCGGCGGCGGTTTGGGGGGGCTTTTGTCCGGCTCGCCAATGGCCACATCCCAAGACAGCATCGCGGTGCAAGGCTATTTGCAATCGCGCGAGGCGATGCTACGGCTGGATGAGGAACATGAATTTCGCGCCCATTACAGCGAACCGGGTATTGACCCGATCCAACGATTGGAGCCGGACGCGACCTTGGAAGCGGCTTACAAGCTGTATAAACGCAATTTCCAGATCGCTTATGACCCCACCGAAGGCCTGATCAAGATGGAAGTGATCGCGACAACGCCTGAAAAATCGGTGGAATTTGCGAATGCGTTGATTGAATATGCCGAAGGCCAGGTCGATCATTTGACCCAGCGCTTGCGCGAAGACCAGATGGCCGGCGCGCGCGAAGGGTTTGAAGATGCCGAAGTCAAAATGATGGACAGCCAGCGCAAAGTCGTTGAATTACAAGAGAAATTCAAGGTTTTATCATCAGAGGTGGAGGTGACGCTGATCACCTCTCAAATTGGACAACTGGAAACCATTTTGAGCCAAGATCGGTTGTCGCTGCAACAAATGCAGTCCAATGCGCGACCAAATGCGGCACGGATGGACCCGTTGGAACGCCGAATTGCCGCTTTGGAAAGCGAAATCGCATCGCTGCGCGGCAGGCTAACACAAAGCGCAGATGGCACACAATCACTGGCCCAAGTGCAAAGCGAATTGTTGGTGGCGCAGGCCGATGTGCAGACCCGCCAATTGATGCTGGCACAGTCCATTCAATCTATGGAAACCGCACGGTCCGAGGCAAATCGGCAAACCCGCTATTTGTCGCTGTCCGTCAAACCAATTCCCCCGGATGAAGCGACCTATCCGCGCGCGTTTGAAAGCACCTTGGTTGCGGCGCTGATTTTTGCCGGCGTCTATCTCATGATCTCAATGACAGCGGCCATTCTGCGCGAGCAGATCACAGCATGATGATGGTGAAACAGGCCCTGCCCTCTTGGGTGGTGGCCTGTTTTATGAAGGAAGCCATGCACTTGCTGCAATGCGGCATTGCGGGATTGTCGGTTTTGCTGCGCAGCAGAATAGGCCATGTTGAGGAAAGATAATTATAACGCTTTCCAAAAAGGAGCCTTTCAATGGCTTTCACCAGCACCGCAAAACCAGAGTTTGTCTTATGAAGGTCCCAGCTTTTGTGCGAAACAAGAGCCACAGACAAGCATTTTGAAATGCTTGTCTGTGGTGGTGGTTGGATCGTTTAGAGCTTGGTCTTTGAGGACCGTATCAGAGTAAGATCAACCACCACCTTCGCCACAGGCCTGAACGGATACAGAGCGGCACGAAGCCCTCTAGGACAAGCATAGGATATGACGAAGATGCCCGATGATACCATTGGTATAGATATTTCCAAAGCCACTTTAGACATTCACCGGCTGAGCGACGGGAAGATGATGTCGTTTAGCAATTGCCCTGCAGGATTTAAGGCGCTTTCCAAGTTCTGCGCACAGACGACGGTAACACGCGTTGTTTATGAAGCAACAGGCGCTTACCACGGTGGGCTGGAGCGCGCCTTGGGTGCGC
>NZ_FOCO01000050.1 GCF_900110135.1 Pseudorhodobacter antarcticus | reverse complement strand
CTTGATGTAGGTTTCGTCCATGCGCCAAGATTCGGCGGTTGGTTTCTTGCGGGACTGCGCTTGTGCCGCCATCAGCGGCGCAAACTTAACCACCCAACGGTTCAGCGTCCCATGATCAACATCAACGCCACGCTCCTCCATGATCTCCTCGAGATCGCGGTAGGAACCAGGGTAGCGCAGATAGAAGAAAACGGAATACAAGATCACTTCCTTTGGGAAATGTACGCCCTTGAAGTCAACCATCGCTCCGCCCCTCTCGTCCGCCACCTCTGCCACAAAATTACT
The DNA here is from genome assembly GCF_900110135.1 of Pseudorhodobacter antarcticus. Taxonomy (GTDB): domain Bacteria; phylum Pseudomonadota; class Alphaproteobacteria; order Rhodobacterales; family Rhodobacteraceae; genus Pseudorhodobacter; species Pseudorhodobacter antarcticus. The sequence goes on along the minus strand of NZ_FOCO01000050.1, from coordinate 19,575 downwards.
GCCGCATCACGTGACCCGGCGAAAGTCAAAAAAGTTTGCGACAGAACCAAGCCTTCGACCCAATGCGAGCTATTGGCTCCTTGCCCAGCCCGACCAATGCTCTGATGCACAATGGCGTGCGTTGACGCTCGCCTTTTGTGAGGGCTGCTACGATTAAAGCAGCCCTTGGCCTTGCAGCTAACGATCGTCTAAAGTTTCCGCAAACCGTTCTTGCCTCTGACATGACCTCACATCAATTATCGACCGCGCCAGCTTTGCGTTTTACGCAGGATCCTGCGCGAAGCCAGCATATGCAGTAGACGTGCCCCGGCATTGGTGTAAAAAATCATCATCCCCATTGCGGCGGCAGGGGCGATGTCGCCCGCATCATCCATGTTCAGCACCGCGACCGAGGCGAGTGCCGTATGAGTGGAATACAGGAACACCACCGCAGACACCGTCGTCATTGCATTGACGAAAAGATAAATCGAAATATCCAAGATTGCTGGCAAGCAGACAGGCACGGTTACCCGAACAAACAATCGGTAGAATGGCTGACGCAACGAACTCGCCACCGGCTCGAACTCACCATCGATCTGTTTCAAGGCAGTCAGGGCAGTTAAGTGCCCAACTGTGTAAAAGTGCGTCACGGTTGAGACGACCAAGATTGTCATAGTGCCATAAATCGCGTTCAGAGGGTTCGCCGGGTCGTTGAAGAAAAAGATATAAGCCAGTCCCAAAACCATACCCGGCACCGCCATCGGCAGCATTGCAAGAAATTGAAACACCCCGCGCCCGGCTTTGAGCCCGTCAATCTTTTCCACCATATAGGCACCGGTGAACACAATCACCGTGCCGAATACTGCCGTCATCAACGCAAGTTTGATCGAGTTGGTATAGGCCGCCCATCCTCCACCATCGGTGCGGTTGAAATCGTAGTTCTTCAAGCTCAGGCTGAGGTCATAGGGCCAGAACTGCACCAGCGCCGCGTATTGGCAAACAAGGATGAGCCCAACGATGAACATCGCCATTGCCCCGCACCACAAAAGGCACAGCATGTCGAATTGCTTGTTGACCTTCGGCTGATAAGGAACTGAGCGGGCCGAGAGCAACGAAACCTGTTTTTTCTGAACCTGCCTATCGACAATAAAAGCAAGCACAGCCGGGATGAGCAAGATCACCGAGACCACTGCGCCCATCTCAAAATTCTGTTGTCCGATAACCTGCTTATAGATGTCGATCGCCAACACATTGTATTGGCCACCGATCACCTTGGGCAGGCCAAAATCGGTAATGACCAGCGTGAAGGTAACGAAGGCGGCAGAGATCAACCCGTATCGCGCCCCAGGAATTGTGACAGTCCAGAAAGTACGCCACCTGCTAGCGCGCAAAGATTCCGCCGCTTCATATTGACGTTGATCTGCAATCGACAGCGCAGTGGAAATGATAAGCATCGCATGCGGAAAGGTGAAAAACACCGACCCGATGACAATCCCGATCGGTCCATAGATGCTGTGTCCCATCAAGACTGATTTCAACATCCCCTGATTGCCGAACAAATAAATCAGCGCAATGCCAGGCAACAGCGACGGCACGAGGATAGGCATCATCGCGACTAGTTTGAAAAACCCTTTGAAGCGCATCACGCTGCGGTTCAGGGCATAGGCAAAGCCGAAAGCCGCGCCCACTGTCAACACAGTGCTTACAAGAGCGATAAACACAGAATTCTGGATTGAAGAGAACATTGCTGGGTTCGAAAAATACTCGAAATAGTTCTGTACTCCAACCGACTTGACAGGGCGCAGGTTGATACGACGGAAGGTATTGCTGTCATACTCTTGCCATTCTGTCGTGTTTTGCAGATCAAGCCCAACCAAATAAGGTGCGTCCTCTTCGGTGCCGCGCATGCGGTATTTAAGCGAGCTGCGAAAGCTGAAATCCGGAAATAACGCCGTCGCTGACAGGCGCCCATCAGAAGACGTGCGCAGTTGCCCGTCGCTGAACACCGCCAACTGTTCATTGATGGCGGCCGCTGATTGCGCCGGGCCGAAGGTGCCCGCGTCATCGCTGACTTGAAATTCATAGCGATCAAGATCGAAGCTATAAGTCACAAAACTTTTCGACAGCATCGCGTAAAGCGGTAGGGCCAACGCCACGATCAAATACAGCGCGATCACGGCCATAAAGGCGCGTTTAATGATGCCGTCTCGGTCAAGCTTCAGCGTGACATTGGGTCCGGAGGGAAGATTTGTGTCTGACATTTTATGCCCTTTCCGCAAAAACGAGAACCCGTTCAGCAGGCAATTCCACGGCCATTTCAAGCCCTGGCTTCAAGTCCAATCGCCGCACTGCATTGATAGAGAAATTGGCGATCAAATCTTGCCCGCCCAAAATGTCCGATTGCAAGTGACAGCGCCAATAAGACCCAAGGAATTCCATATCCATTAGCCGCGCAGGCAACAGGTTTGCAGCGCCCGCCGCGGCCGCTGTGGACAGATGCGGCACAACATCTTCTGGCCGCACCGCCACTGTCACGGCAGCCCCTTCCGCCACGCCTTGCATTTTGGTCGTCAGCGAAACCGAGCCAAGCGTGACTCGCCCGTTCTGATATGTCGTGGCAACCTTGTTGGTTTCGCCAATGAAATCGGCAACGAAAAGTGATGCGGGGGCACGGTAGATCTCGGTTGGCGTGCCAATCTGTTCGACAGTCCCGTGGTTCATCACCACGATACGATCTGCCATCGAAAGCGCCTCTTCTTGGTCATGTGTGACCATGATCGTCGTCACGCCGAGCTTTCGCTGCAATTCTTTGATTTCATGGCGTAAATGTACGCGAACTTTTGCATCGAGTGCCGAAAGTGGCTCGTCGAGCAGGAGCAAGCCCGGATTAATGGCAAGGGCGCGCGCAAGGGCGATGCGCTGTTGTTGACCACCCGACAGTTGGGCCGGATATTTTTCGGCCTGTTCGGGCAATCCAACCAGCGCCAGCAATTCAGCAACGCGGGCCTTAATGTCCGCCTTTGGGCGGCCAGTGTTTTCCAGTCCAAAAGCGACGTTGCGCGCGACTGTAAGGTTTGGAAAAAGCGCGTAGGATTGAAACACGATCCCGTAGTCGCGCTTGGACGTGGGCAAGTTCGAGACATCCTGCCCACCTTGGAAGATTTGACCGCGTGTTTGCGGGTCTAGCCCCGCTACTGCGCGCAAAAGCGTCGTCTTACCGCAACCCGAGGGGCCAAGGAAACAGATGAACTCGCCCTTGCCGATGTCGAGATTGATGTCCTTTAGGGCCACAAACTCACCGAATGCTTTCCATAATTCTTTAATTTGCAGGTAAGATTCGGGCTTGTTTGACATGATTGGCTTTCTAATGAAGGCAAAAGATGGAGTGCCGCGCCGCGGCACCCCAATGTTTCGGAATCAATCGATTGTAATCAGCCCTTGGGTTCGGACTTGGTGTCGTACCGCTTGGTCCATTCTTCAAGGATTTTGGTACGGTTGTTTGCAGCCCACTCGAAGTCGTTGTCGATCATCGCTTCGGTAATCCCTTCTGGGAAGTGCTCCACTGGTTTGGCGATGCCAGGAATGCCCACCACGGCATAGCCGACATTATACATTTCCATCGCCTTGGGTGTGATGGTCCAATCCAGCAAAGTTTTGGCAGCTTCTTCTTCGGCAGTACCCGCAATGATCGCGGTCGCTTCCATATCCCAGCCAACGCCCTCTGACGGAACAATAATGTCAATTGGCGCGCCTTCGGCTTTGGACTTCGCACCGCGGAAGGCAAAAGACACACCAATTACCGTTTCACCTGCAGCTGCCATTTTGCATGGCTTAGAGCCGGAATGGGTATAGGCCGCGATATTGGCGTGCAGACCATCCATATACTCCCAACCTTTGTCCTCACCAAAGATCTGGAGCCAGGACGAAACATCCAGAAAGCCCGTGCCCGAAGAGGCCGGGTTCGGCATGACAACGTGGCCCGCATACTCCGGTTTGGTTAGGTCCATCCAGCTGGTTGGCGCGGTCATGCCCAGCTTGCCGCCTTCGACTGTGTTGTAACAGATCGCGGCAACCCAAGCGTCCATGCCCACCCAAGAAGGCGGGGTGTCGCTGTCTTTGAAATTGGCGGACAACTTGTCCAGCCCTGCCGGCGCATAAGGCGCCAGCATATCTTCGGCCTTCAGCACCAATAGCGAGGTCGCGGCAAGCCCCCAGACCACATCGGCCTGCGGATTATTCTTCTCGGCCAAAAGCTTGGCTGTGATGACTCCGGTAGAATCGCGCACCCAGTTGATTTTGATATCCGGATGATCTTGGTTAAATGTTTCGGCATAGCGGGCAAGGTCTTCGGCCTCGACGGACGTGTAAACAGTCAGTTCTGTTTCTGCGAGTGCGGCGTTCGCGAACAAAGCCGAGGCTGCGACGGTCATACATAGAATGGATGTTTTGGTCATGATCATTCCCCTGTTAGGTTGGATGTTATCTGTCGGCGGTACTTTGGCCGGGTTTTCCGGAATCTCCACCGTGGTTACTCAGGTCTTTTCGCAAAAGTCTGCGACAGCCATGTGACTGCTTTATAAAACCTTCGCAAAAATAAGTCTGAGAACTAAAAGAAAGTAAAATCTATTTTTCTTTTACCATCATAAAAAATATCGATACATCGCATCTAGCCAGCCTGCGACACTGCAATGACGCCCAAAGCAACAACCACGGCCGCCAACATTCGCCCCCGCCACGGGCGCTCTCCAAAGACCAAAACCCCAATCATTGCGGCTATAATTACGCTGGATTCGCGCAACGCCGAGACGGCCCCTAGGGGCGCGATGGTTTTGACATAGAGTACCAAGCCATACGCAGTGACAGCTGCCACACCACCCAAAAGCCCAAGGATCAAGGTGCGTGGCGCAAAATGGCCCCGGTTGCGGCGGCGGTGCAGCGCGATAACCAAAGGCACTGGCGCCTCACATAAAAACAGCCAACCCATATAACCCGTCGCTGTGCCGGCTTGCCGTATGCCAATGCCATCCGCCACCGAGTATGTGCCGATGCAAACTCCCAACAGCAACGCCAGCGCAATGGTGGAACCCGGTGCCTGTGCTGCCCCGCGCAGCATCGCCAACAGGCAGATCCCCGCACTAATAGCGGCCAAGCCCAACCAGCCCAAAGGCGACATGGTTTCGCCAATGATTAACCATGCCGATAGAGCCACAAATGCTGGGGCGAGCCCCCGTGAAATCGGATAAACTTGGCTTAGATCGCCATGCCGATATGCCCGAAACAAAAGCAGATAGTAGCCGTAATGCACGACTGTTGAGATGAAGATTGAGGGCCAGCTTGCGCGGTCAGGAATGGGTGACAACGCAATCAGCACCACCCCCGCCAGTGCATGTGCGAGTGACACCGCCCCCAACACCCCTGCCCGATCGTCCACCGCCTTTAGCATCGCGTTCCAGCTGGCATGCAGCAGCGCCGAGAACAACACCAATCCAAGGGCGAATGCGGTCATGCCTCGGCCAGAATTGCAGTTTCCACAATGGACAAAGCCCGGTCCAGATCAACTTGCGCGATGGTTAGCGGCGGGGACAGCGTTAGCACACAGCCTGCACTAATCTTGAACGACAACCCCGCCTCAAGACAGCGGTAATAGATGCGTTCAGCGCGGTCTGGGGCCTCACGCTTGGTCGCTCGATCCTCCACAATCTCCACCCCGAACATAAGGCCCCGTCCCCGCACATCGCCGATAAACGGGCTGCGAGAGGAAAATTCCTGCAACCGATTCAGAGCATAGCTGCCCAGTGCGGCGCTCCGTTCCACTAGCCCCTCATCTTCAATAATTTGTAACGTGGTAAGGGCCGCCCGTGCGGTCACGGGGTTCTTTTCATGCGTGTAATGGCCGATCGCAAAGTCACCGCACACATCCAAACCTTGCCGCGCGATGACGGCGGCGATGGGCAATATGCCGCCGCCAAGCGCTTTTCCAAGGGTCACAATATCGGGAATAACGTCATCATGTTCAAAGGCAAACATGCGACCCGTTTTGCCCAATCCCGTGGGGATCTCGTCCATAATCAATAATGCGCCGTGGCGATTGCAAGCGGCACGCACCGCTTGCCAAAACTCCGGTGGCGGCACGACAGGTACGGCACGCATAGGTTCTGCAATCACCGCCGCGACATCACCTTCACGGCCCAACACATAGTCCACCATGCCCGCGCAAGCCAAACCGCAGCTTTGCGGGCCCGCGTGATTATAGGGGCAGCGATAACAGTTGAAGGGCGCAACATGTTCAGCCCCGGTCATCAGGGGCCCGGCGATATGGGATCGAAACGTGGCTTCGCCGCCGACACTTGCTGCACCAAAGCCGGCGCCGTGAAATGCATCCCAAAAACTGATGGTCTTAAACCGCCCCGTCGCTGCCCGCGCAATTTTAAGTGCCACCTCATTGGCATCTGATCCGCCCGTTGTGAACAGCACCTTATTGAGATCACCGGGCGAGATTGCCCCCAGCTTCTCCGCCAATTCCACCGCCGGTTCATTGGTAAACCGGCGCGGCGCAAAAGGAAGCGTATCAAGCTGCGCTTTGATCGCGGCAATCAAGCGGGGGTGGCCGTAACCGATGTGATGCACGGAATTGCCATGAAAATCCATGTAGCGGCGACCCGCAGTATCTTCGATCCAGATGCCTTCGGCCTTTGCAATCGTTGACACACAAGGGCTGGACAACGATTGATGCAAAAACGCATCGGAATCACGGGCCAACAGGTCGCGGGTGGCTGCATCGGGGTGCTTGGCGGCCCAAGCCTTACGAGCAGCAGATTGGTTGCTCTCGCCTTCAGTGTGGGTGATCTTCATTCGCCAAGCCTTTGTGTTAAAGAAAAATCGCGGCCCCGCAGGGCCGCGTCAGTCACAGGGAGACTTTTTGTCTTAGTTTGGCCAGGGCAAGGAATACGTTTTGACATTGGTAAAGAATTTCATCGCTTCGATGACGCCTTCCTTCACCGCATTGCCACTGTCCTTGATGCCGCCAAAGGGTGACATTTCGATCCGATATCCGGGCTGTTCCCAAATGTTGCAAGTACCGACATCAAGCCCGTTGATATAGGCAATTGCCCGGTGCAGGTCATTGGTGCAGACACCAGAAGACAACCCGAACGGCGTCGAATTGGAGATGCGCATCACCTCGACATCATCATCGGGCACGCGCACGATAGGGATGATCGGACCAAATGTTTCTTCCATCACCAGCTCAGAGCCATGCGGCACCCGATCGATAACGATAGGTGGCAAAAGCGCGCCTTGACGACCCGGATGATAAAGGATCTCAGCGCCTTCCTTCTCGGCCATGAACACGCGTTTTTCAAAAAGTTCCGCCGCTTGGGCATGGATCACGCAGCCCAGCTCTGTCGCCGGATCTTGTGGGTCACCAAATTTGATAGCCTTTGCTTTGGCCAACACCATCGGCACAAACCGATCCGCCACGCTTTCTTGCACCAAAATGCGCTTGATTGCGGTGCAGCGCTGCCCCGAATTGCCGGTGGCACCAGCCACGGCGATGGTTGCGGCCTTTTCCAGGTCTGCATCGGACAAATCATTGCAGATGATCAACGGGTCATTGCCGCCCAGTTCCAGCGCTTGGCGTTTGTACCCAGCCTTTGCGGCGATCAACTTGCCGACGGGAACCCCGCCGGTAAAAGTGATGATGTCGATGTGTTCGTTCACCATCATTTCTTCGCCGATGTCTTTCGGCCAACCCGTCACGATCTGGAACATCTCATGCGGCAACCCCGCCTCATACAGAATATCGGCCAGCGCAATGGCGGTCAGCGGCGTCAGCTCCGTCGGCTTGCACACCATGCAGTTGTTGGTGGCAATCGACGGCGCGATTTTATGACTGACCATGTTCAGCGGGTGGTTGAACGGCGTGATCGCCGAGATAGCCCGCACCGGTTCGCGTTTGGTAAAAATTTTGCGCTCTTTGCCATTATGGGTCAGATCGCAGGAAAAAATTTCACCATCATCGTTCAGCGCTTGCTGTGAGGCGAATTGGTAGACATCCTGCGCCCGCTTCGTCTCATAAATTGCGTGCTGGTGGCAGATGCCCAACTCCAACACCAACCATTTCGCCAGATATTCGCGGCGCTCGCCAATCAATTCCCCCGCACGGCGCAGGATCTGGCTGCGCTCATAACGACTGAGTTTTGATTTGTAATTCGCGGCAATCTCAAAGGCGCGTTTGGCGTGTTCGGCCTTGCCCGCAGGCACGGTGCCAATCACCTCATCCGTATAGGGATAGCGCACCTCGATCACCTCATCGGTGAAGACAATTTCCCCACCGATGCGCATGCCTTCATGTCTGATCTCTGTCTTATCTTTCATTTGCGGCTTTCCAGTTCAAAGTGCTGCGGCAGTGGTCGCATAAAAGAACGCATCAAAATTGCGCAGAACCGGCTGGTTTGGCAAGTCGATGACACGGTTAACGATAAAGGGCACCACTTGTTCCGTTAAGCCGCCATGGCTGCGCAGTGGTTCATTCAACGCGGCCAAATCATGGCGATGCGCCGAAGTGCCGATGGTCATATTTTCGGTCGAAATCATTACAATGTCGCCGATCCGGTCCGCAGGCAGCTCAAAGCGCTTTACCGCTTCGGCTCGGTCCATCACCTCCAGAATTTCCGGGCGTGCGGCAAGGCGCGCGATGATATCAGCCTGATCGGCCCCTTTGGGCAGATAGGCCGTGCCAAAACCGCCCAAAGCGCCATGATGTACAACATAGGGGTCGGTGATCGGTAAGATCACGCGGGCAGCAGCCTCGCCCAACCATTCATCCAGCAAATCTTGCACATAAATCACCTGCGGGTCGCCATTGGCATCATGCTTGGGCTTCATGCCATGGTCGGCCGTTACCACAATTGCCGCCCCCATCGCATCCAACTGCGTAAGGTAGCGATCAAACATTTCAAAAAACGCCTGTGCTTCTGGCTGATGCGGGGCGTATTTATGCTGAACGTAATCGGTCGTCGTCAAATACATCACATCCGGCTTCCATTCGGCCAGCAATTTGACCCCGGCGGCAAAGACAAATTCTGATAGCTCTGCCGAATAAACCTCCGGCTGCGCCATCCCGAGCCATTTTGAAGCCGCTTCTTGCCCATGTTCGGCTTGCGTCGAGCTATCAGATTTCTCAGCCGAGAAACATTTCGCGCGGTCATCCCCGAACTGCAAGCCTGCGCCCAGCAATGCGCGCAGCTTATCCTTGGCGGTCACAATCGCCACGCGTGCCCCGGCATCATAGAACTGCTTGAACACGGTTGGCGCGCGCAAAAACCGCACGTCATTCATCATCACCTCTTCGCCGGTTTCCGGCTCGTAAAGGTAATTGCCGCAAATGCCATGCACTGCGGGCGGGCGGCCCGTAGCGATGGACAGATTGTTGGGGTTGGTGAAGGACGGGATCACCGAATGCGCCAACCGGTCGGTGCCAGCTTCACGCATTTTCTTTAGCGTGGGCATCAGACCTTTGGCGATGGCTTGGGTCAGGTATTCCGGTTCGCATCCATCAAGGCAGATCGCAATCGCGGTCACTTTGGGCCAAGGATAGCTGCGTCCATTGGCAACAACTGGGTTCTTTTGGGTCATGGTCAGTCCTTTAGTTAATCTCTGTGTGCCGGGTCAGGCGGCAAGTTTTGCACGTTCGGCAAGTGCTGCGGCAGGAGGGGCAGCCGAGGCGACCCCCATTTCCGCCAGCGCCTCGGCGGCGGCTTTGACAACGCGGGCCATAATCGCGGCATCCATCCAGCCAATGCAGCCGACACGAAAGCTATCCACTACGGTCAGCTTGCCGGGATAGATAATGAAACCCTTGTCTTTCATCCGTTCATAAAACTCGGTGAACACGAATTTCGGATCGGCTGGGCAAAAGAAAGTCACGATGATCGGTGAGAGCCAGCGATCTTTCAGCAAGGTTTCAAAGCCAAGCGCCCGCATCCCCGCAACCATCACATCGCGGTTTTTGGTATAACGCGCCCCACGCCCTGCCACCCCGCCCTCAATCGCATGGAGGCGCAACGCCTCTAGGAAGGCGGCAACAACATGGGTAGGGGGCGTATAGCGCCACTGGCCCGATTTCACAAAATTGGTCCATTGTGCGTACAAATCCAGCACGAGGGAGTGAGAGTTACCCTTGCAGCCCTCAAGTTCCGCCTTGCGGGCAATTGCAAAACCAAAGCCAGGAACGCCTTCGATACATTTGTTGGCCGAACTGACCATCGCCTCATATCTGATCTGCGTAACATCAAGGTCTATCGCGCCAAAAGCCGACATGGAGTCGATCAGCAGTTTGCGGCCAGCGGCATAGGTAGCCTCGGAAATCTCGGCCACAGGGTTCAGAATGCCCGAAGACGTTTCGCAATGGCACACAATCACATGGGTAATCGCAGGGTCAGCGGCCAGCGCCTCGGCCACTTCGGCACCACGCGGCGGCATGTAATCGCCTTTGTCTATCAGCGTATAGGCCCGCCCCAAATAGCGCATAGTTTCCGCCGCGCGCAGTCCATAAGCGCCATTGGCAAGCACCAAAACCTTGCCATCCCGTGGCACGAATGTCCCCAACATCGCCTCGACGCAATAGCTGCCAGAGCCTTGCATCGGCACACAAACATACGCATCATCCGGATCGCCTGCCAGCCCAAGCAGTTGATCGCAAACCGATTTGCTCATGGCACGGAAATCGCCATCCCAAGATCCCCAATCGCGCAGCATCGCCTCTTTCACCGACAGCGCTGTGGTCAGCGGGCCGGGCGTTAGCAGGAAGGGTTCGCCTTTTGCCGGATCTGGAAATGCGTCGTTTTGGAGGGAAGACATATGCGCAGCCTCATTTTTGAAAATGGCGGTATGAAAGGAGTTTTCCCATAGGCCTCTATATATGTAAAATCGTTATTTTGTATTAAATCATTACTAAAAACGATACGTCAGATCGATTTGGCTAAACGACTTTCCAACAAGTGCCCGCTTTCTGTCAAAATAGGATATGCGACAGTAACCAACAGTGAATTGATTTCCTTTAACGACCGCACCGTCTCGAGATGAATATCAGATGTGTCTATACTGTCTGCATGGGCGTTTCGCAGCCGCTCAAGGTGGCGATCATGGCTATCGCGCCCCAGTTTGCGCATCTCCTCTTTTTCCTTGACCAACTGCCGCGCGCTTTCCACATCACCTGACACCAAAACATTCAACGCAAGCTGCATATTCGCGCCTACCCTGTTGTGCAGATTGCACATTTCCGCCCAGCCTTCTGGCGAAAATCGGAGCTTTTTTTGCGCCCTCTCTTCGGCCAACGACAAAAGGCTTTTAGCAATGATGTCGCCGATATACTCGAGGTTGATAGAAAAATTGGTCAGATCGCCGCCCAGCTTTGATTCACGCTCGGTCAGCTTGCCACGGTTCACTTCGGCGATGAACAGCTTGATATCGGTGTGTTTGCGGTTCACCTCATCATCCAAAGCACGCACACGCGCGATCTTGTCCAGATTACCGCCATCCATCAATTCCATCACCGGATGGTACATGGCGGCCACGATTTCGCCCATGCGCAACAGCTCGCGCTTGGCGCTAGCCAATGCCACCGTCGGGTTCCCGACCAAGGCACGGTCAAGCATGCTGGCAATCGGCGCCATCGCCTCAGCACTCGCCGCAACCACCGGATCGGGCAAAATAAGAGTGGCAAGCCGCTCCATAGAGCGCACAAAAGGCAAGGCCAGCAGGACCAGCACAAGATTGAAAGCAAGGTGAAAATTGACTAGCTGCACCGCCTCAGTCGCGCCCAAATAATGGACCGGCAGATCACCAACTTGCAGCAGCGTCAGGACCAACACTGCCGCAACGCCACGAAAGATCAGGTTCCCAATTGGGATACGCCGCGCCTCGATCTCCATCCCGCGGGTAAGCCAAACGGCGATAATTCCTCCGCCAAGATTGGCGCCAAGCACCATCGGCAAGGCCACCTCAAGCGGCAACATGCCCCCGCTGGCGAAAGTCACGAACAAAAGGACTGTGGCCACCGACGAATGCACGACCCACGCGATCACCGCCGCCACCAAAAACGCTGTCAAAGGGTCGCCACGTAAATAGCCCACCAGCCCCGGCAGCAGTGCGCTGTCGCGCAGCGGTTCCGTTGCCTGCCCGACCATTTGAAGGGAGAGCAAGATGAACGCGATGCCCAAAACAATCCGCCCAGTTTGCTTAACGCCGCGGGCCTCAAATTTCAAAAACATCGTGGAGCCAACCAGCAGCAAAAACGGGATTAAGCCAGACAGATCAAACGACAAAATCTTGACCACCAGGGCCGACCCTAAATCCGCCCCGAGCAGCGCCGCGATGCCGGTCGATACAGTCAAAATTCCGCTGGTCACAAACCCAGCCGTCAAAATCCCGACCGCGGTCGAGCTTTGCAAAACCACGGCCAGCACCATGCCCACCAGTGCCATTTGTGCCGTGCCGCCCTTTGCGCCTCGGAGCGCCGATTTCAATCGCGTACCATGAGCGCGCTCAACCCCAGTGCGCACCATGCGAACAGCCCACAAAAGCAGCATTACTGCACCGGCAAGATGGATCAGAAAAGCAACTGGTAGCATTTTAACTCCCTAAATTCAGGTCCAAAACCGCGGCGGCCCTACTGTGTCGGCACGCCATACAGCACTCTTGATGTGCATAAAGCAAATCGTTAGATTAAATGAAAGTATAAATCACTGCTATAGAAGGAGCTCTTTATGCGTTACGTACAGCTTCGCGCATTCCACTATGTCGCCATATGTGGCGGCTTTTCCCGCGCCGCCAATGAGCTTTTTCTAACCCAGCCCGCGATTTCCGATCAAGTCCGCAAGTTGGAAGAGGAATACGATATCCTTTTGTTCAACCGCCATAAAAAACAAGTCGAGATAACACCTGCAGGCGAAAAGCTTTTGGAAATCACACGGCGAATGTTCGACAGCGAAGAGCAGGCGCAGGAGCTGTTGACCGAAAGCCGAGCCACGCGCACAGGCACCTTGCACATAATGGCCGACAGCGCGGTACATGTGCTCAAAATACTCGCAAGGTTTCGTGAAAAGTACCCTGGCGTCGTAGTAAAGTTCAGCCAAGGCAACACAGAAACCGTAACCGAAAGCCTGTTCCGCTATGTGGCCGATATTGGTATTCTCGGCGAACTTCCCCCAGCACGCGATTTCGAAACCATAGCGCTGAACTCCAGCCCCATTTCCGCCTTTGTTGCGCTCGACCATCCGCTCGCCAAGCGCAAATCTTTGGGTTTTCCGGACCTTTTTGGCCTGCCTTTGGTGATGCGCGAAGCTGGATCCAAAACGCGCAAGAAGTTTGAAGACGCCGCTGAGGCGAAAGGATTTGCTTTTACGCCCACCATCACAGCAGAGGGCCGCGAAGCCGTGCGAGAGATTGTCGCTTCGGGTGCTGGCGTGGGGTTTGTGTCAGCTGCCGAATTTGGCGACGATCCCCGACTTGTTCGTATTCCGCTTGAGGATGAAGGCCAGATGATGATGGACGAAACCTTGATTTGCCTGCGCGAGCGCCGTGGCGGCAAACTCGTCAGCGCTTTTCTGTCAATCGCGCAAGATCACGCAAACGACATCGTTGCTGACGCTTGAACGCCGATCCTGCGGCGATGATGGGCTGTTATATCGGCGGTTTCGCGTGCCATTTCGCTGTAAACCTGACCCCCGCAAGATCAATCTCGAACGCGCCTTCGGACAGATAGGCACGGTCGATTGCCTGCGTAGACTCCTCAATCCGACATAGGGTTACGGGCCGCCCGATGCTGTGGCCATGAGCCGCCGACATCACTTTGCCCACCGGCACACCGTCCCGCAGCAACAACTCCCCTCCCCAAAGCTGTGGCATTGTGTCAGTCAAGCTGAACTGTGCAATACGCTGATGCAGTGGTTGCCCCTTCAACGCCAACAATGCGTCACGTCCAATAAAGCCGCCGGGCTTATCAAAATCGACGGCAAAGCTAAGCCCTGCTTCAAAAGGCGTAATATCTGGGGTCAGTTCACGCCCCCAAGCCCGATAGCCTTTCTCAATCCGCAAACTATCCAGCGCGTAATAACCTGCGTGAGCCAGCGCTCCGGCTTGCAGCAACGCCTCATAAACCCCAAGGGTGAATTCCACCGGGACAAACAACTCGAACCCTGCCTCACCGACATAGCTCATCCGGTTCGCCAAAACCGTGGCATAGCCCAGATCAATCTCACGAACCGTGGAGAAGGGATGTGCGTTGTCGGACAAATCGCTGCGCGAAAGGCTTTGCAAAAGCGCGGGCGCACTCGGTCCCATTACCGCCAACACTGACCACGCGTTGGTCACATCCGACACCCAGGCATGCGCGTCCTCGGGGGTGTTTTGTCGGATCCAATTGGCATCATGCACTGCCTGCGCCGACCCGGTAACGACCATAAAACGTGCCTCGCCCAACCGGAACACAGTCAAGTCGCTTTCATAGCCGCCACGGGTGTTCAACATGCCGGTATAGATCGAGCTTCCGACCGGGCGGTCGAGATTGGCGGCACATATCCGGTTTAGTACAGTCAAAGCATCGCGTCCTTCGACCATCAGCTTCGAGAAAGATGTAAGATCAAACAATGCGGCCCCGGTGCGGGTTGCAACATGTTCCGCGGCAGCAGCATCGTGCCAATTTTGCCGACCGAAGGAATACGCGATGGTGGCTTCGGGCTTGTTGCGAGCAAAGTAATTCACCCGTTCCCACCCCATCTTGCTGCCCCACACGGCGCCCTTAGCATTGAACCGGTCATAAAGTGCGGACCGGCGGAAGGGCCGCGCGCTGTCTTGTTCAAGGTTCGGCCAGGGCATGGTATAATGCATCCCAAGCGTTTCCTTCACCCTGTCGTGCAACCACGTCGGGTTGTTGTTGAATACGGCAAAGCGGCGAATGTCGACTGGCCACAGGTCCATAGTGGGAGCCCCCTCCACAATCCATTCCGCCAGCGCACGCCCTGCACCACCCGCACTTGCGATGCCCATTGAGTTAAAGCCCGCGCCAACGAAAAAGCCCTTCAACTCCGGCGCTTCACCCAACAAAAAATTGTTGTCAGGGGTAAAGCTTTCTGGCCCGTTGTAGAATTTCTTGACCTCGGCCTCTTCCAGACCAGGGACGCGGATGAGGGCATTTTCCATCAAGATCTCGAACTGGTCCCAGTCATCCTCCAGCAGTTGAAAAGCAAAATCATCGGGGATGCCGTTCATCCCCCAAGGTTTGGCCACGGGCTCAAACCCGCCCATGCACAAGCCGCCGACCTCTTCCTTGAAATAGATATAGCCATCTGGGTCGCGCATCACTGGCAGGTCGGGGTGAACCCCAGGCACGGAACCTGTAACAATATACATATGCTCTGCCGAATGCATCGGCACCGATACACCGCACATCAACCCCAACTTGCGCGCCCATTGGCCGGCGCAATTCACCACGATATCTGCCGTGATGTCGCCCTGTTCAGTTTGAACCCCAGTTACCCGGCCCTTGGATTGAGAAATACCGGTCACCCGCACGCCTTCAAAAATTCGCGCGCCGCCCATGCGCGCGCCTTTTGCCAAAGATTGCGTCAGATCGGTGGGGTTGGCCTTGCCATCACCGGGCAACCAAATCGCGCCCTTCAGATCATCCACCCGCATTGGTGGCCACTTCTCGCCCGCTTCTTGCGCGGTCAATTCCTGCACCTCAACCCCTTGGGCGCGAGCGCTGGCAATGGTGCGATGCAGTTGCATCATCCGTTCATTCGTCCGTGCAACGGAAACAGAACCGCATTGCTTCCAACCTGTCTCTAACCCGGTTTCCAGATGCAACTCGGAATACAGCTTGGTAGAATACTGGATCAGCCCTGTCATCACAGAATGGCCGCGCAACTGCCCAACAAGCCCTGCCGCATGCCATGTCGTCCCCGAAGAAAGCTGCCCTTGCTCAAGCAGCACAACATCGGGAAACCCCAGTTTAGTCAGATGATAGGCGGTTGAGGCGCCAACAACGCCCCCCCCGACGATCACAACGCGGGCATGGCTTGGCAGGTCTGTGCGGGACATCGGAGTACCTCTTTCTGGCTATCTCAGACAGGGTTAGCCCGACTTTGCATAATTTGGAAGTTTTTTTAACTTATTGGCGTATCGAAAATTCTGTGGTACCTATAAATTGAATTCAAAAGGCCGAAAATGACTGATCTTCCGATCCAGCGCCACCGCACCATTCTTGACCACCTAGAACGCGTGGAAACAGCCCGCTCGGTCGAGCTTGCAACGCTGCTAGCCGTGACCCGAGAAACAATCCGCAATGACATTTCGTATCTAGCAGGACGGGGGTTGCTGCGACAAGTCTATGGCGGGGCGGTGCGCATAGGGTTGCAAGAGCCCGATTTGCAGGCCCGGCTTGCCACCAATATTGAAGGTAAAACCCGTATGGCTAGGCTTGCCGCATCCCTTGTGCCGGACGGTTCGAGATTGGCTTTAGATTGCGGATCAACCACGCTCGTCCTGGCGAGAGAGCTCCGTACCCATGTTGGGCTCAAGGTTTGGACCAATGACATTGCAATTGCTCAAGAACTAGGCAACAGCGCCGACGTTGTGCTACTCGGAGGCACACTTGCGCTTGCGCAAAACATAACGAGCGGGCGCGACACGACAGAAATGATGGCGGGCTACAATGTTGATACAGCCTTCATCAGCCTTGGAGGACTTAGTGCCGCTCAAGGCCTGACAGATTTCGACCGCGAAGGGTTTTCACTCCGAAACACCATGCGATCCGCAGCCGCGGACTGTTATTTCCTTGCTGACCACGGAAAATTCGGCCGCGCTGCCCCACTGCGCTGGAAATCCCCACAAACAGCGAGAGCATTAATCTGCGACCGAGAACCACCGCCAGAGGAGCAAGCGATGCTGACCGGAATAGGGTTACCACTCCTGCTCGCTTGATGCTCATAAGATCCCTTAACGTAGAAGCGTTTCGCGACCGCTTTTTCATTGGCGATTGAAACAAAAACGGCCTTCACTCTGAAGACGTTGGCGCAGTGTGACCGAAGGGCTGCTACTGGGATGTAGCAGCAATACCGCCCCAGGGTCCTATGCATTTTCTTGCCACAGTGGCTTGACCTGCCCCTCGCCCGTGTAGCACCGCTCTGTTGGAAATAGGAGCCGCCAGCGCCAGGGAAGAACTAGACTGGGTGCGCAGGAACAAGATTTCGCAATCCGATCGTGATGCTTTGACCAGCCCATTGCAAAAACGCCTTGAAGCAGATCGCGCGGCGCGTCCTTTCATCAACTGTGCCTACCCGCCCTACGCGGGTGCCCTCACGCCGTCAGACGATATTGTCATTTGCCGTTGCGAAGAGGTCAGCGCGGGAGACATCAGACGCATGGCAGGCTTTGGCTGTATTAGTCCGAACCAAACCAAGGCATTCGGGCGCGTGAGAATGGGCCCCTCCCAGGGTCGCTACTGCGGTCTTTCAGTGACGCAGATTTTGCCGGAAGCGAACAAACTCCCGCTGCAAGAAATTGGGTGTTATCGGGTCCGTCCACCACTCAAGCCGGTGACATTGGGCGAAATTGCAGCACTGGCGAAATATGAAACATCAGAGGTAAGAAAATGATCGAACGGATAGAAACCGGGCAGCGCATGAGCAAAATCGTCAAGCATAATGGCGTGGCCTATCTATGTGGACAAGTTGGCGATGGCGACACGGTCGCAGACCAGACCAAAGACTGCCTATTGCGGGTAGAAGCGCTATTGGCCAAGGCGGGTTCGTCGCGAGACCAAATCCTTCAAGCGATAATCTGGTTGTCAGACATGAACGATTTTGACGAAATGAATGCCGTGTGGGACAAATGGGTTCCAAAAGGCCAAGCGCCCGCACGCGCTTGTGGCGAAGCGCGACTGGCAAGGGATACACTCAAGGTGGAGATTATAGTTACAGCCGCATGTAGCAAAGATTCCCTCTAAGTGCGCGTCAAGGTGCGTAACATTCAAGAGACTGCCCTCGTCGCTCTCGAAGAGTGGCCAATGGCAGGGAAGTTCGCATACTGACGCTTGGCCAAAAAAAATGCTGGAAGGTGGGCAATGGTTAGATCATTGCATCTTTAATCCTCGACTTGGGCGATAGCTTCGCGCTTGAGCTCTTCTGTGAATTTAGCTCCGGACATCTCGTCTTCCTTGCTTCCAAGTTTACTGAGCAAGGGTTAAAAATATTAAGGCTATTCGAAATGATAAATGCGTCAGTTTTTCATTCACGAACTGATGCATCCTCAATTCTGCGTTTCATCTCAGCGAACCGTTCCTCCACCAAAGTCAAAAACTGCATGGCAACCCGTGACGGTTCGCGTAAGGCTGGAAGCAGCAGATCATAGCGGAACGGCTGTTCGGGGTGCAGCGGGCGTAAAATCACCCGCCCCATCTCAGCAAAATTCAACGCTGTGACCGGCTCTACAATCGAAACCCCCGCCCCCCCGCGACCAATTCGCAAATCGATGCCGAAAGCTGTGCCACAGCCACAAGTCGTGGGCGGGCCTGACCAAGGGCGAGAAAAGAATCCGTCTCGGACCTCACTGAACACCTTATGCGCAAACGTAACCGCCGCACACACCCGTCTGCGCTTTAAAAGTCAAGTTTTCCAATTGCGCCGGAAAAGCGGACCTCAAGCTCCTGCGGGGCGGACAGGTCAATGGTGCTACCCCGATCTTGCGATGGGCCAACCTGCGCCAACATCTCGCCGGACAGCGACAGGAAGTCGGCTTCCTCGTCGGCCGAGAGCAGTTCGACCGTAGCGCCCGTATCGGTATTACTATGAAGATCTGGACCGTCTGTTTGACCGAAAATGCGGATTTCCACAGAGCCGATAGACTCGCCGGTCTGCTCGAAGCTCAGGGCAATCTGGCCTTGGACCTCGATCCCCTCGCAGCGATTGGTCATGATACTGACCATCATGGTATTGCCGGATCTGAGAAAGTCCGACTGCGTCGGCCATATCTGGCAGGTCATCGCGTTGCCGTTCAAGGTGCCCGTGAAAGTGCCACCCAGTTCCTGTGCCAAAGCGGGCGCGGCCGCAATGGTCAGAACAAAAGCTAAGGTCCGTTTCATTATCTGTCTTTCATGATGTCTCAAGAATGTATCCTCCTGAATGGTGCCTGATGGAACCCGCCTCAAGACGAGGCCCGGGTGGGTGCGTTTCGGGTCGGGGCAAGGGTTCTGTCGCAAATTTTGTTGGAATTTGAGTGCGGGCATCGCCCGGACATAATTATGCTGCGAGCGCAGCAAACTGCTGAAATGCGGTAAGGCCGTTGGCATGGAGCTGCCCCTTTCGGATCATATGCGTGGTCTCGATCCCAGCCAAGGTCGCCTCGGCAGAATGGAAGGCCTTGAAGCCAAGCATGGGGGCCGTGATCCGCTTTACGAAGCGATGATCTTGTTCGATGATGTTGTTGAGGTATTTGACCTGCAGTATCTTGATGGTGTTGCCTGATCCCGTGAACTTCAGGATCACATTGACGCTTTGCAGACCCGCCAGATTAGCGCCGCTTTTGTCGATGACGACA
>NZ_FOCO01000026.1 GCF_900110135.1 Pseudorhodobacter antarcticus | reverse complement strand
GTCTGCGCAAGCGCGCTGCCACCGGCAAGCACGAGTTCGATGCCTTGTGCCACGATCTGGACATCGAACACCGCCTGGCCCCGCCGCATCATCCGCAGACCAATGGCATGGTTGAGCGTTTCAACGGCCGGATCGAGGAAGTTCTGCAAAGCCATCACTTCCGCTCCGGAGAAGAATTGGAAACCACGCTGCACCGCTATGTGCTGCTTTACAACCAGCAGCTTCCACAATCAGCCTTGGGAAGCAAAACCCCATTGCAAGCGATGAAAGACTGGCACAAACTCAAACCGCAACTGTTCAAGAAGCACCCATATTACCTGCCGGGATGTGACACCTATGATACCTCAAAGGATTTTCTTGTTTGGAAGCGACGCTCGCCCTGATCAATGAATACGGAACACTGATTTTCTCGCTGTTGATTGAGGTTTGTTTGCCATGATTTGCCGCCATATCGACGACAGACAACGGTGGCCACGGATGTTTGCAATAGCCTGAGTTTAGGATTCTAGGGTAAAGGGTGGCTGGGCGCCGATATTACGGCGGCCAGTACCATTGGCTTTTTATTGCGGATATTTAGTCTGCTGACCCCAGCGCCATAACGACAATCATTTCCACCCGCATCCCAGCCCGCGCCAGTGCAACGCCACCTGTGGCGCGGGCAGGCGGCGCATCGCGGTCCACCCAAGCATCCCAAACCGAATTCATCCCCGCAAAATCGGCCATATCAGCAAGCCAGACCTGCACCGAGGCGATATCAGATTTCTTGCCACCAAGCGAGGCGACCACCTTATCGACATTGGCAAGCACTTGGGCGGTCTGATCGGTGATATCTGCGGTCAGATCATTGGGGACTTGGCCCGCCAGAAAGGCGATGTTTCCGATACAGACAGCTTCAGACATGCGGGCGCCGGGGTTTAGTCGGGAGAGAGTCATGGTGTTTCCTGTTCTTTCAATCATTGTCATTTGAGGCGGCACCCGCACCCGCGCGTGAGGCGTCGGATGCGGGAACCGTGGTGCGCAAGGCAAAGGCATTTAGGGCTGTAACCGTATTTGCCGCGATGGCGGGTGATGGGGTTTGGGGATGATGTACCGCCAAGCCCGGCCGGATGGACAGACGCAGCGCCACAGCTGTTTGTCCTTCAAGAGCAGCAAACGCCGCAGGCGATGTTGCGCCATTTGCATCAATGTCCAAGCGCCTACCGTCCCATTCCAGCGTGACAATCCCGCCCGCAGCCTCGGCGATCACGCTTAGGAACGGACATAGTAAGATGGGATGGTCAACAGGCCCGGTCAGAATGGCGCCACTGGTCAAGCCACCGGGCAAGGTTGCATGATCGCTTAGGGTTGCGCCCAAAACCACGGGGCAAAGGGTTTTGCCCGTAGCCGCCTGCCATGCACCGGGGGCGACTTTGGGGCACAAATCGCCCCATGCGCGGCCTTGTGCGGCCGTCAAATGCGACAAAAGGTGCCGCGGGCCGTCAATGCCGCGCGCTGTCAACCAGCTTGCGGCAAAGCCTGCCTCCTCGGCCAGCCCCCAACTCATACCCGCCCCGCGCGCGGCTTTCAGGCAAAGGGCGGTTACTTCGTTTTGTGACATTTGCGCCGATTGATCGCCGCTGAAAAAGGCAGTGGAATCGCCGCGCGTTTGATCACTTGGCTGCTGGGTCATGCGCGTGGCCCCAATACTATCTCATCCGGGAACGCAGCGCCTTGGAACAGGCTAATCCTGATCCAGCGGTCCGAGCGTGGGTCAAAGCGATCCGCCCCGAAAAACGCCAGCTTGCAGCGCATCATGTCGATGGGTAGCATATCGATACCAATCAGGTTGTCACGAATCTCGGCATAAGGATGGGTTGCGGCCATTTGGGCGCGCCGCACCATAAAGCGGTGGTCGGGATGGGCCAGCAGCAGGGTTGCCACGGGGGTATCCCCGTCCAAGCCTTCCAACGATGCGGCCAGAAGGGAAGCAAGGCGGGCGATGCACAAAGGTTGTTCCAGCGAACCACCGTCCTCGCGTGCGCGCTCTCCCAGACGAGGTTCCAACTTCTCCTCCGACACATACCAGAACCGCGCAATATTCTCCGGCAAATCGAAGTCAATCGCCAGCGCCCAGGCGTAGTGTTGCTGCAAGATCGCGTGCAACTCAGACACGCGCATGGCACCGTTCAGGCGGAAGGACACCTCCTCATCCGCGCCCATGGTTTGTGCCAGATCGTCGATCAACGCGCCGTGGGGTTCCAGCACCAAGGATAAAAGCGCCTCTTGCCCTTCCAGCGACAGGTGCGCCTCGCCCCAGTGCCACAGCGCGTCCCAAGGGGTTGGGGCGGTCCAATCCCAGCCGGGCAGGGTGGCTTTGACAAGGGCAAGATCACGGCGCAAATCGGCCAGACGGGGGATTTGAACAGGGTGATCGGAATGCCACGCCCGGGCGTTCAGGATGGCGGCGTCCAGCGCGCTGTGAAGGTCTGCTATGGCCTGCTGGGTGGCACCCGGCTGCGCGCGAACGCGGGCCAATGCCTCCTCTCGGGCAATGGTCCAGTTGTTCAGCAAGGTCGGGTGGCGCACCACAAAGGGGGCCATGCCCAGCCCGGTGGAATTGCCCACGCCAAGGCTGCGGCGCAGGGCAGGGTCCAGACGGATGGCGCGCGCGCCGCCGTTAAGCCGCGCCATATGTTCAACGATATCAACGGTAAAGGCGCGGATCAGCCAAACGGTCAGCATCTCCACTTGAAACGGGCCGTTCAATTCAGCGCGGGTGGCGATGCGGGCGCGGTCTGACGCGCCGAACTTGCCCGATCCGTAAACGGCGGTGGTGCGCATGAGATAGCCCACGGCGGCAATCTCGGCCTCGTCGGGTTGGCGGCCTTGCGACAGGGCATCGACAACATGGGCGAACAGACGGACGGAACGGTTGGCACGGGCAAGGGTCAGCTCGCGCGGGGTGATGCGGCCAGCCTCCTGAAAAGGCACATTGGCGCGCAGGCGGTCAATATCGGCAGGGGTTGGATCGCCGTCAAACAGGGTGAAGGTGGCATCCCAAGCGGTGGCTATAACCCGGTCCGACCGCATATCATCGGGCAGATCATGGGCAAAGGCCACAAGGCTGTAGCAGCACCCCGGCCCCTGCACGCGGTAAACGGCGTGGCCGACGCCTTTGTCGTCGACCTGCCAGACGGGGCGGTCACATTGCCAGCCTTCGGTCTCAATTCGGCGCAGCAGCACGCGCAGGAATGACAAGCGGGTAGGGTGCCCCGCCCCCATCCGCGCAAGGCGCATGACATTTGCCGGATCACGGCGAAACGGGGCGGCCGCGCTGGAAATTTGGGGGGCGGGATTGGTCATCTCAAATGCTCCTGTATGTGCAGCTATTCGGCGGGATTTGGCTGAATCGTGGCCTTTTGCTGTTTGCCCAACATCAAGGTGATGCGCAGGGCGTCCCAAAGCGAGGGCAGCAAGATCAAGGACACGGGCACCGCCGTCACCACGATAAAGCTTTGCAATTTGCCAATACCACCTGCGCCTGTGGAAATCAGGATCAAGGCCATTACCCCCATCGACAAGCCCCAAAAGGCACGCAGAGGGGTTGAGGGTTCACCCTTGGACATGGAGGTGGAGATGACATAGCTCATCGAGTCGCTGGTGGTGGCCACGAACAGCATGGTCAGGATCAGAAACAGCACCGATAGGATCAGCCCCGATGGCATGGCTTGGGTGATGGCCAGCAATCCGGCGGGCAGGTTGAACCCTTCAAACGGGCCAGAGATGACGCCTGGCGTTGCAATTTCAAACGCAATGCCCGAGCCGCCGATGATGGTGAACCAGAAGTTGGTGATCAAGGGTGCAGCGATTGACAGCATGATGATGATCTGGCGGATCGATCGGCCCCGGCTGATGCGGGCAATAAAGATCGCCATCAGGGGACCATAGCCCATGAACCAGCCCCAGAAGAACACGGTCCACCAGCCCAGCCAGCCCGGCTCACCAAACACACCAGCTTCGCCGCGATACATCGCCATCTGGAAGAAATTTTCCAGATACACGCCCATGCCGCCGAAAAATCCGGTCAGGATGGCAGCAGTTGGGCCAAACACCAGCAAGAAGGCCAGTAGGCCAAGCGCAAGCGCCACGTTGATGGTGGAGAGAAGCTGGATGCCTTTGGAAAGGCCGCTGATCGCCGACAGGGTATAAAGCGCCACCAGCCCCATGATCACGACGGCTTGAGTGGCGAATGTGTCTGGCACCCCCAACAGCGCATTCAAGCCGTAGGACATCTGCAAGCCCAGAAACCCGATTGGCCCCACGGTGCCCGCAACCACGGCAACGATGCACGCAGCATCGGCAATGGTGCCAATCGGACCCTTGATCGCCCGATCACCGAACACCGGATAGAGCAAAGTGCGCGGTGCCAGTGGCAGGCCTTTGTCATAGTGGTAATGCATCAGCATCACGGTGGTCAGCGACCCAAGGATCGCCCAAGCCAAAAAGCCCCAATGCAGGAAACTTTGCGCCAATGCGATGTTGGCGCGGGCCTGCATATCGGCGGGCGCATCGCCAAACAGGGGTGGGGTGGATAGGAAATGCGCAATCGGCTCTCCCGCAGCCCAGAACACGCCGCCGCCTGCCAGCAGCGTACACATGATCATCGAGGCCCAGTTAAAGGTCTTGAACTCGGGCTTGGCAAGCCCGCCGAGAACAGCGCGGCCGCCCGGCAAAACGCACAGGACCAGACCGATCAGAAAGGTCGCAAGCAGCAAAATTTGCCAGTAAAGGCCGAAATACTTGGCGGCAAAGGCAAAGCCTGCATCCACAAGGGCCGACAGCCCTTCAATATCAATCAGCGCATAAAGGCAAAACAACGCAATAAAGCCGCCCGAGATGGCGAACAGTGGCTTGTCGACATTGCCCAGCCACGAGCCGCCCTGCGGGTCTTTTGGTTTTGGTGTGGTGTTGGTCATATTACGTTCCTCCCCGAACGAATTTTAAGGCGCGCTATTCAGCGGCGCGGCGGTGTTGGCGATTGGCTGCAAGCTGCGGGCCAAAACTTTTGTCGAAAAAGGCGTGCCAGTTGGCGCCCATCACACCGTCAACGGTGGTGGCATCCATGCCGCTGGCGAGCAGGCCGGCACGGATTTTGGCGAAATCGCGGTTGTCGTGGAACCAGTCGCACATTGGCGGAAAGCCTGCGTTTGTGGCGCTGCCTTCGCCGTAATCAATCTCTTTGGTCCAGCGGCCCACGCGCATCCATTCGACGATGCTGTCGGGCTGGTCTTGGCACAGATCGGTGCCGATCCCGACTTGGCGAGGGCCAACCAGATCGCAGGCAAGTGCTGCCATATCGCACCAGTCTTGCAAGGTGCAGGCGCTGCCGCCTTTCAGGTGATGCGGATAGGCGGACAGGCCCAGAAAACCACCGCTTTCCCCAAGGGCGCGCAGCAAATGGTCGGATTTGTTGCGCAACGCAGCGTGCCAGCTGTGCGGATTGGCATGGCTGATGGTGATGGGGCGACTGGAACGGGCGATGGCATCAAGGGTGGAACGCTCGCCCGAATGGCTCATGTCGATGACCATGCCGACGCGGTTCATCTCGGCCACCACGGCGCGGCCCATGCGGGTCATGCCGCTGTCCTCGGCCTCATAACAGCCGCAAGCCAGCAGGGATTGGTTGTTATAGGTCAACTGCATGAAGCGCAGGCCAAGGGTGTGGAGCACCTGAACAAGGCCAATATCATCTTCGATGCAGGATGGGTTTTGACTGCCGAAAAAGATCGCAGTACGCCCTGTGTCGCGCGCAAGCTGCACATCCGCCGCCGTGCGGCCCTGAAAAATCAGGTCAGGGTGGCGTTCAAACCAGCGGTTCCATGCCTCGATCACCGCGACGGTTTCACGGAAGGTTTCGTGGTATGTGACGGTCACATGCACCGCATCAACCCCACCCGCGCGCATCTGGCGGAAGATTTTTTCCGACCAGTTGGCGTATTGCAGGCCGTCGATCAGGGGCTTCATTCTGGCGCCCCCGCCGCGACATAGGCGGTTTTTACGCTCGTGTAGAATTCGGCGGCATAGCGGCCCTGTTCGCGCGGCCCATAGCTGGACGCCCCGCGCCCGCCAAATGGCACATGGTAATCGGTGCCCGCCGTTGGCAGGTTCACCATCACGCAGCCCGCCCGCATATTGCTGCGAAAATGGCTGGCGCGCGACAGGCTGCGCGTCATTATCCCCGCGGTCAGGCCAAAGTCGCTGTCATTAGCAAGCGCCAGCGCCTCGGCATAGCTGCCCGCGCGCTGGACGCAGGTGACGGGGGCAAACATTTCCTCGCGGTTCAGGCGCATAGCGTTGGTGGTGCTTGCAAACACCGTGGGGGCCATGAAATAGCCGTCGGTGGCGCGGTCAAGGCGGGTGCCTCCGCACAAAAGCTCTGCTCCCTCGGCGCGGCCAATGTCGATATAGTCAAGGTTGCCCTTTAGCTGGCCTGCGCTGACGACGGGTCCGATTTGGGTGCCATCCTCCAGCGCGTGACCGACCTTGAACGCCTGCGCCGCTGCAACCAGCTTTTCCACAAACTGATCATGCACTGCCGCATGCACGATCAAGCGGCTGGCGGCGGTGCATTTTTGACCCGTGCCACCAAAGGCCGAATTGGCGGCATGGGTCACGGCCAAATCAAGATCGCAGTCTTCCATCACGATCAACGGGTTTTTGGAACCCATCTCCATCTGGATCTTGGTCATATTCTGGATCGCCGCCGCCGCAATCCCGCGCCCGACAGGAACCGAGCCGGTAAAGCTGATCGCGTCAATGCCGCGGCTTTCCACCAGCCGCTGGCCCACATCGCGCCCCGAGCCCAGCACCATATTGAACAGGCCTGCAGGGATATCTTGCTTGGCGATAATCTCGGTCAGGGCCACGGCACTGGCGGGCGTCAGGTTGGCAGGTTTCCACACCACCGCGTTGCCGAACGCCAGCGCGGGCGCGATTTTCCAAGCCGGCGTTGCCACCGGAAAGTTCCACGGGCTGACGATCGCCACCACACCCACGGGTTCGCGGCGCACGTCAATTTCAATACCGGGGCGCACCGATTCTGCCAAATCGCCCTGATTGCGTAAGGTTTCCGCTGCGAAATAGGTGAAGAACTGGCCGGCGCGGTAAACCTCGCCCTTGCCCTCGGTGGCGGGTTTACCTTCCTCGCGGGCGATGATGCGGCCAATTTCCTCGGCGCGTGCCATCATCTCGGTGCCAATCGCCATCAGCACATCATGGCGCTTTTGCACGCCTGCGGCCCACCAGATTGGCTGCGCGCGCCGGGCGGCAGTAATCGCCGTATCCAACTGGGCCGCATCCGCTTGGGCATACATGCCAATCAGGTCGGTCGTATCGGACGGGTTGCGGTTTTCCACCTGCGATGTGCCAGTGGTCCAATGGCCGTCGATGTAAATGCCAGTGCGCTGTGTCATAAAAGCCTCCGTGAATTTTAGTGACGATAGACTTTGGGTGTGCATTCAGTCACTCTTGAAAAACTTAATATAATTTCAGGAAATCTTAATGTCAGTGAAGCTGGAAATGTTGCGGGTGTTTCGCACGGTGGCGGAAAAGGGCACGCTTGCACTGGCCGCCGATGCTTTGGGGCGCACGCCCTCGGCGGTGTCGATGATGTTGGCGCAGCTGGAGGCGCAGATCGGCGCGCCGCTGTTTGAGACGGACCGAAAGAACCGTTTGACCCCCTTGGGCCAATTGGTTCTGGATGAAAGCTGCCGCGCCACGGATGTGTTTGACCGCAGCGTTAAGGCGATTTCGCGCCACGCGCTGTCCACAGGTGGCATTGTGCGGATCGCGGCGGTGCCTTCGGCCACGGTTTCCGTTTTGCCTGGCGTGCTGACAGCGTTTCGCGGCGCGTGGCCGGATGTCCGGGTGGAGATCAGCGATGTTGACAGCGCGGCCGTGCGCCGCCGGGTGCAGCGCGATGAGGCCGATATTGGGATTCTTTCTGCACGCCCCGGAAATAGGGCAGAGGGAGAACTGATCCTGAGCGATGATCTGGGGATCGTGTGCCGCGAAGGCGGTGCCATTCACCGCGCTCATCTGGCACAGGGTGGCACATCAAGCTGGGATGTGATGGTCCATGAGCCGCTGATCGCCAATCCGCTGTGTTTGCTGGTGGATGACCCGGGCATCCGCACCCTGCTTGCTGCCAGCAATCTGGCCGCGCGCAATACCACGGCCATTCTGTCCTTTGTCCGCAGCGGCTTGGGGGCCAGCATTCTGCCCTATGATGCCATCGCGGGCCAGCCCGAGGGAGTAGAGTTTTTTGTGCCTTCCCGCCCGATTGCCCGCAGAGAGTTGCGCAAAGTGCGGCAAGAAGGCGGGCGGCCCAACCCACCGTTGGAGGCATTTTGGGCATTGCTGGACGGCACTCGGGGGGGCTGTTGCCCCAGTTAACACCATGTGGATGCAAACAGCGATGGGCCTTGGGTGGCACCCCCGTCAACCCACCGCCGCGATGATGATAATCTCAACCAGCAGGTCATCGCCTGTCAACCGCGCCTCGCCGCAGGCCCTTGCGGGGGCGCAGTCTTGTGAAAGTTACGAAGCGGATGGCGCTGTGCAGATGCTCGCCGTTATACCAATTGGCGAAGGATTTCACCCATGCCTGAGCATCTGTAAAAATTGCTCGGAAGAGACCGGAACTAAAACAGGGCAAGGCCGATGGTGGTGACAAGATTCCGGTGCCCGCGCGCCTTGACGCGAACGACTCAGAAGCCGATCTCGTTACTATGGAATGTCACCCTTTAAGCGGGGTCCACCAATACCGCGTTTGTGAAGCGCTGTTTGTCAATCGACTGCTTTGATGGCTATGCCCTTGGATCGCGCCATTTCTGCCATCGCTTTGTCAAAGGCTGACCTCGGAAGATTAACCAAAGTAAACCGCTTTTTTTCTCTTGGACGATCCTCATCCAACGCCTCAATCACCAATTCTACATTTTCTTCGTTGATGTGAACTTCAACTTTGATTTCAGCATTTTCAAAGTCGACTTCATGGCGCCGGCCATTATTGCCGCGGATGATAACATAGGCCATTTTTTCATATCTCCCGTGCAAACCAGCGAATACGCCCGATAATGTTGACCTCTTCTGCGGTACGTTCATATTCGGGGTAGTGCTTGTTGTCCGAGATGACCCGCACAGCGGGCGGATCGCTGTTTGGCACATGCTGCAGTCGCTTGGCGACCAGTCCGATGCCATCGTCGAGCACGAAGATGCCTGGCGGGTTCGGGGACTGGCGGGTCATGTCGACAAGCACGGTGTCACCGTCCAAGAGGGTTGGCTCCATGCTATCACCTTCTACAGTCATGATGCGCAGCTGTGATGGCGAAGCTCTCAGCCCATTTTTGATCCAGGATCTTCGGAAGTGGTAGGCGCGCCCAGGCGCTTCGTGTTCTTCAAGGGCGACAGACCCGCCGCCCATTGATGGGCGGATGCCAGCATGGGTAATGGAAACGAACGTGTCATCTGGATTTCCGATGAACGGCGATGTTCCCTCCACATCACCGATGCCGTGGATCAACCATTCAAGCTCCACCTTTAGAACGCGGGCAACTTCCCCCAGCCGATCAATGCCAGGCCGCGTCGAGCGGCCACGCAGGATATCATATACGAAGGAGCGGTTTACGCCGGCCATCTCTGCGACATGCGCGGGGCTTAGTCCAAGCTGGCTCGAGCGTGCGTGCAGTCGGTCAGAAATCGTATGGTGTTCGGTCATGTTATCCCCAAGGGCCTGTGGATTAGAAAGGATAAGATAGGATTGCGTGATGATCGTCAAGGCGCTAGAACATAAGTGGAACGAATGCACGTAAGATTTGGGGGGAAGATGGATATTGAAAAGGCTTATTTTTCGCTGCCCGAGGTTCTAAATCGTTGGTCCATTGCTGAGGATGATCTGATTTATCTCGCCGAGAATAACAATGTTCGGCTTTCGATTCGCGTCTTCAATCTATTTCTGGAGTTTGGCGACTACGATGCAGACATCGATGGGGCACTGTTTCGCGTACCCCATGAGCGGAAGAGCTTTAGCGGGCTTTTGGATCTGCACGCCTGCGATGTTTTTCATCTGTTTCGGGCTGGAGAGATCCATCTCAGCGAGTTTCGGTATGATCGGTGCGGTTATGCCTGCCTTCAGGATGCTCAGATACCCCAATATGTGGTTATTGGTGACCTTCTTCTGCGGCGAGCAGAACGGGATATCTATGAAGTAAAGTCAGGCTTTCATGCGGGAATTAGAAATGCGCCAGAGCGTACTTTTATTGCTTCGCATGGTTACAAAGAGGTGCGCTGCAACGGGCACCTGTTCCAGCTGGGCCCCATCCAAGCCGAGGTCGTTCGGGCGCTGCACGCGGCGGCCGAGGCTGGGCAGCCTTTTCAGAACGGGAAGCTGATCTTGGGGGCGGCCGGATCAAAGAGCCTCAAGATGGCGGATGTTTTCAAGTCCAAGGAAAACTGGCGAGAACTGATTCGGTCCGACAGGCGTGGAAATTACTGCCTGAACGTCGACTAGGCACTTTCATATGCCCTTGGTGGGGGACGAGTGTGGGGGGTTGTGAAGGGGATGAGCGGTGGATGCTCATCCCCTTCTTTCATTTTTTCTATTAATTTCAAGGCTGCTCCCATCCCCCTCTGCATCCACCGCCGATCCCGACGACATCCCACATCAGTATTTTGCATCTTCGCTCTGTAGCCATCAGAGGAGAACGCGATGCAGCACCAAACCTGCCTCACCCAAAAGGAACTTGCGCGGCGCTGGACGATTTCGCACCGCACGCTGGAGCGCTGGCGTTGGGTCGGGGAAGGCCCCGTTTACATGAAGATCGGCGGGCGGGTGGTTTACCGTCTCGACGACATTCTTGCCTTTGAGCAAGCGCAGTTGCGCCAGAACACGACCTCGGTCGCCGGGGCAGGGGCAGCATGATGATGGCAAGTTTCAGGCCTGCTCATGTAGCGCCGATCCACGCATCGACCGACGAGATAGCCTTCTGCGCATGGGTGGCACAAGCCGCGCCCGGCGAGACGCTGGTCTACCATCGCGGCTTTCTCGCCGTCGATACCTTTGGCTCGGCCTCGCCTCTTTCGCCCGAACGCCGCTCAACCCTGCGTCGGACCGCCGATGCCGCGCTGCGCGCCGCCGAGCAGGAT
Source organism: Pseudorhodobacter antarcticus (assembly GCF_900110135.1). Lineage (GTDB taxonomy): Bacteria > Pseudomonadota > Alphaproteobacteria > Rhodobacterales > Rhodobacteraceae > Pseudorhodobacter > Pseudorhodobacter antarcticus. The sequence continues at coordinate 32,541 of NZ_FOCO01000026.1, read as the reverse complement.
CTGGTCCACCTCGTTCAAGCCCGGATCGGCCCTGACCAGTTCGCCTACATCGCCGTTGCCCGGCGCAAGCCCCACAAGGCCGGCGCCTCCCTTTCGATGCGCCTGCTTGAGGCCGCCTGATCCCCCCATTCCCCGACAAGGAAACCCAAATGCCTTTTCCTGACAACACTCCCGACATCAACGAGCTGATCAATCTGCCCGTGGGTGAAATCGCTCTGCTGCCCGTGGACCTGCTCGCCGTCCTGCAGCGCGAGATCGACGCGGCCGCCAAACAGATGAAGGCCGTGACCACGCGCTTCAACACCGCGCTGGAGGTTCGGTTCGCCACGCGCGCCGCGAAAGAGCGCAGCGCTTTGGGCAAAGACACCGGCACGGTGCGCTTTGACGAGGGTGAATTCACCATCGTCGCCGATCTGCCTAAACGAGTGGATTGGGATCAAAACCGGCTTGCCGCCATGGTCGAGCGCATCCGCGCCGCAGGTGATGACCCCGCCGAATATGTCGAGATCAGCTTCAAGGTGCCGGAACGCAACTATGTCGCCTGGCCCGATGCCATTCGTCAGGGTTTCGAGCCCGCGCGCACGGTGCGGACCGGCACGCTGAAGGTCATGCTCGAGCCGAATGAGGTCCGGCGATGACAGTGCTTGCCCCCATTTCGACCTATTGTCAGGACCTTCCAAGCTTGATTGACCGAGCCGCAACCATGCTTGCGGGTGCAAAGTGCGCAGCTGAGGTTCTCGAAGCCCGCGAAGCGGCGGGTCTCGCCTACGATACTGCCAAAGGGGCCGCACGCCTTGGCCGGGCAAAAGCGGCGCATGATGATCTGGTCGCTGCGGCACACCGTGCCCAGGCTGATGCACTTGAAATCGAGGCCCTAGCCAAGCGCCGACTTGCTGATGAATACGATTCTGCGCAAGGGCGGGGCGAGGTTAAGCGTAACGGTGGCAACCGCAGCACTGTTGAAGACCGCAACACTGCGTCCGCTTCAGATATCGGACTGCGCCGCGACCAGATTTATGATGCCAGACAGCTTCGTGACGCTGAGGCGAATGACCCCGGCATCGTACGCCGCACTTTGGATGATCGCCTCGCGCGGGGCGAGGAACCCACTCGGTCGGCTTTGCGCAAAATGGTTGTCGATGCTGCCATGCGCGGGATGCGACCGCAGCGCCGCCCCAATCGTTGCAATCCGCTCTATGTGGCACCCACGCGTGAACAGGCCGCCTGGCGGCATGTCACTGGGATATTCCGCGCATTTGCCGAATGGGCCACCGACGAGAACCTTGCCCTTGCACGCAAGGGCATGCGGGAGGCGAGCGATACCCCATTTCACGCTCTCGACGCCAAGGCCATCGCCCAGGGGTCTACTGCTTTCACAACAATCAAGGAGTGGTCTGATGCTTGATAGTCAATCAGCGGCATTTGCCGAACGTGTCTGGGAGGTGGCCTCCCAGCTTGGAAACAACGCCCCAAAAATCGCCGATGACATGATGGAAACTGCGTTTCCACTCACCTGTACGCAGGCGCGGCAGGAAGGGGCGCTGCGGATGCTGCGCATCGGCGTCATCACGGAGGTAAAACGCACCCTACGCAACCGGAGCGACGTTCTGGGCCAGTCAGATTTCTCCGAGTTGAGCGAGAACTTTGCACCTCTTGTCCAAGACCTGCGCTCAAAGTCCTACTTTGTCGAAAGTGCTGAGGAATATGTCTCGATCTCTGGTCTGATCGCCGAGCCGGATCTGCTGGATGACGCACGCCGCTTTATGCGGCGCAAGGGCAAGGAATGCTTGGACGAGGCCGACCGTCTTGATGCGCTCTACGTGGCGGTGACCTGTAATGGTGCTGATGCATCTGCTGCAGCGCCGGAGGTGCTGGCATGATCGGCGCGCTTCCCATCATCACCGCTGATCAGCGGTTGGCCAAGCCTCGAGGGATCAAGGGCTGCATCTTCGGGAAATCCGGCATCGGCAAGACCAGTCTTTTGTGGTCGCTGAATGCCACGACGACCCTGTTCATGGATCTTGAAGCGGGCGATCTCGCCATCGAGGGCTGGCAGGGCGACACGATCCGGCCGCGTACCTGGATGGATTGCCGTGATTTCGCCGTGTTCATCGGTGGCCCGAACCCCAGCTTGCGCGACGATCAGGCCTACAGCCCGGCGCATCACGCCGCCGTTTGCCAGAAGTTCGGCGACCCCGCCGTGCTGGAACGCTACGAGACGCTGTTCGTGGACTCGATTACCGTTGCCGGGCGGCTGTGCTTTCAATGGTGCAAGGGCCAGCCTGAGGCGTTCTCGGAAAAAACCGGTAAGCCGGATGTCCGGGGGGCTTACGGGTTGCATGGCCGCGAAATGATCGCTTGGCTTACGCATCTGCAGCACACCCGCGGCAAGAACATCTGGTTCGTTGGCATCCTCGACGAGAAGCTCGATGACTTCAATCGTAAGGTGTTCTCGCCCCAGATTGATGGCGCCAAAACCGGGTTGGAGCTGCCCGGGATCGTCGATCAGGTGATCACCATGGCGGAGATTGCCGGTGCTGATGGGCAGCCTGCGCGCGCTTTCGTTTGCCAAACGTTGAACCGCTTCGGCTTTCCGGCCAAGGACCGCTCCGGGCGGCTCGACATGATCGAGGTACCCCATCTCGGCCAGCTGATGGCCAAGATCCACGGCCCAGTACGCCCCGCAGCAGCGCGTCTGACCTATTCGGCCGCTGTGCAGGACCAGCCAATAGAGGCTGCCGCTAACCCCTCCCACGTCAATTGAAAGGATAAATCCGATGACCGGACTCTGGAACGATTTTAACTCTGCGCAATCAAGCAGCAACGTGATCCCCAAGGGCACGCTTGCCAAGGTGCGCCTGACCATCCGCCCGGGTGGTTTCGACGACCCGTCGCAGGGTTGGACCGGCGGCTATGCCAAACGCGGCGCTACCGGCGCGGTTTATCTCGACGCCGAATATACCGTGGTTGAAGGGCTTTACGCCAAGCGCAAGATCTGGTCACTGATCGGGCTTTACAGCCCGAAGGGCCCCGATTGGGGCAATGCCGGGCGGGGCCTGATCAAGGGCATCCTGAACTCAGCGCATGGGCTCGATGACAAGGACAACTCGGCGCAGGCACAGGCCAAACGCCGGATCAGTGGCTTTGCGGAGTTGGACGGGATCGAATTCATCGCTCGGATGGATATCGGTTCTGACACCAACGGCGAAGACAAAAACGAGGTCCGCTCAGCCGTCACGCCCAGCCACCGCGATTATGCGCAGCTGATGGGGCGTGGCGGGGCAGCTCCGATGCAGGGTTACGGCCAACCCCCGGTAACGGGTGCGCCTCAGCAGGGTTATGCCGTCCCGGCTCCGGCCTACGCAGCACCTGCTCAACAACCGCAACCCCAGACGCCACAAGCCCCTGCGGCCCCCGGTTTTTCCGGGCGTCCCAGCTGGGCTGAGTGAGGGGGAGCAATCATGCGGCTGCGTCCCCGTCAGAAAACCTTTGTTGAGCGCAGCCTTGCTGCGCTCAACGCCCATGGCAACACGCTGGGCATCGCGCCGACGGGTGCTGGCAAGACGATCATGCTGTCGGCGGTCACCGGTGAGGTGATCGGCGACAGCGCCGCCAAGGCCTGCGTGCTGGCCCACCGCGATGAGCTGACTGATCAGAACCGGGGCAAGTTTGCCCGGGTCAATCCGGGCATGACCACGTCGGTTGTCGATGCCAAAGCCAAATCTTGGGCGGGTCAGGTGACCTTCGCCATGGTTCCGACTCTGGCCCGGATCGGCAATCTGGCGGGAATGCCGAAGCTGGACTTGCTGGTGATCGACGAGGCGCATCATGCGGTGGCGGCAAGCTACCGCCGCATCATCGACCATGTTCGCAATGCCAATCCTGACGCCCGCATCTTCGGTGTCACCGCCACCCCGAACCGGGGGGACAGACAAGGCCTGCGCGAGGTGTTCGACAATGTCGCCGATCAGGTGCGGCTGGGCGAGTTGATCGCTTCGGGCCATCTGGTGCCACCGCGCACCTTCGTGATTGATGTCGGTGTGCAGGATAAGCTGCGCACTGTGCGCAAATCGCTGGCGGATTTCGACATGGCAGAGGTCGCGTCGATCATGGACCGTGCTCCGGTCACCGACGAGGTCATCCGGCACTGGAAGGAGAAAGCGAGTGACCGTCAGACCGTGGTGTTCTGTTCCACTGTCGCCCATGCCGAACATGTTGCGGCAGCATTCAACGCCGCAGATGTACCGGCGGGGCTGATCCACGGCGATCTGCCGAGTGAAGCGCGCCGCGATATTCTTGCCCGCTATGCCGCCGGGGATATTCGCGTCATCGTCAACGTGGCGGTACTGACCGAAGGCTGGGATCACCCGCCGACCTCCTGCGTCGTGCTGCTGCGCCCCTCATCCTACAAATCCACCATGATCCAGATGGTCGGGCGCGGGCTGCGGACCATTGATCCGGAGGAACACCCCGGCGTCATAAAGACCGACTGCGTCGTGATGGATTTTGGCACTTCGAGTCTGATCCACGGCACGCTGGAACAGGAAGTCGATCTCGACGGCAAGACCGAGACTGGCGAAGCCCCGACCAAGGCGTGCCCGGCCTGTGGGGCTAACATTCCTCTGGCCTGTTTCGAATGCCCGCTCTGCGGCGAGGTTCTTGGCGCTGATGACGACGGCGACGCCGATGCGCCGAGGCGCGCCGAGTTGACCGGCTTCATCATGACGGAGATCGACCTTCTGAAGCGCTCCAGTTTCGCCTGGATCGATCTTTTCGGGGCCGATGACGCGCTGATGGCCAACGGGTTCAACGCCTGGGGCGGCATCTTTTTCCTCGAAGGACGCTGGCATGCGGTCGGCGGCGCAAAGGGCCAAAGCCCCCGGTTGCTGGGCATTGGTGAGCGGACCGTCTGCCTCGCGCAAGCCGATGATTGGCTGAACGAGGTCGAGACCGATGAAAGCGCCTTCAAGACGCGCAGCTGGCTGAACCAAGCCGCTACCGAAAAGCAGCTGCAATATTTGGCCCCCGCCTATCGGCAGGATTATGGCCTGACGCGCTATCATGCCTCGGCACTGATGACCTTCACTTTCAACAAGCGGGCGATCCGCCAGCTGATTATGGCGGCGGCTCCTGATGCGCGCAGGGCAGCATGAGCCATGTCGCGCAAATCCCATCCCCGCCCACAGCGGCTGAGGATCGACCGCTGCCTGCGCGCAACGGGCATCTGCGCCCAAGCCTTTGCGCTGTCTGCACATCTCCCACACAGGGCTTTGGTTGGTTCGATCCCCATCAGCCGCGCTCGCACCGAACCCGCCGCTGGTTTTGCTCCATGCCCTGCCAGGGGGTCTTCGCCATGCGCTTCAAAAGAGGACTGAATATGATTGGAACGACCGACGAAGAACGTCTCGCCATCGCGCTCGTGATGAAGCGCCTTGGACAGACCATGGACCAGATCGGCTGGAGCAAACGCCTGTGCGATCTGAACGAGACAGACGTGACCGCCCTGATCGAAGAGGTGCTCGAAGGCTACGGCGCCGAGATGTCGCGCATCGCAAAATCCCAGGAGGCGCCGTTCTGATGCTGGACTACAATTCCCGCCCCAGCTTTGCCGACAAGGTGAACGCCGCAGTCGACGCAACCCTGACCGCTGACAATGCCGCCCGCACCCCGCGCGATTATCTTGGTGGCTCGCGCCTTGGCCATGCCTGCGAACGCGCGCTGCAGTTTGAGTTTACGCATGCGGCCAAGGATGAGGGCCAGGAGTTCAGTGGCCAGTTGCTGCGCATCTTCGCCATCGGGCATGTCCTTGAGGATCTGGCGGTGGCTTGGCTGCGGCAGGCTGGCTTTGATCTCTACACCCGCAAGGGCAATCGCCCTGACGGCGGCCAGTTTGGCTTTTCTATCGCTGGTGGGCGCATTCGTGGCCATGTCGATGGCATCATCGCCGCAGGGCCAGAAGGCTTTGGGTTAGCCATTCCCGCACTCTGGGAATGCAAGACGATGAACGCGAAGAACTGGCGTGCTTGCGTCAAGGACGGGGTCACCAAATCCAAACCGGTCTATGCAGCCCAGATCGCGGTCTACCAGGCCTATATGGACGCGACAGTCCCCGGCATTAGCGCCGCGCCAGCGCTGTTCACCGCAATCAACAAGGATACAGCCGAGATGCACCACGAGTTGGTGCCGTTCGATGCCGATTTGGCGCAGCGGATGTCTGATCGCGGTGTGCGGATTCTGCAGGCCACCGACGCGGGCGAGCTGCTGCCGCGCATAGCCCAGAAGCGCGACTTCTTTGAATGCCGCTTCTGCCCATGGGCTGAGCGCTGCTGGGGGATGCCCGCATGAGCGACGACAACATCATCCACTTCAACCCTTGGCAGGATTTCAACGACGCACCCTTGATCGAGGACCCGTTCGGCGTCGAGCCGGATCCCGCCCAGATCGAAACCTTCATTGACGTCGTCTTCGGCTACTCCGAGGGCCTGATCCCGGTCCGGGGCTTTGTCGACATGGGTCAAGGCAAAGAGGGTCGACCTCACAATATCTGGATCGACGCCGATGCCACCGCGCAAACCAAGCTCGCGACTTTCGCCAATTGGGCGTGGCGCGAAGGCGCGGCCGTCTATGTGATCCCTGGCACAGTCACGGCAGCCGGACAGGCCAAATCCGCCGATGTGCTGCAGATGCAGGCGTTGGTCGTCGATCTCGACGCAGGTGATATCCCTGCCAAACTTGACCACCTGCTGCACCATCTTGGCCAGCCCACCCTGATCATCGAAAGCGGCGGGCGCACCTCAGAAGGTGCCAGCAAGCTGCATGTCTGGTGGCGCATGACCGAATCTGCCGAGGGAACGGCGCTGGCCGAGCTTTGCCGCCTGCGGGGTGAGATCGCCCTCAAGGTCGGCGGCGACACGCATTTTCGCTCCGCGCATCAGCCGATCCGGGTAGCGGGTTCAGTTTATCACAAGCACGGGCATCAGCGCCTGGTGCAAATCCGTGAGCACCACAGCACTGAAGTCGACCTCGACGAATTTGCCGTGCGTGTGGCGGAGATGCCGCCAATACCGGGCGCGGGGATGGCCAGCACCGGGACTGCCGCTTCCGGTAAGCCGACGCTGGACGCGGTGCTGACCACGCCGGTGCGCGAAGGCGATCAGGATGAGTGGAGCCGCTTCACCGGAGCCAGTGCCGCCATTGGGCATTTTCTGCGCATGGTCCATGAAGGTCGTATGTCGCCTGATGAGGGCTGGGAGGCAATCCGCGGCTACAATGCCGCCGCCCTTCGCCCCAGCTGGCCAGAAGAGCGCCTGAAGGCGGAATCCGAGCGCCTCTGGGCCAAGCACATTGAGAAGAATGGCCCGCCGCTGCTCAGGCTGGTCAACAACGCACCGGGCCCACAAGACGTGCCAGCCTTCTCGCTAGGTGCACTGCTGGACGACCAGAGCCCGATGCCCGCTGATATCATCGCTCCGCGCGTGCTGACGCCCGGTGGGCTTCTGGTGCTGGGCGGGGCACCCAAGGTCGGCAAGAGTGACCTGCTGGTCTCCTGGCTTGTCCATATGGCCGCTGGCGTGCCGTTTCTCGACTTCACACCGCCGCGTCCCCTGCGCGTGTTCTACCTGCAGGCCGAAATCCAGTATCATTATCTGCGCGAACGGATGAAGCAGATTTCGCTGCCGCAAAGGGTTTTGGCTGGCGCGCGCGACAACCTGGTCGCGACACCGAAGCTGAAGATGCTGCTCGATACGGAAGGCAGCATGCGCGTGGCCGAGGCCATTCGGCGTGCCTTCCCTGCCGATCCGGTCGACATCATCTGCATCGATCCAATTCGCAATATCTTTGACGGCGGACCCGACGGCGGCGGTGAAAACGACAACACTGCCATGATGTTCTTCCTCAAGGAGCGGGTCGAGGTTCTGCGCGATCATATCAACCCCGACTGCGGTGTCATCCTCGCCCACCACACCAAAAAGCTCAGCAAGCTGCAGGTCAAGGACGATCCTTTTCTGGCGCTCTCCGGAGCCAGTGCGCTGCGCGGCTTCTATACCTCTGGCCTGATCCTGCACCGTCCTGACGAGGAAAGCCCCCAGCGCAAACTGGAGATCGAACTGCGCAATGGGCCTGCCTTGGCACCGAAGCTGATCGACAAAGTCCACGGGGAATGGGTGGAGATCAATCCAATTAACGAGCGGCTGGTTCGGGTCGATCTTGGAGCAAAACACGATGCCGAGCGGGATCGAAAAGGTGAGGTGATTGTCACCATTCTTATGAACGAAGCCATGCAGGGCAAAATGTACACCATGACCCAGTTTGCCGAGGGCTTTGAGAATAAGGCGAGCCTCAGCGGCGCATCAGGAATTCGCGCCCGGTTGAACGTGCTCACGACCAAGGGCGTCGTAAAGTTTGTAAAAGCTGATGCGGCTACCGAAATTGGGCTGCCGCCCGATAACAGCAAATACGGCTACCTTTGCGTGGAGCATATGATCCTCGCAAGCGGGGTGGAGACCGTCGATGCGGACACTGGAGAAGTGCTGCCCGAGGCAATCCAAATCCTGCCCAGCCATTACAAATGCGCTCAAACCGGAGCTGTCCTGCCAGTCGAAAACCCGGCCGTTTGGGTCTATGCGGAGGGCGCAAATCCATGACTATTTCCCTCAGAACCACATGCGAAATTTGGACCACTTGGAGCCAAATTTGGACTTTTTGGGCCAAATTTGAACTCTTTAACAAATTTGAAATCTGGCTTTTTACGTCTGGTTTCAATGTCTTAAAGGGTCAATTTCAAATTTCTCTGGGGGGCCGGCCAAATCTGATGAGAAATTTGAAATACACGAATAATTTCAATACCTTATGCCAAATTTCAAATTTCAAAAAAAGTACCCCTAAGGGGGTAGGTGACCTCCCCGCTAAACGCGGGAGGATCACCACCTACCCCTGGGCATCGTTCTGGGACCCAAGTCTTGGACCGAACCCAAATCCGACGACGGCGGCCAGTACCGCCAAGCATCAACCGCCGTCGTCTTCCACCCGAGCAATCCACCCAAAAAGGAAACCGCCCATGGCTGACCTACCTCAACGCGCCACGATCCGAGGCGCAAGACCTGAATCGCCACTGCCGCCGCAAACGGCCCGTACAATCCTTGCCCTCGACCTCGGCACCACAACCGGCTGGGCTCTGCGCGGCTATGACGGGCTGATCACCAGCGGGACCGTCAGCTTCCGGCCCGGCCGCTTCGACGGTGGCGGCATGCGCTACCTGCGCTTCACCAACTGGCTGGGTGAGCTGGACCGCCTGTCTGGACCGATAGGGTCAATCTGGTTCGAAGAGGTCCGGCGCCACACCGGCACTGACGCAGCCCACGTCTACGGCGGCCTGATGGCGACCCTGACCTCATGGGCCGAGCTGCGGGGCGTGCCTTATCAGGGCGTGCCTGTGGGCACGATCAAAAAACATGCCACTGGCCGTGGCAATGCCGACAAGTTGGCCATGATCGCATCGGCCCGTTCGCGGGGCTTCAGCCCGGCCGACGACAACGAGGCTGATGCCATCGCCATCCTGCTGTGGGCACTGGAAACCCACGGAGGTGCGCGATGACCGGCATGCGCTTCACGCCCAAGGGCTACGGCGGGCACCGCCGCCAGCCTGACGAGGTCAAGCGAGAGGGCTGGAAGGAACAGGGATTGCTGGCTGTCGCCATCGACGATGACCGGCTGACCTGGCCTGAGCGAGAGCTCATTCGCCAGCTTGGCGAAAAACTCTATGGCAAGCGGCCCGAAGGGCAGGGGGTGCGCCATGGCTGACTGGACCCCAAGCATCGTCGAAGCCCGGCTGGCCGAAGCCGCATGGGTTCTCAAGCGCCTGCCCGAGCCACGCCTGTCGGGTTACTTCAGCACCTGGCCCGAGTTCGCCTACAGCTTTGCGGACAAGGTCGAACAGGAACCCAAGCTCATGCGCGTCCTGCCATCGCCCAAAGCCATCAGCCGAATGGAGGAGACGCTGACCTGGACGGTGGGCCTTGACCCGGTCGACGGCAAGATCATCTGGCTGCGTGCCTATGGAACGCGGTGGAAGGAGATCTGCTGGACAGTGGGTTTGCAGCGATCCGCTGCCAATCAGCACTGGCTTTTTGGGCTGTCCGTGATTGCGCTGCGCCTTAACAACCGTCGGTTCAATCGCAACCTGTCGAAGCAGAAGGTAATCAAACTGGCAGGTGCGGCGTAGGGGATCGTGCGGGATAGGAAAGTGTCCGCCGGACACTTTTCGAATGGACATAAACCGGCTCCCGAGGGTATGAATTGGATATACTCGGGAGAGGCGCGTGTAGAAGACTGCCCGTGCAAACGATCTTCGGGTGGATACCGTGGTGGACCCCAGAGTCCGAACCGGGGTCCAGTTCGGGGTCCAGCAAGCCGAGCTAGGGTCGCAGCGTAGTTTTGCGGGTCCCTTCGTGCCAGAACGGTATACGGGGGGGCGCAGAGCGGCATATCGCTAGCGTCAGGGCGATTTTTTTGGGAGTCCACCCCTCGTGAAGTCCACCTGAAAACCCTGAAATAGCACAATAAAACAGACACTTGTCTGGTGGACTCCGGGGTTGATGCCCTGGACTCCGGAATCCAGCTTGAAGCCAGTGGATTCCGACTTGGAGGAGTCCAGCCAGCAGGGCTCAGTTCGGCGGCGTCTCCTCCCAAACACGCCGCCAAACTCGCTCTGCGAAGAGCGGATAGGTCCAAGCTTTGCCTGCTCACAGGCGAAGCTGGATCTCCCTCACCATTCTGAGCTTGGGCTTCCAGAACGATGGGCAAAGACATCACGGTTTTGTGATTCTGTGCAAGCGAATAAAAAATAGGATTTTTTCATGACCCTCAGCTTCGCCCCGGAGCGCATCGAGCAATGGCCGCTCGTGCGCTTGCAGCCCTATGCCCGTAATGCCAAAACGCATGGCGCGGATCAGGTTGCCAAGATTGCCGCCAGCATGGCGGAGTTTGGCTGGACGGTGCCGTGCCTGGTCGCGGAAGACGGCGAGTTGATAGCGGGCCATGGTCGGGTGCTGGCGGCAACGCAACTCGGGCTGACCGAAGCGCCGGTGATCGTTTTGGGGCATCTGACCGAGGCCCAGCGGCGCGCCTACCGCATTGCGGATAATAAATTGACCGAACTCGGCGCATGGGACGAGGCGCTGCTGTCGGCTGAGTTGAACGATCTGCTGGCTGAAGATTACGACCTGTCGCTTATCGGGTTTGAGGATGATGAACTTGAAGCCTTGTTGGCGGGTGGGGGTGATCCCGAAGCCGCATCCCGTGACGGCGAAGACGACGTTCCAGAGGTGCCTGAAACCCCGATTAGCCGGTCCGGTGATCTCTGGGTGCTTGGCAAGCATCGGCTTCTCTGCGGTGATGCGACAGTGGCCACTGATGTGGAACGCCTGCTGGGCAATGTGCAGCCCCTGTTGATGGTCACCGATCCGCCTTACGGCGTCGAATACGATCCTGGCTGGCGGAACAAGGCAGGTGCCGCTGCGACCAAGCGTACCGGAAAGGTGCTGAATGATGACCGCGCTGACTGGCGCGAGGCCTGGGCGCTGTTCCCAGGCGATGTCGCCTATGTCTGGCACGGAGCACTGCACGCGACCACGGTCGCCGACAGCCTGATTGCCTCAGGCTTTAACATCCGCTCGCAAATCATCTGGGCAAAAGACCGTCTGGTGCTAAGCCGCGGCGATTATCACTGGCAGCACGAGCCGTGCCTCTATGCCGTGAAAAAGACCGGCAAGGGCCACTGGGCGGGCGACCGCAAGCAGACGACGCTCTGGCAGATCGCAAACAAGGATCAGGATGCAGAAACTGTTCATGGGACGCAAAAGCCGGTCGAATGTATGCGCCGGCCCATCCTGAACAACTCGAGCCCCGGGCAAGCCGTCTACGAGCCCTTCATGGGATCGGGCACGACGCTGATCGCGGCGGAAACGACCGGGCGAGTGTGCTTTGGGATCGAATTAAACCCAGCCTATGTCGATGTCGCCGTGAAGCGGTGGCAGGCATTTACGGGCCAGAACGCCGTTCTGTCCGGCTCGGACAAGACCTTCAACAAAATCAAGAACAAAGACGATTGAGGCATGAATGACCTGGCTGTACATCCCTCTGGCCGCGTTGCTGGAACCGCAGACGCATGCCTCTTCGGCCTGTCTCTCTGTTCCGGCGCAAGCGGTCTCGACCTCGGGCTCACCATCGCCATCCCCGGATATCGAACTGTGGGCTATGTCGAGCGGGAAACCTTTGCTGCAGCCACTCTCGTGGCGCGGATGGAAGACGCGGCCTTGGATCAGGCTGTTGTCTGGGACGACGTTGGAACCTTCGACGGCCGACCGTGGCGCGGCGCTGTGGATATCCTCAGTGCAGGATATCCATGCCAGCCATTTTCGATCGCAGGCAAACGGCTTGGCGCAGATGACCCACGCCATCTCTGGCCACATGTCGCCCGCATCATCGGTGAGATCAAACCGCCCTTCGTCTTCCTTGAGAATGTCGCACATCATCTCCGCCTCGGCTTCCCCGAAGTCGCCAGCGGACTGGTCAGCATGGGCTACCGCCTTGCGGCAGGCCTCTTTACGGCGGCGGAAGTCGGTGCGCCCCATCGGCGCGAGCGGCTGTTCATCCTCGCTATCCGCGAGGGTGACGCGCTGGCCGACCCCGCGCGCCTGCTCTGGGATCCGGTCGAGTGGCGGGAACCGGACGGAAATGATGCGGCTGTGGCCGACGCCGAGGGCGAGTGCAAACGAGAACCGGCAGACGAAACCAACGCCATCACAGGAAGCGGGCAAACACGGGATGAACCTGGCAACGAGCGCCGCGATGTGGCCGACGCCGCAGACCGACAGTTTCCGCAGCCGGGGTGGCGAGAGGCGCGACGAGAAGGGTCTGGACCAGATGGCGCGCGACTGGCCGACGCCTATGGCGAACGACGGCTGCAAGCCGAGCGCGGGCAACCGCCGGACGGCCGATCTGACCCACGCCAGCCGTATGTGGATGACGCCGACGGCGCGCGACCACAAGGACGGGGCGACGACATTGGCGAACACGCCGGTCAACGGCCTGCTTGGCCGCCAGGTCCTGGTGATGAAGGTGGCTGGGAGCGATACCTCCGATGTGCGCCGGACCTTGAACCCGCTGTTCGTCGAGGCGCTGATGGGCTGGCCCACCGGGTGGACCGGCTTCGCCTCTGTGGCAACGGTGTGGTCCCCTTGGTTGCAGCGCATGCGCTGCGAGCTCTGGCAGCTGAACTGCTGGCCGATGGATGAGGTGGCGGGGTGAAACAGTCGCGGACCATGTCGCTGGTTGAGGCCGCAACGAATGTCGTGGTCGGTTATGTGCTGGCGATCGCCACCCAGCTGCTGGTGTTTCCTTGGTTTAGTATTGAGGTCACGCTGCATGAACATCTGGTGATAGGACTGATCTTTGTGATCATATCCTTGGCCAGATCTTATGCACTGCGGCGGCTGTTTGACACAATTGCGGTGGTTGGCGTTACGCGGCATAATTCAAAGGATGACAGCATCTGATGAGCCAGCGAAAAAACTGAACCCTGCGAGGCCGATCGTGGTAGCGGACGAGCCTCGTCGGCTTTTGCCGAGTAACCTCGGCCTGTCACTTCAATACGCGTCAGATGATGATTTGGAAAAGCTTCGGGATGCTGTGCTCCAAGAAATGATGCGCCGGAACCTACCTCAGAAAGCAGACCCGGTGGCCCCTGATAAGCGGCGGATAGGTAAGGTCGATAGTACGGCCCATGATCTGACACGATCTCAGGTCAGCCTGGTGCGGTCATCGATTGAGGCAGGGGTCAAACCATCCGTGCTGTCAAAGCAGTTTGGCATCAGCCTCGCTGCAATCCGGGCGGTATTGGCCCAGCAATGACAATCTGTCGCTGGGCAGGACAGTCAGGTTGCTCCAACGGGAGTTGTCCGGTTTGGCCGTTCTGCGGGTTGACCTAAAACGACCTCAGTGATTTATGCTCCGCGTAAATAAGGGAGCCGATGATGACGATACCACAGCAGGATATACGCGATCGGCTTGCCAAGTTGGAAGCGCTCTTCGCCCGTGGTGCGACAGAGGGAGAGCGCGCTGCGGCGGGTGCTGCGCTCGAGCGTATGCAAGCCCGGCTGGATTTGGGTGGCAAAGCGGCAGCGGAACCGGAGATTGAGCTGCAATATTCTCTTCCCGACGTCTGGGCGGTCAAATTGTTTGTAGCGCTGTGTCGGAAACATGAAATAAAGCCTTATCGCTATCCTCGACAGCGGCGCACCACGGTTATGGTTCGGGTGCGCAAAAGCGAATTTGAACGTACGATTGCCGCAGAGTTCCAAAGCCTACACCGTGAGTTGACCGGGTATTTCAGCGAAATGGTGGAGCACCTGATTGGGAATGTCATGAAATCAGATGGTGACGACGAGACATTGGAGCAGCGTCAGATCGGAAGCTAGACATCGGCGCCATGACGTTTCCAAGTCAAGACAAGCGGTACACCCGCCCTCTCTCGTCGACCTTCTCGGAGGTGATTTTCAGGCCAAGCTTTTTCTTCAAAACGCCTGAAATTACGCCACGCGTTGTGTGATGTTGCCAGTCAAGGGTGGTGGCGATTTCATCGATGCTTGCACCCCGCTCGGCCTGAAGCATCGCTATCAATGTGTCCTGCTTGCTGCCGGTGCGTCTGCGGAGAGGTTCCCATGCGGGATTGGCGGCAATCCCTTCGGGCGCAGGCGCGTTGGTGATGCCAAGCACCACATACCCATGCAATGCTGTTCGCAATGTAATCGGCCCGCGATCCGCATCGTGGCGCCAGACCGTGTCGGGATCAGCGGCGACGATCTCCTCGATCAACCCGCGCTTGAGCAGGCTCTTGCAGACATTGCCCACAGCGCCGCCCTTGAGGCTGGCGGTGACGGGGAACACCATCCCGTCTTCGCGGGCGCAGGCTGCGGACAGAATGACGGATTGGGCATCGGACAGATGAATTTGGGTCATGACGGTCTCCGGTTAACAGGCGACGCGACATGCGTCACCTTCTACCGGGTGAAGCCCGCCAGTGGCGGGCTGACCTTGTGTTGTGTCGGGGGCAAAAGATCACGTTGCGTGTTCGCCCTCGCAGAAGGCGCTGTCGCTGATCTGGCGCAGCAGTCCCGCGTAATGGTTCAGGGTTCCGACATGGCCCCACTTGATCTCGTCAGGGTGGGCGTCGAAATGGTCTGCGCTGAGGGCTTTCAGGCGTTCGAGCATGGTGTCGATCTCGACCTTGGCAGCGAGGAAGGCGTTGAGGGCTTTTGAATTGTCGGTGGCGCGGCGGGTCATAGGGTTAGCTCCTTGAGCGAGTCGTATCGTTTTGTTGAGACAATCATCGCTCTGATGGGGTGATTATCGTAGTCAATTCAGTGCAATAATATTGCTTTTAGGTCCCTTGGCGCGGTCGGTGGCATCCACCCAGCCACCGTCTTGCCAGAGATAAAGGTGGCACAGCTGGCAGGTCGGATGTGGCAGGATTTGCGGCGCGCGCGGTGGATCAAAACAGTCGAGGGCGTCTGCCCGGACTTGCCGGATTTCTTTGGCGGCGAGGATGTCCTCGGGCGTCCAGCGCGCCAGTGCAGGCAGCATGTGGCTGGGGTAGCCATCATAATGGCAATAAACATGGGCCCAAGCGTCGGGACCGATTTGGATAGCAATCTGCGCGCGGGTGCTCATGGTCATTCCCCTCAGATCAGGTGCAAGCTGGCCAGCACCGCGCTGGCGGCAGCAAGCTGGGTGGTCGGCAGCTCAATCTTGAGATGCGAGATCACGTCCGAGGCTTCGGCGATGATCCCGTCTTCGCGCAGCGCGGCCTCTATGGCCTCGGCGACGGCGTTCGGATGCGAGCGGTCGAAGGGTGCGGGAAGCGCTGCGTGGTCTATGCGGATGGTTGTAATTGCGGTCATGATCTGGTCTCCGATCCGGGGTGATTTCCTGATCCCAGAATCGCTCCATCGCAGGGTGTAATCAACTCATTTCAAAGCAATATCATTGCTTTATGAAGGATACGGGGTTCGAGATGCAGGGCATGAGCGAGCGCCAATACGCGGCCCATGTCGGCCTGTCGCGGGGCGCGATCCAGAAGGCCAAGGAGACCGGGCGGCTGGTCCTGCATGCCGATGGCTCGATTGATGCCGCAGCCTCTGACCTGCACCGCGCCGCGATGACGGATCCGGCAAAGCAGCGTGGCAAAACATCTCCCGCCCCGCCACCCGCATCCAAGCTAAAGCCGGTTCCCGACACCGCGGTATCGGCGGTTGGTGACACTCTGCGCGAGAACGGTCTGGTGCCACCAGTCACAGGCGGCGGCACAACCTTCCTGCAGGCCAAGACCGCCAACGAGGTGCTGAAGGCGCAGGAGCGCAAGCTGAAGCTGGCCAAATTAAAGGGTGAGCTGATCGACCGCGACCGCGCGGTGGGGCTGGTGTTCCGGCTGGCCCGTGAGGAGCGCGACGCATGGGTGACCTGGCCCGCGCGCGCAGCGGCGCTGATGGCGTCAGAATTGGGGGTGATGATTGCGGATCAGGGAAGTCTTGAGCCCGTCATGATGCAGAAGGTGCTGGAAGCCTATGTCCTTGCCCAACTCGACACCCTCGCCGAGGTCCGCATCGACCTTCGTTGAGACAGAACCCTTCGATGGTTCTGATCAACTGCTGCGCAGCTGGGGCCGGGGCCTCCAACCCGATGCCGATCTGACGGTGTCGGAGTGGGCCGATGCGCACCGGATGCTGGGATCACGTGCCAGCGCTGAGCCAGGACGCTACCGCACGGCGCGCACGCCTTATATGCGCGAGATCATGGATGCGCTGTCGCCGAGTTCTGCCGTCCAGCGCATTGTGTTCATGAAGGCGGCACAGGTTGGTGCGACTGAAGCTGGGAACAACTGGATCGGCTTTGCCATCCACCATGCGCCGGGACCAATGCTGGCGGTGCAGCCGACGGTGGAACTGGCAAAACGCAACTCGCGCCAGCGGATCGATCCGCTGATCGAGGAAAGCGTGGCACTGCGCGAACTGGTTAAACCAGCGCGGTCGCGGGATGCGGGCAACACCATGCTGTCGAAGGAATTCGCGGGCGGCATCCTGATCATGACCGGGGCAAACTCGGCGGTCGGGCTGCGCTCCACGCCAGCGCGCTACATTTTTCTCGATGAGGTTGATGCCTATCCGGCCTCGGCCGATGATGAGGGCGATCCAGTCAGCCTTGCCGAAGCGCGGTCACTGACCTTCGCACACCGGCGCAAGATCTTCCTGGTCTCGACCCCCACGATCCGGGGGCTGAGCCGGATCGAACGGGAATATGAGGCCAGCGATCAACGCCGGTTCTTCGTGCCGTGCCCGCATTGTAGCCAGTTCCAGTGGCTGAAGTTCGAGCGGCTGCGCTGGGACAAGGGGCGGCCTGAGGCGGCGGCATACCATTGCGAGGGCTGCGACCGCGCCATCGCCGAACATCACAAGACGGCGTTGTTGGAGGCGGGCGAATGGCGGGCAACTGCTGTCGCCTCTGATCCCGGCACCGTCGGCTATCACCTCTCGGCGCTGTATTCGCCGATCGGCTGGCTCAGCTGGGAGCGGATCGTGCGGGCATGGGAGGCAGCGCAAGGCTCGGATGAAGCGATCCGGGCGTTCAAGAACACCATCCTGGGCGAAACATGGGTGGAAACCGGCGAAGCACCGGACTGGTCGCGGCTCTATGATCGCCGCGAAACATGGAAGCCGGGCATTGTGCCTGCAGGCGGTCTGTTCCTGACCGCTGGGGCCGATGTGCAGAAGGACCGGATCGAGGTTGACGTCTGGGCCTGGGGTCGGGGCGGCACAAGCTGGCTGGTCGATCACATCGTGATTGAGGGCGGCCCCGATCATCAGGGTGCGTGGGCCGAGCTGACAAAGCTACTGGACCGAACTTGGATCCACCAAAACGGTCCGCAGTTGCGGCTGGCCAAGCTCGCCATTGATACCGGCTATGAGGCTCCGGCCGTTTATGGCTGGTCGCGGCGGCAAGGGGTGGCGCAGGTTGCTCCGGTCAAGGGCGTCGAAGGGTTCAATCGTTCCAGCCCGGTTTCGGGCCCGACCTATGTCGATGTGACGGACGCTGGCAAACGCCTGCGCCGGGGCGCGCGGCTCTGGACGGTGGCGGTGTCCACCTTCAAGGCTGAAACCTATCGCCATCTCGGCCTGCCGCGCCCGACGAAGGAGGAACTTGCCGAGGGGGCAACGCATCCGCCGGGCACGGTGCATCTACCTGATTGGGTGGATAGCGAATGGCTGAAGCAGCTGGTGGCCGAGGAATTGGTCACGGTACGCACCAAACGCGGCTTTGCCCGGCTTGAATGGCAAAAGCTGCGCGAACGCAACGAGGCGCTGGATTGCCGGGTCTACGCCCGCGCCGCCGCCTGGATTGTCGGGGCTGATCGCTGGTCAGAGGCGCGCTGGGTTGATCTGGAGACGCAGGTGGCCGGGGACGGCAACGGCAACGGTGACGAGTCACAAGATAAGGTGGCCGCAGCAGGATCCATTCGTGCTGTGCGCAGTCCGGCGCGGCGCAGGTCTGTGGCGTCAAATTATATGCGGTGATTGGTCCAAGCTTAGCGCTGCTTCATTGCAAACAGCATTTCTTGAACTTCTTGCCGCTGCCGCAGAGACATGGGTCGTTGCGGCCGACCGGGGGTGCTGGATTCTTGAAGAACTCGGTCCAAGGCGCCACGCGCAGGTCGTTGCTGACCTTGCGCATCTTTTGCTGCTCGAAGAATGCATCTGTGTAGCAGTGCCATTTCGACAGCTCAGCGATGGAATCGGTGATCAGTCCCTCGCCGTAACGGGGGTTGCCTGGGGCACCGTTCGCATCACGCGTCGCCTGCAGATCTTCGAGGAAATGTGAGAAGTCGCAGTAATCTTTGGGGATCAGGCCTTTGTCGAAAAGCTCGCGAACTGCTTCGGCCATGTCATCAAGACCAAGATCGGAAACTGTCTCGGTCCACCCTGACAGCACATCTGTCGATGCCTTGGGGTGGCGCCTCCGGAAGGTCCGGATGAAATCCTCAATCGCGGGCCGCTGGTCAGGATGGATGTCTGCGATCAGGACAAGCGCATTCATCAGGGAGCTGCGCGCGAAATCGTCGGCTTGCAGATCAAGAATGGCCTCGAACAAGGGCTGCAGATCGCCGTCAAAGGTGCCCGCGATGACGCGAAAGCTGACTTCCGTCACCGCATCGCCAAGGGTGTGATCGAGGGTTCTGGTCGGACGGCGCAGCATGTGAAGCAAGGGGCGATAGGCATGAATAACCCGCCATTCGCCTAGCAGATAGAAGACCGGGATAAGGGCCATCAGATCAGCGCCGCGCATGGCGGACACGTGTTGGCGTCCGAGCCTCGCAACCAGTTCAAGGAAGATCGGCGTTATTGCTTCGCGCTGCTCGCCTGCAGCGGCCATGGCGGCCTTTGGGAAAATGTCGTCCCGCGCGAGGTCGCGCATGATTTCGGAGGGGGTCATGGGTTCGCTTTCAATGGAGGGCAGGCCAATCAACTGAAGCACTTTTAACCCAAGGGTCAATTCATATGCCGACAATCACCGACCTTAAAACCCGCCGTGAGGCACTGTCGGCACAGCGTTCCTCCGGCGTGGCACGGGTCAGTTACGACGGCAAGACCGTCGATTACCGCAGCATCGCCGAAATCGACCGAGCCATCGAGGTACTGGACCGCGAGATCGCAGCGGCCGAGGGGCGCAAGATTATCCGCCAAGTGCGTGTGATCACCAGCAAAGGGCTGTAACGCATGGGCTGGCTTGATGGCTTTCGCCGCCGGGGAACTGGCGGCCCAAAAGACGTGCGTGGGCGACTGGAAGGAGCAATGTCGCAGCGGCGCTTGCGGGGCTGGCAACCGCCCTTGGAGAATATCAACTCGCTGGTCGCCTCGGGCGGCCCGCGTCTTTTGGCGCGGTCGCGTGAGTTGGTGGTGACCAATGGCTATGCGGCAAATGCCTGTGAGGCTTTTGCGTCGAACCTGGTGGGCGACGGGATAAAGCCGTCGTCGCTGATTGAGGACCCGGCTCTGCGTGATCAGGTGCAGCGGTTGTGGCTTGCCTGGACCGATGAGGCGGATGCTGACGGTCTGACCGACTTCTACGGGTTGCAAGCGATGGTGGCGCGCGAGATGTTCGTTGCTGGCGAATGCTTTGTGCGGATGCGCCCGCGCCGGTCCGAGGATGGCCTGCTGGTGCCGATCCAGCTGCAGCTATTGCAGTCTGAAATGCTGCCCTTTGAGAAAACCGAGGTTGCCGCCAACGGCAACCCAATCCGCTGCGGGATTGAGTTTGACCTGATTGGACGGCGTGTGGCGTATCACTTCCGGCGCCGTCACCCCGGCGACAGCACGGACCAGACCCTGCCAGTGCCGCTGACGACCCGCGTTCCAGCCGAGGACGTACTGCACATCTACCGCCCCATTGACGCGGGGCAAATCCGGGGGTTGCCCCACATGGCGCCTGCCATGGTGCGGCTGTTTTTGCTCGACCAATATGATGACGCCGAACTGGACCGCAAGAAAACGGCTGCGATGTTCGCGGGCTTCATCACCAAGACAGCACCAGAAGAGCAGCTGATGGGCGAGATTGAGGCGACCGATGACAGCGGCGCTACGGTCAGTCTGGAGCCCGGCACGCTGCAGGTGCTGCTTCCGGGGGAGGATGTGAAATTCTCCAGCCCTGCCGATGTTGGCGGCGGCTATGAGGCGTTTCAATACCGGACACTGCTATCGGTCTCAGCGTCCTTGGGCCTGCCGTATCACTTGGTAACCGGCGATGTGCGCCAAGCGAACTATTCCAGCCTGCGCGCTGAATTGGTCGAGTTCCGCCGAAGGGTCGAACAGCTGCAGCACGGTGTTGTCGCGCATCAGCTTTGTCGCAGGGTTTGGGCCCGCTGGTTAGAGACGGCGGTGCTGTCGGGCGCCTTGGACTTGCCAGACTATGCAGGCTCGCCTGCGCGGTACCGCGCGGTGAATTGGATCCCGCCACGCTGGGATTGGGTCGATCCGCTGAAAGACATCCAGGCGCAGGTGCTGGCGATGGAGGCAGGGATTGTCTCGCGCCGCAAGGTTGTCGAGGCCACGGGCTACGACGTCGAGGAAATAGACCGCGAAAACGCAGCCGACGCGGCGCGCGTGAAAGCACTGGGCCTTCAGTACCGCACCAGCCCTGGCGAGACGCAGGGCGCGCGGGCCACGCCCGCCACCCGTCCGAACCCGGGCAAGGGCAACGGTGATGGCAACGGCAATGACGGTGACGGTGACGATGGCGCAACGGCGTCCGATCCCGCCACACAACAGGAGTAACATCATGAACAGCTGGTACACGATCCGGGCCCAAACCCAAACCCAAGCCCAAACCCAAACCCAAGCCCAAGCGATGGGCGCGGAGGTGCTGATCTACGACGAAATCGGAGCTTATGGCGTCTCGGCCAAGGGGTTTCTGGCGGAGCTGGGCGCGCTGCCGGATGGCACGCCGCTGGCCTTGCGGATCAACAGTCCGGGGGGGTCGGTGTTTGATGCAGTGGCGATCTACAACGCGCTGAAGCGTCATACCGGCACCGTCACGGTCTGGATAGACGGCATTGCGGCTTCAGCTGCCAGCTATATCGCTATGGCAGGTGACGAGATCATCATGCCCGAGAACGCTTTCCTGATGATCCATGATCCTTCTGGCCTTGTCATGGGCACGGCCACTGACATGCGCGAGATGGCCGAAACAATGGACAAGATCGCAGGCAGCATGACGCGAGGGTATGCCGCCAAATCTGGCAAACCTGAGACGGAGATTGCGGTCCTGATGGCGGCAGAGACATGGTTCGATGCGCAGGACGCGGTAGATCTGGGGCTGGCCACGCGCATGGCAGAGCCAGTCCGTATTGCCGCCAGCTTCGACATCGGGCGCTTCCGCAATGCACCGCCAGTGCTTGTCGAGGCCGTCGAGGCGGCAGAGGTTGGAGTGGGTGAAACTGTTGACAGTCACGACGGTATTCTGATCAGCGATCCGCCATCGCGTGAGGAGAGCGTCGAAGCTGCCGAGGCTGACCTTGAAGCAGGTCCAGACGCGGAACCCGCGCCTGGTCCAGAAACTCTTGCGGCTGACAAGACTTTTGATCGGGGTCCAGAACCAGCTCCCCCCTCTGATGGACAGAGCACTGTTGGGGTTGCCAACACTGCTCCCGACGCCAGCGCCATCCGCGCAGAAGCCATCGCGCATGCGTGCGCTGTGATTGATCTCTGCAGCCTCGCTGGTCAGCCGCAAATGGCGGGGAGGTTTTTGGAAGCGGGCAGGGGCCTTGAGGACATTCGCGCAGCCCTTCTGGCCACCAAGGCAGATACCGATCCTGATATCAGCAGCGCCCATGCCCAACCGGGCTTGGCAAGTTCCACTCACCCCTGGGGCGATGTCATCGCCCGCACCTTCAAGTTGAAAGGATAAATTTGCATGACCACGCTCACCGAAGGCCCACATCCAGGCGGCTTCCTCGTCTGGGAAGTGCTGCGCGATTATACCCGCGAAACCATCACAGTCGCCTCTGGCGCGGGCAAACTTGCCCCGGGCACAGTGCTCGGCAAAATCACCACGGGTGGTAAATATGCCGGTCTCGCACCTGCAGCTACAAATGGCAGCCAAAACGCGGCCGGCATTCTGTGGGCCGCTGTCGATGCCACGGATGCCGACAAGGCCAGCGTGGTGATCTTGCGCGGCCCTGCCATCGTGAACCGCGCTGAGATCATCCTGCCCGAGGCCGCCACTGAGGCGCAGATCACTGCTGCCATCACGGCATTGGCAGCCCTTGGCATCATTTTGCGCTGAGCGATCGGCGCAGACCCATCATCCCCAACTGAATAGGAGGTCGGCTCATGGCCACCATGGACATCTTTGAAGGCGACGCCTTCAGCATTATCGAGCTGACCCGCGCGCTCGAAAACATCCCCTTCAAACCTGCAATCTTGTCAGGGGCAAACCTGTTTGGCGCGCGCGGCGTGCGGGCGCGCACGATTATGATTGAGAGCCGCAATGGCACGCTGTCGTTGATCCCGTTCTCGGAGCGTGGCTCGGCTTACGAACAACAGGTCCCCGAACGGCGCGACATGCGGGCCTTTGTCTGCCGACAGTTTAAAAAGCAGGATGTGCTCTGGGCCTCAGAGATCCAAGGCATCCGTGACTTTGGCTCGGAAACCGCAACCCAACAGGTGCAGGCAGAGGTCGCGCGCAAGATGGGGCGGCTTAGGAACGACGCTGAGGCCACCTTCGAGTTCCACCTCTTCAACGGTATCCAAGGGGTGGTGAAAGACCCCAAGGACGGGGCGACGGTGATCAACTACTACACCGAGTTTGGCATCACGCCTGCGGTGGAAGTGGATTTTGACCTCGACAATGCCACCCCTGGCTCGGGGGCGCTGCGCAAACGCTGCCAAGCCCTGATCGAAACTGTTGAGGACAGTCTTGGCGGACTCGCCGCTGGACAGGTGCAACTTCGCGCTGAATGCGGCTCTGCCTTCTTTGCCGATTTGGTCGCCCACAAGGAAGTGCGGGAGACCTACCTGAATACGGCGGCTGCGGCTGATCTGCGGGGCCGTGTGGGGGAAGCGGTCAGCTTTGGTGGCATCAGCTTCCACCGCTACCGCGGCGGCCTTGGATTTGGTGTGCCGACCGACAAGGCCTATTTCTATCCTGAAGGCGTCGAGGGGCTGTTCGAGATCTATTACGCCCCCGCTGATACCTTCGAGACGGTGAACACGCTGGGCCAGCCACTCTACGCGCGGATGATCCCCGACCGGGATCGCGACGAGTGGGTGCGCCTCGAGATTGAGAGTAATCCGCTGCCGATCTGCACTCGGCCACAGGTGCTGCGCTCAGCACGGCGGACATGATGACGGCCTTTGCTGCTGCTGTCGGTGCGCTTTTCGTCGATGGCAACATCGGGCGCGATGCCGTCTATATCGCCGACGGAGGCGCACCGGTTCTGGTGCGCCTCATTGCCCGACGCGCCGATGACGTCACCGAGTTCGGCGATGCCCGGCTCTGGTCGGAAACGACCCGCGTTGATTTGCAGGTGGCCGAAGTGCCGAACCCGCGCCCCGGCGACAGGATCGAGATTGATGGCGATGCCTTCCTCATTCAGGGCGAGCCCGTCCGTGACCGCGAGCGGCTGGTCTGGACCTTGGATTTGCGCCCTGCATGAAACTGAAGCTCGCCATTGATCCTGACATCGTCGCCATGATGGCGGCCGAGGTGGCCGCAGGCGAACGCGCCGTGACTGCCGCCATGCGCGAGGCCGGAACGGGCCTGAAATCCGCTTGGCGGACACAGATCACCGGCGCTGGGCTGGGCACCCGGCTTGCCAATTCTATCCGCCTCGCCAGCTTTCCCAAATCCGGCGACAGTCTGAGCGCGGCAGCATTGGTCTGGTCAAATGCGCCGGTCATCGTTGGCGCGCATAACACCGGACCACTGATCCGGTCCAAGAATGGGTTTTGGCTTGCGATCCCGACAGCGGCCGCTGGCAAAAGCAGCAAGGGTGGGCGGATTACCCCTGGTGAATGGGAGCGCCGCGCTGGGTTGCGCCTGCGCTTCATCTACCGTCGCCGGGGTCCAAGTCTGCTGGTGGCCGAGGGGCGGTTGAATACCAAAGGCCGGGCTGTGGCGAGCAGATCGAAAACCGGGCGCGGCGTTGCAACCGTGCCGATCTTCCTGCTGGTGCCGCAGGTCAAGTTGCGGAAACGGCTGGACTTGGCGCGGGATGCAGATCGGGCGGTGGACGGTGTGCCGGGCCTGATAGTGACGAACTGGCTGGAGGTACACCTGGGCTGACGCCTGTAATGCGGGGCAAAACCGACCTTGGCGGGGGCAAGACGAGCGGCTGGTTTTAGCGGTTTACTGCACTCGCCCCTATAACTAATCAGCGTCAGTCGGAAATACCACGTGCGACGCCGCTGACGTTTGGGTGAACTGGCCCTTCTTAAGCGGTTTTTCGCGCTTTTCAGTCAAGAACCGAAAGATCACAAACATGCCCAATAGGCACAGAATTGCGCCTATAAAGATAAAGAGACCACCCGGCTGATTATCGCTCATAAACAGTGATGCCGTGATCGGCCCCGCAGTTGCGCCAATCGAGAATGACAACAGCAAGCCCCCGCTTGTCTCCACCATGCGCTCGTTTGGAACAACGTCGTTTGCGTGAGAAATGCAAAGGGCGTAAATTGGTATCATCAACGCGCCGTGGCAACCTGCTACGAAAAAGGTTGCCAGACCTTGTGGGACAATATCGAAGCCTATCACGAGACCTGTTACGACAGTGCCAAATGCTGCCATTGAAATAACAATCCGTCGATCAATCCGATCAGATGCCCAACCCAAAGGCCATTGCGATATAGTTCCGCCCAATACAAACGCTGCCATCAACAGCGCAACATCGGCCGTCCCCATGCCGCGACCTTGCGCAAAAACAGGGCCAAGTGACCAAAAGGCTCCTTCGACGATACCAGCAAGCAAACAACCTACAACGCCCACAGGCGACAACCTGTAAAGTGCCTTGAGATCAAGCCTTGCAGAAGGGACCGGAGACGGCGCAGGCGTCGGTGTCAAACTGATCGGCACAATAGACAGGCAGATCAGGATGGCGACCAGGATGAACAAGGTCGCATCCAAAGTATCAAACGAATTGACCAATAGCTGTCCAGCCATGGTGACGATGTTGCTCACAATGATGTAGATGGACAGCGTGCGACCTCGGTTTGCGTTGCTTGCGCTGTCGTTTAACCAACTTTCAACGACAATATAGAGCATCGCCAAACACGCACCGCTCAAGACGCGCAGGACACCCCAAAATAGAAGATCAACAAATAATGGAAACGCGAGGATCGTCGCCGTCAGCAACGCCGTGATACCAGCAAACGTTCGGGCGTGACCTACACTCATGATGATCTTGGGACCGAGAAAGCACCCGATTGTGAAACCGCCGAAATATGCGGTGCCAAGCCAACCGATGAGTGCGCTAGAATAGCCTTCCTGTGTCGCACGGATAGGTAACAACGTCTGGAAAAGCCCATTGCCGGCAAACAGGAGCGCAGCGCAACTTAGTATTGCGACAATAGTAACTGATGTTGTCGAGCGAGAAGTGATCATAAAGTGCGTTCTTTCGAGGCCGTGTTAGTGCCCAGTCATTTCTTATGCTGTCAAATGAAGCAAACCGAAGCATGAAAAGGTTATCGGTGCAGGTTGAAGCACTTGCCCTTTGAAGCCGCCGCCGACGAAACCATCAGTCTTGGATTAACATATGCCCACCACCCGCGAAACCATTCTAACCGCCCTTGCGGATCTCTTGCGGCTGATCCCGTTCGTCCCGGTTCTGCGCGGCGAGGTCCTGCCTGAACGCGTGCCAGCTGCAGGCCTGCTGATTCTACGTGATGGCGATCCGGGCGATCCGTCGGTGACGCTGTCACCGCTCCTATATCACTTCCAGCACCGCGCGGAGCTGGAGATCATTGTACAGGGTGTGGGCCGTGATGCGACTTTTGCCACGCTCTGCGGCCAGATTGGCGCTGTGATCTCGGCCGACCACACACTTGGTGGCCTCTGCGATTGGATTGAGGCGGAAGCGCCGCGCCCGGTCGATCTGCCCATCGAGGGCGCGGCGAGCCTGAAGGCTGCGATCATCACCATCGTCCTGCATTATTCCACCTCAGACCCGCTGGCCTGACATCCCACCACAAAAGGAGACCCCCATGGCACGTGCGCAAGGCGCGCGGGCGCAGATGGCGCTTGCGTTCGAGACGGTTTACGGCACCCCGCCTGCTGGCGGTTTCACCAAGATGCCCTTTGCCAGCACCACGCTGGGGTCTGAGCAGCCGCTCTTGAACAGCGAGCTTCTGGGCTATGGCCGCGATCCGCTGGCGCCAATCAAGGACGCGGTGACGGCGGACGGCAATGTCGTCCTGCCGATCGACGCCGCGACCTTTGGATTCTGGCTAAAGGCGGCCTTCGGCCAACCTGTGACCACCGGCACCGGCCCTTGGACCCATGAGTTCCGCTCCGGGGGCTGGACGCTGCCCAGCCTGTCGATCGAGACCGGCATGCCCGAGGTGCCCCGATTTGCCATGTATTCGGGCTGCGTGCTCGACACGCTCAACTGGCAAATGCAGCGTTCTGGGCTGCTGACCGCGACGGCAAGCCTTGTGGCACAGGGCGAAGCCGTCGCCAGCACGTCTGCTGCGGGCGCGCTGTCCGAACTTGCCCTGAAGCGGTTCGGGCATTTCAACGGAGCCATCACGCGCAATGGCGCGAGCTTGGGCAATATCGTCTCCGCCGAGATCACTTACGCCAACAGCCTCGACCGGATTGAGACCATCCGCTCGGACGGGCGGATCGACGGGGCCGACCCGTCCATCGCGGCCCTGACCGGCAAGATCGAGGTGCGCTTCGCCGATCAGGTGCTGGTCAACCAGGCCATCGCAGGCGATCCCTGTGCGCTCGAGTTTGCTTACGTCCTGCCCTCCGGCGAGAGTTTCACCTTCACCGCCCATGCCGTCTATCTGCCGCGCCCTCGGATTGAGATTTCTGGTCCGCAGGGCGTACAGGCCAGTTTTGATTGGCAAGCGGCCCGTGACACCACATTGGGCCGGATGTGCACCGCCACCCTTATCAACGACATTGAGGAGTATTGATCCATGCTGCGCCTGAACCTCACCCGTAAAGCCGAGTGGCTCGATCTGGCCCTTGGCGTGCGCATCAAGGTCGAGCCCCTCACGACGGCGATCATGGTCGCCGCCCGCACCGATCCCCGGGTGCGCAATATTGCCCCCGGCACCCCCGACGATAGCATCGCGGTGGTCTTTGCCAAATCCATCGCCACCCACGCCATTGTCGATTGGGAGGGCGTGGGGGACGAGAACGGTGTTCCTATCCCCGCAAGCCCTGAGGCCATCGACGCCCTTTTGGACCTCTGGCCGATCTTTGAGAAGTTCCAGACAGCCTATGTCGCCAAGGGTCTGGAGCTCGAGGCCGAAAAAAACGGATCACCGCCCTTGCCG
Organism: Pseudorhodobacter antarcticus; assembly: GCF_900110135.1. Lineage (GTDB taxonomy): Bacteria > Pseudomonadota > Alphaproteobacteria > Rhodobacterales > Rhodobacteraceae > Pseudorhodobacter > Pseudorhodobacter antarcticus. The sequence continues at coordinate 4,432 of NZ_FOCO01000026.1, read as the reverse complement.
ATTGGGTCTTCGGTGGGGGCGAGCGCTACTGTGCAGCCTGCGAAGGGCATTGCGAAGACTGCCCGCAAATCCTGAACGCCCCCCATACCCACGAAGGCTGGCAGGTCTGGGACCTGGCACAACGTCTTGGCGGCCAAATCCGCGCAATACCCGGTGCCATCCTTGGCTGGGACATGACCGCAGCTTTGGCCATGGCAACCGCGCTGGGCATTTCTCCGCGGGCGGTCGTTGAGCTTCTGCCCGTGATCGAGGCCGCGATGGTGCGCGGCGTGACAAAACAAAACAGCCAGGCTGATATATCTGGCGATTAAAAGGACATCCCACCATGGCAGAAAAACGCGTCTCTGTCCGCCTCGCAGCAGTCGGCGGCCGCCAGGTGCGTGCAGAGCTGGAGGGCATTGGCGACGCGGGCAAACGGGGTTTTGGGCGTCTGTCGCGCGAGATGGATGCGGCCAACACCCGGCTTGCCGTTTTTGCGCGGCGGGCTGGCATCGCGATGGCGGCGGCAGCGTCTGCCGCAACCGCAGGGCTCGGGATCATTGTGCGCAATGCCGCCGAGAGCGCAGATCAAATCCGGCTGTTCGCACAAGTGGCCAATGCCACACCCGAGAGCTTCCAGCGCTGGGCGGCAGGCGCGCGCACGGTCGGGGTCGAGCAGGAAAAGCTCGCAGATATCCTGAAGGACGTGAACGACCGGGTTGGGGATTTCTTGCAGACGGGCGGCGGGCCGATGAAGGATTTCTTCGAACAGGTGGCCCCCCGCGTAGGCGTCACAGCCGATCAGTTCGCCCGACTTTCGGGGCCAGAAGCCCTGCAGCTCTATGTGACCTCTCTCGACCGCGCCGGTCTGAGCCAGCAAGAGATGACCTACTATCTCGAAGCCATGGCCTCGGATGCCACCCGCCTTTTGCCCATCCTGCGCGACGGCGGGGCCGAGATGACGCGCTTTGGCGATCAGGCCCGCGCGGTCGGCGCTGTTCTGGACGGTGAGGCGCTGGCCTCCCTGCGCCAGACGCAGATTGCGCTGGGCAGCCTGTCGATGGTGTTCGATGGGCTGCGCAACCAGATCGCTGTGGCCGTGGCCCCGGCGGTGACTTGGCTGGCCGAAGTCTTCGTGGCACTGGCAGGCGACGGCGGCGCGCTCCGGACTGCCCTTGAGGCGTTGAGTTCCAATATGGGGCGATTGGCCTCCTACGCCGCGGCCTTCGCCAGTCTCATGGCGGGGCGCTGGGTCGCAGGGCTGGCGGCTGCCGCCCTATCCGTCCGAGGCCTTGCGACCGCCCTTGTGATCCTTCGAGGCGCGCTCATCCGAACCGGGATCGGCGCGCTGATCGTTGGCGCGGGCGAGTTGGTATTTCAGTTTGGGCGCCTGGTGCAAGGCGCAGGCAGCGTGGGGGCCGCTCTCGGCCTTCTGGGGGATCTTGCCCGCGAGGTCTGGGATCGCATGCGTCTTGGCATGGTGGCCTTAGGCCTCGCCATTGTATCAGGCTGGGCAGAGATCAGCGCGAGCATCGCTGCCGCCTTGCAAACCGGGCTTGAAGCCGTGGTCGGCTTTGGCAATGCCACGCTGAACACATTCCAAGGGGCTTTTGATGCGATCAAAGTGCTCTGGGGTGCACTGCCCGCAACTATCGGGGAATTTGCTTATGGCGCTGCCAACGCAATGATCGGTGGTGTCGAAGCCATGCTGAACGGCGTAGCTCAGCGGATCGACGGGTTTTTGGAGGGGATCAATGCCGGTCTTGATGTCCTTGGCATCGAGAAGCGTGTGCCCCTTATCGGCACGATCGAACTCGGCGGGATAGAGAATCCCTTTGCCGGAGCGGCGGCGAATGCCGGTGCCGAGGCGCGCGCGGCGTTTCAGGCCGCGTTCTCAAATGATCCGATTGCGCCACCTGATCTGGGGCTCACCGCCGCCGCCGAGACGGCCAGGAGCGAGGCGGCGCGCCTCAGAGAGATGATGGGCGAGGTTGCGACGGCGGCGACAGCGCCCCTGCAATCTGTGGCGGCCTTGCGCACGGCGGTTGCTGCGGGAACGGCTGAGGCGGCAACCGGCCTCACGGCGGCGCAGAGCGCGACGACGGGTCTCAAGACTGCACTGGATGGCGCAAGCGAGGCCGCTGCGGGTGCCGGAGGTGCAGGCCGTGCTGCAGGCAATGCGCTGCGTGACGCTGCCGACAGCGCGAAGAACGCCTGGGAGGCCACGTCCGAGGCTGTCCGCGCGGCACAAGAACGGTCCCGCGAGATCGCGCAAGGTCTGGCACAAGATATCACTGGCCCAATCAAAGACGCGCTCAAATCCGGCGAGTTCACCTGGGAGACATTTGCAGGGGCAATCTCGCGCATCGCCCAAAACCTCGCCACCCGGCTAATCGATCTGGCCTTCAAGCCGATCGAGAACGCGCTGATCAATGCGTTTTCTGGCGGGGGTGGTAGCGGCGGCGGTGGCTTTCTTGCGAGCCTCTTTGGATTTGCGAAGGGTGGGGTGTTTGCGGGCGGCTCAGAGATGACCGCCTTCGCGCGTGGTGGGGTCGTCAACCGACCCACGGTGTTTCCCTTTGCGTCGGGCATCGGGCTGATGGGCGAGGCCGGGCCAGAGGCCATCATGCCGTTGAAGCGCGGGCGTGGCGGACGGCTTGGCGTCGAGATGAATGGCGATGGAGCGGCCCCCGCAGCCCAGATGTCCACGCGCATCATCAACGTGCTCGACCCCAGCGTCGTTGGCGATTATCTCGCCACGCCCTCAGGGGAACGCGCCATCCTGAACGTCATCCGCCGCAATCGTGGGGCCATCAATGCCTGAGCTGTATGACCGACCACCGCTCTGGGCCTTCCCCGCAGCGACGCAAATTACCGAAGTTCTGGAATGGCGCACCGATATCTTGTCAGCGCAGGCGGGCGAACAGCGCATCGCGCTGCGGCCTCGGCCGCGCGAGATCATCACGCTCCAACATCGCTGTGATGCCCTTGGCATGGCACGCGCCGCGGAATTGGCCCGCGCGGGGTTTGCAGCCGATTGGCGGGTGCCGCTTTGGCATATGGCCCTGCAGCCGACCGCTGATCTCGCACAGGGGGCAACCGAGATCCTGTTCGATACCACTGTGTCGGATTTGCGGGCGGCAGAGTTTGCAGCCATTGCCATCGATGGGCGCGAAGCCGTTCTGGTCGAGATTGCCAGCGTGGCGGCGGATCGTATCTTTCTGGAAGAACCGCTGGGCACGCAGCTGCCCGCACCATCTGTCGCTGCTGCGCGCATCGCCGTCGCCCCTGTACGGCAGGGCGCTCTCGCCGCTGCCATCGAGATCACGCGGCGTCGCCAGAGTGATAGCATGGTCACAGCGACCTTCCTGCTGCGGGATGCCTCCGACCTCACGGCCCCCGTGTTGCCGAGCTATCTCGGTCGCCCGGTCCAGACCAACCCCAGCCTTGTGCGCAGCCCGCTCAGCGCCAGCTTCCGCCGTGCAGTGGAATATGTCGACAATGGTTTCGGCCCCGTTGTGGTCGAGCCCTTGCGCGATGTGTTTGAGCGCGGTGAGGCGATCACGCTAAAGGCCCAAGGCGCGTCCGCGCGCTGGGCGCAGCGCCGTTGGCTCTGGTCGTTGCGTGGCCGCCAATCGAGCTTCTGGCTGCCAACCTGGGGGCGCGAGCTGCAGCTGCGGGCCGCGATGACCTCGGGATCGACGCTGATGCGCGTGGCGCCTGTCGCGGCACTGGCTGGCTATGTGGGACGGCCGATCTTGCTGGAGATGCCCGGGGCGCTGCGGTTCCGGACGATCACTTCAGCCGTCGCCGACGGGATCGACCACCGCCTGACGATCTCCTCCAGCCTCGGTGAGCCGGTTCCATTAGGCACAAAAGTGCATTTCCTGACGCTGGTCCGCTCTGACGCTGACAGGATGGAGATCAGGCATGCGGCGGTGGCGAGCGAAGTGACCCTGCCGGTTGTGGAGGTTGCAGGGTGAGGTCCAGTAACCGTCTGGAAGGAAGCGGAACAATACGAGATTCGTTCGATAAAAAGGGTCTTAGGCGTGTCTGCACACAGCGCCGCGGCTTCCAATTCGGACCTTCGTGGACGGTGCGGCTAACGGCAGGTTCGAGCCCAATCTGACCGATGCTGCACAGCGGACCAAGGTCCGCTTCCGCAATCAAACGTTGATGAGGTGATTGTCCCAAGATAGATGCGGTTTAACGACTGCTGGTAGCGAGTGAAAACTCAAGAGCTTGCGCCTCAAAAAGCTAGCGTTTTACACCGCAGCCAAGGTCCGTAATGAACAATCAGGTCAGAATCCAACGTTTGTGTCATCGGCCCATACGAGCGTTTTTGGAACCTGTAGCAAAGCCATTTTTAGCCTACTCGACTCTGCTGGAATTCAGAGCAGCTCAAGGCTTTTTGAGTTTACGCACCCTTAAAACTGAACGTTGGCTGATAATT
>NZ_FOCO01000083.1:0-2500 GCF_900110135.1 Pseudorhodobacter antarcticus | reverse complement strand
CCAATCAAACTTGGAGATAGCTGGTTCTCCGCGAAAGCTATTTAGGTAGCGCCTCGGACGAATACCATTGGGGGTAGAGCACTACATGGATGATGGGGGCCCACAGCCTTACTGAGTCTAAGTAAACTCCGAATACCAATGAGTACTATCCGGGAGACACACGGCGGGTGCTAACGTCCGTCGTGAAGAGGGAAACAACCCTGACCTGCAGCTAAGGCCCCTAATTCGTGGTTAAGTGGGAAAGCATGTGGGACGGCCAAAACAACCAGGAGGTTGGCTTAGAAGCAGCCATCCTTTAAAGATAGCGTAACAGCTCACTGGTCTAGATAAGCTGTCCTGCGGCGAAGATGTAACGGGGCTCAAACCACGAGCCGAAGCTCAGGATGCGTAGCAATACGCGTGGTAGCGGAGCGTTCTGTGATATAGGACGCTGTGTATTTATACTCGGCATGCTGAGTGTAACATACACAATGTGCTTTCTGTGAAGCCGGGCTGTAAGGCATCCGGTGGAGAGATCAGAAGCGAGAATGTTGACATGAGTAGCGACAAAGAGGGTGAGAGACCCTCTCGCCGAAAGTCCAAGGGTTCCTGCTTAAAGCTAATCTGAGCAGGGTAAGCCGGCCCCTAAGGCGAGGCCGAAAGGCGTAGTCGATGGGAATCAGGTTAATATTCCTGAGCCGTGAGGTAGTGACGGATTGCAGAGGTAGTTTGCCCTTATCGGATTGGGTGGGCTGCTGAGTGGTCCCTGGAAATAGCTCCTCTATAAGACCGTACCCTAAACCGACACAGGTGGACTGGTAGAGAATACCAAGGCGCTTGAGAGAACCACATTTAAGGAACTCGGCAAAATGCCTCCGTAAGTTCGCGAGAAGGAGGCCCTATTCGTACGCAAGTATGGGTAGGGGGCACAAACTAGGGGGTGGCGACTGTTTACTTAAAACACAGGGCTCTGCGAAGTCGTAAGACGACGTATAGGGTCTGACGCCTGCCCGGTGCTGGAAGGTTAAAAGGAGGGGTGCAAGCTCTGAATTGAAGCCCCAGTAAACGGCGGCCGTAACTATAACGGTCCTAAGGTAGCGAAATTCCTTGTCGGGTAAGTTCCGACCTGCACGAATGGCGTAACGATCTCCCCGCTGTCTCAAATGTGGACTCAGCGAAATTGAACTGTGTGTCAAGATGCACACTTCCCGCGGTTAGACGGAAAGACCCCATGCACCTTTACTATAGCTTCGCACTGGCATCAGGATTGAGATGTGCAGGATAGGTGGTAGGCATTGAATCGGGGACGCTAGTCCTCGTGGAGCCTCCCTTGAGATACCACCCTTCTTACTCTTGATGTCTAACCGCGGTCCATTATCTGGATCCGGGACCCTGCGTGGTGGGTAGTTTGACTGGGGCGGTCGCCTCCCAAACAGTAACGGAGGCGCGCGAAGGTAGGCTCAGAGCGGTCGGAAATCGCTCGTTGAGTGCAATGGCAGAAGCCTGCCTGACTGCAAGACTGACAAGTCGAGCAGAGACGAAAGTCGGTCATAGTGATCCGGTGGTCCCAAGTGGGAGGGCCATCGCTCAACGGATAAAAGGTACGCTGGGGATAACAGGCTGATGATGCCCAAGAGTCCATATCGACGGCATCGTTTGGCACCTCGATGTCGGCTCATCTCATCCTGGGGCTGGAGCAGGTCCCAAGGGTACGGCTGTTCGCCGTTTAAAGAGGTACGTGAGCTGGGTTTAGAACGTCGTGAGACAGTTCGGTCCCTATCTGCCGTGGGTGTAGGAGATTTGAGAAGAGTTGCCCCTAGTACGAGAGGACCGGGGTGAACGTTCCACTGGTGGACCAGTTATCATGCCAATGGTAGTGCTGGGTAGCTATGAACGGACAGGATAACCGCTGAAGGCATCTAAGCGGGAAGCCCCCTTCAAAACAAGATCTCCCTTGAGAGCCGTGGAAGACCACCACGTCGATAGGCCAGAGATGTAAGAGCGGTAACGCTTTCAGTTGACTGGTACTAATTGCTCGATAGGCTTGATTTGATCCAGAAACAGCAAGGTTTAGGCAGCAGCGTATGCTGAAACCGTAAAACCTCTGTCTAAGGCAAGTCAAAAGCATACATCACTACGTCACATTGTGACGGCAGTGTAAGAACATGGAAACATTGGTTAAGCCGCATAGCAAAACCACTGATGTTGTCTCCCTGAGCAATCAGGGAAGCGTTTCTTTCTCGGTTTGGTGGTCATAGCGCGAGCAAAACACCCGATCCCATCCCGAACTCGGCCGTTAAGTGCCGTCGCGCCAATGGTACTGCGTCTTAAGACGTGGGAGAGTAGGTCACCGCCAAACCTAGTAAGAAACGCTGTCTCTCAAACGATCGTCATATAACCCCAAACTAAAAATTGGGGCACGGGCCCAATAAGCCCACCGTCGCGGGATGGAGCAGCCCGGTAGCTCGTCAGGCTCATAACCTGAAGGTCGTCAGTTCAAATCTGACTCCCGCAACCAAAA
>NZ_FOCO01000010.1 GCF_900110135.1 Pseudorhodobacter antarcticus | reverse complement strand
AATTGCGCAAAATCTCTGGCAAGTCGAACGTGGCAGCAGCCATCCGCTATGCGCTTGGCCGTATACCAAAGGCAGGGGCATATCTCGACGACGGCAAGCTGGAGCTGGACAACAATATATGTGAGCGCTCAATCAGACCGGTGACCCTCGGGCGCAAGAATTATCTGTTCATGGGGTCAAAGGGCGGTGGTGACGCTGCCGCCATTGCATATACGCTTATCGAAACCTGTCGCATGAATAAGGTCGATCCTGAAGCGTGGCTTCGTTGGGTTCTGGCCCGCATCGCTGATCACAAAATGAACCGCCTTGATGACCTCATACCATGGAACTGGCCGGCTCAATAAGTCAACGCCAGTCACACCAGACGGATACAGACGAACCGAACTTCGCGGCATTTGTCACGACATGCTTTCAGCGTTTAGTAGCCGCAATAATGATCTCTGCGGATACTGGGCGATTGGTCAGTTCATAAACTGGGTTGAGGACAGTGGAGGGAATGCGCTGAATATTCCCCTAATATGTGAAAAAATACGAAGATCTTGCCTCAATTTTCAGAGGTGTCTGAGCGCTTCGCCAGAATGCTTTACAACTTGATGGCGGGCCACAAGATGCAACCCGATTGGGTTTTGAATGCTCATTTTTCTATTGAGCTGATCGCATCAAATCAGGCGCGGTGTTCGATCGTCATGGTTTCCGACCTTGGGCGATCATTTGAGGCAAGATGCAACCTGTTGGTGCGGTGGCATAACCCATGTCGCGAGATCAAGAGAGCTGCATGACCCTGCCAAAAACCACCGTTTCTGGCCCCCCCCGCCCCTAAACCCTAACCACCCGTTTCCCAAAACTCCGCCCCTCCAGCAGGCCGTAAAGCCCGTCGGGCGCGTTTTCCAACCCGTCAATCACCTCTTCGGTATACTGCATCTGGCCCGCCTCCAGCCACCCGGTCATATCGCGCACAAATTCGGCATACAGGCTGCGCGCGAAGCTGTCGAAAATGATGAACCCCTGCACTTTCACCTTCATCCGCAAGATGGTGCCCATAATCGCAGGGCCCATATCGGGACCATCCGGCAGGCCGGGCAAGTTGTACCACGACGCCACCCCGCACACGGGCATCCGCGCAAAGGCGTTCAGCAAGGGCAGCACGGCATACAGCACCTTGCCGCCCACGTTTTCAAAATAAACATCAATCCCCGCCGGGCAGGCGGCGCGCAACTGATCGACAAAATCGGGCGCAGTGTGGTCGATGCAGGCGTCAAACCCCAAAACCTCCACCACATGTTTGCATTTGGCGCCCCCCCCCGCGATGCCTACCGCGCGCGCGCCTTTCAGCTTGGCAATCTGCCCCACCGTCGCCCCCACAGGGCCGGATGCGGCGGCAACCACGACCGTTTCCCCCACTTTCGGCGCGCCGATCTTCAACAATCCGGCATAGGCGGTATAGCCGGGCATCCCCATAACCCCCAGTGACCACGAGGCGCGCGCGGGCGCTGGCCCCAGGTTCAACACCTCCACCCCGTCCGACAGCGCGTAATCTTGCCAACCGCTGCCCGCCAACACATGATCGCCCGGCGCAAAAGCATCCAAGTTTGACACCATCACCTCCGCCACCACTTGCCCTGTCATCACGCCCCCAATAGCCACCGGCGTGGCATAGGATTTGGCATCATTCATCCGCCCCCGCATATAGGGGTCCAGCGACAAAAACACCGTGCGCAGCAGCATTTGGCCGGGGCCGGGGCTGGGAATGGCGGTCGTGTCCATCCGCAAGGTGTTTGCATCCGGCGCACCCTTGGGGCGCTGCGCCAAAACGATTTGACGGTTGGTTTGGGTGTTTTGGGGCATGGTATCCTCCGTTCAATTATGGTTGGTTCCTAACAGGGCGGGCTTGTTTTTGCTAGGGTTGCGCCTGCCACGATTGGGAAAGGATTGCGGATGGATCTGTCATTGGTGAACACGCGCGGGCTGGTGCTGCTGGGCTGCGGCAAAATGGGGTCTGCGATGCTGGAAGGGTGGCTGGCGCAAGGTGTCGCACCTGCCTCCGTCTGGGTCAACGATCCGCATCCCAGCGCGTGGCTGCAAGGCACCGGGGTGCAGTTGAACACCACCTTGCCGCCAAATCCCGCGATTGTGCTGGTCGCGGTGAAACCGCAAATGATGGCCGATGCCCTGCCCACATTGGCAGCCCTTGGCAATGGCACCACGCTGTTTGTATCCGTCGCCGCAGGCACCACAATTGCACATTATGAACGGGTTTTGGGCGCACAAACGCCCATCATCCGCGCCATGCCCAACACCCCCGCCGCCGTATCGCGCGGTATTACGGCAATTTGTGGCAACGCGGTCGCCACCCCCGCACATCTGGATTTGGCGCAGGCGCTTTTGCAGGCAGTCGGCCAAGTCGTGCGGCTGGAGGGGGAGCATCAGATCGACGCGGTCACCGGCCTCTCCGGCTCCGGCCCCGCCTATGTGTTCCATATGATCGAGGCGATGGCAGCAGCGGGTGTCGCCGTGGGCCTTGCCCCCGATCTTGCGATGCAACTGGCCCGCGCAACCGTTTGCGGTGCAGGCGAATTGGCGCATCAATCGCCCGACACGGCGGAACAATTGCGCGTCAATGTCACCTCACCAAATGGCACAACGGCGGCGGGGCTGGCCGTGCTGATGGCCATCTTGCCCGACCTTATGGCGCGCACCGTACAGGCCGCCACCGACCGGGGACGGGAGCTGGGAAAATGATCACCTATGATGATTTTGAACGCGTTGATATTCGCGTGGGCACCATCACCCGCGCCGAACCTTTCCCCGAGGCGCGCAAACCCGCGATTAAACTTTGGGTCGATTTCGGCGGCGATATTGGCGAAAAAAGGTCCTCCGCGCAACTGACCGCGCATTACACCCCCGAAGGGTTGGTGGGCCGCCAAGTGCTGGCTGTAGTCAATTTCCCGCCGCGCCAAATTGGCAAAGTCATGTCCGAGGTGCTGGTTTTGGGCATGCCCGATGCCGCAGGCGAAGTGGTGTTGATCGGCCCCGGCCATGCAGTCCCCAACGGAGGAAAATTGTTTTGAAACCCGAAATCCTGATAACCCGCCCGCTGCCCGGCAAAGTTATTGCCGAAGCGATTGCGCATTTTTCGCTGACCATCCGCGAAGATACCACACCAATGACGCCGCAAGACTGCGCAGACAGCCTGCACCGCTATGATGCCGTGCTGCCCACCTTGGGCGACTTTTATACCGCGGATATATTTGAAAAAAACCCAGCTCAGCGCTGCCGCTTGCTGGCAAATTTCGGCGTCGGCTACAACCATATTGACGTGGCCGCGGCCAAAACGGCAGGTGTTATCGTCACCAACACCCCCGGCGCTGTGACCGATGCCACCGCCGATATCGCATTGACCCTGATGTTGATGATCGCGCGCCGCGCAGGCGAAGGCGAACGGATGGTGCGCGCGGGTGCGTGGCGGGGTTGGCACCCAACGCAGCTGTTGGGCACGCATATGTCGGGCAAAACCCTTGGCATCATCGGGATGGGGCGCATCGGCAAAGCGATTGCCAAACGCTGCCATCATGGCTTTGGCATGGATGTGCGGTTTTACAACCGATCGCCCGTCGCCGCCCCCGGTGTTCCCGCCGCGCAGGTGGATTTGCACGCAGCACTGGGTGCTGATTTCGTGGTCATTGCCGTGCCCGGCGGCCCCGCCACACGCCACTTGATTGATGCAGATGCGCTTGCCCATATGCAGCCATCGGCGTTCCTGATCAACATCGCACGCGGCGATATTGTGCGCGAATCCGCGTTGATCGACGCCTTGAACAGGGGCACCATCGCAGGCGCGGGCTTGGACGTGTATGAACATGAACCCAAGGTCGCCCCGGCTTTGCTGACAATGGAAAACGTCACCTTGCTGCCCCATCTGGGCACCGCCGCGCTGGAGGTGCGCGAGGCGATGGGCCTGATGGCCGTCGATAATCTGCGGGCATTTTTTGACGGCAAACCTTTGCCCAATCAGGTCTGACCTATGATTATCTCGCGCGGGCGGGGGTATATCTTTGTGCATATCCCCAAAACCGGGGGCACAGCATTGACGCAGGCGCTGGAATTCCGCGCGATGAAGGATGATATTTTGATCGGTGACACCCCCAAAGCGCGGGCGCGCAAAGGGCGGCTGGCAGGGTTAGGGGCCAAAGGGCGGCTGTGGAAACACTCCACCTTGGCCGATATTGACGGGGTGATCAGCGGCGCAGACCTTGCGCAGATGTTTACCGTCACGCTGGTCCGCAACCCGTGGGACCGTGCTGTCAGCTATTACCACTGGCTGCGGGCACAACGGTTCGACCATCCGGCGGTTGCTTTGGCGCAAACGCTGGATTTCAGCGCGTTTTTGCACCATCCCCAAACCCAAATGGCGTACCGCAACTGGCCCGCCCGCGCCTATATGCGCGATGCGGGTGGTGTGGAACGCTGCAACCTGTACCTGCGCTTGGAACATCTGGACGCCGATATCGCCCCGTTTGCAGCGCATCTGGGCTTTGCCTTAACCCCCCTTGCTCGGGCCAACGCATCGAACCGCGCGCGCGACTGGCGGGGGTATTACACCGATGCTGATGCCGCCATAATCGCCGATTGCTGCGGCCCCGATATCGCACAATTCGGCTATGGGTTCGATGATGCGGCGCACGGGGAAACCCACGCGCCGCCGTAAATCACGCCGCTTTTCGGTGCGGCGCAAAGCGGGTGTAAAACCCATCGCCCTTGGCCGCCATATCGCGCAGCAAGGCAGGGGTTTTGAACCGCTCACCAAACCGCGCGGTCAGATCATCGCAAATCGCCACGGCCCGCGCCGCCCCGATCATATCCAGCCATGACAAGGGCCCGCCCGACCACGGCGCAAAGCCCCAGCCCAAAATCGCACCCACATCGCCTTCGCGAATGTCCATCAACACCCCGTCTTCCAGCGCGCGCACCGCCTCCAGCACTTGCGCCATCAACAGGCGGTGCTGCACATCGCCCAATTCCGGCTGCACATCCGCCACCGGATAGGCAGCCTCCAAGCCATCCCACAGGCCCAACCGCTTGCCCTTTTCGTCATAGGCATAAAAGCCAGCATTGGCTTTTTTGCCCAGCCGCCCTTGATCGGACATCGCAAACAGCACCACATCCACGGCGCCATCCGGGTACGCATCCCCCATCGCCAACCGCGTTGCCTTGGCAATTTTCACGCCCAAATCAATGGAGGTTTCATCGACCAATTGCAGCGGCCCCAACGGCATCCCGACCAGTTTTGCGGCGTTTTCCACCAGCACCGGTTCCACCCCTTCGGCAACCATGCGGATCCCTTCGTTGATATAGGGAATGATGCAGCGGTTGGCGTAAAAGAAGCGGGCATCATTCACCACAATCGGCGTTTTGCGAATTTGGCGCACGAAATCAAGCGCTTTGGCCACCGCACGGTCGCCCGTTTCGCGACCACGAATAATTTCCACCAACAGCATTTTATCAACGGGGGAAAAGAAATGAATACCGATAAACTGCGCGGCCCGCTGGGAGGCTTTGGCCAAATCGCTGATCGGCAGTGTCGATGTGTTGGTCGCAAAAATGCAATCGGGGCCCACCACCGCTTCCACCTTGGCGGTCACATCGGCCTTCACCTTCATATCCTCAAACACCGCCTCCACCACCAAATCACAGCCTGCCAACGCGGCATAATCGGTCGTGGCGGTGATGCGGGCCAACACTTCGGCCTTCTGATCCTCGGTCACTTTGCGGCGCGAAATGCCCTTGTCCAAAATCCCTGCGGAATAGGATTTTCCACGGTCAGCAGCGTCCTGCTGCGCGTCGATCAGCACCACCTCAATCCCCGCATTTGCGGCGACATAGGCGATGCCAGCCCCCATCATGCCCGCACCAATCACGCCCAGCTTTTGCACCGATTGGTCCGGCACTGCAGGCCGCACAGCGCCTTTTTCCAACGCCTCTTTGTTAATGAACAGGCTGCGGATCATCGCGGATGATGATGGGTTCATCAAAACGGAGGTAAACCACCGCGCCTCAATCTTTAACGCCACATCAAACGGCACCAACGCCCCTTCATACACGGCAGAAAGCAACGCCTTGGCGGCCGGATAGACCCCCATCGTTTTGCCATGCACCATCGCAGATGCGCCGACAAAGGTCAGAAACCCAGCGGGGTGATAGGGCGCGCCACCGGGCATTTTATAGCCTTTTGCATCCCAGGGTTTCACCAAATCGGCAGATGCTGCCGCCAAAACCCACTCCTTGGCGCGGGCCAACAAATCCTCAGGGGCCACCACCTCATCAATCAACCCGGCTGCTTTTGCCGCTTTGGGGTCGCTCAATTTCCCTTCCAGCAAAAATGGGGCGGCCATCATCGCGCCCATCTTGCGCACCAGTCGCGTGGTCCCACCCGCACCCGGAAAAATACCGACCATAATCTCGGGCAAACCGATTTTGGCGCGCGGATTGTCCGCCGCAATGATGCGGTGACAGGCCAGCGGAATTTCCAACCCAATCCCCAGCGCGGTGCCGGGCAATGCTGCCACAATCGGCTTGCCGCCTTTCAGGGTTTTGGGGTCCATGCCTGCGCGCTCAATCTTGCGCAAAATGGCATGCATCCCCATCACGCCGTCAAAAATCCCCTGCGCGCCGCCCGCGTCCCGCATCGCGGCGATCACGTTCAAATCCATCCCGCCGGCAAAATCCTTTTTCGCGGATGTAATGATGATCCCCTTCACCCCCGCATCGGCCAGCGCGCGGTCCACCATCCCCTCCAGCGTCAAAAACGCCTCTTGCGACATGACGTTCATGGATTTTCCGGCGGTGTCCCATGTCAGGGTCGCCACACCATCCGCATCAACAGCATACTTAAAATCGGTCATTGGTCAGGTCCTTTGATCTGTGAAGGGCTGGGGTGCAGCAAAAGCGGCCAGCGAGAACTGACCAGCGCATTGGTGATCGACACAGCGCACCAAACGCTTTCGCTGCGCCGCAACGTGATTTGGGATGTGAACGGGTCCAGCAACCGCTGCCCGCCCGACAGCAAATGCGTGATATAACTGCCGGTGATCAAATCATCGTCGATCTGCTTGGCGGTTTGAACCAGCCGGATGTAATCGGTGACGCGTTGCACCTGCAACGTTTGGCGAAACCCATCATAGGTCGCGCGCAAATCCGCCTCAGTGGTCAAGGCGATGTTGCCGTTGTGGGTGACCAGATGAAACGGCAGCGTCATGGCCGCAAGGTAGCGCGGCCAATCATCGTGCATAACCGCATCTGCCACCTTATCCAGATAGGCTTGTAAGATGGCTTCAGCGGCTTGCATCGGCGGCTCCCTCCGGTTTCGGGTGCTGTGGCATGGCTACACCCGCTCAATAATCGTGGCGGCCCCCATACCGGATGCGATGCACAAGGTTGCAAGGCCCATCTGTTTGTCTTGGCGTTCCAATTCATCCAACAGCGTGCCGATAATGATCGCGCCCGTGGCCCCCAGCGGATGCCCCATCGCAATCGATCCGCCATTGACGTTCACGCGCGCTGGGTCAACGTTGAACGCTTGTTGAAACCGCAACACGACCGATGCAAACGCCTCATTCACCTCAAACAGATCAATATCGCCAATCGTCAGGCCGTGATCGGCCAAAATTTTATGCGTCACAGGCACCGGGCCTGTCAGCATGATCGTGGGGTCGGTGCCAATTTTGGCCGTGGCCCGAATACGGGCGCGGGGCCTCAACCCATGCTTGATGCCGAATTCCTTGTTACCAATCAACACGGCGGCGGCCCCATCGACGATGCCCGATGAATTGCCCGCATGGTGAATATGGTCAATCTGCGCCAAATGCGGGTATTTCATCATGGCGATTTTATCAAAACCGGGCATCACCTCGCCCATATCCTTGAACGCGGGTTTTAACCCGCCAAGGGTCTGCATATTTGTGCCGGGGCGCATGTATTCATCGCGGTCCAAAATGGTCAGCCCGTTTTGGTCGGTGACAGCAACGATGGACCCGTCAAACCGCCCTTCTGCCCAGGCCTGCGCCGCGCGCCGCTGGCTTTCCACCGCCAACGCATCGGCCATGTCGCGGGTAAACCCGTATTCCGTGGCGATAATATCGGCCGAAATCCCCTGCGGCACGAAATAGGTTTTCATGGTCAGGGTCGGGTCCACGGCAATCGCGGCGCCGTCACTGCCCATCGCCACACGGCCCATCATTTCCACCCCGCCCGCGATATAGGCCATGCCCGCCCCGCCGCGCACTTGGTTGGCGGCCAAATTCACCGCCTCCATCCCTGACGCACAAAAGCGGTTGATGGCCAAACCGGGGATGGATTGGTCAAGATTCGACGCCAAAACGGCAGACCGCGCCAAACAGCCGCCCTGCTCGCCCACTTGGGTCACATTGCCCCAAATAACATCCTCCACCGCGTGACCTTGCAACCCGTTGCGCACAGCGACCGCATTCAGCATCTTGGCCGACAGCGCGACCGATGTCAGCTCGTGCAACGCGCCATCCGCGCGGCCCTTGCCACGCGGCGAACGAATGGCGTCATAGATATAGGCGTCGGTCATCGTGATCTCCTTCAGGCGCGGTCGGATGGATTGCCGGGCATCATGTCATAGGGCGCTTGCCAGCCGGGCAGGGTGGCGATCTGGTCTAGCCAGCGGTCGATATGGGGCCAATCCTTGCGATCAAACCCAAACGGTTCGGGGTAATAAAGGTAGCCCGCACAGGACAAATCCGCGATGGTCACTTGGTCCCCAACCATCCAATTGGCCCCCGCAAGATGATCGTTCAGCGTGGTATAAGACCCCTTCAATCGCGCAAGATTGAACGCAATCACCGCTTCAGGCCGCTTGTCCGCAGGCAGGAAATTCATCAAAAACCGAGTCTGCCCGACCAATGTCGACAGCTTGTGATTGTCCCAAAACAACCAGCGCAACACCTCGCGCCGTTCCGCAGCTGACCGCCCGCCCATCTTGCCGGTTTTTGAACTGATGTAATCCAAGATAACCCCAGATTGCGTCAACGTGGTGTCGCCATCAATCAACACAGGCACCTCGCCCATCTCATTGAGCGCCCGAAATTCGGGGGTGCGCGCACCGCCGTTGAAAAAGTCCACGTAAACAGGCTGCCAGTCCATATCGGCCAAAGTCAGCGCCAAAGCGGCCTTGTAGGCATTGCCACTTTCGCCAAAGCAATAAAGTTGCGCGGTCATCAAATGCGTCTCCTGTTGACGGACAGAGCGGGGGTTTCACACCCCCGCACCCCCGTGAGGTATTTTGACCAAGACGAATAAGGTTTTATTAACCTTGGTTAGATAGGCTCGTATACGCGGTACAGGCTGAGGAGCCGATGACCGTCCAAGGCGAAATTGCCCCGGTTTCGGTTGCGGCTCCCCTTTTTAGGTTCGCCAATGCCCTGAACTGGGGCAACTCGGTTACAGTTTCGGCTTGGTAAAAATACCTAATCCTGTGTTTCCCCCCAGTATGTCTCAGCTTTTGCGCGCGTCCAGAGCGGCGTTGAACAAGCGCAAGCGGTGGGTCAGGTTATCCTCATTTATGACGGACTCAAAGTTTTCGAACAAAAACGACAGCGCCTCCCCCTCATCCAGCCCCGCCTCGGACGCGAACTTTTTCAGTTTGCGATACCCATCTTCCGTCATTGCGACAGGAAAGCGGCGGGTCAGGCGAAACCGTTTGGGCATGAATATCCTCCGTTGGCGCATGGGGTAGGGTGGGTTTTAACCCACCGCTACCTTATCTTAGAACGCATCCGCCGCCAGCGCCATCACCGGTGCCGCCCCAGTTTCGATCCGCGCCAAATGCAGACCGGTCGCGGGCAGCTGTCGTGCCATGTAATACTGCCCTGTCGCAATTTTGGTGTTCAAGAAACCGGCATCGCCCGTTCCCGCATCTAAGCCCGCATAGGCCTCTTTGGCAATCCGCGCCCACATCAGGCCAAGGCAAACATGCCCCATCATGTGCAAAAAGTCGGTTGAGCCGGCCAGCGCGTTGTTGGGGTTTTTCACCCCGTTTTGCATGAAATACATCGCCGCCGCCTGCACATCCTTTGACGCTGCTTTCAACGGGTCGGTGAACGGTGTCATCCGCGCATCCTCTTGGTTTTCCTTGATGAACCCTTTGATCATCTCAAAAAACGCCATCACATGCTTGCCGCCGTCTTGCGCCAGTTTGCGCCCCACAAGGTCCAGCGCCTGCACCCCGTTCGCGCCTTCATAAATCTGGGCAATCCGGGCATCACGGACAAACTGGCTCATGCCGTTTTCCTCAATATATCCGTGGCCGCCCCAAACCTGTTGCGCTTGCACGGCCATTTCAAACCCTTTGTCGGTCAAAAAGCCTTTGATCACCGGGGTCAGCAGTGAGATTAACCCCTCGGCATCCGCATCCCCCGCCCGCACCGAACGGTCGATCAGATGCGCGCCCCAGAACGTAAACGCCCGCGCCCCTTCGACAAAACTTTTTTGGTCCATCAGGCTGCGGCGAATATCGGGATGCACGATCAGCGGGTCGGCGGGGCCGGTTGGGTTTTTCGCCCCCGTCACATCGCGCCCCTGCAACCGGTCGCGCGCATAAACCACTGCGTTTTGATACGCCGCTTCGGCCACCGCATAGCCTTGCAGGCCCACACCCAGCCGCGCCTCGTTCATCATGGTAAACATGGCCTTCATGCCCTTGTGCAAATCACCCAGCAGCCAGCCCTTTGCCCCGTCATAATTCATCACGCAGGTCGCGTTGCCGTGAATACCCATCTTGCGTTCAATCGACCCGACGGCCACGCCATTGCGCGCGCCCAAAGCGCCATCATCCCCCACCAAAAACTTGGGCACAATGAACAGGCTCACGCCCCGCGTGCCTTCACCGCCGCCGGGGGCCTTGGCCAACACCAGATGGATGATGTTTTCCGCCAAATCATGCTCACCCGCCGAAATGAAAATCTTTTGTCCGGTGATCAGGTAACTGCCATCGTCTTGCGGCTCTGCTTTGGTGCGCATCAACCCCAAATCGGTACCGCAATGCGGTTCCGTCAGGTTCATTGTGCCGGTCCAGTCACACGACACCATTTTGGGCAAATACATCGCCTTTTGCGCATCCGTGCCATGGGTATGGATCGCGGAATAGGCGCCATGCGTCAGGCCTTGATACATGTTGAACGCCATATTGGCGGCCACAAAAATCTCACCCACGGCGGTGCCCATGACATAGGGCAGGCCTTGGCCACCATAGGCAGGGTCGCAATCCAGCGCGGTCCAGCCGCCGTCCTTCATCGCCTTGAACGCGGCATCAAACCCTTTGGGGGTGCGCACCACGCCGTTTTCCAAAACGCAGCCCTCGGCATCGCCCGACGCGTTCAAAGGGGCCAACACATCACGCGCCACTTTGCCCGCTTCTTCCAGCACGGCGCTGGTGAAATCGGCCTCCAGATCCTCATACCCCGGCACGCCACTTTCGCTGACGTGCAGCACATCTTGCAGCAGGAACTGAATATCTTGGACGGGGGCGTTATAAATGGGCATCGGTTTCTCCCTTGAATTGCAGTGGTATCAGGCGGCGGATTTCGCCCCGTCTGGCGTCGCATAAGCGTCAAATTGCGGGGCGGCGGCGCTAAGTTCAGATTTCAACTCCGCAATCGCCTCAATCATCTCATCGCGCTGTTGTTCCATCTGGGCCAAACGGGTTTGGGCCAGCGTATAGGTGCGCACAAACTGGCTGCGCTCTGACCCTTCAAGGTCGTACATGTCCAGCAGTTGCCGAATATCCTCCAGGCTGAAACCAAAGCGTTTGCCGCGCAAAATCAACGCCAATCGCACACGGTCGCGGCGATTGAACAGCCGCTTGGTGCCGTCGCGCTGCGGAAAAATCAGCTCTTTCGCCTCATAAAATCGCAAGGTGCGCGGCGTAACATCATAAGCGTCACACATTTGGCGAATGGTCATCTGGTCATCACTGGTCATCATATCTCTCATCATTGCGGGGCGGGGATCGGCCCCTGTCGCAACGTCACATGGAGGTGTTGATATCAGCTTACCAGATCAATTGACGTGCGCGTCACTGTAACGTGGCGTCAAATTTTGGGTGACGTAATGTTAGGCAAGAAATGACCCGCGCGGGGTTACACTTCTTTCAAGGCCGTGTCGCGCAATGCGCGCAGATCGGCGATGGTCAAATCCAATTCGCTGCGCTGTTTTTCCAATTCCGCCAACTGCCTATCCGCCAACGCCTGCCATGCGGCAAGCTGCGGTTTGGTCCCATCCTTGCGGTAAATCAGCAGCCATTGCCGAATTTCCTCCAGGCTGAACCCAAAGCGGCGGCCCCGCAAAATCAGGGTCATGCGCGCCACTTCACGCGGGCCATACCAGCGCGCGCGGCCATCCTTTTCAGGTTCCAGCAACTCGATATATTCGTAATATCGCAGCGTGCGCGGGGTCACATCAAACTTCGCGCACATTTCCTTAAAACTCAGCCGGGCGTCGGTCATCGCAAGTATCCCCTTTGCGCAAAGGTTAGGCCGATGCGCCCCGCGTTGCAATCACTTGCCGCCATGACGCAAGGGCTTGCGCCGCGCGCCGTGATGGGGAACATGAGGG
This sequence comes from Pseudorhodobacter antarcticus, assembly GCF_900110135.1. GTDB lineage: Bacteria > Pseudomonadota > Alphaproteobacteria > Rhodobacterales > Rhodobacteraceae > Pseudorhodobacter > Pseudorhodobacter antarcticus. The sequence goes on along the minus strand of NZ_FOCO01000010.1, from coordinate 93,739 downwards.
GCAGCAAAAGGTGGCTTATGACAGACAGCACAAAAATCATCCGCCAGTTCATTTCGGCACTGCCCCATTCGGTCGCATTGGGCATGGAATTGGACGCGCTGCAAGATGGGGTTGCCGTGGTGTCGATGCCTTATGACGCCCGGTTTATCGGCGACCCGGCCACGGGCGTTATCCACGGCGGCGCAGTATCTGCGCTGATGGACACGGCATCGGGCGCGGCGGTGATGTGCCACCCCAGCCAGCCCGCATCCACCGCCACGCTGGATTTGCGCATTGATTACATGCGCCCCGCCACCCCCGGCCAACGCATCACCGCGCGGGCGGAATGTTACCACGTCACCCGGTCGGTTGCCTTCGTGCGCGTCACCACCACCGATGCCGACACCGCGCGCCCCGTCGCCACCGCCTCTGGGGCCTTTTCCATCGAGCCGTCAAAAGGGGCAAAGCCATGACCCCCCGCGCGCGCCCCGAACCCGTCCAAGTCATCAAACAACGCCGCGACGCCGCCCTCGCGCGGTTGGTGGGGGGCGTGCCCTACATCAAATTTCTGGGCATCCAGTTTGATCGCCGTGGTGACGAACTCACCGCCATTCTGCCCTTTGATGACAAACTGATCGGCAACCCCATGCTGCCCGCCATCCACGGGGGCGTCACCGCCGCGTTCCTAGAGGTGGCGGCGATCATCAACCTAAGCTGGTCCATGCTGTGGGAGGAGATGGAAGAAGGTCGCCTTGACCCGGCAGAGGGGGCGGGCCTTATCGCCCTGCCCAAAACCATCGACTTTTCCGTGGATTACCTGCGCTCCGGCCTGCCGCGCGATGCTTACGCCCGCGCGCGCATCAACCGCTCCGGGCGGCGCTACGCAAGCGTACATGTTGAGGCGTGGCAAGACAATCGCAGCCGCCTGTTTGCCCAAGCAACCGGGCATTTCTTGATGCCCAGCCGCGATGATGATGCGGGGGGCGCTGGCTGACAGCGATGCAACCCATCACCCATGCCCGCGTCATGCGCGTGGCTGTGCCCATCGTTCTGGCCAATGTCACCGTGCCGCTGCTGGGGGCGGTCGATACGGCGGTGGTGGGCCAAATGGGCCTGCCCGCCCCGATCGGCGCTGTGGGCATCGGCGCGATCATTCTGGCCTCCGTCTACTGGATTTTCGGCTTTTTGCGCATGGGCACCACCGGCCTTACGGCACAAGCCGTTGGCGCGAATAACCCGGCCGAGGTGACGGCGATCTTGCTGCGCGCTTTGTTGATCGGGGCGGCAGCAGGCGTGTTTTTCATCCTTGTGCAAATTCCCTTGTTTGCAGGCGCATTATGGCTGTCACCGGGCAGCGAGGCGGTGGAAACCCTTGCGCAATCCTATCTGCACATCCGCATCTGGGGCGCCCCCGCCACCATCGCGCTGTATGCTGTCACCGGCTGGTTGATCGCAACGGAACGCACCCGCGCGGTGCTTATCCTGCAGCTGTGGATCAACGGCGTGAACATCACACTGGATTTGTGGTTCGTGCTGGGCCTAGGTTGGGGCGTCCAAGGCGTGGCAATCGCCACTCTCATCGCGGAATGGACCGGGCTTGCTTATGGCCTTTGGCTGTGTCGCAGTGCCTTTGGCGCGGCGCTGGCCCCCGGTCTGGCCCGGTTGCGCGATGCCGCCGCCCTGCGCCATATGGCGGTGGTCAACGGCGATATCATGATCCGGTCCATCCTGTTGCAAATCAGCTTTACCAGCTTTTTGTTTCTGGGCGCGGGGCAGGGCGATGTCACGCTGGCCGCCAACCAAGTCCTGATGCAATTTCTCACCATCGCCGCCTTTTTCCTCGACGGTTTCGCCTTTGCCGCCGAGGCGTTGGTGGGCCAAGCGGTCGGCGCACGCTCCGTCACCGCCACCCGCCGCGCCTCCATCGTTAGCACGCAATGGGGGGCGGGCGCGGTCGCTTGCTTGTCGCTCGTCTACCTCGCCGCCGGCCCCGCGCTGATTGATCTGATGACCACCGCCCCCCAAGTCCGCCTTATGGCCCGCGAATTCCTGCCGTGGCTGGTCGCCGCCCCCATCATCGGCGTCTGGGCATGGATGCTGGATGGTATCTTTATCGGGGCCACCCTGGCCCGCGTGATGCGCCAAACCATGCTGCTCTCGGTCATCGCTTATGGCATCGCGCTGCTGGTTTTGGTCCCGCTGTGGGGCAATCACGGGCTGTGGGCGGCGCTGATGGTTTTGAACATCACACGCGGCATTTCAATGGGCCTGAAATGGCAGTTGGTAGAGGGTAAGGCCCGCGGCGCTTAGCGCCGCAATACCCCTAAACGGCTTGGCGCTTAGCGCCGCAATACCCCTAAACGGCTTGGCGCTTAGCGCCGCAATACCCCTAAACGGCTTGGCGCTTAGCGCCGCAACAACCCAAACCCCGCCGATGCGCCCCAACCCGCCGCAACCGCCAAAACCAACGACAACAGCCCATAAATCAACGGCTGCGCATGCGCGAGGTTATAGATCCAGCGCTCCAACCCATCCTTGTTCACCGTGATCAATTCCTCATGGCTGTCCACAACTTGCCCGTCGCGGGTGATGAACAAACGCACCTTATACGCCCCTTCGGTCAAGTTGGCGGGCAGGGCCACGTCTGCGCGAAACAAGGTGGATTCGGCTAACGTCACGCTGCCCTCAGCCAGCGAATAATCGCCCGCTTCCCCCTCCAACCGAATCAACGCCTCTAGGAAAACGGGCGCATCCTCGGCCTCAGCGGCAATGCCCACAGCGCGAATGGCGCTGGGAATCGTCACTTGGTGGCGCAAATCCTCAGTCGCCGACAGCGCTTGTTCCAACGGCACCGATGATGCGATGGCGTAAAAACTGGGGGCCGCACTGATCGACACGGCCTGCGTGTTCATCCAAATCCCAAATTGGCGTTCCTTGCGCCGCACGGTCACGGGCCGCGACGGGCCTTGCACCGTCACCACCACCTCCAACGGCGCGCCTTGCGGGATCGGGGCATCGCGTTTCACAGCGCCATAGATCAAAATCTCGGACCCGGTGAAATTTGTGGTGATCGCGACCAAATTCTGGCTCAACCCCGCGACAATCGTCTCGCCGCCCGCAACAGGCACCTCCTGCGCTTGCACAGGCATCCCCAACGCAAACAGGAACATCAGCGCGCGCACTGTCATGGCAACCGCCCCGGCGCAATGGAATACAGCTCATCCGGGGTCAACAGCAGGCCAAGGGCGATGCGCAAACACACCCCCAACACCATCAGCGCCAGCAAAATCCGCAACTGTTCGGCGCGCAGCATCAACCCAATGCGCGACCCGATCTGCGCGCCAATCACTCCACCAATAATCAACACCAGCGCCAACACCATATCCACCGTTTGGCTGGTCACGGCATGCATCACGGTGGTGAAGGCGGTCACAAAAATAATCTGAAACAGCGATGTGCCCACCACAACCTTGGTCGGCATCCCCAGCAAATAAATCATCACAGGCACCATGATGAACCCGCCACCCACGCCCATAATCGCCGATAAAAACCCAACGCCCGCCCCCGCCAGCATCGGCGGGATAACGGAAATATACAGGCCAGACGCGCGAAATTTCATTTTCAACGGCAGTTTATGCACCGAATAATGCACATGCGACCGCCGGATTGGCCCCCCGGGTTTGCGCGCGCGCAACAACGCCCCAAGGCTTTCCTTGAACATCATCGCGCCAACAATGCCCAAAAACAAAACATAGCACAGCTGCACAAACAAATCGATTTGCCCCAGCGTGGTCAGCCAAGAAAACACCCAAATCCCGCCCGCAGACCCCAGCAAACCGCCAATCAGTAGCACCATCCCCATGCGAAAATCGACCGCCTTGCGCTTTAACTGCGCCAGCACGCCGGACACCGACGACGCGACCACCAAATTGGCCCCGGTCGCCACCGCCACCGCAGGCGGGATGCCCATGAAAAACAGCAAGGGCGTGATGATAAACCCACCGCCCACGCCAAACATCCCCGACATCACACCCACAATCCCGCCCAGCCCCAACAGGGCAAAGGCGTTGACCGAAAGTTCAGCAATGGGAAGGTAAAGCTGCATAAAAAAGGGCGATCTGCGCGGAACGTGCAATAAGGACAGGCAACGCCGCAATGGCGCAGGGCGAAGGACGGGACCGATTGCCCCAAGGATTGCGCGCCTTGCGCGGTGAAGTCAAACCCCCATAGGCGCGCGCTGCACACGCTTTGCCACATAGGTTACAATTTCGCCCGCAAACTTGGGGTGTTACCGCTCTTTCACATAAGGCTGGCCACCCGCGCGCGGCGGCACCGCCTTGCCAATAAACCCGGCCAAAATCACCACGGTCAGCACATAGGGCAGCGCTTGCATGAACTGCGAAGGCAGCACAAACAGGCCCAGATCAATGTTGGGAAAGCGGTTGCCCACCGCCTCCAAAAACCCGAACAGCATCGTGGCCCCCAACGCATACCACGGCCGCCATTTGGCGAAAATCAACGCGGCCAGCGCAATATATCCGCGCCCCGCCGTCATTTCCTTACCAAACCCTGCCGCCAGCCCCAACGCCAAATACGCCCCCGCCAGCCCGCACAACACCCCGCAAATTGCCACGGCGGCAAAGCGGATACCGTTCACCGACACCCCCGCCGTATCTACCGCCGCCGGGTTTTCCCCCACCGCGCGAAGTCGCAACCCAAACCGCGTGCGGTACAAAATCCACGCACTGGCAGGCACGCACGCAATCGCCAAATAGACCAGCGCGGAATGGCCCGAAATCAATTCTGCATAGATCGGGCCAATAAACGGCACCGGCGCCAGCGCATCGGCAAAGGGCAGGGTGATTGGCCCAAACCGCGCATCTCCGGTCAGCGGCGGCGTCCGCCCTCCCAGCCCAAACCACGTCTGCCCCAACAAAACCGTCAACCCAGACGCCAAAAAATTAATCGCCACCCCCGAAATCAACTGGTTGCCCCGGAACGTGATCGACGCTAACCCATGGATCCCCGACAGCATCAACGACGCGAAAATCCCCGCCCCCACGCCCAGCCAAACCGACCCCGTCACCGCCGCCGCCGCCGCCGATAAAAATGCGGCCGCCAGCATTTTGCCTTCCAGCCCGATGTCGAAAATCCCGGCGCGTTCGGAAAACAACCCAGCCAAACAGGCAAACAACAACGGCGTGGCCAGCCGCACCGTGCTGTCCAAAATCTGGATCAGGGTGGCGAAATCCATCAGGTTTTCCCCTTTTGCAGCATCACAAACACCCGTTCCACCGGGCGGCGCACCATGTCATCCAGCGCGCCTGTGAACAAAATCACCAGCGCTTGAATAACCACAATCAATTCGCGCGGAATTTTCGTCCACAGCGCCAGTTCCGCGCCACCTTGGTACAAAAACCCAAACAAAATTGCGGCCAACAGCACGCCCACCGGGTGGCTGCGCCCCATCAAGGCCACCGCGATGCCAATAAACCCCGCCCCCTCGACCGAGTTCAAGATCAACCGCTGCCCTTCGCCCATCACCGTGTTCACGGCCATCATCCCCGCCAATCCGCCCGACAGCAGCATGGCATACATGGTGATGCGCACCGGGTTTATCCCTGCGTAAACACTGGCTTTTTCCGACTTGCCAAAGGCGCGCAACTGATACCCCAACCGCGTGCGCCACATCAAAATCCACACGCCCACGCAGGCCACCAGCGCAATCACCAAACTGATATTCGCCGGATTGCGGTTGTTAAACGGTATCCCAACCAGCGCCAAAACATCATGCAGGCTGGGCAGGTGCATCACCTCATCAAACCGCGCGCTGGAACTGTCCATCGACCCCGTGGGCCGCAGAACATTCACCAAAACATAAACCAACACCGCGGATGCGATGAAGTTGAACATGATCGTGGTGATCACAATATGGCTGCCGCGTTTGGCCTGCAAATACGCGGGAATCGCCGCCCAGGCCGCCCCAAACACCGCCGCCGCAACCACCGCCCCCATCAACGCCAGCGACCAATGCGGCCAGGGAATGTACAAACAACACAGCGCAACCCCCAGCCCGCCAATGCTCGCTTGCCCCTCACCGCCAATATTGAACAATCCCGCTTGAAACGCGATCGACACTGCCAACCCGGTAAAGATAAAATTGGTCGCATAATACAGCGTATAGCCCCAGCCATAGGTGGACCCCAGCGCGCCCGAAACCATCAGCTTCATCGCCGCAATCGGGTCTTCACCAATCGCAAAAATCACAAGGCCGGAAATTACAAACGCAATCAGCAGGCTGATCAAAGGCACCAAAACCGCATCGGCCCATTTCGGCATCGCAGTCATTCGGCAACCCCCGCCATCAACAATCCCAATTCGCGTTCATTCGTGGTGGCGGGGTCACGTTCCCCCATAATCTGCCCGTCAAACATCACGGCAATCCGGTCCGACAGGCTCATAATCTCGTCCAATTCCACGGACACCAACAGCACCGCCTTGCCCGTATCGCGCAACGCCACGATCTGTTTGTGGATAAATTCAATCGCGCCAATATCCACACCGCGCGTCGGCTGCCCCACCAGCAACAAATCCGGATTGCGGTCCATTTCCCGCGCCACCACAATCTTTTGCTGGTTGCCGCCCGAAAAACTTTTGGCCGCCAATGTGGGAATGGGCGGGCGCACATCGTAGCGTTCCATCTTGGACACGGTATCGGCGCGAATGGCGTCATTGTTCATTAAAATCAGGCCATGCTGATATTCCGGCGCGTGATGGTATCCAAACGCCACATTCTCCCACGCCGTAAAATCCATAATTAGGCCCAGATGTTGGCGGTCCTCGGGCACATGCGCAATGCCGCGCGCCCGTCTGCTTTGCCCGTCCGCACTGGCTGTCAGCGCAATTTCCACCCCGTTCAGGCGCACGGTTCCCGTACCGCGCGCAATGCCCGCCAGCGCCTCCAGCAATTCCGACTGGCCATTACCGGCAACGCCTGCAATGCCCAAAATCTCGCCCGCGCGAATGGTCAGGCTAATGCCTTTCAGCCGCTCCACCCCCGCCTCATCGCGCACGCGCAGGTTTTCCACCTCCAGCACCATCGCACCGGGGGCTGCCGCCTGTTTTTCCACCGCCAGCAACACCTTGCGGCCCACCATCAACTCGGCCAATTCCTCAGGCGATGTGTCGCGCGTTTTCACCGTCGCCGTCATCTGCCCGCGCCGCATCACGGATACGGTATCCGTAATTTCCATAATCTCGCGCAGCTTGTGGGTGATCAAGATCACCGTTTTGCCCTGATCGCGCAAGCCGTTCAAAATGCGAAACAATTGGTCGGCTTCGGCAGGGGTCAAAACCCCCGTCGGCTCGTCCAAGATCAAAATATCGGCCTGCCGGTACAGCGCTTTCAAAATCTCCACGCGCTGCTGGTGGCCGACCGACAGGTCCTCCACCACCGCATCGGGGTCCACGTCCAATTCATAATCGCGGGCCAGTGCGGCCAATGTCTCGCGCGCTTTGGCCATTGCCTTGCGCAGCATGGCGCCGCCTTCGGCCCCCAAAATCACGTTTTCCAGCACCGTAAAATTCTGCACCAGTTTGAAATGCTGGAACACCATGCCAATGCCCGCCCGAATGGCGCTTTGGCTGTCGGGAATAGGGGTCAAACGGCCTGCGATATAAATCTCGCCCGCGTCCGCCTTGTAAAACCCGTAAAGGATCGACATCAACGTCGACTTGCCCGCGCCATTTTCCCCGATAATCCCGTGGATCGACCCTTTGGCAACTTTGATCGAAATATCCTTGTTGGCCTGCACCGAACCAAACGATTTCGAAATCCCGCGCAGCTCAATCGCCAGCGGCAAATCGGTTGGGGCGGCAGTTTCCTGCCGCCCCGTATGTCCCGTATCCGTCATTTAGAACGTCAACGCCGGACAGGTTTCGTCAGACATATAGTCGTGAACCACGGTCGTGCCCGCGATGATCGCCGCCGATGCCGCCTCAACCGCTGCTTTCATCTCATCCGAAACCAGTGCTGCGTTGTTGTCATCCATCGCATAGCCCACGCCACCTGCGGCAAGGTCCATAACATTGACGCCAGCGGTCATTTCCGTACCTTCGGTGAAGGCTGCGTAAACAGCGTTATCCACACGCTTCAGCATGGATGTCAAAACGGTGCCGGGCTGCAAATGGTTTTGGTTGCTGTCAACACCAACCGCCAAAATCCCTTCATCAGCCGCCGCTTGCAACACGCCCAAACCAGTGCCGCCCGCTGCCGCATAAATCACGTCAGCGCCTTGGCTTTTCTGCGCTTTGGCCAATTCGCCACCCTTTACCGGGTCATTCCATGCGGCAGGCGTTGTGCCTGTCATGTTGGCAATCACGGTCGCATCCGGGTTCGCCGCTTTCACGCCTTGGGCATAACCGCAAGCGAATTTACGGATCAACGGAATGTCCATGCCGCCGATAAACCCAACAGTGTTGGTTTTGGATGCCATCGCGGCCATCATGCCCACCAAAAACGACCCCTGCTCCTCGGTGAAGACCACCGATTTCACGTTGGGCTGGTCCACCACCATGTCGATGATCGCAAATTTGGTGTCTGGAAAATCTGGGGCAACCTGCGCCAACACATCACCAAACGCGAAACCGGTCATCACAACCGGGTTCGCGCCCGATTCTGCCAAACGGCGTAACGCCTGCTCGCGCTGGGCTTCGGACTGCATTTCCAGCTCTTTATACGTCCCGCCAGTTTCTTTGGCCCAACGCTGCGCCCCCTCATAGGCGGCCTCGTTAAACGATTTGTCAAACTTGCCGCCAAGGTCGAAAATCAGCGCAGGCTCGGCCGCGGCCATGCCAGCGGTCAGCGCAATCGTGGCCGTCGCCGCAGTCAGGTGTTTCATCAGGCTCATGTGTATCGTCTCCCGGTTATATTTTTGCCACCTTACAGAATCCCCCTTTGGGGGCGGTGGGTCCTGCCCAAATTTGGGCGGGATTGGGGCAAAGGGTCAATAGGCAATTGCCCCGGTCCGGCGTAATTCGGCCAAGCGGTCAAGTTTTGCCCGCCCCGCCCAAATCTTGCCCTTGCGGCAAACGCTGGCCAGACAGCGCGCGCTGCATCACCAACCCGTCCAATGCCACAGCGCCCGCAACCGCGTAATACCCGCGCCGCCGCCCAACCTGCGCATATCCCAATGATTGATAAAGGGTAATCGCCGCCACGTTATCCGCCGCCACCTCCAAAAACGCCTCTTGCGCCCCCATACCGCGCGCCACGTCATGAAACCCCAGCATCAGCGCCCGCGCCACCCCCACCCGCCGCGCCTCCGGGTCCACGGCCAGCGTCAACACCTCCGCCACCTCCAGCACCACGCGGCCCATCACAAACCCGCGCGCATCGCCAAGGGTAAAGGCGCCAAAGCTGTCTTGCAGCCCGGCAAACGCCGCCGCAGACCACGGTGCAGGTGTGATAAAACAGCGCGCATGCAGGCTGGCCAATGCGTCCGGTGTCATGCGTCAAGGATCACGGGCGGCGGGTCGCTTGGTGGGGCGGCATCGGCCGCCCGCAAGTAAAACGGCGCAGGCAATCCCGCGCCCGCCGTCACCTTGCGCGCGCCTACAAAGGCAATCGCGCACACGCGCGCCGCAGGGTCCGGGCAAACAGCACCCCGCCCCTCTGGCCAATCGCCAATCATCGCTACACCGGGGCCGGGCCAAAATTCAGCGCCGTCCACATGCCCCTCTCGGATTGGCCCCAGCGGTGCCTCTCCACCAAAATCCTGCAAATACAAAGCCCCGCGCGCCGCAGGGGTCGCCACCCGCAGCAACCCGCCGCGGCCATACGCCAACGCTTCTGGCCCGGTCACGCCCACCGCAGGCACGCCCAACCCCAACGCAAGCCCCCGCGCCGCCGCCACCGAAATCCGAATTCCGGTAAAATTCCCCGGCCCCACACCCACCGCAATCGCCCCCAAATCGCGCCAGTGCAGGCCCACGCCCGCCAACATCTCCTCGATCATCGGCATCAGGCGTTCGACCTGCCCTTTGGCCATCGGTTCGCGCACCTGCGCCACAATGTCGCCGCGCCACAACAAAGCGGCCGCACAATGTGCGGCCGATGTGTCAAACGCCAGCAAGGGCTGTTCAGGCGGCAACGGGCCGCACCTCCAGCACCTCGGGGATATAATGGCGCAGCAAATTCTCAATCCCCATCTTCAGGGTCAAGGTTGATGATGGGCAGCCCGCACAGGCCCCTTGCATGTGCAAATAAACCACACCCCGGTCAAACCCGTGGAACGTAATATCGCCACCATCTTGCGCCACCGCAGGGCGCACGCGGGTGTCCAGCAGCTCTTTGATCTGGGCCACAATATCACCATGCTCGCCCGTATGCTCGGCATGCCCCGATGCCACAGGCTCCCCGTCCAGCACCGCAGCACCCGACTGGTAATGCTCCATAATCGCGCCCAAAATGGCGGGCTTAATATGGTCCCAATCCGCGCTTTCCACCTTGGTCACGGTGACAAAATCATTACCAAAAAACACACCTGCCACATCGCCCGTTGCAAAAATACGGCGCGCCAGTGGCGATGCGTCCCCTGCCTCACGGCTTGGAAAATCGGCTGTCCCCATCTCCAGCACGGTCTGGCCGGGCAGGAATTTCAGCGTGGCGGGGTTCGGGGTGGATTCGGTCTGGATGAACATTCTCTATCTCCGACAATTCTACTCTGATATGCGCCCCACGCCCTGCAAAGTCAAGGTTTAGAGTCGTTCTAAATCCACCCGCCCAAACCCGGCCGCCCAAACTCAACTCCCGCGATAGGTCGAATAGGCAAACGGGCTAATCAACAACGGCACATGGTAATGCGCGCCCGCATCCGGCACACCAAACCGAATGGGAATCGCGTCCAAAAACAACACATCCCCTGCCGCTTGGCCGCTTTCGCGCAGGTAATTCCCCGCCTCAAACAACAATTCATACACGCCAACGGTCAAATCTGCGCCCGCCAGCATCGGCGCATCCGTGCGCCCGTCCGCATTGGTCACCGTCTGCGTCACCCGCACCAAACCCGCATCCGTCACCCGAAACAGCGTGATCGTCACCCCCGCCGCAGGTTTGCCCCGCGCCGTATCCAACACATGCGTCGTCAATTTTCCCGCAGCCATCGCTTGCCTCCTTGGTCAATTTCGCCCAATCCTGCCGTATTCGCGCCTCTCTGGCGACCTCTTACTTGCGTTGTAAGTCTTTCAAAATTTATTTGTAAAATTTTGCAGGTTGTTCGGCATAAACAAGCAAAAGCCCAAATGTAGGAGGCCAGCGTGAACAGATACCCCCGCAATATGACAGGCTATGGCGCCAACCCGCCCGATGCCCGCTGGCCCAATGATGCTAAAATTGCGATATCGCTGGTCCTGAATTATGAAGAAGGCGGCGAAAACAACGTCCTACATGGCGATGCGGCGTCCGAGGCGTTCTTGTCCGACATCGCAGGCGCTGCCCCTTGGCCCGGCAAACGCCACTGGAACATGGAATCGCTTTACGATTACGGCGCGCGCGCAGGCTTCTGGCGCTTGCACCAACTTTTCACTTCCCGCGCCATTCCGGTCACCGTTTACGGCGTCGCCACCGCCCTTGCGCGCAATCCCGAACAGGTCGCGGCCATGAAAGCCGCCGATTGGGAAATCGCCTCTCACGGTCTGAAATGGGTCGAACACAAAGACATGCCCGAGGCGGAAGAGCGCGCATCGATAGCCGAAGCCGTGCGCCTGCACACCGAAGTCGTCGGCACCCGCCCGCGCGGCTGGTACACGGGCCGCTGTTCCGTCAACACCGTGCGCTTGGTGGCCGAAGAAGGCGGTTTTGATTGGATTTCAGACACTTACGACGATGATCTGCCGCATTGGATGGAATTTGGGATGCGCGACCAACTCATCATCCCCTATACGCTGGAGGCGAATGATATGCGTTTCGCCACCGCGCCGGGTTACATTGAAGGGCAGCAGTTCTTCCAATACCTCAAAGACAGCTTTGACGTGCTCTATGCCGAAGGCGGGGCAGGGGCGGCCAAGATGTTCTCCATCGGCCTGCATTGCCGCCTCATCGGGCGTCCCGGCAAAATCGCGGGCCTGATGCGGTTCTTGGATTACGCCCAAGGCTTTGAGGGCGTCTGGTTCCCCCGCCGCATGGATATCGCGGCACATTGGGCCGCCCACCACGCCCACACCCGCCGCGACCGCCCCAGCCAAATGGACCGCGCCACCTTCACCGCTAAATTTGGCTCCATTTTTGAACACTCCCCATGGATTGCCGACCGCGCCCACGCGCTGGAACTCGGCCCAGCCCATGACAGCGCCGTGGGCCTGCACAACGCCCTGTGTCGCATGTTCCGTTCCGCCACCCCGGCCGAGCGTATGGGCGTCCTGGCCGCCCACCCCGACCTCGCAGGCAAGCTCGCCGCCGCCAAACGCCTGACTGCCGAAAGCACCGCCGAGCAGGCCAGCGCAGCGCTGGACAGCCTCACCGATGCCGAACGCGCCACCTTCCAATCGCTCAACACCGATTACGTCGCCAAACACGGCTTTCCCTTCATCATCGCCGTGCGCGATCAAACCAAGGACAGCATCCTCGCCGCCTTCAAAACCCGCATCGGCAACGACACCCAAACCGAATTCACCACCGCCTGCGCGCAAGTCGAACGCATCGCAGACCTGCGCCTAAAGGATATGCTGCCATGACCGATTATTTCGCCCCCACAGGCGGCTTGCCACCGCAAACGCAATTGATGACAGGCCGCGCAGTGTTCACCGACGCCTACGCCTTCATCCCGCGCGGCGTATTTTCCGATATCGTGACCAGCTTCCTGCCGGGATGGGACAAAACCCGCCTGTGGATCATCGCCCGCCCCATGACTGGATTTTCCGAAACCTTCAGCCAATATGTGATGGAGGTGGCCCCCGGCGGCGGCGCCTCCGCCCCCGAAAACGACCCCTCCGTGCAATCCGTGCTGTTCTTCACCCAAGGCAGCGCCACGCTGACGCTCCAAGGGCAAACCCACACCCTAACAGCAGGCAGCTACGCATACATCCCCGCAGGCAGCGACTGGTCGCTCCACAACATGGGCACCCAAAACGCCTGCTTCCACTGGATCCGCAAAATCTGGGAACCCGCCCCCGGCATTGAAAAACCCACCCCCCTCATCCTGAACGACCACGACATCGCCCCCACCCCAATGCCCGACACCAACGGCGCATGGGCCACCACCCGCTTTGTGGATCCGAACGATCTGCGCCACGACATGCACGTCACCGTCGTCACCTTCCAACCCGGCGGCGTCATCCCGTTTGAAGAAACCCATGTCATGGAACACGGGCTTTACGTCCTCGAAGGCAAAGCGGTCTACAAACTCAACCAAGACTGGGTGGAGGTGGAAGGCGGCGATTTCATGTGGCTGCGCGCGTTCTGCCCCCAAGCCTGCTACGCCGCAGGCCCCGGCCCCTTCCGCTACCTGCTGTACAAAGACGTAAACCGCCACGCCAACCTGCGCGGCCCCCTGAACCCCCGCTAATCCAATTCATCTTGGTAAAAATACCTCACAGGGGCGGCGGCTTGTTCGCCACTGGTTCAAGAACCAGCCGGCGCGGGGACGTGAAACCCCCGGCTGCCCGCCACCAAACCCAAAGGCCGCAATGACACGCATCATCACCCCAGAACCCCTCACCGCCCATGCCTTCGCCCCCTTTGGCGATGTGCTGGACGCTACAGGCACCCCCGACAAGATGATCAACCAAGGGCTGTGCGGCCGCTTCCATGACCGCGCCCAAATCGACGTGGGCGACGCGCGCACCGGCATCTCCATCTTCCACGCGCAGGCGCGTAGCTTCCCCTACACGCTCGATCTGGTCGAACGTCACCCCGACGGTTCCCAAGCGTTCCTGCCGATGACCCAGCACCCGTTCCTCGTCATCGTCACCACCGCCCCCGATGCCCCCCCCCGCGCTTTTATCACCAACGGCGCGCAAGGCATCAACCTGCACCGCGGCACGTGGCACGGCGTCCTCACCCCCCTCCACGCCCCCGGCCTTTTTGCCGTGGTGGACCGGATTGGCCCCACGCCAAACCTTGAAGAACACATATTCGCATTGCCTTGGGTCGTCACGGCCCCGGGTATTTCCCCCACGGCGCCCGCGACCGGAGGAGGCCGGGCGCCGTGATGACGGACGGGCGGTGCGGTTGGGGCGGCACGCAGCTTGAAAAAACAAACCCCAAACCCTTGATGGGAGGAACCATAAAGTGACCAAAGACGTAAAACCGGTAGATGAGATTCTACCAACCCCCGTGCTGTTTACGTTGGGCCTGCAACATGTGCTGGTGATGTATGCGGGCGCAATCGCTGTGCCCCTGATCGTCGGCCGCGTCCTGCAACTCGAACCCAAAGACGTGGCGTTCCTGATCTCCGCTGACCTTTTTGTCTGCGGTATCGTGACCATCATCCAATCCTTGGGCGCGACCCGCTTTTTCGGCATCCAAATGCCCGTGATGATGGGCGTCACCTTCGCTTCCGTCGGTCCAATGGTCGCCATCGGCGCCCAAAACCCCGGTTACGCCGGCGCGCAACTTATCTTCGGGTCTATCATCGGGGCGGGTATCATCGCGTTGTTGATAGCGCCGATTGTCTCCAAAATGCTGCGCTTTTTCCCACCCGTCGTCACCGGCACCATCATTTTGGTCATCGGCGTCACCTTGATGCGCATCGGGATTAACTGGATTTTCGGCGTCCCCGTCGGTCCAACAGCCGTCAAAATCGTGAACCCTGAACACGCCGCTTGGCTAACGCAGGTCAAGGATCTGGCCGCCGCCGCAGGCTCCACCATCCCGCCAATTCCAGCGGGTCTGGGCCTGTCGCCCACCGTCAACAACCCCAACTACGCCAGCCTGCAAAACATGAGCATTTCTGCCGTGGTGTTGCTGTCCATCCTGATGATCGCCAAGTTTGGCAAAGGCTTCGTGTCCAACATCGCCGTGCTTTTGGGCATTGTGATCGGTGGCGTTATGGCCGCCGCCTTGGGCCTGATGCATTTCGACAAAGTGGCCGATGCGCAATGGTTCGCGTTGATCACCCCGTTCCACTTCGGCATGCCCGTGTTTGACCCGGTCATGATTATCACAATGACTTTGGTGATGATCGTGGTGATGATCGAATCCACCGGTATGTTCTTGGCGCTTGGTGACATGACAGGCCGCAAAATCACCCAAGAACGTCTGGCCGCTGGCCTGCGCGTCGACGGTTTGGGCACCATCATCGGCGGCATCTTCAACACCTTCCCCTATACCAGCTTTTCGCAAAACGTAGGGCTTGTGGGCGTGACAGGCATCAAAAGCCGTTACATCGCGGTGGCCGGTGGTCTTATCCTGATCGTTTTGGGCCTCACCCCAAAAATGGCCGTGCTGGTAGAGGCGTTGCCAACAGCAATCCTTGGCGGTGCTGGCCTTGTGATGTTTGGTATGGTTGCAGCCACGGGCATCCGTATTCTGGCCGCAGGCGTGGATTTTGCGGGCAACCGCTTTAACCTGTTCATCGTCGCCGTATCGCTGGGCTTTGGCATGATCCCCTTGATCGCGCCAAATTACATGATGTGGCTGCCCCATGTCATCCACCCGTTGATCGAAAGCGGCATCTTGCTCGCCTCCATCGCGGCTGTTTTGCTGAACCTGTTTTTCAACGGGGCCAGCGGGTCGGAAGCGGACGCACGCAAAGCTGCAGCGCAGGCTGACCACTAATATTGCCTTAAAAACCTTGATGCGGGGGGCCAAGCGCCCCCCGTTTTCATTTCCAACGCCGCCCCCTTTTGGCGTAGACGCAACAGGGCAAAGGGGTGGAATCTGGGCCCGCAACCGCCCCACAGCGATGGCCCTAATGATCGCAAGCGCCTCTATGGCCCTCACCCGATTCGGCATCGCCTAACCCGCGCCCGCCTCGCGCCCAAGCGCAAAACCGCCGCTATGTATGAACCGCCACTCTCGTGTTGGATGGGCCGCCCGCTTGGCAAAGGGCGCGAAGGCCCGCGCTACCAAAATCGCGACCAAAACCGCGATTTGTCGCGATCTATTTCCTTAAAATTTGGTTAACAAAAAAACAAAACCTATTTAAAACAATATATTGGCCAAAGTATCGCGCGCGATGCACCCCGTAAATCGCACGCGCAATCCCTAACAGCAATCCCAGTAATAAACCGCCCGCGACAGGTCTGGCGCGGCCAAATTCGCCCCCAAATCGGCAGGCGGTATCAACACGCACGCCTCCCCCGCATCGCCCCACATAAACGCCCCCCCGCTGGACGAAAACGCCATCAAATTGATCATCCCCGCAAATCGCGGGTCCTCTCGCACGTCATTTTGGGTGAAATCAGGGTTGCCCCGCAGCATAATATCATAGGTGCCGCGTTGCAGGCTCAGGTCGGAATACAGGATGTCAATTTCCTCCTCCTCCGCTTGGCTGGGGCGCTGCCCGGCATGGGCCAAATCCGCCAGCCGATAATCGGCGGGGGTGGGCGGGCAATTGACTAATACCCAAGTGATCGCCGCCCCATCTTTTGCATGGGTCTTGCCCGACGGGCCGCGCCGCCGGAACGGGCCCGCCCCCTCAGCGGGGGGGATGGGGGCCGCAAAATCCGTGCCCGGCGGGTGCAGTGCCAACACAAACCCATTGCCTTGGGCCGACGGAAATGCGCACCCCCACCCATCAAACGGCGCGATCAACATTTGCAAAATCCCCGCGCGGGGCAGGTCCAGCGGGGCGGGCAAGCGGGCCAAATCAATCTGGGCCAGCAACACCAACGGCGCGCCAGATTTGTCCGTGGGCGGGGTCTGTCCCGCAGGCCAAATCAACGGCCCCCCGATGCGGCTGTCGGTCAGGGCGGCAGGCATCGGGCTGATCGTGCCGCGCAGGCCGAGGGCAATCAAAGGGGCGGTGCGCTGCGCAATATCGGCCGCTGTGGGCGCGCGGACAGATTTGGGCAGGGCAAGGACGGGGGGGGGGGGCTGCGGTTTGGGCAGGCGGGGAAACAACATGCGGCGGGCCAGCATCACCGCCACGACAATGCCCAAAAGTAGAACCAGCTTTATCATTCTGTACCCCGTCCCCGATCGTCATGGCCGCCCGTTCCTCCATATGCGCAGGTATGCCGCAAGAAGGCTAGGACCATAGGCGCAGCAGATAAATCGTGACAATCCCAACCAGCATGGTCAGGGGCAAAGACCGCGTGACAATGGCCGCCCCAAGGGCCGCGGCCCCCGCCAGCCATTCCTGCGGCCCACCGTTGATCAATTGCAAAGTGACCAAAGCGGTGATCAGCGTGCCGGGCAGCGCCTTTAACCCCCGCGCCCAAGCACCCGTTTGCGGCAAGGCAGCCCCAAGGTAATACCCGCCCAAACGAATCGCGATATTGGCGGCGGCAAGGCCCAAGGTGATCAAGGCAATATCACGCATCAGACGGTGTTATCCCTGCAATAATCGCACCTAACATGCCGCCCACAACCAGCGCCCATGACGGCTCCATCGGGGTCAAGGTGGCCAGGCCCGCCACCGTCGCGGCAGAGGCGACCCACGGCACAAGATCGCGCCTGCCACCCCAAAGCCCGCGCAAAATGGCGATAAATGCGGCAGTGAAGGCGAAATCAATTCCCAGCGCGCGGGGTTCGGGCAAAGCCGTGGCAAAAATTGCCCCTGCAGTGGTGGACGCGACCCACAGCACCATCATGCAAGCACCCGCGCCGACCAAATACCAATAACTCGGGGTGCCGCCCTTGGCGCGGGTGCCGTGAAACAGCGCCCAAGATTCGTCGGTGGTCATATGAACGCCCAGCAGTTTTTGCCAAAACGGGCGGGGCGCAAGGATGTCGCGCAACGACGCGGTCATCAACAACAGCCGCAAGTTCAGCGCGATGCCCGCGATCAGCGCCGTCGCAGCACCCGCACCCGCCGCCAACCGTTCCACCGCAACAAACTGCGCGGAACCGGAAAACACGGTGGCCCCCATAACCCCGGTTTGCAGCGCCGACATGCCCGATTGCGCGGCAAGCAGGCCAAAGGCAAGGCCGTATAATGCGGCCCCAAGTGCCAGGGGCAGCACGTCGCGTGCGCCGGATGTGAACTGCATGATGGGCCCCATGATTTTGCGCTGTGGTGGCAGGCGATTTGGGGCGCGTCAAGGTGCAAGGGACTTCTGGCCCTTGGCGCGGGGTTGGGGTAAATGGGGCATGAGATTTCGCAAAGGAACGCCCAATGGCCAGACATCTGATCACATCCGCCATACCCTATATCAACGGCATCAAGCATCTGGGCAACCTTGTGGGCAGCCAATTGCCCGCCGATTTATACGCACGCTACCTGCGCGCCCGGGGGCATGAGGTGCTGTTTTTATGCGCGACCGATGAACATGGCACCCCAGCGGAGCTGGCCGCCGCCAAAGCGGGCAAACCTGTGGACGCCTATTGCGCCGAAATGCACGCGGTGCAGGCGGAAATTGCCCAAGGGTTTTCGCTGTCGTTTGACCATTTCGGGCGGTCATCATCGGCCCAAAACCGGGTGTTGACCCAAGCGTTTGCGGCGCGGTTGGCCGACCAAGGGTTGATCCGTGAGGTTACCGAAAAGCAGATGTATTCGGTCGCCGACGGGCGTTTTTTGCCGGACCGCTACATCGAGGGGACTTGCCCGAATTGCGGGTTTGACTCTGCGCGCGGTGACCAATGCGACAATTGCACGAAACAGCTGGACCCGGTGGATTTGATCAACCCCCGGTCGACCGTTTCAGGGTCCACCGAGTTGGAATTGCGCGAAACCAAGCATTTGTATTTGCGCCAGTCAGAGATGAAGGGTGCATTGGCGGAATGGATTGAGGGCAAGCAGGATTGGCCAATTTTGACCACGTCGATCGCCAAAAAATGGCTGAATGACGGCGATGGGTTGCAAGACCGGGGCATCACGCGCGATCTGTCATGGGGGGTGCCTGTGCAGTTTGAAGGCGCGCCGTGGGCGGGGATGGACGGCAAGGTTTTCTATGTCTGGTTCGATGCGCCGATTGAATATATCGCCTGCGCGCAGGAATGGGCGGCGGCCACGGGCGGCGATTGGGAACGCTGGTGGCGCACGGACAAAGGCGCGGAGGATGTGACCTATACCCAGTTTATGGGCAAGGATAACGTGCCGTTTCACACGCTTAGCTTTCCTGCGACGATTTTGGGGTCTAATGAGCCGTGGAAGCTGGTCGATTACATCAAGTCGTTCAACTATCTGAATTATGATGGTGGGCAGTTTTCCACCTCGCGCGGGCGGGGGGTGTTTATGGACCAAGCGCTGTCGCTGTTGCCCGCCGATTATTGGCGCTGGTGGTTGCTGTCGCACGCGCCAGAAAGCTCGGACGCGGAGTTTACATGGGAGAATTTTCAGCAATCGACCAATAAGGATTTGGCCGATGTGCTGGGCAATTTGGTGAGCCGGGTGACCAAGTTTTGCAATGCCAAGTTTGGTGCCGTGGTGCCCGATGGTGGCGCCTGGGGTGCGGCTGAGGAGGCGTTGATTGCTGAGGTGGAAGGGCGTTTGGTCGCCTATAGCACCCATATGGAGGCGATGGAGGTGCGCAAAGCGGCAATTGAATTGCGCAGCATTTGGGTGGCGGGCAATGAGTATTTGCAGGCAAGCGCCCCTTGGACTGTGGTGAAAACCGACCCTGCGCAGGCGGCGGCGCAAATCCGTTTGGCGCTGAATTTGATCCGGGTTTATGCGGTGATTTCGCAGCCCTTTATCCCCACAGCGGCGGCGTCGATGATGACCGGGATGCGCACCGACGATTGGACGTGGCCCGACGATGTGCGCAGCGCCTTGACTGCGTTGCCTGTGGGCCATGCGTTTGACGTGCCCGAGGTGCTGTTTGCCAAGATCACCGATGCAGAGCGCGAGGCCTGGCAAGTGCAATTTGCGGGGGTGCGGGACTAGAGCTGCGATCTGGCCCGCCCTTGCGTGCCATAATGAAATCACGCATGGTCGGGCTCAACCAAGGTGCCAGCGATTTTGACACGATGCGCCTGATTTTTAATATGCCGTCCCTTTCGGCAAAAATTGCGGAGCGAACACATGCCAAAACGCATTGGGTTTATCGGAAACCAAGCCAGTTTTGCGCTGGGCGCGCGTGAAAACACCGGCAATGCCATTCACGGCCATGCGGCGCGGACAATGTTTCAAAATGGCATGCCGGTGTCCATTGCGTTGGATGATGCGAGCATTGCTGCGTTGCGCGAAAAGATATCGCATCTGGGCTTTGTCGCGGCCACAATGATGCATATGCGCAAACCGCCTGCCTATGCCGCCGGGCACGAAAAACAGGCTGATTTTATTGAGAAATTGGGGCTTCCGGTTACGTCTTTTGGCTTTGGCTGCCATGCGTTTTTGAAAGACACGGTCGGTGCGGCGAATGTGGACCCGCGCACGGTTCGTCTGTTGCGGGTGATCGCGGATCATGCCGATACCGTGGGGGGGGGCGGGGTGCGTTCACCGCCGATCTATGCGCCAAGTACGGCGTTAAGAACGTGACGGTTGTGGGCTGCCAGTCTGCCTATATCGCCGGGGACATGAATGATGACAATCGCGCCTTGACCAGCAAAGCGGAGCGTCCGGTGGTGAACCTGTCCTACAGTTCGGACGACCGTGAAATTTTGCGGCTGGCGATGGTAAGTGATGCGGGCATCATCGGCCAAGGCGACCATGTCGAGGTGGAAATCGCCGCAGGCACGATCACGCGCGAGGCTTATGTCAACGCGGACCCGGCGGAATGGAACCAAGCGACCGTTTCGACCTTGTTAAAAGAGGGAAAGCTGGGGCGCGGCGCTTATTACGACTATGTGCAAAAGCATTTTGCCAAGTTTTTCACAGTGCCATCATGGCGCGCCTATATGGCGGAAAAGTTTGATTTTTGCTTGGGCACGCGGTTTTACGGCAATATGGTGGCGTTGCAGGCCGGGGTGCCCGCCCTGTGGGTCGAACATGATATGCGCACCAAGGAATTGTGTGAACATTTGAACTTGCCGTCGATTGCGCATGCGAAATTGCCGGGCATCAAGTCGATCCAAGACCTTGCGGGCCAGTGCAGTTATGACGCTTATTGGGCGGGGATGCCCAAGCGGATAACGGAATTTTTGGCCTATTTGCAGGGCAATGGTGTGCGCGATATGTTGATGCCGGACCTTGCGCAAGGGTTTGAAAAGATCAGCGCTGGCAAGGTCTGACCTGATCTTTGGCGCCTGCTGTGGATGCGTGGTTTACGGCGCCACAAAGGTCGCAATTTTTGCTGCCACTGTCTCTAATGCGTCTGGGCCCAAATCATCCACCGCAAACGTGGTGACGCCGTGACCCAGCCTTGCGCGGTGTTTGCCATAGCGGGGGTCATAATGCTGCGCCATCAGGCCAGCGGCTAGGGATTGAAAATCACCCGCTGCAGCCATGCTTTGCCAAAGGTCGATTTGGTCGGCAGCATGGGCTGGGCGCAGGCGGTCGATGGTGGTTGACAGGCGCGCGGGGTCGGCGATCATATCGGCGTAGGCGGTGACCAGATAGCGCGCGCGCGCGGACAGCGGCGCGCAAATTTCCAGCCGTTTTGCAGATGCCATCGCTTTCCACAGGCCCGGCGGCAGGCGGCAATTCCCCACTTTGGAGCTTTCAGCCTCCACCACCACCACGCGGGCGGGGTCAAGGCGGCTGATGGCCATTGCAAGCGCGGATTCAAAGGCTTTTTGGCTGGGTTGGCCGCCCGGCATGGCCCCAAACAGGCTGCCGCGATGCTGCGCCAACCCTTCAAGATCCAGCATTTGAACGCCGCGCGCGGCCAACCGGTGCAGGATGTCGGTTTTGGCGGACCCTGTGTTGCCATCCAGCAAGATCACGGGGCAAGGAAATGGCGTGTCATAAAGTGCTGCCACCACCAGCGCGCGGTAGGCCTTGTACCCGCCAGCGACCAGTTCAGTGCGCCAACCCACTTGGGACAAGATCGACGCAAACGACCCTGATCTTTGCCCCCCGCGCCAACAATAGACCAGCGGCTGCCAGCCCCCCGGCTTGTCCGCCAGTGGCCCTTGCAAATGGCGTGCCGCATTGGCGGCGACCAATGCGGCCCCCACTTTGCGGGCGCGAAACGGGCTGTCTTGTTTGTAAATCGTGCCCACTTCCGCGCGTTCGGCATCGTTCAGCACGGGCAGGTTTATCGCGCCCGCTATGTGGTCCTCGGCAAATTCCGCCGGGCTGCGCACATCAATGATGTCGTCGAACCCAAGGGTTGCCAGTTGCGCAAGCGAGGTGAGGGTGGTTGCCATAGCGCGTGCATAGCGCAAGTGGACCGTGGCGGAAAGTGCGCATCGTCGCGACATGCGCTGGTGGTTTCGTCTTGGCTTAAATACCTACCTGTGCTGGCCCACAAAGGGCTGTCAGAACCCTGCCACGCACTGAGCCCGCAGCGCGTCCAGCATGGCCGTGCAGCAGTCCAATTGTGCGATTTCAATATACTCATCCGGCATATGGCCTTGGGCCATTGCGCCCGGCCCGCAGACCACAGTTGGCAGGCCAAGAGTTTGCGCGAATATGCCGCCTTCGGTGCCGTAAGCGACCTTTAGGTGGGCATTGCCACCCGTCAATCTTTTGACAAAGCTGACCACATCCGCATCGGGGGGGGTGCCAAGGCCGGGATAGTCCCACAAACGTTCTATCCCAATCCCGGCCTCGGGGAAATCTGCGCGGTGCGGGGCGGTGATGACGTCAGCGGCGGTTTGCAGGTGCGCGATCAGGTGGGCTGGGTCGTGGCCCGCGAGGCTTCGAATTTCCATATCAATCACGCAGGTATTGGCGACCACGTTCACCTGCACGCCACCATTGATTTTGCCGATGTGCAGGGTGGAATAAGGAACATCATAATCGGCATCAAACGGGCCGGATTGCGCGATATCTGTTTGCAAGGCCCGCACCGCTGCGCCGAAATCCATCGCCAAATGAATGGCATTCAGCGCGTGGGGGGCGGAGGATGAATGGGCGCTGCGCCCGGTGCAGGTGACGCGCAGGGCGACTTTGCCTTTGTGGCCAATCGCCGCCTCCATGCTGGTGGGTTCGCCGACGATGCACAGGCGGGGTTTGGTGGGCCACCCCGCCATCGCGTCGATCATGGGGCCAACGCCGCGACAACCGATTTCCTCATCATACGACAGCGCAAGGATGATCGGCACGCGCAGATCGTCGCGGGCGGCTGCGATCATGCAGGCGATGGCGCAGGCGTCAAAGCCTTTCATATCGGTGGTGCCGCGACCATAAAGGCGGGTGCCTTCGGTGGTCAGTTGGAACGGAGGTTTGGTCCATGTCTGCCCTTCAACGGGAACAGTATCGACATGGCCGGACAGGATAACGCCGGGGGTGTTTTCGGGGCCGGTTTGCGCCCAAAGGTTGGCCTTTTGGCCTGAGGCATCGGGGATAAGGTGGCTGGTGATGCCAGCATCCGCCAGCAGGGATTGGACATAGTGCGTCAGCGCGAGGTTGGAGTTGGCGCTGGTGGTGTCAAACGCGATGAGGCGTTCAAGGATGTCGCGGGCGGATGGGGTCGTTGGGGCGACGGGCATTTTGGATTCCTTTTTTGTGCTCATCGTATCGCAAGGGCGTGCGCTTGGCACGCCCTTAACGCGTCAATCGGAGGCACGCAGCACTTGTGCCGGGCGTGCCTTTAGCGGTCGCCAGACAAAAGCTAGGCCTGCCAGCAAGGTGGCCAGCACCCCACCGCCCACAATGGCCAGCGCCGAGAGGGGTTCGAACACAAATTCGGTTTCCATCACAAATCGCATCACGGCCCACGCCGCCCCGCCGCCTGCGGCAATGGCGACCACGCCCGCCGCCGCCCCAGTAAGGGCTGCGCGCAAGGCGAAACTGCCCATGATTTGCGCGCGCGATGCCCCAAGGGTTTTCAGGATTGCCGCCTCATACACCCTTGCACGTTCGCCTGCGGCGGCAGCACCAATCAGCACCACAAAACCTGTCAGCAAGGTGGCGCCTGCGGCCCAAGCGGTGGCGGTGGCGATCGCCGACAGCGCATCGGACACGCGGTTGATCGCGTCACGCACCCGCACGGCGGTGATGTTGGGATAGGCGGTGGCGACATCGCGCAGAATCGCCGCCTCCGCGTCCGGTGTCGCATAAACGGTGGCGATATGGGTGTGGGGG
This sequence comes from Pseudorhodobacter antarcticus, assembly GCF_900110135.1. GTDB lineage: Bacteria > Pseudomonadota > Alphaproteobacteria > Rhodobacterales > Rhodobacteraceae > Pseudorhodobacter > Pseudorhodobacter antarcticus. Next base: position 69,524 of record NZ_FOCO01000010.1, on the reverse strand, counting down.
GCCCCTGCCACGGAGGCGGGGTTCAGCATCATCACAAACCCCATTCCGCCTGTAGAGAAATCCACCTCGCGCAGGCTGGTGATCTCGGCGGTGATGTCGCGGCCAAGGATGTTGACGGTCATGGTATCGCCCAGCTTCAGGCCAATTTCATCCGCTTCTTCTTGGGCAAAGGAGAGTTGGGGCGGGCCTGTGTAATCCGCGTCCCAAAAGGTGCCTGCGGTGAGCGTGGTGCCGGGTGGAACCATGGCGGAATAGGTGACGCCGCGATCCCCGCGCACCACCCAATGTTCGCCAGCAACCGTCCGCGCATCGACGCCGTTGATTTGGGTCACAACGCCGCGCAGCATGGGCGAGCTTTCGACTTTGCTGACGCTTGGGTTTTCGCGCGTGCGGGTCAGGAACCCGTCGATTTGGTCGTTTTGAATGTCGACGAAAAAGTAAGACGGGGCGATGGCGGGCAGGTCGCGGTCAATGGCGGCGCGTAGGTTGCTGTCAATCTGGCCTACGGCGGCCAGCACGGTAAGGCCGAGGCCGAGGGAGAGGATGACCGAGGCCGCCTCATCCCGTGGTCCCCCAATGGCTGCCAATGCGGCGCGCAGGCCAACGCGGCCCCGCGCAAGGCCGGAGCGGGCCAGTTTGCGGGCAGCGGCGCGCAAGGCGAACGCCGCGAGCCAGAGAATGGCGAGGCTGGCCACCACGCCCGCAGCGGCCCAAAGCGCGAGGAAGGCGAGGCCGGAAAGGTAGGCGGCCCCGCCGATCAGCAGCGCGATGAGGACGCCCATCGCCAACCACATGGGCCAGCTGGGCCATGCGACCTTGCCCGCGCCGCCGCGATAGAGGACGGCCACGCGGACGTTTTGGACGCGGGCCAGTGGCCACAGGGTGAACAATAATGCGGTGGTGACGCCGTAAAACGCAGCCTCGGCCAAAGGTGCCGGGTAGAGGCCGAAAGCGACCGGGAAGGGGAGGGATGCTTTTATCAGAGGGGACAACGCGAGGGGGACGCCCGCGCCAAGGATAAGGCCCATGGTGACGCCAAGTGCTGTGAGGATGCCGATTTGCATCAGGTAAGTTTGGAAAATGGTCGCCCCGGATGCGCCAAGGGTTTTCAGCGTGGCGATGGTCGTGATTTTACCGTCAAGATAGGCGCGTACGGCGGCGGAGACGCCAACCCCGCCCACGGCGAGGCCCGCAAGGCCGACGAGGACCAAAAACGAGCTGATGCGCTCGACAAAGCGGGCCACGCCGGGAGTGGCGCGGCGGCTGTCGGACCAGCGCAGGCCGGTGTCGCGAAACGCATCCTCGGCCGTTGCTTTGGCGACATCGAAATCGGTGCCGGGGGGCAGCATGAGGCGGTATTCGGATTCGTACAGGCTGCCGGGGCTGAGGAGGCCGGAATTGGCCAGATCATCGGTGCGGATCATGGTGCGGGGGCCAAGGCCAAAGCCGCCCGTGGCGCTGTCGGGTTCAGTGACCAGCACGGCGGAGAGGGCGAAGTTTTGGGTGCCCATGGTAAAGGGATCGCCGATTTGCAGGCCCAGACGGTCAACCAACACGCGGTCCATCACGGCACCGGGCAAACCTTTTTGGCCATTCAGCGCGTCTGCCAGCGGGATTTGGGGGTCGAGAACCACTTCGCCCACAAGGGGATAGGCGGCATCGACAGATTTGACTTGGGTCAGCGCGCGGTCATCACCGACCACGGCCATGGACCGGAAATCGACCACCTCGGACGTGTCGGTGGACATGGTGTCCATGAAGGCGCGCTCATCAACGGTGGCGCGGCGATAGGTGAATTCCATTTGCGCATCGCCCCCCAGAAGGGCGGCCCCTTGGGAGGACAGGCCCCCTTCGATCGCGGCGCGGACCATGCCGACGGCGGCAATCGCGGCCACACCAAGGGTGAGGCAGGCGAGGAAAACGCGGAAACCGCGCAGGCCGCCACGCAATTCGCGTTTGGCCAGACGGGCGGCGAGAGACAGGCTCATGCAGCGGCCTCCAGGCCTTCGCCGTCGATTTCGCCATCTTTCAGGCGGATGATGCGGGAGCAGCGCGCAGCGAGTTCCGGCGCATGCGTGACCATAATCAGGGTGGCATCATGGCGGTCGCGCAGGCCGAACAGCAGATCCATAATCGCCTCACCGTTTTTGCCATCAAGGTTTCCGGTGGGTTCATCCGCCAGCAGGATCGCGGGGCGGGGGGCGGCGGCGCGGGCCAGCGCCACGCGTTGTTGTTCGCCGCCCGACATTTGGCTGGGGTAATGATCCATCCGCGCACCCAGGCCCACGGCGTTAAGTTCGGCCGATGCACGGCCAAACGCATCCTGCACCCCGCCAAGCTCCAAAGGCAGGGCCACGTTTTCCAGCGCGGTCATTGTGGGGATAAGGTGGAAAGATTGGAACACCACCCCCATATTATCCCTACGAAAGCGGGCCAGTTGATCCTCATCCATCGCGGTAAGGTCGTGGCCCAAAGCCATCACGCGACCCGAGGTGGCCTGTTCCAAACCGCCCATGATCATCAGGAGCGACGATTTGCCAGACCCCGACGGCCCGATCAACCCAAGGCTTTCGCCGCGCTGGACGTTCAGGGTGATCGCGCGCAATATGTTTACCGGGCCTGCGTTGCCTGCCAGTGTCAGGCCAGCGTTTTGCAGCCCCAAAATAGGTGTCGTCATGAAAATTGCCTTTCGGTCTGCTCTTGCCCTTGGATATGGGGCTGCGCGCGTAATGCGCAACACGGTATTTGCGTTTGGGGTGGGGATTATAGCTGCTGGTGCGGCATTTGCGGCGGATGTGCCGCGGATTGTGGCGCTGGGGGACAGTTTGACGGCGGGGTATGGTTTGCCGGCAAGCGATGGGTTTGTGCCGCAGTTGCAAGCGTGGCTGGACGCGAATGGGGCGGTGGCGCAGGTGGTGAACGCGGGCGTATCGGGGGATACCACGGCGGGCGGGGCGGCGCGGTTGGCGTGGTCGCTGGACGGGGGCGCGCAGGCGTTGATTGTGAATTTGGGCGGCAATGACATGCTGCGGGGGCTGGACCCAAGCGTGGCGCGCGCCAATTTGACGCAGATTTTGGACGGCGCGCGCGCGCAGGGTTTGCCGGTGTTGTTGGTGGGAATGATTGCGCCCGGCAATTATGGGGTCGCGTACAAGGCGCAGTTTGATGCGATTTACCCGGATTTGGCGGCGCAATTTGGGGTGTTGTTGGTGCCTGCGTTTTTCGCGCCGATTGCGGGGGCGGATGGGGGGATTGATTTGGCCTTTATGCAATCTGATGGCATCCACCCCGATGCGGGCGGAGTTGCGCGGATTGTGGAGGCGATGGGGCCCAAGGTGTTGGAATTGCTGGAATTGACGAAGTGAGTTTGCTTTTGGATTTGGCGGCGGTCGTTGGTGATGCGCATGTTTTGACGGGTGCGGACCGCGCGGCACATATGTCCGATTGGACGGGTAAGTTTACCGCCGACCCGGTGGCGGTGGTGCGGCCCGGCGATACGGCGCAAGTGGCGGCCTGTTTGCGGGTCGCGGCGGCGCATGGCGTGGCCGTGGTGCCGGTGTCGGGGCGCACGGGGTTGGTGGGTGGCGCGATGACCGTTGGCGGGTTGATGATCAGCGTGGAGCGGATGAACGCCATTCGCGAAATCAGGCCCGATGCGCGGATTGCGGTGGTCGAAGCTGGGGTGATCTTGGACCGTTTGCACGCGGCGGCGGAGGCCGAGGGGTTGTATTTCCCGCTGTGGTTTGGCGCGCGCGGGTCTGCGATGATTGGCGGCGTGTTGTCCACCAATGCGGGCGGGTCGAACGTGTTGCGATACGGCTCCACCCGTGCGTTGTGTTTGGGGCTGGAGGTGGTGCTGGCGGATGGGCAAGTGCTTGATTTGATGAGCGAGTTGCACAAGGACAATTCCGGCTATGACCTGCGCGATTTGTTTATTGGGGCGGAAGGCACGCTGGGGATTATCACGGCGGCGGTGATGAAACTGGTGCCGCGTCCCCGCGCTTATGCCACGGCGACGGTGGCGGTGCGCAGTTTGCCCGATGCGTTGGTGTTGTTGAACCGCTTGCGCGAGGCGACGGGGGGCGCGGTGGAGGCGTTTGAGTATATGCCTGAGAGTTATATGCGGAGGCTGGCGGAGGCGCGGCCAGATATTCGCCAGCCGTTTACCCCGCGCCAGCCCGTGAATATTTTGGTGGAAATGGGGGCGGTGGCTCCGCGTGATGCGGTTGTGGGCGCGGATGGTGTGGTGCCTGTGGCGGCGCTGCTGGAGGATGTTTTGGCCCAGATGATGGAGGACGGTTACGTGCTGGACGCCGAAATCGCGCGGTCGGAAGCGCAGCGGCGCGCGATGTGGGAACGGCGCGAATTGGCGGCGGAAATTACCTTTGCGCGCGAGCCTACGATTGATACCGATATTGCGGTGCCGCTGGACAAGGTGGATGTGTTTTTGGCGCGCATGGCGGCGCGGTTGCCTGCGCTTGATGCCGGGGCGGAAGATATTTGTGTGGCGCATTTGGGCGATGGCAATGTGCATTACACGGTCTATCCGACCCGCGATGACCCCATGCTGTATGATGCTGTGGTGGCCGCGGTAGAGGATGAGGTGCAGGCCCTGCGCGGCAGTTTTTCGGCGGAACATGGCGTGGGATTGTCGAAACGCGCCTCCATGGCGCGGCGCAAAGACCCGGTGGCGCTGGGCGTGATGCGCAGTATCAAGGCGGCGCTGGACCCGGATGGGCGGATGAACCCCGGTAAGGTTATTCCTGATCTGACCTAAAGCGCGTCAGGGTGGGCGCAAGCGCTTGCCAATCGCGGGAATTGGGGCGCAGGCGGGTGATGGTGGGGAGCCACCCCAGCCAGCTTGCGGTCACACGCGCGTGCGCCCAGATGCCGGGGGCAAGTTTGCGGTAGGCGGCAATTGCAGCCTCACGCAGTTGGGGCGCTTTTTCAGGGGCTAGCAGGCTGTCGGCGTAAAGGCTGTGGACGAAGATCATCAGGTCAATCGCCAACCCGCGCGGGTCGGATTTTATAGGCGAAAACCGTTCCAGATCAATGAAATGGATCGCTTCGCCATTCCAGCACAGATCGCGAATGGCGGGGCGACCATGGCGGTAGCTGGCAAGGTGCAGGTTGGCCAGCGCGGTGCCTGCGGCGGCGAAAACCGGGGTAAGGTCGCGGGCATCATGCCACATCAGTTCGCGCAAGGTGGGGCCAAGATCGGGGGTGGCGACCCAATCGTCGCCTTCGGCCAACACGGGGGCTGCGGGCAGGCCGAGGTGGCCTAGGAGGTGCAGCCCCGCCACTTCGCGCGCGAAGCCTTTGGCACCATCACCTTTTTGCAACCGCATCCGACCCGTAAGGCGTTCGGCCTGTTTCAGCCAGACGCGGCCTGTGGGCAGGTCCAGCGGTTGCACGCGGGCATAGGGGCCGTTCAGTGCCGCGCGAATGGCGGCCTGCAATTTGGGGTCAATGCCAATCAAAAAAACCTGCCGGGGCGCGGGATTTCAAACGTTTGGCAAGAGTGCGGCCCAGTTCGGGGCCTTCTGCGATGGGACCGCGAATATCATCTGCCAGCGATTGCGAGCCATCGGGGCGCAGGATTTCGCCGCGCAGCCAGATTTGATCACCTTCGAGGATTGCCAGCGCGGCAATGGGGGTTTCGCAAGACCCATCGAGTTCGGCCAGAAACGCACGTTCCGCCGTGACGCGCTGGCCGGTGGGGGTGCAGTGAATGGCGTCGAGCAAGGCAATCACGGGGGCATCATTGTCGCGGCGTTCAATGCCAATGGCCCCTTGGGCCACGGCGGGCAGCATATCCTCTGGTGCCACGGCGTGGCGGGCGACGTGGGACATTTCCAACCGGTTCAGGCCGGCCATGGCAAGGAAGGTGGCCACAGCCACGCCATCCTCCAGCTTTTTCATGCGGGTTTGCACGTTGCCGCGAAATTCGACCAGATTGAGGTCGGGCCGCTTGAGCGCCAGTTGCGCGCGGCGGCGCAAACTGCTGGAGCCGACAGTGGCGCCGCGCGGCAGATCGGCCAGCGCGGCGACACCGGGGGAGACGAAGGCATCACGCACGTCTTGGCGCGGCAGGTAGCAGTTCAGCGTAAGGCCCGCAGGCTGCTGGGTCGGCATGTCTTTCACCGAATGAACGGCGATGTCGATGCCACCGTCCAGCAGGGCCTCCTCGATCTCGCGGGTGAACAGGCCCTTGCCGCCAATATCTTTTAACGCGCGGTCTTGGATCATGTCGCCAGTGACCTTGATCACCACCACATCAAACGCGTCCATGGGCAAATCATGGGCGGCCATCAGGCAGCGCCGCACCTCATGTGCTTGCCATAGGGCGAGGGGGGAGCCGCGGGTGCCGATGCGCAGCGGGCGGGTGGGGGAGGGAAGCGGATGTGTCATGGTCAGGTTCCTAGCGGCACGGCGGGACGTTTTCAACGATAGATTGGCAGCGATGTGTCATGTCATATTGACAAGCGCGCGCCAAGTTGGAAGTCAAGGGAGGATGATAAGGGAGAAGCAAATGACCGAGAAAACCATCCTGCGTGCGCTGCGCGGCGAAACACAAGCAACGCCGCCGATCTGGATGATGCGGCAAGCAGGGCGCTATTTGCCGGAATATCGCGCGACGCGGGCGCAAGCGGGGGATTTTTTGAAGCTGTGCTATAACCCCGAATTGGCGGCCGAGGTGACGTTGCAGCCGATCCGGCGTTATGGGTTTGATGCGGCGATTTTGTTTGCCGATATTTTGCTGTTGCCCCAAGCGATGGGCGCGGATTTGTGGTTTGTGACCGGCGAGGGGCCGCGCCTGTCGACCATCACCGATATGGCGGGGGTGCAGGCGCTGCGGCCCACCAGCGATATCCACGAGACGTTGGCCCCGGTGTATGAAACCGTCAAGATTTTGGCGCGCGAATTGCCGCCGCAAACGACCCTGATCGGGTTTGCAGGTGCGCCGTGGACGGTTGCCACCTATATGGTCGCCGGGCGCGGCACCCCGGACCAAGCGCCCGCGCATAAGTTGAAAGACACCGACCGCGTGGCGTTTGTGGCACTGATTGACCGGATTACCGACGGCACGATTGAGTATTTGGATGCCCAAGTGCGCGCCGGGGCCGAAGTGGTAAAGCTGTTTGACAGTTGGGCAGGCAGCCTGAAGGGTGCCGATTTCCACGATTTCGCGCTGCTACCTGCCAAGCGGATTATCGCAGAGTTGAAAGCACGCCACCCCAATTTGCCGATCATCGCGTTTCCGCGCGAAGGTGGCGACGGCTATATCGGCTTTGCCCGCGCAACCGGGGCCGATTGCGTGGCGCTGGACAATTCAGTGACGCCGGAATGGGCGGCGCAGCATGTGCAGGTAGATGGATGCGTGCAGGGCAACCTTGCATCGCATCATATGGTGACGGGCGGCCAGGATTTGGTCGATGAAACCCGCCGGATTGTGAAAGCGTTTTCCAAAGGGCCGCATATTTTCAACCTTGGGCACGGGATCACGCCTGAGGCGGACCCCGACAACGTGTCGCGCATGATTGACGCGGTGCGCGGCGGCTGAAGGCGGCAAGTTAGGTATTTGGACCAAGACGAATGGGCAAAGGACGTGTGCCCTGCCATTCGTCTTGGCTTAAATACCTACCTGTTTTGGCCCGAGGGGATTGCGGGTGCCAGATCGGCGAGGATGGGACACTCGGGGCGGGTGTCGCCGTGGCAAGTGGTCACCAGATGCGACAGGGTGTCTTGCATAGCTTGTAACGCGTTGATTTTTTGAGTGATTTGATCGAGGTGGCGTTGCGCGATGTCTTTGACATCGGCACTGGCGCGGGCTTTGTCCTCATACAATGATAACAGCACGCGGCAATCTTTAATCGTGAAGCCAAGCGCGCGGGCGCGGCCCAGAAAGCCAAGTTTGTGAACGTCGCTGTCGCGGGAAACGCGGTAGCCGTTGGGGTCGCGCAGGGGGCGGATTAGGCCCACATCCTCATAATAGTGGATGATTTTGGCGGGCAGGTTTGCGCGGCCGACGGCGTCTTTGATGTTCATGTCGGCCCCCCGACCCAGCGCAGACGCAGCGCGTTGGTAAGGACGAACACTGATGACAGCGCCATCGCCCCCGCCGCCAGCATGGGCGACAATTGAAGGCCCCAAATCGGGTATAGCGCGCCCGCCGCAACCGGGATCAGCGCGGCGTTATAGCCGAAGGCCCAGAACAGGTTTTGTTTGATGTTACGCATGGTGGCGCGGCTGATCGCCAGCGCCCCGACAACGCCGCGCAGATCGCCCGACATAAGGACCACATCCGCCGCTTCAATTGCGACATCGGTGCCGGTGCCGATGGCCACACCGACATCTGCGGCGGCAAGGGCGGGGGCGTCATTAATGCCATCCCCAACAAAGGCAAGGCTTTCGCCTGTTGCGCGCAAAGCGTCCAAGGCGGCGACTTTGCCAGCGGGGAGAACTTCGGCGACCACTTCAGTGATGCTCAGCGTGGCGGCGATGATGTGGGCGGTGGCCTTGTTATCACCCGATATCATGACCAACCTCAGGCCCATTGCGCGCAGTTGCGCAATCGCCTCTACCGTGCCGGGTTTTATGGGGTCGGCGACACCGATCACAGCGGCGATTTGGCCGTTAAGCGCGGCAAAAATTGGGGGTTTACCGTCATTGGCAAGGGTTTCGGCGGCTTTGCCAAGCGGGGCGGGATCAACCCCTTCGCTGGTCATAAAGCGGGCGGAACCGATGAGGATACGCTGCCCTGCGACTTGGGCCGCGATGCCCAACCCGGTGTGAGAGGTGAAATCAAACGCGGGCGGCAGGTCGAGGCCGCGGTCGGTGGCGGCGCGCGTGATTGCGGTGGCTATAGGGTGTTCGGATTTCGCCTCTACGGCGGCGATGCGCGCCAGGACGGTATTGCCATCAAACCCCTGCGCGAGGATGAAATCGGTCATTTCCGGGCGGCCAACGGTGAGTGTGCCAGTTTTATCAAACGCGATAATATCTACCGATTGCAGCGATTGCAGGGCGTCACCGCGCCGAAACAGCACGCCCAGATCGGCGGCGCGCCCGGTGCCGACCATGATGGAGACGGGCACCGCAAAGCCCATCGCACGGGGGTAGGCGATGATGAGGACCGCAACGCCCGCGACCAAGGCATGGGTCAGCGCGGGGGCGGGGCCAAAGATGACCCAGACCGCCACGGTCAAGGCGGCGGCGGCAAGGACGGCGGGAATAAACCAGCCGGTGATGCGGTTCACAAGGTCTTGGACGGGCAAGCGCGCGCCTTGGGCCTGTTCCACCATGCGGATGATCTGGGCCAACATCATGTCGCCCCCAACCCGCATCGCGCGATAGGTCAGCGCGCCCGTGCCGTTGACCGTGCCGCCGGTAGTGGTGTCGCCGGTGTTTTTGGCGATCGCTGCTGCCTCTACGGTCAACATGCTTTCGTCGACATAGCTCTGGCCATCTGTGACCGTGCCATCGACCGCGATTTTCTCACCAGGGCGCAGGTGCAAGATGTCACCGACTACAACCTCGGCCAATGGCAGATCCAGGATTTCGCCATCCCGTTCAACGCGGGCGGTTTTGGGGGAAAGGCCTATCAGGCGGGCGATCGCGGCCCAAGTGCGGCCTTTGGCCCGCGCTTCCATCCAGCGGCCCATCAAGATGAGGGTGACGATGACGGCTGCCGCCTCAAAATACACCGCGTGGGCTGGGGCGGGCAAAAGATGGGGCAGGAAGGTGGCGATCAGCGAGAAGCTGTAGGCGGCAGCGGTGCCGATCATAACCAAAGCGTTCATGTCGGGCGCTTTGTGGCGCAAGGACGCCTAGCCACGGGTATAAAACACTCGGCCCGGCCCAAGCAGGATGGCGGTGGTTAGGGCAAATTGGATCAACCAGCTGGTCTGCATGCCAATGGTGGCCATGATGTAATGGTGAAATGCGGGAACGGCGTGGCCGCCCATTTCCAATATAAACACCGGCAGCGCGAGGGTGATGGCAATGAGGAGTTGGGTCTGCAGCCGCGTGATGGTGTCGGTTTTGGCCGTGGTTTGGGTTTGGGATTTCGCTGCATATCCTTGGCCTGCAATCGCGGCGATCAGGGTGCTGGTGTCAGTGCCCCCGTGCAGAAATTGCACCTGTGCGGTTTCGGTGGCAAGGTTGACCTGTGATGTCAGCACGCCCGGCAGGCTGGTGACGGCGCGTTCCACCCGGCCAACGCAGGATGCGCAGGTCATCCCGTCGATATGCAGCGTTACGGTGTCGGCGGCGGCGGCAAAGCCTGCATTTGCCAAGGCGTCCGCAATGGCAGGGGCGGCGCCGCCCGCCACGGTGGCGGTGTTATTGGCAAGGTTGGTGGTGGCGCGGCCCGCCCCATCAACCCCTGACAAGATGTGTTCCACCCGGTCCACGCAAGCGCCGCAGGTCATGCCTTGCACCGAGAATGTCATTGTGGCGATTGCGCCCTCACTTTCACCTTGCACCTTGGGGGTTCCAGTCACACGAAGGTCAAGGGGCTAATTTCGGCGGCCCATTTTGCGCTTGATCTTCCCATGGCGGGAAGGTGCAGTAAGGGGCGAAACAGGAGGCGATATGACAGAATTCTCGATTCCCGATATGAGTTGTGGACATTGCAAAGCGGCAGTGGAAGGGGCGGTTTTTACGCTGGACCCGCAGGCGGTTGTTGTGGTGGATATGGCGGCGCGGCGGGCGGATGTGACATCGGCGGTGGCCGATGCCGCCGTGATTGCGGCGCTGGCCAAGGTGGGATTTCCGGCAGAGGTGGTTTAGGGCGGCGGTTCAGGCGAATTGTGACTGATACAAGTTTTGCGCGTATCGCCAGTTGAACCCCTGCCCCCCGCGTGGTCAGACTGCGCCAAACGGGGGGCAATCCTATGCGGATATTCATCAACGGGTTCGGGCGTATCGGGCGGTCGGTGTTGCGGGCGTTTTTGCAGGGGCCGGACCGTTGGCCGGGGCTGGAAGTGGTGGGGATCAATGACATCGCCGCCGCCGATATGTGCGCGTATCTGTTTGAATTTGACAGCATTTTTGGGCCGTGGCGCGGGGTGATTTCCCTAGATGATGCGGGCCTGAACGTGGACGGGCGGCGCATACCCTTGCACCGCGCGCGCGATATTTCGACGCTTGATCTGCGGGGCGTGGATTTGGTGATGGAATGTACGGGCCGCGCGGATGGGCGCGAAATGGCCGCGCGGGGTTTGCGGGCGGGGGCAGCACGGGTGCTGGTATCGGGTCCATCGCAGGCGGCGGATTACACGGTGGTGATGGGCGCGAATGAGGCGGGGCTTGATCTGCGCGCGCACCGGATATTGTCCAATGCATCCTGCACGACCAATGCGCTGGCCCCGTTGGTGGCGTTGATTGACCGCGAATGGGGGGTTGTGACGGGGTCGATGACCACCATTCACTGCTATACCGGCAGCCAGCCCACGGTCGATGCACCTGCCGCCGATTTTGCGCGCAGCCGGGCGGCCGCGGTTTCCATGGTGCCCACGACCACATCGGCGCAGCGGTTGCTGGACCATGTGTTGCCAGATTTGGCGGGGCGGATTGAAGGGTCGGCGGTGCGGGTGCCTGTGGTCAGTGTCTCGGCTGTGGATTTGGCGGTGATGACGCAGAGGGTGCCAAGCGTCGCGGCGGTGAATGATGCGTTTCGCGCGGCTGCCAGCTCTGTCGGGGGCGGCGTGATTGGGGCGACGGACCGTGCGCTGGTATCGACCGATTTGCGGATGCGGCGCGAAAGCATTGTGATGGCCTGCCCAGAAACGCGGATAACGGCGGGGGGGATGCTGCGGGTGTTTGGCTGGTATGACAACGAATGGGGATTTTCCAACCGGATGCTGGATGTGGCCAGCCTGCTGCGGGGGGCGGCATGAAGGCGGCGCTGGATTTGATTGCAGCGCGGCGCGGGTCTGGGCGGTTGATCGTGGCGATTGTGGGTGCACCTGGGTCGGGCAAATCGACTTTGGCCGAAGGGTTGGCAGCACAGATTGCGGGCGCTGTTGTGGTGCCGATGGACGGGTTTCATCTGGACAATGCCGTGTTGATGGAACGGGGATTGTTGGACCGCAAGGGCGCGCCCGACACCTATGATGTGGCGGGGTTTGCCGCGCTGTTGGGGCGGCTGCGGGTGGAGCAGGAGGTGGTAATCCCCCTGTTTGATCGCACGCGCGATGTGGCGGTGGCAGGGGCGGCGGTGATTGGGCCAGACGCAGAGGTGCTGTTGGTGGAGGGCAATTATCTGCTGTTGGAACACGGCCCTTGGGCCAGTTTGCGCCCGTTTTGGGATGTGACGATCGCGCTGGACGTGCCACTAGCCGTGCTAGAGGCGCGATTGGTGCAACGGTGGCGCGACCACGGGCTGGCGGCGGATGCGGCGCAAGCGCGGGCGATGGGCAATGACATTCCAAATGCACGCTTGGTGATCGCGGGGTCTGTGCCCGCCGATATGGTCATTCAGCAGGGGTAAGCCCGCTTGCGAACGGTTTGAAATGATGCGACGTTTGGCACGCATACCCCATGAAAGGTTCAAGGCATGAAACAAATCCCGCTTGGTTCCACCGGACTGATGGTGTCGGAATATTGCCTGGGCACGATGACCTGGGGCAGCCAGAACACGCAGGCCGAGGCGCATGACCAAATCGCCATGGCGATGGAACATGGGTTGAATTTTTGGGACACGGCGGAAATGTACCCGACCAACCCGGTGCGCGCGGAAACGATTGGCGGCACCGAAGCGATCATCGGCAATTGGTTTGCGCGGCAAGGCGGGCGCGACAAAGTTGTGCTGGCCACCAAGATTATCGGTGAGGGCAATGGGTTTGTGCGAAACGGTGCGCCTATTACCGGCGTCAGCCTGCGCGCAGCGGTGGAAGCGTCGCTGGTGCGCTTGCAGACCGATTACATTGATGTTTACCAACTGCATTGGCCCAACCGCGGCTCGTATCATTTCCGCAAAATCTGGGACTTTGCCCCCAGAAAAATGCCTGCCGCCGATGTGTTTGCCGATATGACCGATGTTTTGCTGACGGCTGGCAAGCTGGTGGCAGAAGGCAAGGTGCGCGCGTTCGGCCTGTCGAATGAAACCGTATGGGGGGCGGCGAATTGGCTGCGCTTGGCGCAGTCATTGGGCCTGCCGCGCATGGCTGTGGTGCAAAACGAATACTCGCTGCTGTGCCGCCAGTTTGACAGCGATTGGGCGGAATTTGCGGCGATGGAAAACATGCCGCTGCTAGCGTTTTCGCCGCTGGCTGCTGGGCTGTTGTCCGGTAAATATGCGGGCGGGGTTATTCCGGATGGAACGCGGCGGGTTGCGTCGCCCGATCTTGGTGGCCGCGTAACACCCTATGTGTTTGAGGCGGTTGCCGCCTATCTGGGCATAGCGGCGCGCTACGGGTTGGACCCAAACCAGATGGCGCTGGCCTTTGCGCGGGGCCGTCCGTTCCCGGTGATCCCGATCTTGGGCGCGTCGAGTTTGGAGCAGTTGCAGGTGAATATTGGCGCGTCAAAGGTGGTACTGTCTGACGAGGTGATGGAGGAGATTGCCATCGCGCACCGCGCCTTTCCGCAGCCGTTTTGACGATGGGGTTTCGTTGGCTGATGTTGGCCGTGGCCCTGTCTGCATGCCAAATGGGCGGCGGTGCGGGGCCTGATGCGGCAACCGATATTGCACCACCCAATGCGATTATTGGCCCGACTGTGGAGGTAACGCGTTTGGACGCGCCGCCCGCCGCTGCCGCTGCGCCAGCGCCCAGTGCTGCGCTCGTGCCAATGCCCAAGCCTGAACCAATTGCAGGCCGCAAAATCCCCGATCAAATTGCCTGTGAAAAACGAGGCGGCAGCTTTGTGGCCTTTGGGGCGTCTGGGCTGATGACCTGCCAAACCCCCACCCGTGACAGTGGCAAGCAATGCAAGCGCGAAAGCGATTGTGATGGGGTTTGCCTTGCAAGGTCAAGGACTTGCGCGCCCGTGAAGCCCTTGCTGGGGTGCAATGCTGTGTTGCAAAACGATGGGCGCAGGGTGGACTTATGTATCGATTGATGGCGCTGATGCTGTTGGCAGGCTGTGTTGCAGCCCCCACGCAGGTCGAGGGATTTCGCAAACCTGGGGTGCAGATGTATTCCAACGCGGTGCTGGAAAACGCGGGGCTGGTGGGCGAATGGGTCCAAGTGGCGGAATTTGCTACGGCGGCGGCACCCGCCTGTCGCAAAGGCAAAGCGCGGATTGTGCAGACCGCAAATGGCCTGCGGGTGGATGCGAATTTATGCCTGAACGGTGTCGCTACCGCGTTTTCGGGGCCGCTTGCGGCGGTGGGACCGGGCCGGTTTGCCACGCCGGGTGGTGAGGCGTGGTGGGTGCTGTGGGCCGATATGGGCTATCTCACGCTGGCAATTGGCACGCCATCCGGGCGGTTTGGGTTCATCCTGAACCGGGGCGGCGATCTGCCGCGCGACAGGCTGGCCGCCGCGCGCGAGGTGCTGGATTGGAACGGCTATGCGCTGGCGCGGCTGCGATGACGCAAAAACTTTTGCCTGTGGGCCGCGATATGGCGTATATCGGCGCAAATGGGGGGCGATATGAAGATTGCGCGCATTGAAGGGGGAACGTTGGCACTGCTGGCGCTGACCTATGCGGTGTGGGGGGGGGCGACCACTTTGGGCTATGCGCTGTCGCCTGCCTTGGGAATTGTTCTGGCAGGGTTGGCGATCGTGCAGTTTTCGTCCTTGCAACATGAGGCGTTGCACGGCCACCCCTTCCGTATTCGCTGGCTGAATGAGACGGTTGTGTCGCCCGCGTTGACGTTAACCGTACCTTACGGGCGGTTTCGCGATACGCATTTGGCGCATCACCATGACCCGGTTTTGACCGATCCCTATGATGATCCTGAAAGTAATTTCTTTGACCCTGCGGTGTGGGTGCGGCTGCCGGGCTGGGCGCGGGCGCTGTTTTCAGCCAACAACACCCTGCTGGGGCGGATTGTGCTGGGGCCGATTGTGGGCAATGCGATGTGGCTGCGCAGCGAGGCGGCGCTGTTTGCGCAAAATGCCCCCGGCCTGCGCCGCGATTGGGGGCTGCATGCGCTGGGGTTGGTGCCTGTGGTCGCGTGGCTTTGGATGGCCGCGATGCCGTGGTGGGCTTATTTGCTGGCGGCATGGCTGGGGCATGGATTGCTGAAAATCCGCACGTTTTTGGAACATCGCGCACATGTGGACCCCGCTGGGCGCACCGTGGTGGTGGAGGATCGTGGGCCGCTTTCGATCTTGTTTTTGAACAATAATTTTCATGCTGTGCATCATGCGCATCCCGGCGTGCCATGGTATCAATTGCCCGCCCTGTATACGGCCAGCCGGGGGGCAGTTTTGGCGCGCAATGATGGTTATGTCTATCGCAGCTATGGCGCAGTGTTTGCGCGGTATTTTCTGCGCGCCAAGGATCCGCTGGTGCATCCGCATTATCCCGCAGCCAAGCCATAGCGATGGCGCTGTGGATTGTGGCAACCGTGGCGGCGGCTGCGGTGCAAACCGTGCGGTTTATGCTGCAAAAGCGGTTAAAGGGGCTGGGCCTGTCCACAGGCGGCGCGACGTTTTCACGGTTTTTGTTCGCGGTGCCGCTGGCGGGGGCAGGCGTTTGCGCGATGATCTTGGCGCGCGGCCATGCGTTGCCACCGCTGGGCCTTGCGTTCTGGGGTTTTGCGATTGCGGGCGGGATTGGGCAGATCGTGGCAACCTTTTGCACTGTGGCGCTGTTTTCGGAACGCAGTTTCGCGGTGGGAATTGCCTTTACCAAGACCGAAACGGTGCAGGTTGCGCTGTTTTCCGCAGTGTTTCTGGCTGAGGCGGTATCGGGGATGGGCATCGTTGCCATTCTGATCGGGCTGGCCGGGGTTTTGCTGTTGTCGCGCCCACCAGACGGGTGGCGGTCGGGGCGGATATTCAACCGGGCCACGGTTTTGGGCCTGCTGGCGGGGGCGTTTTTCGGGCTGTCTGCGATCGGATATCGCGGGGCAACGCTGGCAATTGCCAATGACGACCCGCTGTTTCGTGCGGTGCTGGCGCTGGCCTGTGTGACTGCGTTTCAAACTGTGGCGATGGTGCTTTGGCTGCGGTGGCGCGAACCCGGTGAGGTGGGCCGCGTGCTGCGCGCGTGGCGGGCGACCTTGCCAGTGGGGGTGACGGGGGTGCTGGGGTCGCTGGGGTGGTTCACGGCATTTGCACTGCAAAACGCCGCGTATGTCCGGTCTGTCGGGCAGGTAGAGCTGATTTTTTCCATTTTGGTGTCGGTTTTTGTGTTTGGGGAACGGCCAAAACCGCGCGAGGTGGCGGGCATGGCCCTGTTGGCCGCGTCCATCGCGTTGATCGTTTTGATCGCTTAGGCGATGCGGCGAAACTGAGGGCGGTCGGTGGAATTGTCGAAAAACGGCACGCCAGTGCTGGGCGCTGATGCCAGATGGGCCGCTACCTCTGCCAAGACCACTTCGGTGATAAACGGCAGATCAAGGCTGCGGGTTTGCGCAAGGGCGATCCAATGCAGGTGCGACAACTCATCCGAGGCGGCGCTGAAATCATCCATATCGCCCGCGATTGCGGTGGCCGGAACAAGGAAAAACCGGGCGTCAAAGCGGCGGGTGCGACCGGGGGGCGTGATCGCGCGAAAGATAAACTGCATATCGCGGGCTGACGGTTGCAGCCTGCGCGCGGCAAACCCCGCCCAATCGTGATCCGCATCAGGCGGGGGGCTGCACCAATCGCCGGGGGTGCCAAGGGCAAGGCCAGTTTCCTCCCACAACTCGCGTATCGCGGCTGCCGCAAGGGTTTGGGGGGCGATTTCGGTGTTTTGGGCCAAACGCACGGCACAAAGGGCAGGCAGGGGGTGGGCCAAGGTGACATCTGCATCAGCAGGGTCCACAGCGCCGCCCGGAAAGACGTGTTTTGACGGCATGAACGCGGCGGCGGCCCCGCGTTGGCCCATCAAAACTTCAGGGGCACTGTCAGGCCCTATACGCCATAAAACGATCGTTGCGGCGGGGCGCAGGGCGGTTTTATCGCCCCCCGCCTTGCCCACATCAGGCGCGCTTGCCAAAGCCGTGCATCCGTTTGGACCATTGCAACGCGACGATCGCCCCTTTCAGCCGGGGCAGCAAAAACAGCGACAGCGCAACCGTGCCGATGCAAAAGATGGTGCCCAAAACCAGCGGATCGGGGCGGTATTTGACAAAGGCCCACAGCAGCAGTGGTGCCATCAAATGCCCGACGATCAAAATGGTCAGATAGGCAGGTCCATCATCGGCTCGGTGGTGGTGCAATTCTTCGGCACACACCGGGCAACTGTCCCGCACGGTCAAATAGCCGCGCAGCATGGGTCCCGCACCACAACTGGGGCAGCGGCATTTCCACCCGTTGCGCAGGGCGGGGCCGAGGGGGCGATCCTCTTCCATCGACAGGGTTTGATCGGGCATGGCATCCTCGCGCTGCGGTGTTTTGAGAAGTTCAAGTATAGCGCGGTTTGGGCGCAAAGGGGAGGGGCAGATCACGGTTGCGGCGCGATGTCGCAAAAATCTTGCGCGGCTTGCGACGGAACGCAGCGTAACGTGCGTTTGACTATGTATGAAACAGGGCGACACCGCCCGATTACAAGGAACACGATGATGATCCATACAAAGAAGTTGTTGAGCGCTGTTACTTTGGCCGGGCTGGTTGCCGCCAGTCTGTCGACCGTTGCGATGGCGCAAGGGCGTGGCGGCGACCATATGGGGCCGATGTTTGATTTTGCCGCGATGGATGTTGATGCCGATGGCCGCGTGACCAAAGGCGAAGTGGCGGCTTACCGCACTGCCCGATTGACCGCGATGGACACCGACAAAGATGGCAATCTGTCCGCGGCGGAATTGACGGCCGGGCAGGCAGAACAGGACCAAAAGCGCGGCGAAAAGCGGGCGGCGCGGATGCTGGAACGCCAAGACGCGAACAAAGACGGTGTGCTGTCACTTGCAGAAATGACGCCAGCAGCAGGGCGCGTCGACAAGATGTTTGACCGCGTGGACACCGACAAAGACGGCGCGATCACCAAGGTCTAAGCCGATGTGGCGATGGAAAAGCGGGCCGCGCGGATGGAAAAACGCGGTGGCAAGCATGGTGAGGGCCGCAGTGGCGACCGTAAAGACGATAAAGGCTGATACGTTTTTCCCCCTGCGCCGCGCCATGTGTGGGGCGGGGGCCCAAGCGTTGCGCGATTGAAAATGACGTGGCTTGACGCTACTGACCATAGGATGGCCATGCCCTTTGACGATGCCACAGATACGCCTGATGATGCCTTGATGGTGCTGTATGCCAGTGGGGATCCAGGGGCCGCACGCGTGTTGGCGGCCCGCCATGTGCCGCGTGTGATGGGGTTTGCCGCGCGGATGTTGGGCGGTGACCGGGCCGAGGCGGAAGATGTCGCGCAAGAGGCGATGCTGCGGTTGTGGCGGGTGGCCCCCGATTGGCGACCGGGCGAGGCGCGGGTATCAACGTGGCTGTACCGCGTGGTTGCCAACTTGTGTACCGACCGTCTGCGCGGGCGCGTGCGCCGCCGGGCCGTGACATTGGACGATGCGCCGGACGTGGCCGATGGCGCGCCCGGTGTGGTGGCAGGGATGGTGGCGCGGGACCGCAAAGCCGCGCTTTACGCGACGCTGGACTTGTTGCCAGACCGCCAACGCCAAGCCGTCGTGCTGCGTCATCTTGAGGGTTTGACCAACCCCGAGATTGCGCTGGTGATGGACATCGGGGTGGAAGCGGTGGAAAGTTTGACTGCGCGGGGCAAGCGGGCCTTGGCCGCAGCGCTGGCTGGACGCCAAGAGGATTTGGGATATGAGGACGGAACTTAGCATGCAAGACAAGGACTTGGATGATCTTTTTGCAGCAGCGCGCGATGTGCCTGTGGTGTCTGATGGGGTGATGGCGCGGGTTTTGGCGGATGCGCAACTGCATCAGCCGCGCGCGATGGTTGTGCCCGCGCAGGGCCCAACGCAGGGCCCGTCGCAGTCGCAGTCGCAGTCGCAGTCGCAGTCGCAGACGCTGTGGCGCAGGATTTTGGCGGCGATTGGCGGCGGGCCCGCGCTGGCGGGGCTGTCTGCGGCCGCCCTTGCGGGCGTTTGGATTGGGTTTGCCCAGCCGGGGCAGGTGTCCGACCTGTTGCTGGTGGGCAATACGACAACCGAAACGCTGGATGTTTTCCCCGCGTTCGATGATTTCGTGATTGAAGGATAGATGATGACCGCCCCTGTTTCCCCGCCCCAAATCAAACCGCCCTTTCGCTGGGGGCGGTTGGTTTTGTTCGTGTCACTGGCGCTGAATTTGGCTGTGCTGGGGGTGGTCGGTGGGGCCGCACTTGGCCGGTTTGGTGGCCCAGAACGCGCCGAATTTGCCGCCCGCGACATTGGGTTTGGTCTGTTCGCCGAGGCGTTGGAGGAGGAAGACCGCCGCGCGTTGCGCCGGGGGTATGTGGGCGCAAAGCCTGATATTCGGGCAGAACGGCGGCAGATGCGCGATGATTTGGGGCAGTTGCTGACGGGATTGCGGACCGATCCGTTTGATGCGGCAGCGTTTCGCGCCACCTTGCAGGTCGGAATGGCGCGTGGTGCGCAGCGACAAGAATTGGGGCAAACCTTGTTGCTGGACCGATTGAACGGCATGTCCGCAGCACAACGGGCTGGCCTTGCGGATCGGTTGGAAAAATCGCTGCGCCGCCGGGGCGACCGCAAGCGGGACCATTAAGCGGCGCTGCGCCCAATGGTGACGCGGTTGCGGCCCGCCGATTTCGCGCCCAGCAGCGCTTGATCGGCGCGGTCAATCACCTCAGACACCGATGCATGGCCAAGCATGCGCGCGCCCGACCAAATCGCCAGCCCGATAGAGGTGGTAAGGCGCAGGGGCGCCGCCCCCGGCACGTCAAACGGGGCCTCTTGCACAGCTTCGCACAGGCGTTGCGCGATCATATTGGCCTGCGCCAGATCGGTTTCGGGTAGGGCAATCAAAAACTCTTCTCCGCCGATGCGGGCCAGCAGATCGTTTTGGCGAATGTTGATGGTCATGCGCCGCGCCACTTCGGTCAACACCGCGTCGCCTGCGGGGTGGCCGTGGGTGTCATTCACCTCTTTGAAGCGGTCCAGATCAAGGACCATGACGGCAAATGGGCGCTCCGTGGTTAGCGCCAGCTCCGCGATCTCTGACAGACGATTAAGGGCGTAGCGGCGGTTGTAAAGCCCGGTCAACGGGTCGATCACCGCAAGGCGCAGCCCATCGCGGACAGAGGCGCGCAATTGATCCGCAGCACGTTTGCGCTGCATCAGGCGGGCAATGCGCAGACCAAATTCGCGCGGGTCCACCCCGGTCAGCACCACCTCATTCGCGCCCAAATCAAAGGCCATCGCGGCATCACCCGGTGCGTCCCCGGTTTTGACAATGCAAATCGCGGCGTGACGCGTCAGGGTGCGGCTGCGCAATTCCGACATCAGGCGCAACCCGCCCATCGGGTCGGCCAGATCGGATTCGATCACATAGACATCGGGCGGTGGCAGGTTGGGCGTGTCAGACAAAGCCGTTTCCCGCGACAACATGATCATCTGATCGCGCAAATGGGGCCCAAGGTCACGCCGCCAGCGCAGCGCGGTTTCGGGGCGATGGGTGACCAAGGCGATGGACCCAGGCAAGGCAAACGCCGCCGTTGGTTCGGCAAAACCCAAAGTGCGCAAGGGGGCGGTGCCGTTTTCCAGCTCTGTCAACGCTTCACGGCCGCGCAGCAGGTTGCGCAAACGTGCCATCAGCGTTTGATCATCCACCGATTTGGTTAAAAAATCATCCGCGCCTGCCGCAAGCGCCGCCAAACGTGCGGCCGCGTCCGCCTCGGCCGAAAATACCACTACAGGGATGCTGGCGGTGGCAGGATCTGCACGCAAATGGCGCAGCACCTCGGTGCCCGACATATCGGGCAGCACAAGGTCCAACAAAATCAAATCCGGCTTTTCGCTGCGGGCCATCGCCAGACATGTTTTCCCATCTGCGGCCATCATGGGCGCATAGCAAGCTGCCCCCAGCTTGACTTTATAAACGATGCGGTTGGTCGCCACGTCATCGACGATAAGAATTTTGCCAGACATTCGGATACACCTACGTTACGCACAGGTAAGATTACGTTCATAATTGTGAGGAAGTGGTTAAGAAACTCTTTCTAAATTGGCATCAATCAGCGCAATTATTTCACGAACAGGTGACATGTGCGTGAAATGGGCGGTAATAGGCCGTAATGGCCAAGCTATAAGAGGGATTCCGCCGATGATTGCGCGAGACAAAGCTGAAACGGTGGCCTTGCAGGCCCTTGGCTGGTTGGCCGGGAATGAAGATTTGTTTCCGGTTTTTCTGGGTGCAACAGGTGCCGACGTATCAGATTTGGCAACAGCGGCGACGCAACCCACATTTTTGGCCGCCGTTATGGACTTTTTGTTAACGGATGACGCTTGGGTGATGGCGTTTTGCGACGATGCGCAGCTGCGCTATGAGGTGCCGATGCAAGCGCGCGCCATGCTGCCGGGGGGCGCACAGATCAATTGGACGTAAAGGGGGGCGCGGGTATGATTGACGGGGTGGTGTTCGACAAGGACGGGACGCTGTTTGATTTTCGGGCAAGTTGGGGCGGCTGGGTGCAGCGCCTGTTGGGGCAAATTGCGGTGGATGATGCCCATGCCGATGCGTTGGCGGTCGCGATGGGCTATGACCGTGAAACCCAAGATTTTGTGCGCACTAGCCCGGTCATTGCAGGCACGGCGATGGATATTTCCGCTGTGTTGTTGCCGTTGATGCCGGGGATGGACCAAGTGGGTTTGGCGGCGGTGCTGAACGCCTGCGCGCAGGATGCGGTCATGGCACCTGCGGTGCCGCTGCGCCCGGTTTTGGCGGCGTTGCGCGCGCGGGGCCTGCAGTTGGGCCTTGCCACCAATGACAGCGAAGGGCCTGCGCGCGCACATCTGAACGCGCATGGCATTGCAGATCTATTTGATTTCATTGCGGGGTTTGACAGCGGGCACGGCGCAAAGCCGGGGCCGGGGATGTGTTTGGCCTTTGCGCGCACCACAGGGTTGGCGCCTGCGCGCGTGGTGATGGTGGGCGACAGCCTGCATGATCTGGAGGCCGGGCGCGCGGCGGGCATGCGCACGGCGGCGGTGCTGACAGGCATCGCGGTCGCCGCCGATCTGGCCCCGCATGCCGATGTGGTTTTGCCCGATATTGGTCATTTGGGTGCATGGATTGACAGCCTGCGCTAAGGCATTTGCCAAAAACGACGTATCTGTGTCGCTGTTGAAGGGGGCCTTATGCCCCCTCTTGCGGCATGGTTTGCCAAACGGACACAGGCACGGAGTTTTGGCATGGATGAGGACGCAGGACGTCGCCGCAGAGTAACCGGGCGGGCAGGCGGGCGGGCAGGCAACAAAACCCGTGCAGGGTCGGCGGCGATTGACCAAATGCCGTGGCGTATCCCCGTAAACCCCGACCGACCCGTGGAACCGCTTGACGCCGATGGCGTGCAGGCCATCCACCGCACCGCCATGCGGATTTTGTCCGAAATTGGCATCGTGTTTTTGAACCCCGATGCGGTCGCCATTTTGGCACGCGCGGGCTGTAAAATTACCGGCGAAAACGTGCGGATGGACGAAGATTTCGTGATGGAAATGCTGGCCCATGCGCCAGAACAGTTCACCATCACGCCGCGTAACCCCGACCGAGAGTTGATTATCGGCGGCAAGCATATGGTGTTTGTCAACGTCTCCTCGCCGCCCAATGCGTGGGATATGGAACGGGGAAAACGGTCCGGCGATTTTGAATCCTTCAAGGAATTCATGAAGTTGACGCAGTATTTCAACTGCATTCACATCGCGGGCGGCTACCCGGTGGAACCGATTGATATTCACCCCGCGGTGCGCCACCTTGATTGCCTGTATGAAAAGCTGACGCTGACGGACAAGGTCGTTCACGCTTACAGCCTTGGTGCGGAGCGGGTGGAGGATGTGATGGAAATGGTGCGGCTTGCGGGCGGGTTGTCGCACGCGGAATTTGACGCCAAGCCGCGCATGTACACTAACATCAACTCGGTCAGCCCGTTAAAGCATGATTACCCGATGCTGGACGGCGCGATGCGGCTGGCAAAACGCGGCCAGCCTGTGGTGGTCACGCCCTTCACGCTGGCAGGTGCGATGGCCCCCGTGACCATGTCGGGCGCGGTGGCACTTTCAATCGCCGAAGGGTTGGCAGCGATTGCACTGCTGCAATACATCAACCCCGGTTGCCCAGTGGCGCTGGGCACATTCACCAGCAACGTCGATATGAAGTCGGGTGCGCCTGCCTTTGGCACGCCGGAATATATGCGCGCCACACAAATGACCGGGCAAATGGCGCGGTTTTACGGGCTGCCGCTGCGGTCATCAGGTGTCTGTGCCGCCAACGCGCCGGACGGGCAGGCGATGTGGGAAACTTCGAACAGCCTGTGGGCCGCCGTGCAATCGGGCACCAACATGGTTTACCACGCGGCGGGCTGGCTGGAAGGCGGGCTGATCGCCAGCCCCGAAAAGTTCATCATGGATTGCGAAGTGCTGCAAATGATCCAGCGCTATTTTGAGGAGGCGACATTCGCCACCCGCGACGAAGACCTGGCCTTTGACACGATCAAAGAAGTGGGCGCAGGCGGGCATTATTTCGGCTGCCAGCACACCCAAGACCGTTACCAAGACGCGTTTTATGCGCCGATGGTATCGGATTGGCGCAATTATGAAGCATGGGAACAAGACGGCGCGGTTTGGACACATGAACGCGCACACAAGATTTTCAAACAAATCATGGCCGAATTTGAAGCGCCGGAAATGAACGGCGATCACCGCGAGGATTTGGCCCGCTTTGTCGCCAAACGCAAACAGGAAGGCGGCGCGCCCACAGATTTCTAAGGCGCGGCGCAAGCCGTTGGTTTGGCAGCGCAATCGGCTTGGGTATTGGGGAAATGGTGCACCCGGAGCGATTCGAACGCCCGACCCTCAGATTCGTAGTCTGATGCTCTATCCAGCTGAGCTACGGGTGCAACAAGGGCGATCTAACGCCCTGCGCAAACCATTGCAAGGGGGGAAAAGCGGATTGGCGCAAGTTTCATGCGACCATCGCATCCAGCCCGTCAACCTTGGGGAAATGGATGATAAACTCGGTGCCTGCCTCATCACTGCGCAGCAATTCCAACCGCCCGCCATGCCCACGCACCAATTCAAACGCAATCGCCAACCCCAAACCAGACCCGCCCTTGCGCGCCCCGCCCTGAAACGCGGTGAACAAATGCTCGCGTGCGCGGGGGGGCAGTCCCGGCCCGGTGTCGCCCACCTTGATCCACCATTCCGTGTCGCTTTCCCCGCCCGAAACCTCAATCACGCCGTCCTTGCCTGTCGCCTCCAACGCTTGCATGGCGTTGCGCATCAAGTTGGCAAGGATGCGGTACAATTGCTCGGTATCGGCGCGCAACACCATGCCCATGGGCACATCGACCAGACAGGTCACGCCCGGACGTTCGTCCAGCGCCTCGGCCTCAATCACCTCATCAATCAAAGGGCGCAGGGCAAAACGCGACAGGCGCGGCGGCGGCTCCTCGGCCTTGCCAAAGGCGAGCGTTGATTCGCACAGTGACACCGCGCGGGTGATCGACCCGACCAATTTGGGCGCGATGCGCGCCACGGCGGGGTCCGCGCTACGCTCCATCCGGTCGGCAAACAACTGCGCCGTAGTCAAAATATTGCGCAAATCATGGCTAATTTTTGCCACCGCCGACCCTAGCTGCGCCAAGCGTTCCTTTTGGCGCAACGCGCCGGTCATCTGTGTTTGCAGGCTTTGCAACGCTTCCTCGGCATCGCGCAATTCCACCACGGTGGATGTTGGCGCAATCACCCGGCGCGCATCCTCGGGCGCCTCTGCATACAGCGCCATGTGGCGGACCACGCGGCGAATGGGCACCACCAACAACCGCTGCACCGCCAAAAACAACAGCGCGGCGGTGACCACCGAAATCAATGCCGACAAGACCAAAATCCGCAAGCCATATTCCAGCATGGCTTGGCGCAAGGGTTGGGTCGGCATCGTCACTTCAATCAGCGACCCCGCATCCTGCACCGGATTGCCAAGCACTCGGATGGCGCGGGGTTGCGTGTCCACCAACACCACCAACGCATCGCGCAGCAAAATCAGTGGCGTGGCCCTGCGCAGATCATACGTCGCGGACACGTCATTGGTGACGGGCGAGGAAAGGATCAATTGCCGGATTTGGTCGCGCCACAACACCACGTTGTATACATCGGCATTGGCCAGCAGTTCCTTTTCCAATTCCGCACTGATCATCCCATCTGTCGCTAACAGCGCCAGCGATGCAATTTGCGCCTTTTCCAGCCGCAACAGCAGGTAATCTTCGCGAAACCGCGCGATCGACGGCACAAAAATCAACACTTCGGCCAGCATAACGAACACCACGGTCAGCAGCAAAAACCGCCCCGATAGCGTCCGAAAAAATCCCGACCTTCTTTCCTTCAACCCTACCCCCATCATTTGGTCACAAATATCCTCGGGAGGGGTCTGGGGAGGGCAGACAGCCCACCCCAGCGCCTGCCCAAAGGCAAATCTTACGGCACAAAGCGCTGCACCAGCCCCACAACCCGTTTCAACATCGGATTATCAAACAACTGCGGGGAAAAATAGGCCCCCGCCGCGCGTTTTGATACCTCATTCAACGTCGGATAAGGCAACACAGTTCCCGCCACACCACTCATCTTTACCTTATTGGCGATCGCCAGCGCCCATAGGCCAATCAACTCGCCCGCTTGTGCGCCTGCGATCGTGGCCCCGATGGGGCGGCCCTTCAAAACCATCACTTTGATCAAGCCTTCGGTTTTGCGTTCCGTCTGCGCACGGTCATTCTCCGCAAATTCGAACCGCACCACACGAAGCGCATCGCCGTGCAGTTTGCGGGCCTCGGCTTCCGTCGGGCCAATTTGCGCCAGTTCCGGGTCGGTATAGGTGGCCCACGGAATATGCGCCGTGCCCGCCTTTGCAGGCAGGCCAAACAGCATTTGGCGAATGACCACACCCGCATGATAGCCCGCGACATGGGTAAACTGCAGGCCCCCCGCCGCATCGCCCACCGCATAAACGCGTTTGTTGCTGGACCGCAGATCGGCCCCCACGGTGACGCCCTTGCGGGTAAATTCCACCCCCGCCGCCTCCAGCCCCAGCTTGTCCAATGCGACCTTGCGGCCAACAGCCATCAGCAAATGGGTGCCACGCACCACGCGGCCGTCCTTAATTTCCACCTCAATCGCACCCGCAGCACCGCCCACCCGCACCACGGGCGCGTCCTCCATCACCTCAACCCCCTCCGTGCGCATCCGCGACAGCACCACCGCCGCCGCTTCCGGGTCATCGCGGCCAAAGGCTTTTGCCCCTTCGATTACCGTCACGCGACAGCCAAGGCGCTGGTGCGCTTGCGCCATTTCCATGCCAATCGGGCCGCCACCAATCACGATCAAATGGTCGGGGCGGTCGGTTTGGGCAAAAATCGTCTCATTCGTAAAGTAAGGCACGCCTTCAATACCGGGAATCGGCGGCACGAACGGGCGCGACCCTGTGGCGACCACATAGCGGCGCGCCTTGATGCGGTATCCGCCCGCCTCCACGCAATCTGGCCCCGTGAATTTGGCCCAATCGCGGATCACGCGCACCCCAAGCCCTTCAAACCGTTCCTGACTGTCAACGGGCGCGATGCCTTCCACCACGCGGGCCACATGGGCCTTTACCGCCGCAAAGTCGATTTGCGGCTGGCTGGGTGTGATGCCAAACGCCGCCCCTGTGGTCATGGCATGGGCGTGTTTTGCCGCTGCAATCAACGCTTTGGACGGTACGCAGCCCGCGTTCAGGCAGTCGCCGCCCATTTCGCCGCCTTCAATCAGCACCACGCGCGCGCCCATTTGCACAGCCCCCGCCGCGATGGACAACCCGCCCGACCCGGCCCCGATGATACAAATGTCTGTGTTAATGGTTTCCATGGCTCATGCGCCCTTTTTACGAAAGAATTTCAGAATAATGGGTAGCGCTGACAATGCCGCAAGCCCCAGAATTGGCCCCAAAATATGAGGCGCAAAGATGATCGACAGATCGGGCGTTTCGCCCCTCGCAAACACCTCACCCAACCCTGCGCCCACGGATGTAAACACCAACGTGCCGGGCAAAATCCCCAGAAAGGTAGAGATTGCAAAGCGGGGCAGGGCGGTCCCGACAAAGGCCGGAATAAGATTGGCGATGAAAAATGGCACCGCAGGCACCAGCCGCATCAAAAACAGCACGGACCATTCGTTTTCACGCAACCCCACCTGCAGCTTCGCCACAGCGCCGCCGCGCCCTTCCAGTTTTTCCGCGAATTTTGCGCCAAACCCGCTGCGCGCCGCCGTGAATATCGCAATGGCCCCCAATGTGGCCCCGGTCACGTTGAACAAAACGCCGGGGAACGTTGAAAACAAAAAACCACCCGTCAGTGTGGCAATCAGCGCGCCGGGCAATGAAAACCCCACGATTGCGGTGTAGGCGGCGATGAAGGCCAGCACGGCCACCAGATAATTCTCATCGCGAAAGGCAATCAGCGCCTCACGGTTTTCGGCCAAGGCGGCAAAGCTGATCTTGTCACGCAGAAAAAACGCGCCCGCTGCCGCCACGACCAGAATGATCAGAATCGGCATCTTTTGGCGCCACCCCGATTTTGGCCGCATATCGTTTTGTGGGGCGGCATTATGGGTCGTCGGCATATCAGGCATCCCTTTCCGGGGTCGTGTGCAGGCTATAATCTTTTGGTAATCTTGTGCCGCAGACCTTGCGTGATTGTGCTGCGCTGCGACACCCCCCTCACGCGGCCTTGATGTGGGGTGAACCATTTGGCCTTAAAACCGGGCATGTTGTAACATTTGCGCGCCGCCGCCTGTAACATGGCCGGAAATAACCGCGAAATGTTGCAAGAATTGCGGGCTTGTCGAATTGACTTGGTGCAAAGGGATGCGTAAAGACCGGGCTTCGAATAAGCGCAACGGTAGGTTTGTGGCGAATCCCGCTCGAAAACCACCTTGATGCACATGTGATGGAGAACCGCGATGAAGCGTACATTTCAACCGTCTAACCTGGTCCGCGCGCGGCGCCACGGGTTTCGTCTGCGTATGGCAACCAAGGCTGGCCGCAATATTTTGAACCTGCGCCGCGCCAAAGGCCGTAAAAAGCTGTCCGCCTAAAGGGTTGGGGCCATAAAGCCCCGATTTTTGTCGGACCGTTTTGCAAGGACAAATGACATGACACCGCCGGAGGCAAAGGGACAGCGCAGCAATGCCCCCCCCCCGCAGCCCCCGGCGGTTTTGTCATGCGCCGATCCTGCCGCGCCAATCGGATTGCGCGTTCAAATCCTGACCCAACGCGCCGATTTTCTGCGCGCGGCGTCCGCCCGCAGGCAAGCAACAACAGGGTTTTTGCTGCAAGCGCGTGCGCGCGGCGATGATAATGCGGCCGTGCGCGTGGGCTTTACCTGCTCCAAGAAAATCGGCAACGCCGTCGCCCGCAACCGCGCTAAACGCCGCCTGCGTGAGGTGGCGCGCGCGATGCTGCCGCTGTTGGCGCAAACGGGCTGGGATTATGTGCTGGTGGGCCGTCCACAGGTCACGATCGACCGCAATTTCGCGATGTTGTTGCAGGATTTGGCATGCGCGCTGGCCCGCGTGCATGGGCCTGCACAGTCCAAAAATGGCGTGCTGAAATGAGCCCGCTGGCCCATGTTCTCGCCGCCCCCGTGCGGGCGTATCGCCTCCTCCTCAGCCCGTGGGTGGGGCATGGGTGCCGCTTTTTGCCCACCTGTTCGGCCTATGCGATGGAGGCGCTGGAGGTGCATGGCGGCCTGAAAGGCGGCTATTTGACCGCGCACCGCATCTGCCGCTGCAACCCTTGGGGCGGGTCCGGCTATGACCCGGTGCCAAAGCCGAAAGGCAAGACGCGCTAACGTCGCGCACGGCGGTAGATCGCATATATCTGTCGAGTTTTAAGGGCACCTCTATTAATTCAGAACCGCCAAAGGGGACCGCAATGAAAACAATTACTTACGGGGCGATCATTGACCATTTATGGTATTAATAGAGGTGCCCTTAAGTAATTTTCTGTAGCGCGTTAACATCTCAGTCAATCCCGGCGCTTTAGCTTGCGATCAACCCGGGGATGTTCTGCCCCGGCGTGATACAGGGGATACGCGATGTAAGGACCACAGCAGCCACCACCACGCGGTGACAAACCCAACTGGTCCGCGCGGATCGGCGGGGCGTTGCGGCGACCCGAATTGCTTGTGTTCCTGCCCGCCTTGTCCCTCGCCGCATTTTGGGTGGGCGGTGAGGCGATTATGATGATGACAGCCCTTGGCCTGCCGCTGCTGTTCGCTTTTGGCGGGGCGTTTCGGGGACGCGACCCGGCAGGCATGCCTTTGCCCGACGCTTTGGGCGGCTTGGCGTTGCGCCAACACATCACGCAGTTCATGGACCGGGCGCTGCAGGATACGGCGATCACAGGGCGATCAACCGTTTGTTTTGTTGTGCAATTTGATGATGCCGATGTCTTGTTGGACCGTCATGGCCGCGCCGTGCAGACCGAGGTGTTGGCCCGCAGCGCCGAACGCCTTTGTGCGGTCTTGCGCGAAGGCGATACTGTGGCGCGGCTGGAAGGTGGCGGGTTTGCCATCGCCCTTGCCCCGGTGCGCCGGATGGATCTGGAAAAGATGGTGCAAACCGCCGCGCGCCTGCAATCCGCCCTTGCGCCACCCATCAGCATTGATGCCGCGCGGCTGTATGTCACCTGCTCCATCGGCTTTTGTCTGGGGGCGCAATCGCCCTTGCCCAATGGCGCGGCGCTGTTGGACGCGGCCCAAGTTGCGGCGGATGAAGCGCAGCGCAACGGACCGGGCGCTATCCGGGTGTTCCAAGCCGGCATGGCGCGCAAACGCGCTGACCGTGACGCCCTGCGCAGCGACCTAGAGGCAGCGCTGGACAATGGCCAAATTCGGCCGTTTTTCCAGCCACAGATTTGCACCGATACCGGGGCAATTTCAGGGTTTGAGGCGCTGGCCCGCTGGGTGCATCCCGAACGCGGCACCATCCCCCCCATCGAATTTTTGCCCGCGATTGAGGATGCTGGCCTGTCTGAACGGCTGGGTGAGGTGATTCTGTACCACGCGCTGGCGGCGCTCGTGCGCTGGGACAAGGCCGGGTTGCGGGTGCCGAATGTGGGGGTCAACTTCTCCTCGGCTGAACTGCGCAACCCACGGCTGGCCGAAAAGCTGAAATGGGAACTGGACCGCTTTGATCTAACACCAGATCGTTTGTGCGTCGAGATTTTGGAAACCGTGATTGCGGAAACCGACAATGATGTGATCGTGCTAAATATTTCGGCCTTGGCCAAACTGGGCTGCGGGATTGATCTGGATGATTTTGGCACGGGCCATGCGTCGATCACCAACATCCGGCGGTTCGCGGTGCGGCGAATCAAGATTGACCGCAGTTTTGTGATTAAGGTGGATGAGGACCGCGAGCAGCAAAAACTGGTGTCAGGTATTTTGTCGCTGGCTGAACGGATGGGATTGGAAACCTTGGCCGAAGGGGTGGAAACCCAAGGCGAACATGCGATGCTGGCGCAACTGGGGTGCGGGCATGTGCAGGGGTTCTTGTTCGCGCGCCCGATGCCGTTTGATGATACTCATGATTGGATCATTCAGCACCAATCGCGCCGCGCAGCACCGCCCCGTATCGGCAGCCGTGCGCGGTGATCGCTAGGCTTAAAACCCGGTCCGCCGCAGGGCCGCGCTGTTTCCGGCCCCTGTCACATCAATTTGCTGCGGTATTCGGCCCGCATTGCCCCGAAACCAGGGAAAACCCCTTGACCTTTCCAGCCCCCTATCGTTGAACCACCGCTAAACCTGAACAGGAACGGTGTGGCCCAAAATGGACGATCAGAACAAGAATCTTATCCTTGCGACAGTCCTCAGTTTCCTTGTGATTCTGGTCTGGTTCGTGTTTTTCCCGCCAGAGGAGTCGGTGACGGATCCCAACGCGCCCAGCGTGGTATCCAGCACGGTTGACGCATTGGCCCCGCCTGCGGCTGGCGCAGACCCGCAGACCGCCGCTGCGCCTGAACAGGCATCCGCACCTCGCGTGGTTATCGACACCCCGCGCCTGAAAGGCACAATTTCCTTGCTCGGCGGTCGTTTCGACGATCTGGCGATGAAAAACTACACCAATACGATTGATCCGGCATCCGACATCGTAACGCTGCTGTCGCCCGTGGGGCAGGCGCAGGCCTATTATGCGCTGTACGGTTGGACGCCCGCAGGCGATCTGGGGTTCGAAGATGTGCCGGGCGCGAACACTCTGTGGTCGCAGGTTGGCGACAACACGCTGACGCCGCAAACCCCGATCACCTTGCAGTGGAACAACGGCAAGGGTTTGATTTTCAAGCGGGAACTGTCGGTTGATGATCGCTATATGTTTAATGTCACGCAAAGCGTGGACAACCAGACGGGCGCGGAAGTGCGGCTTGCCCCTTATGGCATCGTGGCCCGCCACGGCCTGCCCGCCGATCTGGAAGGGTTCTACCTAAGCCATGAAGGCGTTGTGATGCGCACCGATGGCACTTTGGAGGAAGTTAAATACAAAGACGCCGCCAAATTGCCTTTGGTCGCCCGCGAGGCTGCACAGGCCGAAGTGACCGAAGCGGTGACGGATGGCTGGACAGGTTTCACCAGCAAATATTGGATGACCGCGCTTATTCCCGAACAGGGCAAACCGTTTACCGCTGTCACCAAATATGTGGCCAGCGCCGATATTTACCAAACCGAAACCCGCCAACCTTTGATGGCGGTCGCCCCAGGCACAACGGGCACCGCCAATTCGCGGCTGTTTGCTGGGGCCAAAGAATGGGAATCGCTGCGCAATTATCAAGATAACGGGGGCATCGCAGGTTTTATTGATGCGATCGACTGGGGCTGGTTTTTCTTCTTCACCAAGCCAATTTTTTCCGTGCTGCATTGGCTGAATGCGCATATCGGCAATATGGGGCTGGCGATCATCGCACTCACCTTCTTGCTCAAGGCGCTGGTGTTGCCGTTGGCCTATAAATCCTATGTTTCCATGGCTCGCATGAAGGAATTGCAGCCAGAAATGGAGGCGCTGAAGGAGCGTGTTGGCGACGACAAGCAAAAGATGCAGAAAGAAATGATGCAGCTGTACAAGGAGAAAAAGGTGAACCCCGCCGCGGGCTGCCTGCCGATCCTAATCCAGATCCCTATTTTCTTTTCGCTGTACAAGGTGATTTTCGTAACCCTCGAACTGCGCCACGCGCCGTTTTTTGGCTGGCTGAATGACCTGTCCGCCCCCGACAGCTCGTCCCTGTTCAACTTGTTTGGTCTGCTGCCGTGGGCATCACCAGAACCGGGCAGCATCCTTGCGCTGATTTTCATCGGTGTCTTGCCGTTGATGCTGGGCGTGTCGATGTGGTTGCAACAAAAGCTGAACCCAACACCAACCGATGCGACCCAAGCGATGATTTTCGCGTGGATGCCTTGGGTGTTCATGTTCATGCTGGGGCATTTCGCCAGCGGGTTGGTCGTCTACTGGATCACCAACAACATCATCACCTTCAGCCAGCAATACGCGATCATGAAAAGCCACGGCCACACGCCCGATTTGTTTGGCAACATCAAGGCGGGGTTCAAGCGCAAGCCAGCCCCGGTGCCGGTCGCTGTGGCCAAAAAGTCTGGCAAAAAATGACAGGGCGGCTGGCGCAAATCTGCCGCCACCCCATCAAAGCACACGGACGCGAGGATCTCGCGTCCGTTCTGCTTTTGGCGGGGGCGTGCTTGCCCGGTGACAGACGGTGGGCCGTGGCGCATGAAGCGGCAAAGCTGACCCCCGGCTGGAACCCTTGCGCCAATTTTCATCGCGGCGCCAAGGCCCCGCAACTGATGGCAATCACGGCGCAACTGCAAGGTGACGCCGTGACCCTGCGCCACCCTGACCGCCCGAACCTAACCTTTCATCCCGATGATCCCGCAGATTTGCCCGCATTTTTGGCGTGGATTACCCCATCGTCGCCGCCCGATCGTGCCCAGCCCGCGCGCATCGTCTCCGCAGATCGTGGCATGACCGACAGCGCTTGGCCCTCCGTCTCAATCCAGACTACCGCGTCGCTGGATGCGTTGTCGGACCTGATGCAAACCCCTTTGTCGGCGGACCGGTTTCGCGGCAATCTGTGGCTGGATGGCGCTGCCCCCTTTGCCGAATTTGACTGGATTGGCCGCGATATTACCATTGGCGGCGCAGTCTTGACCGTGCGCGAACGCATCACCCGCTGCCGCGCCACCATGACCAACCCGCAAACTGGGCAGGTTGATGCCGATACCTTGGCCGCCTTGCAAACCACCTATGGCCATCAGGATTTCGGGGTTTACGCCGTGGTGAAACAAGGCGGCACAATCGCCGTAAATGATGACTGGAGCGTCGCGTGACCCAACTGCCTTTCCCCCTAGCCGAAGAACCCGATTTCCCAGCGCGTGAGGCGGGGCGGCTTTTGTTCGCAGGCCCGGTTGATTTTGTCAAAGGCGTGGTGGCCATGTCCGGCATGCCCCCGGCAGATAGGGTGGAGGTGTGTTTTGCAGGCCGCTCCAATGTCGGTAAATCCAGTTTGATCAACGCGCTGACGGGCCGCAAAAACCTTGCGCGCGCCTCAAATACCCCCGGCCGCACGCAGGAAATCAACTATTTCGCGTTGGGCGATGCCCGCTATATGGTCGACCTTCCCGGCTATGGGTATGCCGAGGCGCCGGTGGCGATTGTCGCCAAATGGCAAGCCCTGTTGAAAAGCTACCTCTCGGGCCGCCAAACCCTGCGCCGCGCTTTCGTGCTGATCGACGGGCGGCACGGCGTAAAAGCGGTGGATGAAGAGATTATGGACCTGCTTGATCGGTCCGCCGTCACGTTCCAAGCCGTGTTGACCAAGGCCGACAAGGTCAGCCGCGCAGAGTTGGAACAAAACATCGAACAATCGCGCGCGGCCCTGTCCAAACATCCGGCGGCCTATCCCGAATTGATCGTGACATCGTCCGAAAAGGGTTTGGGCATTGAAACCCTGCGCGCGACGATCGCCACGCTGGAATAACGCGCCTCAAACGTGTTGCGCGCCGTTCACCTCAATTTCAGTGCCCGAAATATAACTGGATTGCGGTGAACACAGGAACCAGATCGCATCGGCCACCTCAAACGGTTGGCCAAGGCGGCGCATCGGCAGTTGGTCGACGATTTTATCGGTGCCGGGGCTTAGGATGGCTGTTTCCACCTCCCCCGGCGCAATCGCGTTCACCCGCACGCCCAAGGGGCCAAAATCATGCGCCATTTCGCGGGTCAGAGCGGCCAGCGCGGCCTTTGACGTGGCATAGGCAGCGCCCGCAAACGGATGCACCCGCCCCCCCGCGATGGACGTGACGTTCACAATCGCGCCCTTTGCCGCCACCAATTCCACCTGCAACCCGCGCGCCATAACAACCGGCGCAAAGAAATTAACGTGAAACACCTGCCCCCATGTCCGCAAATCGGTGTCCAACGTGGACAGCCGCGCACCATCCGGCCCCTTGGGGGAAATCCCCGCATTGTTAACCAGCGCATCCAGCCGCCCGTTCAGCTTTTCACGGATCACCTCAATCGCTTGCACAGTCTTGCTTGGGTCGGCAAGGTCGATCTGGATATGGTTTTCCTCGCCGCCCGGCCAGGGGCACCGATCATCAAACGGCTGGCGCGAACAGGTCAGCACGCGCCAGCCTTCGGCGGAAAAGCGTTTGACGGTGGCATGGCCAATCCCCCGGCTTGCCCCCGTCAACACCACTGTCTTTTGCTCGGCCATATCACGTGCCCCTTTTGGTTTGCGCCATGCTATGCGCGGCGCGCGACAAAGGCCATGGGGGTTCTAGCGGTTTGCTGGCATCGCGGCGGCAAGGCGCATCAGGGTCACCGCTTCGGCCCGATAACCGAACGGATCATCGCCGCGCGCAGATAGGGCAAGGGCAATCGCGTCATCCCAGCCCCAATCGCCCAAGTATGTAGCCTCCGTCAACAACTGGCCAAAGCCTGCGATGGCGGCGGCAAAATTTGCCTCTGTGTCGGGTGGGGTTTGCCCATCGGCGGCGGTGATTGGGGTCTCAATTAGCAAGGATTTGCTTTCCCCCGGCGCTTTGTATCGCAGCCGCAGGAACCCAAGTTCGCCATTGCCCGTATCCGTGCCCGTATCAACGGTCGGTTCGGCATAGCGTAGGGCCGTGTTTGCCTGCGCGGGGCTGCCGGGGGCTGTGATTTCAAAAAGCGCGGTCACCGCATGGCCTGCGCCAATTTCGCCCGCATCCACACGGTCATTGTTGAAATCCTCGCGGGCCAAGGCGCGGGTTTTATAGCCGATCAGGCGGTATTCCGCGACCTGCGCCGGGTTCCATTCCACTTGCAACTTTACATCATCGGCAATCGGAAACAGCGCGCCCGACAGCTGATCGACCAGCACTTTGCGCGCCTCTTGCAGCGTGTCGATATAGGCGGCGGTGCCATTGCCCGATTGGGCCAGCGTTTGCATGGTCGTATCGTCCAGATTGCCGCGCCCAAAGCCGAGGATGGACAGATAGGTGCCGGCGTCGCGCTTTTTGGCGATATACGCCTCCAGCCCGTCGGGGTCGGAAATGCCAAGGTTGAAATCGCCATCGGTGGCCAACAGGACGCGCGATACCTCGCCCGCTGCAGTCATGGAGGCCGCGGTTTGATAGGCAAGTTCCAGCCCCGCCGCGCCATTGGTGCCGCCACCTGCCGACAGGCGGTCCATCGCGGCCAGAATGGTGGCTTGATCACTGGCCGGGGTGGGGGCCAAAACGGTGCCCGCTGACCCGGCATAGGCGACGATCGCCACCTCATCTTGCGGGCGCAGTTGGGGCAGCATCAGGCGCAGCGATTGCGCCAGCAAAGG
Source organism: Pseudorhodobacter antarcticus (assembly GCF_900110135.1). Lineage (GTDB taxonomy): Bacteria > Pseudomonadota > Alphaproteobacteria > Rhodobacterales > Rhodobacteraceae > Pseudorhodobacter > Pseudorhodobacter antarcticus. The sequence goes on along the minus strand of NZ_FOCO01000010.1, from coordinate 33,393 downwards.
CAGTTTGGCGGGGTCTTGCATGGAACCGGAGGTGTCGATCAGCAAGACAAGGTTCAAAGGTGGGCGGTCGGCGATGGCGGGCAGGCGGCCTTGGAGCCCGATGCGGACCAATTGGGTGCCGGCATTCCACGGCGTTGGCATGACGGTGACCGTAGAGGTGAAGGGGGCAGCGCCCGGTTCGGGGGCGGGATAGCTGTAGGGGAAATAGTTGATCATTTCTTCGACCCGCACCGCGTCGGGCGGGGGCAATTCGCCGCGCATCAAAGAGGAACGGATGATCGCATAACTGGCGGTATCCACGTCGATGGAAAAGGTGGAAACGGGGTTGATTGCGGTGGTCTTGACCGGGTTCGCCGGTGCGGTAGCAAAGGTTTCGGTATTGGGTGCGGGGCTGGCGATTTGGTCCGCCATTATGGGGGCGAAGGTGGCGGCGGAATCGAAGGTGGGGGCGGATTGCAGGGTCATGCCTGCGGCCTCGCGGTTGCGCATCATTTCGGGTGCGGCGGATTTGGTTAGGGCGTGCGATTGGGGGGGGGCGGGTGCCGGTGCGGGGGGGGCTGCGGGGGCGATTTCAGGCAGTGCGAGAGGTTGGGCTTGGTCGGCCAGTGCAGCGGATTCGGGCGCTGCGATGGATTGGACGTCATTGGTCACGGCGGTGGGCTGCTGCGCGGAAATGTCGGGGGTGACCCAGATTTGGGGCAGCACGATGACAAGGCCCAGACAAAGGGCGGCGGCGGAGGTGGTCGCGGTGAGGATGGGACGGGCGGTGAGGGTGGCGAGCATGGTCTGCAATCCTATCAAAAACCCCACCCGTTGGGGGTGGTTGTTGATAGGACGCGGGTCGATCGCGGTTCCTTGGGGGAGGGCATCAAAACTTTCCATCGCCAGCCTGATTGCGGCGGCGCGGGCATCGGCATCTGGGGCGGGGGCGGCGCGCAACTGGGCGCGCAGGCGGGTCAGATCATCGGTCATTGAATGGCCTCCTGTTCGGCGATGCGGCGCAGGTGTTTTTTAACCTCGGCCATGCGCCAGGCGATGGTGCCTTCGGACAGGCCAAGAATCGCGGCGGCCTCAGCTTGGGTCAGGTCCTCGCCCAAGGTGAGGGCCACGGTGTCGCGCAGTTCGGGGGAAAGCTGGGTCATGGCTTGGGTCAGCCAATCGGTGGCGGTGGCCCCTTCGGATATTTCGGTCTGGCGGGCGGTTTCCCAGTCGCCCCAGCCTGTGGTGGCGCGCGCATAGGTGGCGCGGCGGCGGCGGCGATCATGGGCGGCGTTCACGGTGACCCGGTACAGCCAAGTTGAAAACCGGGCCTGCCCACGAAAGGATTGAAGTTTGGCGGGCAAGGCGGCGCAGATATCTTGGGTCAAATCCTCGGCATCGGTTTTGGTGCCTGTGAGCCGCCAAGACAGGCTGAAAATGCGGTCATAATGGCGGGCCAAAAGCTGGCCAAAGGCCGCCCTGTCGCCGGAGGCGGCGGCATCTGCGAGGATTTCATCTGGGGTTTCCATGAGCATCACGATAGATCAGACGCGGTGGCGGGCGCAATCCTTGGTCGCGGGTGCAGTTTTGTTTTGCATCGCGCGCGATGCGGCGGTTAACCCATTGTATTAGATTGGAAACGTATTTTTTGTTAACCAAATCTTAAGGTTTGGATTGCGCGATTTGCAGGGGTTTTATCGCGATTAGGTTTGTTGATAGACCAATGTGCAAAGCGAAAAGTCGTGAATTGTAAGGGCTGTGGCAAGGGCTGTGGCAAGGGCAGTGGTGGGGATGAGGATGGTGGCGCGGATGGCATCTGCATCAAACGGGACATCGGGGTTGGCCAATACCCAATCTTGGCGGATGGATTGAATATCGGGGTCAAGCGCTGTTGTATCTGTTTGGGGCGCGGGTTTTGGGGGCGTGCGCATCGGCCACGCGGTGTCGCGCGCCATGCGTGGCAGGCTGCCCAATTGAGAGGGGCTGGCGGTGGCGCCGTTCAACAGAAGGCAGGGCACCGCATGAGGCTGCAAGCGGGCGGCGGTTTTTGCGCCGTGGTCGCGGGTCAATTGGGCGTGCAGATCATCAAGCGAGGGGAACATGAGCGACCTTTTGGCAAACTGCGGGATGTGCCGAAAGGATAGCCGCGCGGGGGCGGGTTGCAAGCCTGAAGGCGGTGGGGTTACCCGATGCCCTTGCGCGTGAGGGGGGCGGGAAGGTAGCGCGCATTGCCCCAAACCGAAATATGCATTTCGGCCTGCCCGTTGGGGGCCAGATGTTCGGGCGTCAGGCCCACAACGCGCACGCGCAGATGGTCGCCCCGGCGCAAGGCTGGCGTTAGGATTTGGGCCGCCTGCGCGCCAAGCTGCCCCAAGGCCAGCAGCGTGCGGCGGGGCAGGAAAAAACGGCGGTGGCGGATGGTGGCCCAGACCGTGACGTGACCATCCTCGGTCAGGTGCAATTGTGCGGCATCCCCGATGGACAGGCCGGATTGGCGGATGGGGCGGGTCAGGTCGCACACGGCGGCCTTGTGAAGGATGGGTTCGATGATGTCTTGCACGCGCGGCCCTTTTGCATGGCGGTTTGGCGCAGCATGGGGGCAAAGGGGGGGGCAGGCGCAAGGCATGGTCGTGCGCAGCGGTGCGGGCTGCGCGAAACCGCCGAAACCGCGGGGGGCGGTCGGCGGGGATTGGCGCAGAGAGTTCACGCTGGGTGGGGTGGGCGAAAAGCCGCCCTGTTTTGCCAAAGGGTGGGCGGTTAGGCGGCGTTTAGGCGGCGGCGCGGGCGGTGCTGCGCAAGCGGGCGCAGGTGGCGGCATCAACGCCAAGGGCGGTTTGCACCAAAGTTACCAGTTCGTTTTCATCCTCATGTTGGTGCCCATCGGCATAGACGACCTGCCAGAGCGCCAGCAGCGTATCCTCGCGGTCTTGTTGGCTGATCACCTCGTGCAAAATGGCGGTAAGGGCGTCTGTATCGGGCATTTCGGCGGCCAACCGTTCGCAGCCTGCGCGCATTTTGGCAGCGTCCAGCGGGGAAAGGGCAAAGCGTTTGGTAAGGATGCGGTCAATCCGTTCCACCTCTTGGAACAGATAGGCGCGGTCAGCTTGGGCCACGCGGACCAGCAGCGCGCCAAGCGCGTGTTGTGCATCGGCGGGCGGTAAGGGCGTGCGGTAAGATTGCACGGGGGCGAACAGCGTAAGGATGCGGTCGAACATATAGCGGCCTTTTGGGTTGGGTTTGGCAAGGGTAGGGGGGCGCGCGGATTGGCGCAAGGGGAGGGGGGGTGTCACCTCCCCTTGCAATCGGGGGGGGGCGGGCCTATGTAGCGGGTGCGACGCTTTCTTTTTCGACCTTCTGGTTCCCTTGCGGCTTTCAGTCTTTCGATCTTGATCTGACAGAGCCGGGCTGCTGCGTTTTGCGGGCAGCGAACTGAAGGAGTATACACGATGGCCAATGGCACCGTGAAATGGTTTAATGCAACCAAAGGTTTTGGGTTTATCGCACCAGCTGGCGGCGCGCGCGACGTGTTCGTGCATGTGTCGGCGTTGGAAAGCGCTGGGATTCGCCAGTTGGACGACGGCCAAGCCGTGACGTTTGATATCGAATCCGGCCGTGATGGCCGCGAGTCGGCAGTGAACCTGTCGCTGGCATAATCTGCCTTTTGGCGGAATTGGATGGGGGTGGCCAGCGATGGCCGCCCCCATTTGCGTTTCAGGGCTTAGCCCAGCAGCGCCTCATACACCCGGTAGGCACCCCGGCGGGTGTCCAGCGCGTTGTGGTTGCCGTAGTCGCGGGCAAATGCGGCGATGGCGCGGTGCGTGCGCGGGCCAAAAGCACCATCATAGCTGCCGTGGTAATAGCCATGGCGGGCCAGTTGGCGCTGAATTTCCACACGTTCCGCGCGGGAGTAATTGTTGAAAACTTTGGCAGCGGCGGTGTTGTGAACGCTGGAGCCGTAGTGGGATTTGACGCGGCGGGGTTCGCTGTGCCGGGGTTCGACATAGCGGGGTTGGACGTAACGCGGTTCGACATAGCGCGGCTGGACGTATTGCGGTTCGACGTAACGGCCCCGGTGGCTGGGCTGTTCAACATGGCGCGTTTGGGCGTTTTTGTTGTTCAGGTCATTTACGATCGCGCCGATGATCACGGTGGCCGCGACCCCTTTCAGCACATTACGCTCATTCTTGCCCAAGGCGTGGGCGGGGGCGGCGATGGTTAGCGACAGCGCGGTGAGAGTGGCGATGAGTTTGGTTTTCAGCAGCATGGTTGGTCCTTTCATGGCGCGCCTTTGCAGGTGGGGCGATGAGAGGAGAATGACTGTTGGCGGTTTGATAGGCAAAAGCGGTGGGGTGATATGCGATAACACCGCCGGATTTGGGGCGTTATCGCGGGGGTTTTGGGGTTAGGATTTTGGGGTTAGACGGACAGACAGATGTATTTCATCTCCAGATAATCCTCCATCCCGTGATGCGACCCTTCACGGCCCAAACCGGATTGTTTGACGCCGCCAAAGGGGGCCACCTCGGTAGAGATGATGCCGGTGTTGACGCCAACGATGCCGTATTCCAGCGCCTCTTGGACGCGGGTGATGGTGCCGATGTTTTGGGCGTAAAAATAGGCGGCGAGGCCAAAGATGGTGTCGTTGGCGTAGCCGATCACTTGGTCTTCGGTGTCGAATTTGAACAAAGGCGCCATGGGGCCAAAGGTTTCTTCCTGTGCGACCAGCATATCTTGGGTAACGCCGGTCAGGATGGTGGGTTCAAAATACGACCCACCCAGCGCGTGGCGGTTGCCGCCGGTCAGGATTTTCGCACCTTTGGCAACGGCGTCTTTGATGTGTTCTTCGACCTTGTCGATTGCGGCGGTGTTGACCAGCGGGCCAAATTCCACCGCCTCGGTCAGCCCGTCACCGACTTTTGTTTTGGCCAAAGCAGCAGCGAGTTTGGCGGCAAACGCGTCATAGACCCCGACCTGCACATAAATCCGATTCGCACAAACGCAAGTTTGCCCGTTGTTGCGGAATTTTGATGCCATCGCCCCGATCACCGCCGCGTCCAGATCGGCGTCATCAAACACGATGAACGGCGCGTTGCCACCCAGTTCCATCGAACATTTCATGACCTGATCGGCGGCTTGTTTTAGCAAAATTCGCCCCACTTCGGTGGAGCCTGTGAAGGTGAGTTTGCGCACGGTTGGGTTTTCGCAAAACTCTTTGCCGATGTCGGATGATTTTTTGGAGGTGATGACCGAAAAGATACCTTTGGGCAGGCCCGCACGGTCGGCCAATACCGCAAGCGCCAGTGCCGACAGCGGGGTTTCAGCGGCGGGACGCGCCACAAAACCACAGCCCGCAGCAAGGGCCGGGCCACATTTGCGGGTGATCATGGCATTGGGGAAATTCCATGGGGTGATGGAGCCTACGACCCCAATGGGTTGTTTCAAAACGGTAATGCGTTTGTCGCGCATATGGCCGGGGATGGTTTCGCCGTAAACGCGCTTGGCCTCCTCGGCGAACCATTCGATGAAACTGGCGCCATATGCGACCTCGCCCTTGGCCTCCGCCAGCGGTTTGCCCATCTCAGCGGTCAGAATTGCACCAAGATCGTCTTGGTTCGCCATCATCAAATTATACCACGCGCGCAGAATGTTGGCGCGTTCTTTGGCGGGGCGGGCGGCCCAATCTTTCATCGCCACGTCGGCTGCGGCAATGGCGCGGGCCGTCTCATCGCGGCCAAGGTTGGGCACGGTGCAAATCACATCGCCGCGCGCGGGGTTTGTCACCTCAAACACCGCGCCATCATCGGCGGCAATCCATTCGCCTGCGACATAAGCGCGGGTTTCCAAAAGGCTGGGGTCTTTCAGCATGGCGCGCAGGTCGGTTGCGGTGTTGGTCATTCGGGCCTCCCATTTCGGTTTGGACTATGCAAATCATGGGCGGGCGGGGAAGTCTAGGGCGAGGGGGTGCGCGATGGATATGGATTTGGCTTATGCCAACGGGGCGTTTATTGCGGGGGCGGATGCGTATCCTGCACGCTGGGCGGCGCGGGCGGCGGCGTTTCGCGCCAGTTTGGGCGCGCGGGCGCATGCGTTTGAATACGGTCCGGGGGCGCGGCAGCGGGGGGATTTGTTCCTGCCCGAAGGCGCGGTGCGCGGCTGTGTGACCTTCATTCATGGCGGATATTGGCTGCGGTTCGATCCCAGCCTGTGGTCGCATTTGGCGGCGGGGGTGCTGGCGCGCGGCTGGGCCTGTGCGATGCCCGGATACACGCTGGCCCCTGACGCGCGGATTGCAGGTATGACGCAGGAAATGGTGCGCGCGCTGGCGGTGATTGCGGCCCGCGTGCCGGGGCTGCAGGTGGTCACGGGCCATTCGGCGGGCGGGCATTTGGCGGCGCGCATGGGTTGCATCGATCTGGAGGTGCCCGGCGTGGTGCGCGTGGTGCCGATTTCGCCGGTGGCGGAGTTGGAGCCGTTGACGCACACCAAAATGCACACTGATTTGCGGCTGGATGCGGCAGAGATTGCGGCAGAAAGCCCCGCACGGCTGAACCTTAAACCCAACATCTCATCCCATGTCTGGGTCGGCGGCGGCGAGCGTCCCAGTTTTTTATGGCAAGCGCGGCTCTTGTCCGAAAACTGGGCCTGCGATTGGACCGTCGCCCCCGGCAAACATCATTTCGATGTGATCGACGCGATGGAGGATCCTGCATCCGATCTGGTCACAGCGCTGATCGCTACGCTGTGATCTTGCTATTTCGTATTGGCCCAAATACCTGCGCCGCAGGCCAGCGGCGGCACGCCGCTATCTGCTGGCCCCAAAACGCGGGGCCAGCAGCGACAGGGCAATCGTGGCCAAAAGGATGCCCAAAACCCCTGCCATGAACAGACCAAACTGCGCGGCGGCGGTGGTGGGCATTGGCCCAAGGGCAGTCCCCGTGGCCGTAAACCACCCCAGCGTGACCGCGAACCAAGCCAAAATCAGGGCCAGTGCCCCCCACAGCATGGCGCGGGCGCGCGGCGCGGCGGTGGCACGCAAGCCGCGGCGCAGGGCGCGGATTTGGCGGCCAAAATCGGCCTGCACTGCCAGAACGGCGGGCACCAGCAGCAAGACCAAAAACATCCCGAACCCCAAGCCATAGACAAGCGTGATAACCGTGGGGCGCAAAAATTCCGCTTGGGATGATCGTTCATAGAGCAGCGGCGCGAGGCCCAAAACCGTGGTGGCGGTGGTTAGGAACACCGGGCGCAGGCGGTCTGCCACGGCGTCGATGATCGCGGGATACAGCCCACGTTTTTTGGCGTATTCGTCGATGGTTGAGACCAAAACGATGCTGTCATTGATGATAATCCCAGTCATCCCGATCATGCCGACGATGGAAAACAGCGACATCGGCACGCCCCACGCGTGATGGCCGTAAATCGCGCCGATCAGGCCAAAGGGGATGACGACCATCACCACCACGGGCCGTGTCCAGCTGGCGAATACCCATGCCAGCACCATGTAGATGCCAAGCAAGCACAGCAGGAACCCCAATCCTGCATCGCCCAGAAATTCGCGCTCTTGTTCGGCCAGCCCGGATTGGCGGGTGGTGATGCCGAAATCTTGTTCCAGTTTGGGCAGGATTTCGGCGGTCAGGGCGCGTTGGACCTCCGCCGCGCGGGCGGGGTCATCTTCGGCCACGTCGCCCGATACGGTGACGATGCGCAGCCCGTTTTCGCGCCGGATGGTGGAAAAACCGGATTGGCGGGTGACGGTAACGATATCGCCCAGTGGTACATACACGCCGGGGGCGGCGCGCAGTTGTGTGCTGTCAAGGAAATCGGCCGTTAGTTCGGAAGCGGGGAGTTCGACGCGGATGGCGGCAGAGCGGGGGCCATCGGGGAAAGTCGCGGCCTCAATTCCGTTCAGGCGGTCGCGCAGGGCGCGGCCCAAGGTTTGCGTATCAAACCCCAACGCTTGGCCTTGGGGCGTCAGCGACAGGACGAGTTCATCCTTGTCATAAGACAGGCTATCTTCCAGCGCGGACACTTCGGGGAAGGCGGCCATGGTGGTTTTTAAGCTTTCGGCGGCGGCTTTTAGCACTGTCGCCTCGGCGCCGGACATATCGACCGACAGGGCATCGCCGCCGGGGCCGAAACGACCGCCGCGAAAGCTGAGTTCCTCTAGCAGGGGGTGGTTTTGCACCTCATCTTGCAGGTCGGACAGGTAGGCGGCGGTGGTGTAGGGGCGGTCGTCTTGGTCGATCAATTCAATGGACAGGCCGCCCAGCAGATCGGCGTCTTTGGTGTCCGCGCTGGACAGCCCGCGCCCCGAACCGCCGCCAATTTCGGCCAGCACAAGGGTGGTGGGGGTGGCCCCATGTTCGGCCACATAGCGGGCGTTGACCGTGTCGGTGGCGCGTTGCAATTCGCGCATCATCGCCAGCGTGTCGCGGCGGGTGGCGCCGGGCAGCATGGCAAAGTTTCCGGAGATGGAGGATTGTTCGGGCGAGTTGAAGAACCGGAATTTCAGGTCACCGCTGATGAACAGGGCGGCTTGGGATGCCAGCAGCAAGACCGCCAGCGCGATTGTGGCCATGCGGGCGCGGATGATGATGGCGACCAGCGGGCGGATGGTGGTGCGGATCAGCCATTGCAGCCCGCGGTTGGTTTGGCGCGACGGCCAATCGTACCATGCGGCATCTTTGGCGGCGCGCAGGGCGTGGGCCATGTGGTTGGGCAGGATTAGGAAACATTCCACCAAGCTGGCGAGCAATACGGCGATGACGGTGAAGGGGATATCGGCGATCAGCGCGCCGAAACGCCCGCCGATGGTCACCAGCCCCGCAAAGGCGATTACGGTGGTGAGGGTGGAGGCGATGACGGGCATCGCCATGCGGCTGGCTGCGTTTTCGGCAGCCTCCACCGGGCTTTCGCCCAAATGGCGGGCGCGGAAATCGGCGTGTTCGCCCACCACGATCGCATCATCAACGACGATGCCAAGGGTGATAATAAGGGCGAACAGCGAGATCATGTTGAGGGTGAGGCCAAAGCCGTACATCACCGCAAGCGCCGCCATGAGGGATACAGGGATGCCAAGCGCGACCCACAGGGCGGTGCGGACGTTTAGGAACAAAAACAGCAAGATGACCACAAGACCAAGCCCCATCAACGCGTTATCCAGCAGCAGGTTGAGGCGGCCCGAGATGTATTCGGCGCGGGCGCGGACCAGTTCGATTTTGGTGCCTGCGGGCATAAGCGGGGCCAGTTCATCGACCACATCTTGGACCTCTGCCTGCATTTTGATCGCGTCGCCGGTGTCGTTGCGGTCCACGCGCACGGTCATGGCGGGGTTTGGCCCGATAAAGGTGGCGCGGCCCCGGTCGGGGGCACTGGCGCGCACATCGGCCACGTCACCGATGGTCAGGGTGGTGCCGTCTGCGGCTTGGCGCAGCACGATGGCGCGAATGGCGTCTGGGTCGCGCGCCTCAATCCCTGTGCGGACGCGGGCGGCACCGCTGCCCACATCGCCTGCGGGTGCGGATTGGACGCGGGCGGCGATGGCGGTGGCAATATCGGCCATGGTCACGTCATGGCGGATCAAGGCGATGGAGGGGATTTCCACCATGATTTCGGGGCTGGCGAGGCCTTGGATGGTGGTGCGGGTGATGCCTGCGGCGAACAGGCGGGCGGTAAATTCATCCGCAAAGCGGCCAAGCTGGGCCACGCCAACCGGGCCTGTGATCACCACATCTGTCACGCGGTCGCGCCACGCACCGCGCCGCACTTGCGGGTCATCGGCATCATCTGGCAGGGTGCGAATGGCATCAACGGCGGCTTGCACATCGTCGGTTGCTTGTTGCAGATCAACGCCCGGTTCAAATTCCAGCGTGATGCGCGCACGACCTTCGGAGGAGAGGGAGGTGACATCGGTGACACCGTCGATGGACAACAGCGCGGGTTCTAGGGTTTGAACGATCGCGCGGTCCACATCCTCGGCGCCAGCACCCGACCATGTGGTGGTCACTGTCACCTCGGATATGATCACATCGGGGAAAAACTGCGCGCGGATGCGGGTGGCGGCGGCAAGGCCTGCGACGATCATCACCGCCAGCAGCAGGTTGGACAGCGTGCGGTGGCGGGTGAAGGTGGAAAGGATGCCGCGTGGAATGGGGCGCGTGGTCATGCCTTAGCCGCCGATGGGGGGGTGGGGCGCGGCGGTGTTGGCGGCGTCTGTTTCAGCCCCCGTTTGGGGGGGCGTGCTGCGGATGGGATTGATTTTGATGCCCGCACCCAGCAGGGGCGAGCGTTCGCGCACAACCTCTCGGTTTTCGATACCGTCGGGGGCGAGGAGGACTTGATCGCCAGAGCGGCGCAAAAGTTGCACAGGGACCGATTGCAGGCGGTCATCATCGGTCAGGGCCAGCACGGTATTGTCGGCCCCCAACGCGGTGGCGGGCAGGGCGATTGCGCGGGGCAAGGTGGGTTCAAAGATGCGGATGGTCACAAAATCGCCGGGGCGCAGGCCGGGGGCGGCGTTCAGGGTGGCGTAAAGCAAGCGCCCGGTTTGGCCTGCGCCCACGGCGGGGCTGGACCGATCAATTTGGCCTGTGGCGGTGATATTGGCCCCCGACACGTCAAGCGATGCGGTGAGGGCGGCGGGGGTTAGGCTGCCGTTTTCGCCCAACAGCCGCGAAAATTGCGCGGTGGACAGGCGGAAAGACACCTCCAGCGCTGTGGGGTCGATCAGGTCTGCCACGCGTTCATTGGTGCCAAGGATGCGACCGGGGACGGGGGTAAAATCGCTGAGAACGCCCGAGAATGCGGCAAAAAGCTGGGTGTCGCGCAAGGCGCGGTCGGCATCGTTCAGGGTGATTTTCTGGCGGTCTAGGGCCGTGGTCGCCTGATCCACGCGGGCGGTGGCTTGTTGCAACGCGGCGCGGCGCGAGAGGACGGATTGATCGGCGGCAGAGGCGGCCAATGCGGCGGTTTCCACGGCTGCCGTGGTGCTGGCGCGGCGTTGTTCCAGATCGCGCTGGCGGGCAAGGGCGGTGGCGCGCAGATCGGCTTGGGTTTGGGCAGCGGCCACATCGGCGGCGGCGAGGGTGAGGGCGGATTTGGCATCGCGCACCTCACCTTGCGCCCTTGCCAGATCGCTGCGGGCCAGATCGCGGGCGGTGGTGGCATCGGCCGGGTCGAGCGTGAGGATAAGCTGGCCCGCTGTGACGGCTGCGCCATCGCCAATGCCGGGGCCAAGGGTTTGGACGGTGCCGGGGCGCGGGCTGCGCAGTTCAAGGCTGCGGCTGGCCAGCGTTTCGCCGTAGGCGGTGATGACGGGGGTGAACGGCGCGGGCGTGGCAAGGGTGACATTGGCGGAAAACACGCGTTCCGCCGGGGGGCGTGCGGGCGTGTTTTGGGCGTTGCGGGTGGTGTAAGCGCTGCGCAAGGTGTGCGCGGTTAGGGCGAGCAGGCCAAGTGTGAGGGCGAAGATAAGAAGTCCGGTCAGCGACCGTCTGAAAAACCGCATCTGGTCGCCTTTTGTTGGTGCTGCAAGGGATACGTCTTGCGGGCGCGATTGGATTATACGGGGTTTAACGCGGGCCTGCGGTTTTTCCGTCGCAGTGTGGGTTGCGCGGTGTGGGTTGCGCGGAGGGGATTGATTATTTGCGGCGGTGGTGTTCGTCCAGCCTTGGCATGATTTCGACAAAGTTGCAGGGCTGGTGGCGGTAGTCGAGTTGGAATTTGAGGATTTCATCCCACGCATCGCGGCAGGCACCGGGGCTGCCGGGCAGCGCGAACAGGTAAGTGCCATTGGCCACGCCCCCGGTCGCGCGGCTTTGCACCGCCGATGTGCCGATTTTCTGCATGGAGATCAGGGTGAAGATGGTGGCAAACGCTTCAATCTCTTTTTCATAGACATCGCGGTGCGCCTCTACGGTGACGTCGCGGCCTGTTAGGCCGGTGCCGCCGGTGGACAGGATGACGTCAATCGCGGGGTCGGCGCACCATGCGCGCAACTGGTCCGCGATCTGGGCGCGTTCATCGGGGAGGATGTGGCGCGCAGCAAGGGTGTGGCCTGCACCCGTTAGCCGCGCCACCAGCGTGTCGCCGGATTTATCATCATGGGTTTGGCGGGTGTCGGACACCGTAAGGACGGCGATGCGCACGGGGATGAAGGGTTTGGTGTCGTCAATACGGGACATGGTTCAAGCCTTTTGGAACAGCGCAAGGCGCAGGGCGAGGGTGGCGAAAATGCCCGCGCTGACAAGGCCAAGCGTGCGGGCAAAGTGTTGCGAGGTGGCCATGTGTCGGCCCAAACCTGCGGCGGACAGGCCGACCGCGCCATTGATCAGCATGCCGCCCATGCCGATCACCGCGCCAAAGACAAGGAACTGCGCAAGGATTTGGCCGCGTGCCGGATCGATAAATTGCGGAATAAAGGCGAGGGTGAACAAGATGACCTTGGGGTTGGTCAGCGTGACCAGCGCGCCATTGCGAAAGGCGATGTGCGCACGCAAGGCAGAGGCGGTGGACCGGGGAAGGCGGGTTTGGCGCAAGCATTGCACAGCCAGCCAGATAAGATAGGCGACGCCTGCCCAGCGGATCGCATCAAAAAGGCCGGGATGGGCAGCGACCACTGCACCGAGGCCAAGCCCCGCCAGCCCCACATGCACCATGCCGCCTGCGGAAATGCCCGCCGCTGCGGCAATCGCGGCGCGGGGGCCGGACCGCAACCCTTGGCCAAGCGCGAACATCATATCCGCGCCAGGGGTCAAGTTCAGCGCCAAGGCGGCGGGCAAAAAGGCCAACAGTGTCAGGGGGTCAACGGGGAAGATCATTGCGCCAGCCGCGCCTTGACCGCCAGCAAATGCGCCCAAGCGTCGCGTTTGGCGGCGGGGCTTTTGAAAAGATTGGTGGGGTGCTGCATGGGCATAACGGGGATGCCTGCCACATCGGTCCACACACCGCGCGGCGGGTTTTGGCCCAGCACCACGCGGCAGGGGGCGGCCCCCATCGCAATGATAACGCGGGGTTTTGCTAGCGCGATATGGCGCAACAGGAACGGGCGCAGCATGGCGATATCGGCGTCGCCGGGGTCGTTGTCGCCGGGAATGCGCCACGGCAGGGCGGCGGCCAGATAGGCGGATGTGGCGGGGTTGTTGCTGCTGCGTTCATGGCCAATCGCGGCTAGCATTTTGTCCAACAGGCTGCCTGCGGGGCCGGTAAAGGGGCGGCCCTCACCTTCCTCCTCGCGGGTTGGGGGATTGCCTATGACCATTAGGGCGCCGGGGGTGCCATCCGCAAACACCAACCCGCGCGTGCCTTTTTTCAAATCGCACAGATCAAACGCGGTCAGGGCCGCGCGCACATCATCCAAGGTTTGGCAGGCGTTTGCAGCGTGGGTTGCGGCAGCGATGGCGTCTTGGGCCGGATTTGCGGGCGCAGGGGCGATTGCGGCCGCTTTGAACCGCGCGACAATCGGTTCCAGCTTTTCAGGCAGGGCGTAACGGTCAATAGGGTCGTCCACCGAAAATTCAGCCACGCCAAGGTCGACCTGCCACGCAAGGGCGGCAAGGGCGGCGTGCCAGTCATAATCAGCTAGTGGCGTGTTGATTCCCATGTGGGGCAGAGTAGGGCCGTGACAGCGGCGGGGCAAGCGGTGCGCAAGCGGTTGCGATGCCTCGCGCGCTTTGGCATAAGCAAGACACGCCAGACCGGGGAGGCAGACATGAGTTTTCGCGCACGCCATTTGCTGGGCATCCAGCACCTTGCCCCGGATGAAATCCGCGCCATTCTGGATTTGGCCGATAAATATGTCGACCTGAACCGCCGTTCGATCAAAAAATCGGACGCGCTGGCGGGGATGACACAGATTAACATGTTTTTTGAACCGTCCACCCGCACGCAGGCCAGTTTTGAATTGGCGGGCAAGCGGTTGGGCGCGGATGTGATGAACATGTCCGTCGCGCAATCGAGTGTGAAAAAGGGCGAGACACTGATTGACACCGCGCTGACGCTGAACGCGATGCACCCCGATTTGCTGGTGGTGCGGCATGGCGCGTCCGGCGCGGTGAACTTGTTGGCCGAAAAGGTGAATTGCGCGGTGCTGAATGCGGGCGATGGGCGGCATGAACACCCCACACAGGCGCTGTTGGATGCGCTGACCATCCGGCGCGCCAAAGGGCGGATTCAACGCTTGACCGTGGCGATTTGCGGCGATGTGGCGCACAGCCGGGTTGCGCGCAGCAACTTGATTTTGCTGGGGAAAATGGAAAACCGTGTGCGGTTGGTGGCCCCCCCCACCTTGATGCCTGCGGGTGTCGCCGAATTTGGCTGCGAGGTGTTTGACGACATGCGCGAGGGGTTGGAGGGCGCGGATGTGGTGATGATGCTGCGCCTGCAAAAAGAACGGATGGATGGCGGGTTCATTCCGTCCGAACGCGAATATTACCACCGCTACGGCCTTGATGCAGAAAAGCTGTCCCATGCCAAACCCGATGCGATTGTCATGCACCCCGGCCCGATGAACCGCGGCGTCGAGATTGACGGCGAGTTGGCCGATGACATCAACCGCAGCGTGATCCAAGAACAGGTGGAAATGGGCGTGGCCGTGCGCATGGCCTGCATGGATCTATTGGCGCGCAATTTGCGGGCGGAACGTGGGGCAAAAGCGGCAGGAGTGATGGTATGACCGATCAAAACGACCAGAACGACCAAAAACCGCCCAAAAAGCCTGCATCAGATGCGGCCATGTCGGGGCGCGTTGCCACGGTGGTGTTGCTGTTTTTGGCGGTGTTCTTGGGCTTGTTTATCTGGGGCGCTGGCTGATGGTGCGCGCGGTGCGGGGTTGCCCTGCCATACAACCAAAGGGGGCTGTTGATGGCTGAACTGCCACGCGATTCGATCATGGGGGCTGTCGCGATGTCCCCCTTGCGGTCGGGCGAACATGTGCTGGCCGAATGGCCCGCCGACCCCGCCGCCTATTGGCGCAGTCACGCGGTTATGGCGGCCCTTGGTGGTGTGATCGCGGGCGTGGTTTTGGTGGCAATCGGCAACCCCTCGCCTTGGGTCGGGCCGGTGGCGGCGGTGTTGGCGCTGGGCGCGCGCGGTTGGTATGTCGCGTCCGAGGCGCTGGAGGCGCGCTGGCGGTTGACCGACCAACGCCTGCAAGGCCCCGGCGGGCGCGAGGTGCCTTTGGCGCGGCTGCGTTTGGCGCGGCGTTTCCTTGGTGATGTGCAGGTCATCACCCATAGCGGCGACAAATATCTGATGAAATATCTGGCCGATGGGGCCGCCGTGGTCGCAGCGATTGACGCGGCCAAAGCGGGGCTGGCCAAATGATCTGCCTTCCCCCTTCGGCTTGGCTTAAATACCTCCTGTCTGTCCGCGCCCCCGAATGCGCCGTTTCACATCAAGGACCCCGCCCATGACCCTTTACTTTGAAAACGCGCGGATTATCGACCCCGAGGCAGGGACCGAGAGTATCGGCAACCTGATCTTGAACGCAGGCGTGATTGCAGCGATTGGGGCAGCGTCCCCCCCCAAAGGCGCGCAAGTGATTGATTGCGGCGGCAAATGCCTGGCCCCCGGCATCGTTGATCTGGGGGTCAAGATCGGCGAGCCGGGGGAACGCCACCGCGAATCCTTTCGCTCTGCCGGGCGGGCGGCGGCGGCGGGTGGGGTGACCACCATCATCGCGCGCCCCGATACGGCCCCCGCGATTGACACGCCCGAGGTGTTGGAATTTGTGACCCGCCGCGCCGCCCAATCTTTGGTCCGCATTCATCATATGGCGGCGTTGACCAAGGGGCGGCAGGGCCGTGAAATGGTGGAAATTGGGTTCATGCTGGACGCGGGGGCGCTGGCGTTCACGGATTGCGACCATGTGGTCAGCGATACCAAGGTTTTGGGCCGCGCGTTGACCTATGCGCGCGGCCTTGGGGCCTTGGTGATAGGGCATCCGCAAGACCCCGGCTTGTCGCGCGGGGCGGCGGTGACCAATGGCAAATTTGCCTCGCTTTTGGGCCTGCCGGGTGTGCATCCGATGGCCGAACGCCTTGGGTTGGACCGCGATATTGGCATGGTTGAAATGACGGGTGTGCGCTATCACTCGGACCAAATCACCTGCGCGCGGTCCTTGCCTGCGCTGGCCCGCGCCAAGGCGAATGGGTTGGATGTGACCGCAGGCGTGTCGATCCACCATCTGACCTTGAATGAGTTGGACGTGGGCGATTACCGCAGCTTTTTCAAATTCACTCCGCCTTTGCGCGCGGAGGAGGACCGCGTGGCGGTGGTCGAGGCGGTGGCATCCGGCCTGATCGACATCATCTGTTCCATGCACAGCCCGCAAGATGAAGAAAGCAAGCGTTTGCCGTTTGAAGAGGCGGCGGCGGGCGCTGTCGCGTTGGAGACATTCTTGCCTGCCGCGATGCGCCTGTACCATGCGGGTGCGATGGATTTGCCCACGCTGTTTCGGGCCATGGCGTTGAACCCGGCCAAACGGTTGGGGTTGCCGCAAGGGCGCATGGCGTTGGGCGCCCCCGCCGATCTGGTTTTGTTTGACCCGGACGCGCCTTTCATGCTGGATCGCTGGACGCTACAGTCGAAATCAAAGAACACACCATTTGACGGTCAGCGGATGGAGGGGCGGGTGATTGCCACCTTTGTCGCGGGCATCCAAGTGTTCGGACCAGAAGGGTTTGCCGATGCCTGAGATCACAAGCGCGCCGATGGTTTTGGCGGTGGTGGCCGTGCTGGCCTATCTGCTGGGGTCGATCCCGTTTGGGGTGGTGATTACCCGCGGCTTGGGCCTTGGGGATTTGCGCGCGATTGGGTCGGGCAACATCGGGGCGACCAATGTTTTGCGCACGGGCAACAAGGGGGCTGCGGCGGCCACGTTGATTTTGGATGCGGGCAAAGGCGGGATTGCGGTGTTGATCGCGCGCGCGATTGTCGGGCCGGATGCTGCGCAATTGGCGGGGTTTGCGGCGTTTTTCGGGCATTTGTTCCCGGTGTGGTCGGGGTTTCGCGGCGGCAAAGGGGTGGCGACATTCCTTGGCACGCTGTTGGCGCTGGCCTGGCCTGTGGGGTTGGCGGCCTGCGGTACATGGTTGGCGGTGGCGGCACTGGGGCGCATATCGTCGCTGGCCGCATTGGTTGCTGCGGCCTCTGCTGCGCTGTGGATGTTGATGTTTGGGCATGGCGATATGGTGGCGCTGTGCGTGGTGTTGACGCTGATGGTCTATTGGCGGCATGCCGAGAATATCAGGCGTATCCGCGCGGGCACTGAACCGCGGATTGGCAAAAAGGGCTAGGTGGGGGGGGATGCCCTAGCCCGATACCTTTATCAATGCGCGGGTGTTTCGGGGGCCAGCGCCTCCAGCTCGGCGCGGATGGCGCAAAAGGCGGGTGGGGATTGGTTGGCCGTGCTGGGGTGTGCCAGCACATCCATGCAGCTTTTGGCGCAATCGCCGGTTTGACAGCGGGCGACGATTTTGGCCAGATCGGCGCGGGTCATCCAGCCATCCATCACAGCGCGGGGCACATCGACCCCGGCACGCCGGGCCATGCCACGGACCAAACCCCAAGTTACAGGCGCGTCTACATATCCGATCATGGTGCGTTCCCTTTATGCGTTCTGGGGTCAGCATGGGGCACGCGCGCCTGCGCCGCTTTGACGCAGATCAAATGCGGGGGTTAAATTGATTTGGGTGTGGGATGCGGGCCAGCGGTGTCTGCGATCTGGGCGCCGATCGTGGTGATCGCGTCAATTTCATGCGCCATCAACTGCGGCGTGCAACGCGCAAGCGCCTGTTGCGATTGCACATAAGCGGTTTTGCCGAAAAACACCGGGTTGATCTGGGACAGCGCCAGCAGCGCCTTTTGCAACCGCATTTGCACGGCAAACAACCCCGCCCCATCGCGCGCAACGGGGGGGAACACATCATCGAACATATCGGCCAATGCAATGGGCGGAACCCACAGCCGCGAAAAGGACAGGCTGGCGGCACGCGGTGCGGCCAAGGGGGCCAGCAAACGCACAGCGCGGCCCAACACATCAATCGCGGTGCCGGGGTCATTGACGGCGGGCGACAGCGCGCGTTCGGCGATTTCGGCCATGACGGACAGGCCAAAACGCGGGTCTTGGTCAAAGCTGCGGGTGTCGGTGATGGTAAAGGCGTTCAGGATATGGCGGCTATGATCGGGCAAATCACCAAGCAGGTGCAAAAGCGGGCAACCGGGATGTACAAAGCTGCCGGGCAGGGCGTTAAGGTAGATCTGGCAATCCATATCGGCCGCGCAATTTTGCAGCGCTTGCATGTGGATATAACGGATATAACCGATGGTCGCGGGATAGACCGCATGGGCGGCGGGCGGCGGCGGGCCTGCGTGGCGGTGGCCGCCCAGATAGGGCGCGTTGATGCGTTCGGCGATGGCGCGTTCGGTGGCGGTTTCGACCTTGTCGATGGAATCGGTCATCAGGCCAAACACCGTAAGGTGGTCAATCCAGCGCAAAATCGCTGCGACCACGATCAAGATAACGGCGATGGTCACAGCAAACAGCACAAGGCGGTCATTGTCGGTCAACACCCCCGCCTTTAGCGCGACAATGCCGATCAAGCTGTACAGAAAGGACCCAAGGAAGGTGGCCAGCACGCGCTGGGTGGTGCGGTCCGCCTTGAGCAGCGCAATTGCGCGCGGGGTGACAGCGGCGGCGGCCCCGGTCAGGGATGACACCATAATGCCCAGCGAAAAGGTGACCACCGTGAGCATGGATGACGCAAGGATGGTCAGAACCGCCTCAACCGCGCCTGCGCCCAGCAACCCGCCCAAACCTTGGGGCAACAGCGGCCCGATCATGGTGGCCGCCAGATTGGTGACCAGCGCCAGCACGGCGTAAAGCAGCGCCACGACCCACAGCTTTTGCAGCGAGTCTTTCAAAAACAGCCGCCATTTGGAAATCATCGCAATCCCCTTTTGCCTTTGAGCCAGCTTGGCCGTTGGGGGGCGGGCTGGCAAGGGCGGTGTGGCGCGGGGCAGGGGCGGTTAGCGCAGCCCGCTGACCACGCGCTGTACCGTTTCACGGCGCGCGGCGTTGGGCGGGTGGCTGCCAAGGAATTGATCGCCGGGATCGGGCAGACGGTCAAAAAACGCGGCCCCGCGCAAGGCGTTAAACCCGGCGCGCTGGGTGATTTCGGCGCCAAGCGCGTCTGCCTCCAGTTCAAAACCTTTGGAAAAGCGGCGCGCGCCGACCGTGGCCCCCATGCGCTGGGCCTGTTGGACCGCCGCCTCGCCGCCGCCGCCAACCGCGACCAAGATGCCTGCAAGCAGCGCGCCGCTGGTCGCACTTTTTTGTTGCTGGGGGATGTGGCCAAGGATGTGGTGCGCCGCCTCATGGCCCATGACAAAGGCGATTTCGTCGATGTTGCGGGCATCGGCGATCAGCGCAAGGTTGAAGCCAAGGATGGGGCGGCCATTCGCATCCAGCGTTTGAAACGCGTTGGCGGCTTGATTTGGGCGATCATCCACCACGATTTGGAAATCGCAGTTTTGGTTGCGGGTGCGCGCGCGGCAAAACGCCTCGGCCACGGGTTCGACCGCATCGACCGCGCTGACGAAATTGCGCGCGACGGTGGCGGGCGGCAGAGTTTGCGCTGGGGCGGCCGATTGTGCGGGGCGGGTTTGGGATTGGGGTGTTTGCGCGGGGACCACGCAGCCTGCCAGCAAGGTTAGCCCCAAAAGTAATCCGATCAGCCGCATGACATCCATTCCCTTGCTGTGTGCGTTCTATGTAGCAGAAGTGCGGGGTACGAAAAGCCCCTTAGCGCCGCGCAGTGTTACACAGCGTTGTGAGGAGGGGATGGTGGGGGCGCTTGGCTTGCGTTAGGGTTGGGAAATGGTTTTGGGGGCTGATATGGGACGTTTGGGCTTGATGGTTTTGGGATTGGCCCTGTTGGCAGGCTGCGGCACGCCGCAGGAACGCTGCATTGCCAGCGCCACCCGCGACGCGCGGATTTTGGACCGCTTGATCACTGAGACGCAGGGCAATATCGACCGCGGCTTTGCCTATGTGGAGGTGCAAAGAAGCCGGACCGTGTGGGTCGTGTGCGTGCCTGCGCAGGCAGCGACCGCGACCAGCCCCGCACAATCGGCGCAAATGTGCATGGACGACCAATATTACACCGAAACCCGGCCCCAAGCGATCAACCTAGCGGATGAACGCGTGAAGCTGGCGGAAATGCGCAAAAAACGCGCGGAACTGGAACGCGCGGCGGTGCGCGATGTGGCCAGTTGCAAGGCGCAACACCCGAAATAGGTTAGTGGGCGGGGGCGTTTACCGCGTCGATCAACCCGCGCCCACCATCCAGCGTGATGATTTGCCCGGTCATAAAGGCAGAGGCATCGGACGCAAGATATTGCACGGTTTCGGCCAATTCATCGGCGGCGGCAATGCGGCCCAGCGGCGTGGCGGCGGTGATGGCATCGCGGTAATCGGGGTTTTCCTTGATCGCCGCTTGCAAACTGTCGCTGAGGACGGAGCCGAACGACACCGCGTTGACGCGAATACGGTGCGGGGCCAGCGCCACGGACAGCGAGCGCGTCATTTGTTCGACCGCCGCACAGGAAATGGAATAACCAAGCAGTTGCGGCTGCGTGTGGCGCGCGGCGATGGACGACAGATTGATGATGGAGCCGATCACCCCATCGGGTTCCCCCGAGGTTTCCGCCTGTTTTTCCGCCTGCAATATCATGCGTTTGGCGGTCATTTGCGACAGGCGCAGACTGGTCAGCAGGTTTTGCTGCCACATTTGTTCCACCGCATCCTCGTCGGGGTTCAGGGGATCGGAAGGGACCATTTTGCGTGACGCGTTGACCAAGATATCCACCCGGTCAAAGGCGTCGATGGTGGCGGACAACAGGTTGTTGATGGTCAGTTTTTCACGCAGATCACCGCCGAAATAGCGCAAAGCGCCTTCGGCCCGCGCCTCTACCGAACATTCGTTTTCCAAGCGGACCTCATCCACATCCGCGAACATGACGTTCGCCCCTTTGGCCAGAAAATGGCGGGCGATGGACAGGCCGATGCCAGCGGCGGAGCCGGTGACGATGGCAGTTTTGCCGGTTAGGGAAAACGACATGGGCGGTCCTTTGGGTTAGGGAATGGCGCGGTGGGGGCGGGCGGCGCGGGTGATGCGGAAACGCGGATCTGTGCCCAACTCCTCTACCTCGCGAAACAGGGTGGCGATGGTGCGCGCATAGGGCAGGTGGCGGTTGGACACCAACCACAAGGTGCCGTGCGGGGCCAACAGGCGGGCAGCGGCGCGGATAAACGCCTCGCCCAAGGCCGGATCGGGGTCGCGGGCGGTGTGGAACGGCGGGTTGCAAATCACCGTATCCACGCCGCGATCAAGTTTGAAGCTGGTGGCATCGGCCCAGTGAAACTGCGCGCGCGGGTCGGTGATCGCGGCGCGGGCGCAAGTTAGGGCAGACGCCTCTGCCTCTACCAGATGCACCTCTTTGACGGCGGCGTTCTGCAAGGCGGCATGGGCGAGGTAGCCCCAGCCCGCACCCAGATCAATGATGCGATTGCCCAGTTTTTCGGGGAAATGGCTGGCCAGCAAGGCGGAGCCTGCATCTGGACCATCGGCGGAAAACACGCCGGGCAGGGTTTGAAACCCGCCATCAAGCTGCAGCGGTTTGGCGCGCCAATCGACCATCAGATCATCGCCGGGCTGAAAGGTCGCCAGTTTGCCATGCGCCTTGGCGACCGTATCGGACAGGGTGAACCGCTGGCGCAAATCGCGCAACAGGCTGTCGATGCCATCGGTTTTCTGGCCGTCAACGATGATCAACCCCTTTGGCCCCACGGCGCTTGCGGCATCGGCCAACAGCGCGCGGGCCTGCGCCTTGGCGCGCGGCACGCAGACCAGTGCAGCAGCAAAACGGTGGTTTTGCGGAAGGTCGGGCAGGACGTTATAGCCCAGCCGCGCAAAGGCGTCATAATCGGGGCGCATCCCTTGCACCACGGTCAACCGCGCTTTGGGCAGCGCCGACAAATTGTCGCTGCCTGCAGGGCGCAGAACCAAAATATCGCCCGCATCGGGCAAGCTGAGGGAGTTTTCGCGCAAGGCGAAAGTCAAACGATCTGAACGCATGGGCAGCCGCAAGACACGGCCATCATCCTTTTTATAGGGGGAACAGGATGCGCAAAGCGCAGACCTGCGGACTTACTCTTTTTCCATGGTGCATTGCAATGGATGCTGATGGCGGCGCGCGAAATCCATGACTTGCGCCACTTTGGTTTCGGCCACTTCAAACGAATACACCGCAACCACCGCCAACCCTTTTTTATGCACGGTCAGCATAATTTCAAACGCCTGCGCATGGGACAGGCCAAAAAACCGTTCAAGGATATGCACAACAAATTCCATCGGTGTGTAATCGTCGTTCAGAATCATCACCTTGTACATCGGTGGACGCTGGGTGTTGGTTTTGGGCTTGGTCAACAGGGAGGCATCACCATCGGGTCCATCCGGCTTTTCAGACATCTGGAAAGGCTTTTGCGGCACTTGGGACTGCTCCGTTGGGATTCGGGTTGTTGCGTTACGCTCATATATAGCGTTTTTCTGCCCAAGGCAAAAGGGGCGGTGCAAGATGCGGGCGATCACGACAGTTGGATTTGATGCAGATGATACGCTTTGGCAGAATGAGGCGTTTTTTCGGCTGACCGAAGCGCGGTTTTTGGACCTGCTGTCGGATTATGCCGCGCCCGAGCATCTGGGCGAACGCCTGCTGGCGGCGGAACGGCGCAATTTGGGGCACTACGGATTTGGCATCAAAGGGTTCGTTTTGTCGATGATCGAAACCGCGATTGAGGTGACGCAAGGCCGCGTGGCAGGCCCGGTGATTGCCGAGATTTTGGCAGTGGGGCGCGAGATGTTGGCCCATCCGATTGAATTGTTGCCCCATGCCCGCGCGGCGGTAATCGCGGCCGCCGCCGACCACCAAGTGCTGTTGATCACCAAAGGCGATTTGCTGGACCAAGAGCGTAAGCTGGCGCAATCGGGGCTGGGGGAATTGTTTCACGGCGTTGAAATTGTGTCGGACAAAACGCCAGATGCCTATGCGCGGGTGTTTGCGCGGCATGGCGGTGTTGCGGAACGGTCGGTGATGGTGGGCAATTCGGTGAAATCGGACGTGCTGCCTGTGATCGCGCTGGGCGGGTACGGCGTGCATATTCCGCATGGCGTCACCTGGGCGCTGGAGGAGGCGGAGGCGCCACTGGGCCACCCGCGCTTTCACAGCCTGCCCGATTTGGGGGGGCTGACAGCTTTGTTGCAGGCGTTGCATATTCGCACACCCCAATAGCTAGGGGATAGCGGGGCCCGCGCCCCCTAGATATAGGCAAGTTGCCGCTGAATATGAGGAACGGGCCGAAACCCATTGATACTGCAATAAATTTGGGGTTTTCCGGTTGGCCGCTTCCGTGCTAGGTTTTCGTAAGCAGTAAAAGCCCCACAAAAAATAGGGGCATGATGAGGCAGAAAAAGGGACCAGCGAATTGGCATCGCTTAAAGGGCTATTCGCCCGAATTTTTCTATTGTTAGCATTGGCGACGTTGTTCGCAGGCATCTCCGTTCGGGCGGGGCATTCTGCCCCTTATGCGGCGGTGGTGATTGACGCCCGCAGCGGCGAGACATTGTTTGAACAAAACGCCGATGCGCGGTTGCACCCGGCATCGCTGACCAAAATGTTGACGCTGTACATCGCGTTTGACGCCATTCGGCGCGGCGAGGTGACGCTGGACACCATGATTACGGTGTCGAAAAATGCGGCGTCCAAGCCGCCATCGCGGTTGGGGTTGAAGTCAGGGCAAAAGATTGCGCTGCGGTATTTGATCCGGGCGGCGGCGGTGAAATCGGCCAATGATGCGGCATCGGCGATTGGCGACCATCTGGGTGGCAATGAGGCGCGGTTTGCGGCCCGCATGACCCAGACAGCCAAGGCGCTGGGGATGCGCAGTTCCACGTTTAAGAATGCGAATGGATTGACGCAAGCCGGGCATCTGTCAACCGCGCGGGACATGAACACGCTGGGGCGGCGGTTGTTTTATGATTTTCCCGAATATTATAACATTTTCTCGCGGCGTTCGACCGATGCAGGGATGACAACGGTGCGCAACACCAACCGCCGGTTTCTGGACGCCTATAAGGGCGCGGATGGGATCAAGACCGGGTACACATCCGCGGCGGGGTTCAACCTGACCGCATCGGCGGAACGCGGCAACAAGCGGATTATTGCAACCGTTTTTGGCGGGCAATCCACTGCGCACCGCAATGCCAAGATGGCCGGGCTGATGGATTTGGGCTTTGGCGCGGCCAAGGATAATGTGGCGGTGCGCCGCCCTGCGCCTGCCAATGTGCCCGGCGGCGATGTCGAAGTGGTGGCCGATACCACGCTGGATGTGGGCACCGGGTCCACCCAAGGCAATGGTGAAGGGCGCAGTGCAGGCAAGACGATCCGCTTGGTGACATCGGTGAAATCATCGCCCCGGCCCAAATCGCGGCCCATGAGTGATGATAAAATTGCGGCCACAGCGAACGCGGTTGTGGCAATGCAGGATGATATTGCCAGCATGTTGGCGCAAGTGACGGGCGTGGCGCCCGAAGTGGTGGCGCAAGCGTCGGCGGCCCCCGCCGTGGTGGCCGCAATCGAACCCGCGCCAGAGCCAGAGCAGGTAGAGGTTGCGGCGGCCGATTGGGCCGAAGTGGTGACGATTGAAAAGCCGCTGGGTGTGGTTGGTGCGCCTGCCGTAGACGCGGCCCCCCAGCGCCGCCCAGCCAAATTGCTGATGGCATCGGCAGAGCCTGCAAAGGATGCACCAAAAGCGGCCCCGGTTGTGGTCACGCGGGTGTCCACATCGGGCGGGCGGCATTGGGGTGTGAATGTGGGGCGCTATGCGTCACGCGCCACAGCGGAACGGACCCTGATGCAGATCGCATTGGCCGAAAGCACCACGTTGCGCGATGGGTTGCGCAAAGTGATGGAGCGCAAAGGCGGATATGACGCAAATTACATGGGATTGACGCAAGAACAGGCGGATTTGGCCTGTCGGCGGCTGCAAGCCCGCGCCATGCAATGTTTCACGATTGGGCCTTAAGGAGGTGTTAGCCGGGCGCGTTGGTTAGGGCGCCCAGGGGGCGGTGGGTTGCACCCACCCTACGCCCTTATTTAGTGCCGTGCCAAAGGGTCAGGCGCGGCCCGGCGTGGCCGACAGCGCGAACGGTTCCACCCCGATATGGCGCAGGGCGGTGGCCCATTTGCCCGCATCCTCGGTCGAAAACACCAGCGTGTCGGGCGCATCAGAGGTAAGCCAGTCATTGCGGGCAATCTCCTCCTCCAACTGGCCCGGTCCCCATCCGGCGTATCCAAGTGCAAGCAGGGCGGTGGACGGCCCTTCGCCCCGGCCAAGCGCGCGCAAGATATCTTGGGTCGCGGTCATGCCAAAGCGGCCCGCGATGTCCATCGTGCCATCTTTGGTTTTGTAATCGGGCGAATGCAGCACAAAACCGCGCCCGCGTTCCACCGGGCCGCCAAAATGCACCGAAATGCCGCGCCCCTGCGGTTGGTGCGGGATGCCGAGTTGTTCCAACAGTTTGGCAAAGGTCAGATCGGTGACGGGTTTGTTGACAATCAACCCCATCGCCCCATCTGCGGAATGGGCGCAGATCAAGATCACCGCTGCATCAAAGCGCGGATCTTGCAGCCCCGGCATGGCGATCAGCAAGCTGCCGGTCAGGTTCATCGCGTGCGTTTCCATACCTGTAACATGGGCCGGGGGTTGCCATTCCTCAAGTTCTAATTGGCCCTTGCGGCAAGATCACGCGATTGTTGGCAAAATTTGGCGCGCGTGCAGTTGTGCAATGGCGCGCGGGATGTCTAATTGGGCGGTATGACACATAGACCCTTTATGATCGCGTTTTCCCTTGTCGCCTGCCTGATGGGCGGGCCGGTGCATGCGCAGCCTGACGTGTTGCGCGCCGATTTGCGCGCAGGCTGGCAGACCGAAGGCGGCGGGCAGATGGTGGCGTTTCATCTGACGTTGCAGGATGGGTGGAAAACCTATTGGCGCGCGCCGGGCGATGCGGGGATACCGCCGCATTTTGACTGGTCGGGGTCGCAGAACGTGAAATCAGTGCGCTTTCATTGGCCGCGCCCCGAGGTGTTTCATGTGGGCGGCATGCAATCCATCGGGTACAGCCATGAATTGGTTTTGCCTGTTGAGGTGGTGCCAATTGACCCCACAAAACCCGTCAACCTGCGGGCGGCGGTCGATGTGGGCGTGTGTTCGGATATTTGCGTGCCCGCATCCTTTCAGGTGGGCGCAAATTTGCCGCGCCCCGGTGTGGCCGATGCCACCATTCGCCGCGCGCTGGGCCAGCGACCCTCCACCGCCAAGGAGGCGGGGGTGACGGGTGTCACATGTGAGGTGACGCCGCAAAAGGATGGGCTGCGGGTGACGGCGGTGCTGACCATGCCATCGACCGGCGGGCCAGAAGTGGTTGTGCTGGAACCGGGGCTGCCGGGTGTTTGGGTGTCGCCTGCCGATGTGACCCGCAACGGCGGGCAGTTGCGCGCGGTAGTGGATATGGTGGGGCCAACGGGCGGTGCGTTCGGGCTGCAACGCGATGCGATTGTGGTGACCGTGTTGGGCAAACACCGCGCGGTAGAAGTAAAAGGCTGCGCCGCACCTTAACGCCAAACCCTAACGCCAAATCCTAACGACTGCCCAAATAGCGGGCGCGCCGTTTGCGCCTGCGACCGTTAGCTGGCTGCGCTGTGCATCCGTTCGATATAGGCGCGCATTTCTTCGGCCTCGTGCCGCGCCTCGCGCAGACCTTCCATTGCGGCGCGCAGTTCGGCCTCTGTCTGGCTGATTTGGTTGGTCAATTCCGCCTCGCGCTGTTCCAGATACAAGATGGCTTGGTCGCGCATCTCCTCGGCCTCATGCAGGGATTGAGCAAGGTTATCCACCTCTGTCACATCGCCGCCTGCCACGCGGGTAAAGCGGTGCAGGACCCAATGCGTGAACCAACCCAGCATGAAAGCCACGAACAAAATGATGGTGGTGGCGATGATAAATTCGGTGCGGTTCATGGGGGGCGTTACCTGTAGAGAAGGGCGGATTTAGGTCAGTTGCGGCTTACAGTTCACAGTTTAAGGCTTACGGCGGGGACGCCGCCATTTTTCATCGGTGGGCGCAAAGACAAAGGTTTCACCGTCAACGGTTTGCGCGCTGGGGGCTGCGTTTTGCTGCCCAGCAAGTGCTGCATCCGCCAACGCAACTGGCGATGGGGCGACATCTGCGGGCACGTTCAACAGCTTAAATTCGATCCGGCGGTTCGCCTCTCGGCCCGGTTCGGTGCCATTGTCGGCGACGGGCGTGTCCGCGCCGTATCCTTTGGCGTTGAACCCGGCGACTTGCAACCCGCGCCCTTGCAACGCGGTCAATACCGCCTCCGCGCGCGCTTGGCTTAGGGCGCGGTTGCCTGCGTCCGACCCTTGGCTGTCGGTGTGACCGCCAATTTCAAGTTCCAACGGGGGGCAATTGCCCAAAATCGCGGCCAGATCGCCCATGATTTTGGACGCGGCCCCATCAACTTCGGCAGAGCCGGGCGCGAATGTGATCTTTTCGCGCTTCATCACCGCGTTCATATCGGCGGCACATTCCTGCGGGGTGGGTAGGGCGGCCAGCGGGTCAAACTGTTCGTCATAGGTCACGCTGATGCGGAATGTTTTGCCTTGCCCCAGCTTGTCCGACAAAATTTGCGAAATGCGCGCGCGCCCATCGGGTTTCCCGGTAACCCCCGTCACCTCTACCGTGTCGGCGCGCACGGTCAGCGACCCATGATGCAGCAGCGCCAGTGATTCGAGGCCCGCCAGCACGCGCACGGACCAACCATCTGGCAAATCTTCATCCAGCAGGGTGGCGGTGTACACGCGGTCCGCGCCAAATTGCGATTTGGAATAACTGTCGGCGGCATAGCGCAGCACATCATCCGATAGGCGACCGCGCAACTGCACGCGCCCATCATCCGACAGAACGGCGGTAAATTCGGCGGGGCCTGCCACGCTGGTCGCGGCCTTCGGCGGCAAGGTGGCATCAAGCGAGAACACGGGCGGCAGCCCCGCCTGCAAATCGCCAACAACGCGGTCAAATTCGGCCTGCGTGGTGGTTGTGGCCCCCAGCAGGGTCACATCCGCATCCGAAAAGGTGATGGTGCCCGCGCCAAGGGTTTTTATCGCTTTGATCCCGAGTTCGGCCGCTTCGGACCAGCGCGGCGATGGCACCCCAAGCCCGATGGTGCAACTGGTTTTGCCCGTGATACCCGCCGACACACCTGCCGCCAAAATACGCGTGCGCGCCCGTTCGGTATCGGCGGAACAGGCATCAAACCGGGGGCCCGCATCATCCAGCACAAAGCGCAGGGTAAAGGGCGTCAGCACCGGGCGGGGGGCAGAAATATCCAGCTTTACCCGTAGGTTGGAAGGGGCAAGCCGGGCCAGATCGGCCTCCAGCTTGCGCTTTTGGTCGACACTTTCGGAAATGGCGGTGATGGTGACAGCATCGGCGGCCACCGAGATTTTGGACCGGGGCAGCAGGCGCAGCGCCGCCAAACCATAGGTCAGCGCGTCATCCCAACCGTCGGGGGCGGGATAATCCGCGCTTTCCAACATGTCAGAAATTTCGGCCCCTTGGGTGATTGCCGCGATGCTGGTGGTCAGGGTTTCGTCCACCTCTTTGCCCGGCACAAGGCCGATCAGGGAGATGCCATCATCATTGCGCAGAATTTCCAGCGAGAATCGCGGTGCCTCGATCGCGCGCATCGCCGTCACCTCTAGCTGGTCGCGCACGCGGCTGGATTGCACCACGGTGCCTGCCATATTCACCACGCGAAACCGCGATGCTTCATTCGGGGCGACGCCGATCAGGCGCACTTGCAGCCCGTTCGCCTCAACGCTGACCCAAGTGATTCCTTCGGTCAGGATTTTGGTTTTCACGGCAGCGGCAGACCGGTTTTCAATGGCCAGCGCCGACCACCACGCCCCAAGCGTTGCAAGAAGGCCGGCGAGCAGCACGGCAGCGACGGTAAGAACTGTTTTACGAAGATGCATCAGGCCACTGCTATAGACGACTGCACATTCCATAGGCCTTTGATGCGCAAGGTTCAATCAAAGCAATGCCGCACCGGCAAAAAACAGCGCAGCGATCAGGCCCGCATTTCGGTTGGAGCGAAACAGCACAAGGCATTTGGCAGGGTCTGTGGTGTCCAGCCGCGCCAATTGCTGCGCCAGATGCCAGCCAAACCCCCAGACGCCAACCAAGGCGACGACCAGTTTGGGCAAGCTGGGCGCGTGCGGGGCAAGGGTTTGAATAACGGCCACGGTCATTAGCAAGGTGGCGGCGATGAAAAACCCGCGCAGCCAGATTTTGGTGTTTTTGTCGCCAAACAGCCGCGCGGTGGATTTGACGCCAATCATCGCGTCATCCTCCTTATCCTGATGGGCATAGATGGTGTCGTAAAACAGGGTCCATGCGATGCCGGACAGCCACAAAAGAATTGCAGCAGGGGGCAAGGTGCCTGCATGTGCGGCCCAAGCGACCAAAACGCCCCAATTGAACGCCAGCCCAAGGAACATTTGCGGCCACCATGTGAAGCGTTTGGCAAAAGGGTACACGGCAACCAGCGCCAGCGATGCCACGCCCAGCGTAACCGCCAGCGTGTTGAACGTGAACAGTATCGCCGCGCCAAGCGCGCATTGCCCGATCATCCAAACCAGCGCTTGTTTCACGGTGACTTGGCCCGATGGGATGGGCCTGCTTTTGGTGCGGGCCACGGCGGCATCAAAATCGCGGTCGGTGATGTCGTTCCACGTGCAGCCCGCACCCCGCATCAACGCAGCCCCCAGCGTGCAACCCAGCGCAATCCACAGATCGAACGCGGTGAAACCCGTGGGCGTTGCGGCCAGCGCCAGCCCCCAAAAGCAGGGAATAAGCAGCAACCATGTGCCGATGGGCCGGTCCGCGCGCGACAGGCGCAGATAGGGGCGGCTGCGCGCGGGCGCAAAGCGGTCCACCCAATTGCCGGCGGGGGCATCGGCGACATATCCGCCCTCTGGTGTTTGCTGTGGCGCGGTCATAGATTGCCCCGATGAATGATGCAAAAATCAGACTCTTTGTAGATCACCCGCTTGGGGCGGGGCAAGTCGTTGCCCTAAATGAAGGGCAGGCAAATTACCTGTTTGCCGTGATGCGGCTTGGCGTCGGGTCTGCGGTGTTGCTGTTTGACGGCATAAGCGGTGAATGGCGGGCCGAGGTGGCGGAGGCGGGCAAGCGTAAGGGTTTGCTGGTGTGTGTGGCGCAAACCAAGCCGTTGCAGATGCCGCCGGACCTGTGGCTGCTGTTTGCCCCCATCAAAAAGGCGCGCACGGATTTTATTGTGGAAAAAGCCACCGAATTGGGGGCCGCGCGCATTATGCCCGTGCAAACCCGCTTCACCAATGCCGACCGCATAAGGGTCGATAAACTGCGCGCCCATGCGGTGGAGGCGGCGGAGCAATGCGGCGGCACTTTTTTGCCTGTGGTCGATGATGTGGTGCTGCTGGCAAAGCTGTTGGCAGGTTGGCCCGCAGACCGCCGCATTTTGTGGTGCAATGAAGATTTGGCGGGGGTGGTGACGGCCTTGCCTGCGCGGGATGCGGGGGCAGGGAACGCTGGCCCTTGGGCGATCCTTATTGGTCCCGAAGGGGGTTTTTCCGAACCAGAACAAGCGCAATTGGCCGCGATGCCGCAAGTGGTGCAGGCCAGCCTTGGCCCCCGCATTTTGCGCGCCGATACGGCGGCGGTGGCCGCATTGGCGCTGTGGCAAGCGCATTTGGGCGATTGGGCATGAGCTTTGTCCGCGAGGAAGCGCGCGCGGCCCTGTGGCGCTGGCGCGGGGTGTTTGGCGCGGCTGCGCTTGGCGTGATCGGTCTTTGGCTGGCCCTCCTTGGCGGGTTCTTGCTGCTGCCTATCGGCGCGTTGATCGTGGCGCTGGCGCTTGGCCTTGGCCTGTTGGCATGGCGGCGCCTGCATTTCGCGCAAACCGATGATGCGCCGGGCGTGGTGGAGTTGATTGAAGGCCAAGTCAGCTATTTCGGCCCCACATCCGGCGGCGCATTGGCTCTGCGCGAGTTGGAGGAGCTGCGGTTGCTGACCCAACACGGCCAGCGCGTTTGGCGGTTGCGCCAAACCGATGGGCAAACCTTGCACATTCCCGTGGCCGCGATGGGCGCGGACCGTTTGTTTGACGCTTTTGCCAGTCTGCCCGGCATGGATACGGGCGCTTTGGTCGCAGCCCTTGCGCCCAAAACCACCGCCCCCGCTGGTCACGCCCTTACCATCGGCCCTGACACCCGCGTGATCTGGCGGCATCCTGCACGCGCAGCCTTGACTTGAGCCGCGCAAAACATCAGTCGTTACGCCGATATTGATAACCCCCAATGCGAGGCCTTTCCCATGTCCATTCCCCAATCCGGTGGCGGCCCCATTGAAAGTTTCGACCAGCTTGCCGCCTATATGGAAAGCGGCAACAAACCCGCCGCCGATTGGCGCATCGGAACGGAACATGAAAAGTTCGGATTTTTAACCGATACCCATGCGCCGTTGCCTTATGATGGGCCGCGGTCCGTGCGCGCCATGCTGGAAGGGCTGCGCGACCGATTCGGCTGGGAGCCTGTCAGCGAGCAAGGCCATTTGATTGGCCTTGTGCGCAATGGTGCGAACGTCAGTTTGGAACCCGGCGGGCAGTTTGAATTGTCCGGCGCACCGCTGGAGACGGTTGGGCAGGTTGCGGCGGAATTTGACAATCATCTGGCCGAGGTGGCGCAGATCGCAGACCCGATGGGCGTGGGTTTCCTCGGGGTCGGGGCCGCGCCCGAATGGTCGCATGACCAGATGGACCGGATGCCCAAAGGCCGCTACCGGTTGATGACCGATTATATGGGCGGCGTGGGCACGCATGGCACGCAGATGATGTACCGGACCAGCACGGTGCAAGTGAACCTCGACTTCGCGTCCGAGGCGGATATGGTGAAAAAACTGCGGGTGTCGCTGGCATTGCAGCCTGTGGCGACGGCGCTGTTCGCGTCATCGCCGTTTTTTGATGGCAAGCCGAACGGGCATAAATCGTGGCGCAGCCGGATTTGGCGGGGGCTTGATAACAGCCGCACGGGCATGCTGCCGTGGGCGTTTGAAGATGGCATGGGCTTTCAACGCTACGTTGATTGGGTGCTGGATGTGCCGATGTATTTTGTTTACCGCGATGGGGTTTACATCAACGCGCTGGGCCAATCGTTCCGTGATTTCCTGAAAGGGGAACTGCCTGCGCTGCCGGGCGAAAAACCAACTCTGTCTGATTGGGCGGACCATATGACCACCGTTTTCCCCGAAGCGCGGGTGAAGAAATACATTGAAATGCGCGGGGCCGATATAGGCAGCCGCGATTACACATTGGCGCTGCCCGCGTTTTGGGTGGGGTTGATGTATGATTCTGCTGCGCTGGATGCGGCCTGGGATTTGGTCAAAGGGCTGGACGCCGAAACCCGCGAAGGGCTGCGCGTGGCGGCCTCCGTTTCCGGGCTGGCGGGCGAGGCGGGCGGCGTGAAACTGCTGGATTTGGCGCGGGCTGCCGTTGGTTTGTCGACGGCCGGGTTGGCCGCACGGGGGCAGGGGGAAGCGGCGCTTTTGGCCCCATTGGAGGCGAGTTTGGCAACGGGGATGACGCAGGCGGACCGGTATTTGGCGTTGTACAACGGTGAGTGGGCTGGTGATTTGGGGCGGATTTATACGGCGGCGAAGTTGCAAAGTTAGAGTGGGCTGTCAGCTTTTCAAAGAAACTAAAATCGGGCGGGCTTTTCAGGGTTTGTCCATCTGATTTAGCAATTTCGAAATTTGTCCAAGGGCAGTGTAACCAGACGGCATTGTGTCGTCTCGCTTCACATCAACGCATTTGGCGATTGATGCGACAAAATACATTTATGGAGTGAAGCGGCTCTGTTGCACAAATGGTCTGACGGTGAGGGTTCCCCTATCCCCGGACAGACTTATCCCACGACTTCTGTAATGGGCGTGCCGAGAGTGGTGAAGCCGTTCAGGACGGCAACACGAACTTGGAACTCCGCGACCTGACGGTCGAAGTCCCGCGCCATAAGGCGCTGACCCAGCAGTTTGACACAGTGCATCTTTGTTTCGACGCGGCTTCGGCGGTGATAGCCGCTCCATCGTCGCCATATCGTCCGGCCGAAGCGTTTCGACGCGCGGAGGGCCTCGTTCCGCGCGATCGCGCCAGGAGTGTCGGGTTTCCATGGCTTGGCGTTCTTGCGCGGCGGAAT